>CAYQXM010000001.1:0-77863 GCA_964421295.1 uncultured Pirellulales bacterium
GAAGGGACCCTTTTCACGTCCCAGTATAATGTGCGAACAATACCTTACGTTATCGAGCGTCGAGTGACAGATGAAAAAGGCTGGAAGTCATAAGTGATCTCCAGCCAACATCTTGCAGCAATGGGCAGGGCGGGAGTTGAACCCGCGACACACGGATTTTCAGTCCGTAGAGCACATTCCACAAGTACGTCACACATCGGCACTTACAAAACCTCCGGCTGTCAATGGGGCGCATGGTGGGGCGCTTCCTGCGTAGAGCCCCACATCTCAGGACTCCGACCTGGCTCTGTTAATTGAGTGTTGGCCGGATCTACCTGAACACATCCGAGCAGCTGTCACCACGTTGGTCAGATCGACTTTGAGTTAACAGGACACGATGCTCGCAAGGGCGACCTTCGGTGACACGCCATGATCGGTAACTGTCAACTTCGAAGCACGACTACCCGGCAGCGTAACAAGAGAGCCGCGAGGACGCGCGAGCGGGTCAAAGGCAAGGCTCACGGTAAGTCCGACCCGAAGGGCTGGGTGGCGCCCTTCCCGCAGTCCGCCAACCCAGATCACCGCTACAGCCCCGACACGCCGTGGCTGGCGATCGTCAACGCGAGGGGACCGAAAGGGGTCTGGAAGCAGGAGCGGAAGGACCCATCATGGATCCCGCTGTGTCTGGATTTGTTCACGCACCCCGCCTGGTCGACCTGGACGCTGGAATGCCAGATGTTCACGCAGATCCTCTGGCGATACGCGGCCAAGGAGGACGTGAACGGTATTATCTGGGGTGAGGTCGAGACCCTTCGGCGCCAGATGCGGCAGGTCGACGGGTTCCAGACGTGTGCCACCATCCGGGCTCTGTGCGAGGACCGTCAGAAGTTCGCCGGCTTTCTGGAACTGCATGCTCAGGCGGGCCTTATCGTCTATTTGTCGGACGCCGAGAAGGAGGCTGCCGAACGTTTGATTTTCGCAAAACACAAAGGACAGGACAGAGACAGGGACAGAGACAATACAGAAACAGCAGACAGCCCGGATTCAGGGAGTGTCGTTTACGAGAGTACTATTCCGGATTCACCGCAAACAACGGGAGAGAACCGCGAGAACACAGCACAACAGAGCCAAAGTCACAGCACAGCACAGGCGACAGGTACATCACAGGGGGACAGTCCAGTACAGGACCGGCAACCCGCCAACCCGCAGAAACCCGAGGCGGCGGGGCTCGCGTCACGAAGGGGTCCAGAAGGGCCCAGGATCGACACGCCCCGCCGCCCGGCTCATTCCCTGAACCCGCGACACACGGATTTTCAGTCCAACGGTCCGTGCGCAAGTACAGCATCTACAATGGGTTATAACGCTATTTTGAGGCAAAAACGAGGGTTACAAGTGATATACAAGTGGACATCCAAGTGACTTACAACTCAGTATCCACTGCTCACTGACGAACTTTTTGACGAACTGTTTCCGCTTCTTCACTCCCATGCTCTCCTGTTTGGCTTCGGCTGCGGCTTCGGTGGGACCTCCGCCTACGCCAAACAGGCAGCGGCGAACGCCGCCAAGGTGACGTAGCCCAACGAGCCGTCGCCGTTGATCTGCCTCGCTGACCTCATTGCCTGCCGTGCCACGTTCAATGCCCCACACCGGGCTGCCCAGAAGCGTAAACTTATTCGTCCACTCCATCAGGCGGCCCTCCGATAGAAGTTTAGGAGACCGCCGAGTCGCTCCCGGCAGACGACTTCACCTTGGCCTGGGGGAGGTGGTTCGATGATTTCATTGCCGATCCCTTGATGAGCCCGCTCCGTGTGGTAGTGCTCCATGTACTCCTTGATGACGTACTCCAGGTGACGCTCTCCGAAGATCAGCATTCGGTCCAAACACTCGCTCTTGATGCTGCGGATGAATCTTTCCATGACACAATTCAGATGTGGTGCCATGGGAAGCGTCCGAATGGGCTTGATGCCTGATGCTTTCAAGACATCGCGGAATTCCTCAGTGAACAGAGGGTCTCGGTCGTGAATCAGGTACTTCTTGTTCTTCAGGAAGCCCGAGATCTGGTCGGCCAGATTCCTTCCTTTCTGAATCACCCACTCGCCATGAGCCTGCTGAATGATCCCGGCCACATTGACCTTCCGTGTGGCGTAGTCGATGCTCACGAGGACCATGTACCGGGTCAGCCCGGACAGGGTGTAGATTTCTGTCGTGAAGAAATCGCAGGCTGCCAGTGACTCCCAGTGGGATCTTAAGAACTCTGACCAGTTGGTCTCCCGGGCTCGGTCGGGCCCGCTGGGATAGCCATTTCGCTTGAGGACGTTCTCGATGGTCGTGTGACAGATGTTGTGGCCGAGGTACTTGAGTTGACCTTTGATTCGTCGGGAACCCCAGGTCTTGTTCTTGCGTGCGATTTGGATGATGAGCTGCTCGACCTCTTCGGAGATCCTCCTTCTGCCAGGCTTGCAGTTCTTGCTACCATCGTACTTCTTGGCGACGAGACGCCTGTGCCAGCGGAGGATTGTGTCAGGAGAGAACACGGAGCAGGCGTCGGCCAGAACCGATCTGCCCAACTTCTTCCCCAACCGTGCCAGCCGCATCCGCTGATTGTCATTCAGGAGTACCCGCTTGGCGCCGAGCTTCTCCCGCAGAATCTTGTTCTCTTCCTTGAGGTAGGTGATCACATCCTGCTGGTGCCGGTTGATCCATCCCGCCAGCATCATCAACAGCATGCCCATCGGTTTGACTTTCATCACTGCTCCAACCTATCCACCTTCCAGCCATTCGGAGAACCAGAAACCACTATTATAGTCTTAAGCCATGGCAAGAGCGACCATTTCTGCCAGCTTTTCACCGTGTTTGTAGGGCTGAGCCAAGGCGTTGTGGAACGATGAGTGGCTATAGGTTTGTCGCACCGCATTGCATTTTGGCATGTGAGAGGAGCTTGGCTTTCACGTTGATGAGTGGTGCGTCAATACTCGCCTCTGGCGACTCCCTTCTAGGCGACTGTGTGCTATGACAGTACCGCAAAGGAAAGCTCTAACTTGCTGCGATGGTCCCAATAAGCGACGAAGAGAAGGACAGGACCGGACGCGGCAATCTCAATGGTACGGGAGAACTGCCAAGCATTTGTTCCGGCGCCACCACGACCAGAGCCAGAAGTGCAGATTAGAGATAACCCAAGAGAACCGTTGGATCAGACTTGCCGTGAAGCTCCATCATCTCTGTTCCCATGATCCACAAAACGGTGAGATTGTGGCTTACTCCACGTGCGTATGCAAGGGACCAATTCGTTGCAGAAACGCTTGAGTATTTGCCCAATCTCTGTCGATATGTCCCTCTAGGCAAGCAACTCCTGCTGCAAAGCGTCGATAGCACTTCTCTTGAATAGGTGTCAACTATGCGGGGACTTTCCAGGACAACATACGTCATTGTAGCAGTGTTTGCGATCATCAACATCGCTGGGCTGATGTGGATACACCATGACTTGACGATACCGGGAGCCACAGTCCGCGTTCTGTCCGCAGTGTTGCAACCTGATTCGAACAATCCGGACAGGGTCACGTTGGCGTTTGACCGAGATTTGGTTTCCGAAGCGTCGGTCAGGCGGATTGAGAAGGCCAGTATCTTCCAGATCACGCCAGCCTGTCCGGGCCAGTGGATCTGGTCCGCTCGCGACAGGGGGGAATACCATCTCGATAAGCCCTTGCCGGAAGGACGATTGCTAAAGATCGTTGCCACTCCACAGTTCAGGGCTGTGACCGGCAGGATCCTGGAAGGCACGGGCGAGATTCTGTTGGCGGCCAGGCCGCTCCAACTCCTGTCAACTGATGTTGTAGCCTCGGATGGCAGCGATATCACACTCCAGGTGAAGTTCAATCAGCCGGTCGACCCGGGCGAGTTCCTCCGCAACGCAACGTTCCAGGATGGCAGAACGGGAGCCAAACTCAGTGAGCTTCTCTGTTTGACCAAGGCGTGTGAGAAAGACCTGGTCCTTCGCCTGCATCGCCCTCCGTCAAACACGTTCAGAATGGTGCTTGACGCGCGCCTTACCGGCTACGGAGCTGAAGTCGGACTTGGCAAGCCAGTGGAAGTCCAGCGGCAAGTGCCGAGGGAGTTTGGACTTGTGACTGTCGACAGCGAGCGGCCGGACTTGGACGAGGGACCTTCGGTGAGACTGTCCTTCTCCCAAAGGCTCGACAGCGGGCAGCAACTGCCCAAGATTACGTTTGAGCCGCCCGTCGCGGGACTCAAGGTTAACCTGTCTGACTCCAGCCTCGACATCACAGGTAGTTTCATGGCGGGGCGGCGCTACGTCCTCAAGGTGCCGGCCACTTTGCTGTCAGCAGAGGGCAAGACGCTGAAGGAGGACGCTTCCGCCACAATCCAGGTCCCGGACTACGAGCCCGAAATCGCGTTCGACCGTGGCCGGGGGATTCTCTCGCCCTGGGGCAAACTTACAATAGACGCGAAAGGCGTGAACATAGAGCAACTGGAGCTGCGAACCTGGCGTGTCCATGCCAACAATCTCGTGTCGCACCTGCATAATGGCGAGGTCGATGAAACATCTCAAGCTCTGCCTGCCAAGACAGTTGCGGTGAAGTTCCCTCACAATCAACCCAAGGCGCTGGCACTGGATCTCGGGGAGTTACTGCAGCGGCCGCGAGGAATCTACCGGATAGAGGCCAAGGCGGCACAGGACCATTGGCGCGAGGACTCCGCGATTGTGACTATCACCGATCTGGCGATCACGGCCAAGCATCATCGCGGTGGCTACATGGTCTGGATCACGTCGCTCCGGACAGGCCAACCTGTGGCTGATGTGGTCGTGAATGGTCTGACTTTCACTAATCAGCGGGTCGCCACGGCGAAGACGGACCCGAATGGAATCGCGCAGCTGGCTTTCTCCTCGGGCCATCCGGATGGCGGGATTTGGGTGATCACGGCTTCCAAGGATGATGACGAGAGCTATCTCGTGCCGGATGAGAACGAATGGATGATCGATGGGGTGGACCAAACGGGCAGGCCCTATGCGAGCAGTTATGAGGTAATGCTCTACACGGACCGTGGGGTCTACAGGCCCGGCGAGACGATCCACCTGACCGGGATCATCCGCGACGTCGCCGGAACGATCCCATCGTCGTTTCCGCTGTCTGCCAAGGTGCAACGGCCGGACGGTCGCCAGGTCGCAGACATGCCCATCAGTCGTCGCGAAAAGGACCAGGGGGTCTTCCACACAAGTTTCACGCCATCCGAACAGGATCAGACCGGGCCCTACCGATTCTCCATCACGCTGCCCGGATCGAGCGATTCGCTCGGCTCCACGACAGCCTTTGTGGAAGCCTTTGTACCGGTACGGATGGAGGTGAAGGCAACCACTTCGGGTGAGCGGTTCGGCCCGAACGAACCCGTGAGGGTCCAGGTATCAGGGCGCTATCTCTGGGATCAACCTGCCAGCGACCTGCCGGTGACGCTCAACGGAACGCTCGTGCCAAGGCGATTCGAGTCCAAAGCCCAGCCGGGCTACCAGTTTAGTCCGGATAAGCGGGAGGCTTCCGTCCAGTTGCCGAAAGTAGAGGACAGTCTGGATGAGCAAGGCCATTGCCAGATCGATGCGAACATCCCACGGAAGTTGAAGCCGGGACTCTACGCCATGTATTTGTCTGCAACTGTCACTGAGCCCGGCGGTCGATCGGTATCCTCCAACATGAGTTGTGTCCTCGACTTACTTGATATCCATGTCGGGCTGCGTTTGCCAAGGGGCCAAGTTGTGCCGATTGGACAGACGATCGCCTTGGATTGGGTCCGATTGACGGGCCATGATTTGCCTGCGATGCCAGGTCGGATGACGGCACAACTCCTGCGGGTGGAGTACGATACCGTTCTCAAGCAGATCGAAGACAAGTACGTCTGGCAGTCGAGCGAGAAGATAGAGAAAGTGGGAGAAGACCAGATTGTCCAGGCGGCAGGTGCTGCGGGTTCCCTGAACATCACTTGCCCGGATTGGGGAAGCTATCGTCTGATCGTGACAGACGATGCCAGCGGCAGTTGCACGTGGCTATCGCTCTATGCCTCCCGAAACGGGGATGCGGCTCAGAGTATGCCGATGGATCAGCCGGAGCGGGTCGAGATCGTCACGGATAAGAAGACCTACACGGCCGGAGAGATGGCCAAGGTCTTGCTCCGCAGTCCGATTCCGGGCACGGTGCTCTTGACGCTGGAAACAGATCATGTTGTCGCCTGCCAGACGGCGCAGATACAACAGAACACATGCGAACTGGGACTTGCCTTGCCGGACGATCTTCGCGGCAGTGCGTTCCTGACGGCCACCGTCGTGCGGGCGGTCGACCCCAACCAGGAAAGCTGGCTGCCGCACCGCGGACTGGGTATGGCAAGGATATTGATAGACCACTCGCCGCACCGATTGCCGGTGACGGTGAGCGCGCCGGCCAAAGCCGAGCCCAAACAGACCGTCTCCATAACAGTAGATACCGGCCATCCGAGTGATCCCAACCAGCCCACGATAGTTCATGTGTGGGCAGTGGACGAGGGCATCCTGCTGACAGGCGATTATCAGACGCCGGACCTGTTCACGTTCTTCCTCGGCCCTCGCAAGCCGGGGGTCTCCACATCGGACGTGTTCAACTGGCTGCTTCCCGACTATCAGAGGCCGAGCGGCATGGTGCGGATCGGAGGCGATGAAGGTGAAGTCGACAACCTGCGCCGCAATCCGGTACCCACCCGCGCCCGCAAGCCCGCCATCGTCTGGCAGGAGGCGACTGCCGTTGACAGCGAGGGTAAGGTGACGGTCCAGATGCCATTGCCTGACCTGACCGGGCAACTGCGGATCATGGCGGTTGCTGTCGACCATGATCGCTATGGCGGTGCCGCACACGCCGTGACCGTCACTTCACCGCTTCTGGCGGAGGCCAGCTGGCCGCGGTTCGCCGCACCGGGGGACCGATTTACGGTGCCTGTGAAGCTCTTCAACTCGACGGACCAGCCGCTCACGCTTGGCGTCAAGACCACGGTTTCAGGACCTGTCGAGCTTTCGGGTGAAAACGACGATTTGATCGTCCAGCCAGGCAGACCTGCGACGCGATTGCTGCAGGCGCGAGCGACCGGCGTTGGACCGGCCGAGGCTGTCATCGAAGCCTCACCTCGCCCAAGCGTTGACACCTCCCTGGTGGCCCGAAGCATGGCGACACTGCCCATTCGCGCCGCAACCGCTTTGCATACGGCGATCGAGTTGAAGACTCTGCGGGCAGGTGAGCAGATTCGCGTCGAGCCACCCGACGTTCTGATGAAGGGGACGGTTCAGATGACGGTATCGGTCAGTGCCCGGCCGAGCGTCGAGTTGGAGGCGGCACTCGAAGAACAGATCCGCTATCCCTACGGCTGCGCCGAGCAGACGAGCAGTCGTCTGCTCTCCCTGGTGTATGCACCTCGCATATTAGGACCGAGCCGGGCGTCGGCCATCGATGACATGGTGAAAGCAGGCATCGCGAGGCTCTGGTCCATGCAGACCCGTTCCGGCGGGATCAGCTTCTGGCCGGGGGACCCCGCCCCCAGCCTGTGGGCGACCGCCTATGCTGCGACCTGTCTCCTTGAAGCCAGGAATGCTGGGTATCAGATTGATCGGCAATTCACAACCGATCTGGCGAAGTACCTGGAGAGTCGGTTGCGCGCCACCGGCGAAGATGCCCCCGACATCAATACCCGGGCTTTGATCTGCCGCGTCCTGGCGGTGTTTGGCCAGCCGCCACAGGGTTGGATGGCCAGGTTGGCTGAACAGAAGGAGCAGTTGGATGTTGCAGGTCTGGCACATCTGGCCGAGGCGTTCTATGCCGCGGGCAACAAGGACAAAGCACTGTCCCTGCTTCCGACAACTCCGCCCCAGAAGGCCGTCGAAACAACCACCACGGGGCGGCTGACCAGCCAAGTCGAACAAGAATCGCTTTGGCTCAGCGCCTTATTGGACATCGAGCCGAATCACCCGATGACGGTGCCTTTGGCAGCTGGTCTGAGCAAGGCCCGATCCAACGGCCAATGGGGCAGTACACTGAACAATGCCGCGGTGATAGCGGCCTTGTCCCGCTACCAGGCGGCGACGCGGGGCGAGCAGCCTCAGTTCACGGGTGCTATCGAGGCGGGGGCCGGCCAGACCGCTCGGTTCAGCAGCGAGCAACCCGCGTCCTTGGAGCTGAAGAATGTCACAGAACCGGTGCAGGTGTCTTCCGAAGGGCAGGGGACTATCTACGTTGTCGTGACCAGCAGGGGACTTGTCCGTGATGATGCCATCCAGCCCTACCAGCGTCAACTGAGCGTCGAACGCCGCTGGATCGATGGCGAAGGCGACCCTGTGGATGCCAACGATCTGTCCGTAGGGGACCTGGTACAGGTACAAGTTGCGATCAGGACCACGGGAGCGACTGTCCACAATATCGCCATCGTTGATGCACTGGCGGGGGGCATGGAAGTCGAGAATCCTCGGCTGGCGACCTCGGCGCGGACAGGCGAGGCTGTGGGCGATGAGCCAGATCATGTGGAGTTCCTGGACGATCGGGTTGTGCTGTTTTGCACGGCCGGTTCCAAGGCCACGACGTTCAGGTATTCGCTGCGAGTGATTGCGGCGGGCGAGTTTGCCCTGCCGCCTGTCCAGGCCTCGTGCATGTACGATGAATCGGTGGCCTGCCTGGGCCAGGCCGGACGAGTGACTATTCACGCCAAGTAGGGACAGGGCTTTGTTCAAGAGAACGCGGAATCCCGGGAAATCGGCGGTCAAGAAAGCCGTGAGACTTGCGGCGCTGGGCGGCGGTCTTTTCCTCGTCATCTTGATGGGCCTGTTCTTGCTGGCCTGGCAATTGTATCCGTTCCCGGTAGAGCGGTTGCAGCAATGGCCCGCCAGCCCAGTGGTGCTGGATGCCAGGGGCAATCGCCTGTTCAGCATGGTGGGTTCCAACCAGCAGTGGCGCTATCCGATTCCACTTGAGAGTGTTTCGCCTTGGCTGATTCAGGCGACCATCGCCACGGAGGATCAACGCTTCTACCACCATGCCGGCGTCGACCCGTGGGCTGTCCTGCGGGCTCTCAGGCAGAATCTGTGGTCTCGACAAGTCGTGTCGGGGGCCTCTACCTTGGATATGCAGTTGTGTCGGATGATGGACAACCGACCTCGCACGCTACGGGCCAAGATCGTAGAGGCCTTCCGTGCGATTCAGCTGGATCGCCTGATGAGCAAGCAACAGATCCTGGAGGCGTATTTGAATGTTGCTCCTTACGGCGGCAATCTGCGCGGTGTAGAAGCGGCGTCACAGAAGTACTTCGGCAAGAGCGCCGGCCAGTTGTCCCTGGCCGAGGCGGCCCTGATTGCCGGACTGCCTCAATCTCCCAGCAGATATTGCCCGGACGGGCACCTGGACGCTGCTCGAAGACGCCAGCAGATAGTTCTGCAGAGCATGTTGCGCAGCGGCATGATCACGTCGGAGCAATTGCTGGAAGCGGCATCCACCCCCGCATCGATCTACCGATCGTCTCGCCCTCGCCTTGGCATGCACGTGTGTAGCCTGGCTTTGAATCGCAGGCCATCGGGGGGACAGGTCGCTATCGATCCGGATATCCAGGAGCAGGTGGAGAGACTGGCCTGCAAACACCTGGAACGCCTGCCGGATGACTCTGAATTGGCGGTGGTTGTGATCGATGTCACCGAGTCGGCCATTGTGGCCATGCTCGGCTCCGGTGATCCCAATGATCCCGTCGATGGTCAGGTCAATGGTGTGCTGGCCCGGCGAAGTCCGGGCTCCGCATTGAAGCCTTTCATCTATGCGGCAGCCTTTGAGGCGGGACGTCTGAATGGTGAGTCCACGGTGTACGATGTCCCCATTGTCCGGGGCTCCTGGACCCCGGGGAACTTTGACAGGACCTACTCCCAGGAGATCACGGCGGCCGAAGCCCTCCGGCGATCTTTGAACGTGCCGGCCATTCTTGTTGCCGAGGGAGTGGGACTGGCCCGCTGTTGCGGGATCTTGGACGCGGCTGGTGTCTCGCTTCCGTCGGATGCACAAACGCGAGGCGGATTGGCCCTGGCCGTGGGTGGCATTGAAGTGACCTTGCTGGACCTGACCAATGCCTACGCGACGCTCGCTCGCCAGGGCATTCGTCGACATCCACGCTTGTTCTTCGATGAGTCCGGTGCTGCCACCCCCGCCCTGAAACCTCAGGTCTGTGCTGCCATCAGCGACATCCTCTCATCGCGTCACCGACAACCGGCGAGAGTGGAAAATGACTCCGCCGGTGCGATCCCCTGGTTCATGTGGAAGACGGGGACTAGCTCGGGGCGCAGGGATGCCTGGGCCGTGGGGCACAACTACCGGTACGCCGTTGGCGTGTGGGTCGGAAGGTTTCGGGGGACAGGTCGTGCCGAGTATGTCGGGGCCGAGATCGCTGAACCCATCCTGTGCGGACTGTTCAGTCTGCTACGCCTGCGGACCGATGTCGATCCGCCCGAGCCTGAAACCATCCGCACATCGGGACCTCTCCTGTTGCCCAAAGAGGTGAAAGACAGCCTCCAGATCATCGCCCCAAGCGATGGCGAGGTCTTTGTTGCCACAGGTGGCACCGCCGTCGTTCGCGCTTGTGCCAACCAGGACAGGGGGGACCTATGGTTCCTCAATGGGAAAATGGAGGGCAGAGGGCAGGTGCAACGACTTGAGCTATCACCTGGGATATACGAGCTTCGGTGTGTGAGTCAACAGGGATTATCCGCGATGGTGAAGTTCACCGTGGTACGGCTGCATGATAGCTCCAGCCAATGATGCTGGTATTGTCATGGTGACGTGGGATTCTTCACACGGCCAATGAAAAGGATGGTGCCAGTCTGGGTGTCCTGGATCAGAAAAAGGAACGGCCTATCCGCTCTGAACACAAACACCGGCTCGGCACTGAGCACCATAAAGACAGGGGCGATGATTGCGGCAGCCTCGGTGCCTTCTTCATCCACCCTGACAAACGCCTTGTGCAGAACCTCCGCGATGTAGAGCTCTGTCGAGCCGTCGATTCCGGAAAAGTCCGCACCGGGACTGAAAGCGAGGGTCATGCCAAGTCGTCTGAGTACGTGGCCAAGTGGGGTGGCCATGGTGATTCGGAATCTTGGCAGGTACACACGCACCTTGGCCCTTTCCAGGCTCAGTCGCCACAGATTGAGGGCATCTACAGATAGGCTCGTCTCCAGCTCGTCGATTCTCTTGGGTAGCAGGATTGTCATGGTTACTTCGCCGTCTACATAGGGAAGCTCTAGAATCTTTGTCTCGCCCACCTCGCCGCATCGCATGTACTCAGATCGCATCATCATGGGCACTTCGACACGTTGTTTCGGCGTGACTTGAAAAGAGGCATAGCTTGTTTCTTCAAATCGGTGCTCCCAGGCAGCCTTAAAGTAGACCGAAGTCACCACGGCAAGCCTAGCGGATGAACCAGAAGGGCCCGGGGCAGCCATTTCTCTAATCTTGTCGAGTGTGCAATCCGCCACCCAATCATCCATCGAGTTGGAGGTGTTGAAAGCGTGCCCACCGCCGTCTCCAGACGCGATCAATGTGCCGTAGTACTCTGAGATTAAGCGATTGAACGTGCGGAGCAAAGGGCGGTTCTGTTGCCGTAATAGTCCGTTCGCTACCCGTAGGGTGATCTTACCGCGTCGCTGGATTTCCTGGAACCTGATACGAAGATCCCTAAATGCACGGTGGAGACGGTCCTGGTACACGGAGAACCCGAGTGTCTTTGACATCTCTTCCAGGGTCTGCCCGCGTGCGCCTGCGTAAGACATAGCCAAGGCCGAGGATAGACCCCAGGGAGAGAAGACTATGTTGCCCGTTGAAGCCGCCGCTATCTCTTTATACACTCTGAGGCCAAAAGCCGTGTTATGCTCGACAAACGTCTGAGATATGATCGGTTTTGATGTCAAAGCGCAGCTACCTTCAGGGTATGATTCCACAATTAGACCTCCGTGCTGGTAGAGGGATTACTCGTCCAAGGGCACGATTTCCGTACAACTCACTGAAATCGTTTCTGCAACCGACTCTGGCGCTATTATCTCCCCGGCGACACCAATACATCTGCCAACATACTTATTGCAGTCCTCAGCCATTGAAGGGAGTGGCATGATTCGGCAAATCATCTCTTGGGCATCGAATAGACAAAAGCCACTTCCAGCGGGGCACGGCTCCAGTGTTCCGACGGCTATGCATCTGGCCATCGCTTGAATTCGCGCCCCGAGAGCGTCACTGGTCGTGATGACCCCGGGCCTCTTCCGAAGTTCTGCGTACTTCTCCTCGATGGTCCGTTCGTCAGGTTCAAGATGCGTGATCCACTCGAGAACGTATCGGGCATAGAGTCCACTACGTCCGCCCTTCGTCATCATCTCGACCAAGGCCGACTTGACCTCTGTATAGTCTTGTTTGGCGAGTGGCCTGGCCTGCTCAATCTTGATCCGCTTCATGAGAGCGTGGAGCGGATCGCCATTCGGGTCCCCGACGAGCTTGACGAGAATCGCCGCCACTCTAGCCTGCTCGGCCTTCAGCTGGTCTAGGAGATCGCAGAGGCAAGCATAGGTGTTCGAGTCACCAACCGACCTGCTGAAGGTCGCTGTCATGGCGGCTTTGGACCCGGCCGGCTTGATGACTGTCGAATCCTCACACGGCAGGAGCTGACGCACGACAGAGGTCACGCCGAGCGCGAACGCTGCAACAGACCACCATATCCACGCCGATCGATCACGAGAAGTCTCGCGGTATTGCATCCATTATCCTCCCAAAGAAGAGACGACGTAACTGGGCCGCAGTGTCCCAAAGTGACACTGCTGCTACAGCATGTCTTATTCCCAGTGTGCCACTATGAACGCTGGTGCCCATTTCCTGTCTCTCTTGAAGATGTGTAGAACTTCCTTGGGGACGAGTGAGACCGCTGGCCCCAAGTACCCTAAAATAATCGGATCGACAGGTCTAAACAATTTCCGTGCTGATACGAGATCCCGGATGACCCTTCCCTGCATATCAAAGAGGGGTTCAATGATCGCTAACCGCGTGAAGACGTTTTGCGAATCTCGAAGCAATTGGATAACAGCACTGGGGATTGGAGATCGGTACTGTCCTACGTCCCTCGCGGCAATGCGGAATACAACATGGCCTCTTAAATTTCGGCTCCCTTCACCTAAGTCCAACTGAATGCAACGTGTCTCTCGACGCGTCCCTCGACCTACTGTCTCTACGGCGAGTATTTCAGCAAGACCGTTCCAGTCAGAAAGTCTCGCGAAACGCAATGTGAGCCGTCGGGTTATGCTGTCTACCAGGTGCATCACTTGGACAGCGTGCCCGAGTGCCTCAGCGGCGGTCATAGCCGCGCTCTCTTCCTCAGTCATCAATTGCCGAAGACCCTCCTGGAATTGCCCCTGGTCTGTCGTATGCATCAGCGTGCGGATTCTGTCTTCCTCGTCAATACTGGTTGTCGCCACGTTGGCCATGACCAACGTGCCGCGGCCACGCGCTGCCATCGGCAATGACGGACCGGGACATGCCCTTGTCCCTTCCATCTCTCTGGGGTCAAACAGATTCAGTTGTTTCATAGGTACCTCCTGGCATTCTATGAATGTGTATAGTTGCCCCTTACAGGGAGAATTGTATGGATGTGGAAACGGCGTTAACACGATCTCACAGGGCCGGTTCGTTAAGATTTCCGGTACCCTCGCCTTACTCAGGCTTGTGCTGGCCTTCTGGCCGCAAGCTCTTCTCCAAGGCCGCGAGTTCGGCAGCCAATCCCTTCACCCTGTTCTGTGTCAAAAGTAATTGAGCCACGAAGTCTGCAGGTAGGATGCACACCTCGTGCCGCACAGCATGTACCATCGCAAGCAGAGTGCGAATGGAAGGAGGTTTGCGATTGTGTTCGACATCTGCGAGAAAGCGCACAGATAGGGGGATTTTGCCACTAACACCCTCCTGAGTCAGCCCTGCATTTCTCCTGAGGGCGGTGAGGAGAGGGCCAATATCAGCCAGATTGCGAATGACGGGAAGTTGGTCCTCATGGTCAGACGGGGACTGATCTGTCTTTGGGAACATATTCAAACCTCCTTTGATGTAGAAGCGTCGTTACATTTCGAACAAGGCGAGAGCAAATTGCTCAAGATGAGTTAGAGTTGCGGTGAGGCGCTTGGTATGGCCTGTGCGTGGAATCCAGCATTTGCGGGCAGTTTCTGGTTACCCGCTCCGTGGGTTCATTATCGTTGCCCTTGGGTGCTCTGTATCTCCCGCGCTGAAAAAGACTATTGGCAAGCCACAGTGCCAAGATCACGACCAAACTGATGGCCAGTGCTGCATAGGGAATGAGAATGACCTGCAATCCGGAAGCGTTGCTCTTGGTCTCGTCAAGTCCGCCACCAGTGACAGTCTCATGACCGCTGAAGTGCATCATTGCCATAACTGCAAGCAGGGACGTGCAGGATGCCATAATCAACCCGGCAGTCCCTTCAAAAGGCGATGCCTTCAACGCCTGGCGCGCCACGAGAAAGACGATGGTGCAGACACTGGCCAAACCTAAGAGAAGGACGATCCCGTGTATGTTCGTTAAGATGTCGTGTATTATCATTGCCCGTCTCCTTAGAAGTTGATTATTGAACCTGGAGCATCTCTTTGACTGCAGCCTATTCCAGACCCCTTGCAGTGAGACTTCGCGTGCGGACGGATGGTGGGACCGAAAGTGCGGAACCGCCACCACATAGGACCTATTCGTTGAACGCTGGTCGATGCACCTGATGGATCCGAAGAGCAAACAAGAGGCAGAACGGTCGTGAGGTCTGGAGGATACTTTACGCGTCCTCGCGGCAGCCCAGTGCCGTGGTCATAAGGGGCTGAACTTCGTCAGTAGATAACCATCATAGGATTGTTCTACGAGGGCCAGACCATCGCCATTAACACAATACCGACAACTACGACTGCATTAGCGGCAATGATGGCCCGATGCGGGATCCGCTGTGCAAACATCACCACATTGAGGATCACCCATAGTCCAACCAAGGCGTAGCAAAGGGGCGTGTAGGGATAGCGTTGAATCGGATAGGACAAAAAGTGGTGGAGCCGGTAGGTGAACTCCGACCGATCGAGAGGGGCAAAGCCCGCGCCCTCCGAAAAGTCGTCTACATGAAACGAGAGAAATCCGATCAATAGGAGAGTCACGCCTATGGCTATGAGACCACCCTTGTTGTGCCAGAGAACACCCCATGCAATGCTTCCGAGACCGCAAATCAAGAGACCTCCGCGAATGAGGTTCAAGTAGTCGTGCCGATTGACAAACGATGTGGTCAACCACAATATCAATGGCAATGCCGCGAAAGCGACAAAGACAGCGAGGCACTTGTTCAGGAAAGACATGTTTGAGCTCCTTTCACTGCTTGTGCTAATCTGGACGACGCAGTATCGCGAGGGATTAGCAATGAGAAAGGCACGATCCTCCTCAGGTGGAAGACCGTGCCTCTCGTGTCTTGAATCGTGAGGTCACAGCGTACATACGCTAAGGGCCACCAGTCCATGTCCGAGCTAGAACGCCGATGAGCCGTCCAATGGTTTGTCCGGCCTTTTCGCTGAAGAGTCGCACGTCAGGTTCGATACGTTCGGGGTAGACGAAAGGTCGTCGAACAACCAACCAGGCAAGGAGGCCTGTCAGGAAGAGCAAAGGTAACGCTCGGGCCAGAATGGCCAATAGGGTGACATAGATCGAGAGTACAACAACAAAACAGATTGCTCGCAAAAGCCGACTGTTCATTCTGTCATTACCTCCTTTAGTTGAGTAGGGCCTCTACATCACCGAGTCTCAGCCGATCGCCATTCTGAACCAGCAACGGTTTTCCATCTGGGAACTTCGTCCATCCTCGACCATTCCAGCGGTATGTTCCATTGCTCCCGAGCGACTCGATCCACAGTTCTGGTCCCACCCTGCGGAAAATTGCATGCCGCACGGACGCCTTTGGAGAACCACAGAGGTCTGCTCGACCGACCAAGGTAGCTCCGCGATTCAGAGGAATCGTCGAGTGATTTGCCAGAATCCGCAGGGTGAGATATGGAAACGGTCTCTTGCACAGGGGGCAAACGACCTTTGATGCATCAACAATGCAGGGGCCACCGCAGGCAGGACAGCAGTACACCGATTGGAAGGCCTTGTGCAGTTCAGTTTCCCACTCGTCAGCGGACGGGCGATCTGAAGGTTGAAGACTCACTGCAGCTCTGAACAGCCTCGCCAAGTCCGCGTTGAGCACCTCCACAGGGTAGCCGCCAAGATCTCCGGTGGGCCTATCCGCTGCGGCGGGATCCTGCAGCCATCTGCCTGAGCACATTGCCTTCCTGAAGCTCTCATCCGTGCTATCGGAGCCAGCCACCAAGTGGCGGAGAAGAACGATCTCGTGCATCAGGACTGCAAGTGAAAAGAGCTCCGAGCGAATAGTGGGTACCGCAGGCTGGTGATTGTCCAAGGCTGCTCGCAACTCAGGACTCATGTAGAGGTTATGACCAACGCATGGCGGGGGGGGCAGGCCAGGTGCACTGAAGTTATCCAGGTCAATTACGCGGAGTTCCAGGACAGAACCAACATGATTGACGATGAGATTCTCGGTTTGAAGATCACCGTGGGCGATATTCCGCGCGTGCAGTACACTTGTCGCATGAGACAACGCGATAGCTAGCTGCATGTGCTCGATGAACGTCGAATCAGGCTTAAGCAGATGGTTCTCTAACGACATACCGTCAGCAAATGGCGTGTAGTGTCCGACCATGTCCCCTTTGTGCAAAACTTCGATGGGCGCAAGTAGAATCGGACACGCCGTATGCAAGTCTTGGTCGACGAGAAATCGTGTACGTTTGATCGTATCCGCATTCGCAAACTCCTTCTTGAAGATCTTGGCCACACCTTTCTGTCCGGTATTCATCTCAGTGGCCCAGTAGGCACACGCTTGTCCCCCAACGCCAGGTACATCGACCCATTTCGCTTGCGTGGCGTCCCATGTCTGCTTGATGAGCGGTTCTTCAATCCTGATGCAATGGCCGGAGTCTGACTTGATTATCTTCCCTTTCCGGGTCATGATATTATCCTTTCAATTCTGATGCAGCCAGTTCTAACGGCGTATCTATGTTAGCTTCTGCAGCCTCCTTCGCAGGCAGCCAGAATCCCTCGGAAACCTTGGGACAGGTTCCATCGCCCATGACTCCCAAAGTCAGGTTATCATCGCAAACAAACCCAAGGCTGTCTTTGAAGTCGGCGAGTTCAGCCACGACCTGCGCGGTCGCTGCCTGAAGATCACCCTTGCATTCGATACAACCGCCAAGCACTTTCTTGGGAAATGTCTCATCGACCCTATCGAAGACACCATCAGTGCCGACGATCAACACATCTCCCGGAGAGCGGCTGAGGACGCCCACTAGAGGCTCGCCCTCGATCACAGGACCAAGGGAGGCTGCCAGGACGTTCATTCCCAAGTCACTTGCTTTCTGGGGCTCAAGGAATCGACATACCTCGCCAGAGGATCGAATGAGATAGCCGCCGCCATCTCCGATATAGGCATATCCAATTTCGCGCTTGTCTCCGATGACAACAATCAGAGTTGTGCGCAGGGCAGCATCCGCCACGTTCAGTTTGTCGCCTTCAATAGAAAGTCGGTGACCGGCCTGTAGGATCGCTCGCACTGCCGTGTCCTTGACGCGTGGAGCACGCCCGCGTGGAGCCGCGCCATAAGCATGTATGATCGACTCCGCTGCGCCGGCAGCAGCAAGATGAGCTGCTCTCTGTCCGTATGGGAGTCCACCGCAGCCATCCGCCACGATCAACACATCATGGTCGCCGATCGTGAAGTGCAGTCCATAATCCTGATTCTCTGATCTTACGTTTCCTTTCGCCGTCGCCAAGCCCAGTCTCCACGGCGATGAAGGGATCGCGGGCTTGACTCGGATGTGGTGAAGAGCATCAGCGGCTTTGATGAGCTTCTGCATTTGGCGAAGAGGGTCCGGCGCGGCCTTCTGCAACGGCCGTACAGGTCCGATGCCTATCGTCTTGCCCTCGCTCTTTCTAAGGATGCCATCGGCATTCTCTGGAGGATTCGACACAGGTCCGATGTTCTGGCCCGTGTAGAGTCTCTCGCCCAATTCGGAGACTACGTCCTGTTCGACTTGACTTATGCGTCTTCTCAATAGGACCATCCCGGTGGCGATCAAACCTGTGAGTAGGATGCAGACAACAGCAAACCAGATCATGCGCCTGTTGGAGTCCTGTCGTTGCTGATTCAAAGCTTCGCTCAGTGTGTATGAGTCTTCTCGCGCAGCCTGTCTGATGGGTGTTACCAATTCCGCCACACGGGCATCGACTGTATCTGGGATCGAAGCCGTCAGTGCCCCGAACCGGTCTGCCGAACTACGCTTGAGGTTCTGCAGATCAGCCTGGATGTTCTGCACTTGATCAGAGAGAGCCTTGTGACTGGTGGATTCTTCTTTCTGAAGCGTGGCCCGTAGATCACCGAGCTGGGACTTCAGAGTGGTGACACTCTTCTGCAATTCAACCAGTTCACCTTGCATCGTCTGGCTACTGGGCGATTCGCGACTCAAGCCGGGTGCCGCGTTAAGCCCTCGGAGACCCCAATTGGAGAGCTGATTCGCATCGGATCGGGCTGGGACGACGGGAGCAGTTACACTCTGTCTCATCGCCGGCAACTCTCCTGCTCGCACGAGGGCACCCACGGCGAACAGGAAAGCGAGAATCACTAGCAAGATCGCCCACCATTGACCTGCCCGCGTGCTTGAATTAGCCACGGTGGAATGGTTAGCCTTTGGCGGGTGCTCGGTAGCCGGGACAGGCTGCAGGGGGGCGGCTCTCGAAGTGCCAATCGAGGTCAGATATGTTATTTGCTCCTGGGTAGGTGTTATTCGCATGTGATGTTCTCCTTCCTTTGTGTGCTTCGGGTGTGAATCCGCAACACCGGGTGGCAGTGACGAACTTCAGCTCGTCAACAGCTTTTCCATGTAACGAACGCCTCCTCCAACACTCTTTGTCTTGAGGCTGCCACCCGGTGCTTGGCCAACGATGCCTTTTGCCTTGATGACAGGTTGTCAGTGTAGTTACTGCTGAATCTTGGTGAGCGCCTGAGTGGCATTAGTGCGCGCTGCCATGGTGGCTGTCATAGTCGCGCCAACGGCCGCCAGAAAACGTCGCAACTCCTTCCCGCTTGTGCACCGGTAGAAATGCTGCGGCGAGCTGGCTATGTCTCTCAGAAGAGTCTCATCAGCGTCATTGCCAAACGCGACCGTGACCAGATCAGCATTGGCCTTGAGACGGTTCGCCACGGTGTAGGGTGGCTCTCCCTCGTTATGGCAGCCATCAGTGAAGACAATTACTACGGGCCGGAGATATGTTACGCCATCCTGATTTGAGTTGCGGGCCTTCTCAAGTACACACGAGGCGTCCTCTAGGCCAGCGGTGATATTCGTGCTTCGATCAAGCAGGCCTGTGGACAACCGAGCGACCTTTCCACTCAGTGCTGTCGCCTTGTCCAAGTCATGGACGATCTTGGATCGACTTGAGAAATCAATACACGCCACATTGAATCCATCTTTGTTGCCGGGCTGGGCAAGCTCAGCAACGAGGTCAAGGCTTGCGGCGGAAGCATCTGTTGCTTTCTGTCCGCTCATGGACCCGGATCTGTCGCGAACAAGGATCACATTCTGCTTGACGTTGCTGCAGATCCACGAAGGCCGTCTCAGACCGCTACTGATGATCGTCATTGCTCTTCCAGTTTGTGTTTGGGTGTTCATCATCGGAATCTCCAAAGGCATGAGTTGATTGTTGGCTAGGCCACGGACACAGTCATTGGTACCGTGCTTCCACTGGCGATCGTGGCCACGATTGAAGCCGCCAGCTGTGCTGCGATCTGCTGCAACGAGGTCGGGTCGGGACTATTTGATATTTGGAAGACCAAGCCTCCCGCTGCTGATGCGAGTTGCTGGAGTGTCGGTGTGGGTTCGCACACCAGGTACAACAGCAGTCCCTTGTCCTTGATCTTCTTTCCAAGTGCGGCCGCCGTGATACCGGATTTGGCCGGCTTTGTATCAGCGGTCATGAAGGCCAGGATTGCACCACGGGCGCGAGATGGGTTGGCGGTCCATGGGACGCGGTCCAGAAGGGTCTCGATTGCGTCGACGTGATGTTCTGGGGGATCACCTCCGCCATCGTAGGTGATCTTTCGTATGTCTTCAATAGCCTGTTCCGGTGTCCCGGCATCCGTATGGAGGATGAAGTCCTGTCCCTCATCGAGGTCGCCGTGGCTGGCCAACCAGCATTTCACACTCCTCGCCTTAGCCCTGACCTGAGAAATGATGGTCTCGTAGGTTCGAGGGATACCAGTCTCAAATGCCTTGGAAGAACCAGTACGGTCTACCGTAGCGGCAAGGTCCACTTCACATTGAATTTTGGGCCTGACGGCGGGACGGATGACAGTGGGTTCGAACTTACCAGCAGTCTTGTTGAATCTCCATCCACAGTTTGGACAAACGTCTACTGACGCATCACAGTTCTTCTGGCAGGCAGGACAACTAATTTGACTCACAGTTGCTGTCATGATTTCTCCTTTCACGATATTGGCTTGTCGTTGAGTCACCACTCAATACGGTCTCACATCCAGTCTGGCTTACTCTCCTTTCCACAGGGCGTTCTCCCACCATGACTAGGCGAGGTGGATAGTTGGAAAATTAGCTACAAGAATCTGTTGAACGAGCTGAACGCGAATTTAAGAGTTAAAGTTGCCGCTTCGAAGGTGGGCACCGGGAGTGCAGCGGTTCGACGCTCCCACTGCACTGGGCACTCACCTCCGAAGCGACTCGTGCCCGCTAGCGACTGATTCGCTTCAGCCCGAGAGCCTGGGCATTAGCATCCGCCATTGCAGCCTCATACGGTGTCAATGTGCGAACACGTTCGCCGCTGTAGGTCTTCAGGCTCGCCGCCCGGATGCAGGTGCCAGATGCATCGGTATGCATGTGCAGCTGGACCCCTGATGCCGGAAGGTCCCGAATGATCAGGCGATCTGCCATATTTCGGTCTCCTTTCCTTCTATGAGCCCCCGCACCCTGCTGCGTCGGGACCGGGTGCGAGTTGATGGTTGAGATGCCACTTTTCTCATTGCCATCTGCTCTGGTTCTCGTCAACGACCCCTACGGTGTGGCTCTTGCCGCGAGGCCCTCACTCTATTTCGCTACGACTCTTCAGATGTCGGAACCCACAAGTTGATGGGACTGACGTCCCAAGCCAATTGCCACGCGGGCCCCTGATTGGGTGTCATCAACCGTGAATCGCACACACCCTTTCAGAAGTAATAAGAGACCCACAAACGGACTGCGCTTGAGACGTTGGCGTCCATTTGGTACTATCTTGGCGTACGCGTAGATCCGAAGTTCATGAGCGTCTGGTGGAGTGCCAGGATGGGGTTGAGAAAGAACCAGGTCATGTCCGCACGCGAGGCTGTCTGGGAACTGGACGCAAAACGCCTTGCTGAGGTGGTCCACTACCGGTTAAACAGGGTCTGTGCTGGCCGCCTACCAAAAATTGCCGATGTACGGGTAACCACGCCAACGGATCAGGACTTCCTCATGGCGTGGCAGTCTGAGGGCCATCTGGCAATGAAGCCAGGGGAAATTGCGTTGAATCCGGACAATAATTGGTGCCCCCTGGTCTTTCAGGTGCCCATGCCGTTTCACGGGGTTTTTGTTCTGCAAACCTTCATCGAGAGTGATCTCGCCACAGGGAAGAACGCGCTCTGGACGTGGTGCCCTTGGCTCGCCGAAGGGCCAGGCGTGCGGTTTGTGCGCGGGAATACCCATCGTAAGGAGGTCGTCTTCAGGATCGGGACTGGCTCGGGGTTGTTTGCATCCTTGCCGATTACTGACAGACATGGCGAGCGCTTGTCGGAAGACCAATTTTGGGAGCACCTCAAGACGCCGCAACGGGTCTTGCTTATTCAAGAGCCGGATCTCCTCCCCGCAACCGTTCGAGAGATTATCTTGGGGGGGATGGAAGGTATGCCAGCCCTCCGTCCACCGAGCAACGCTGCAACAAGAGCCGTGTGGCGAGCGCTTCGAGAGTACGCGCTCTCCATCATAGGAGACTCTGACTGCGCCGATCTTGACGACATCAAGGCATCGATGTTGATGTCCTACACTTTCTGGGTAGCTTCACGGATGGTCGCGACCGTTTGGGAGAGTCTCGCGGTTTGGGGCAAGAGGTGCACAGTGGAACGGGTCTGGAAAGCCTTGGCTCAGAAGGAGCGTACTATCACCATCGGCAGACGCACCAAGACGCACATTAGCGCAGAACAAGCCTTGTTCCACGCTCAAAGCCTGCGTAAGAACGGAAGGCTTCATGCCTTTAGACCAATCAACCCGGTGGATGCGATTTCACAGTTGACGCAGGTGAGAAGATATGACGTGAAACCAGATGTCATCGATAACCTGCCTGCCGTCTATCACCAGAATCACCCTAGCTTCCTCGGGCGACTGTGTCCGGTCGAGACACCAGAATCCGAAGCCTTAGGCATATCTCTGCATCTGGCTAAAGGGGCCTCCATAGACCAGTGGGGGCATATCAGACCGTGCTCAAATGACCAGCACGGCCTCGGCTGGGCGGCATCTCTCATCCCATTTTTTGAGCACAACGATGCCGTGCGAAACATGATGGGGGCAAAGAACCTGAAACAGGCACTGCCTGTCTCAGGACGTAGCAGACCGGCCGTGGCAACGGACGGGGAAGACGATATTCTGCAAGTCCTTGGCCCCTTAAGCAAGTGTGGCATTCTGCCCGACCACTGTGATAAGGCAGGACATTTGGCGATCGGGACCGATCTTCTGGTGGCTTACATGCCCTTCATGGGGCTCAACTTCGAGGATGCCATCGTTGCCAACGAACGACTTACCAGGGAAGGGATACTGGACTTCGTAGGAGAAGATGTTCTGTCCTTTCGCATCAAACCAGGACTCTCAACATGTCCTCCTAAAGGCACGGTGTCTCTCCTGCGGGAAGATCACTTAGATGACCGTGGCATTGCACGGAACGGCACGCGACTCAACCAAGGTGACACATTGGCTCGATTCTGGCAAGCCGGAGCTGAAAGACCTTGCCGTATTCTCTACGATGCGATCGAGGCCGCGGACCTGCTTGAGACTACTCTTGACTACGACGTGGCTTTTGGCGGACGGCTTACATGCCGGATCCAGAAGCATTTTCCGCTTGGCCCCGGGGATAAGCTCATGGGGCGACATGGTAACAAGGGGGTTGTCTCGGTCATGCTACCCGGGGATCAGATGCCCCGTCTGCCTGACTCCCGGAAGCTACCCCTACATGTCTGCGGGCGGCCAGTCGACCTCATACTCAACCCCCACGGCGTGATCTCCCGCATGAATATCGGCCAACTCATGGAGACACACCTCGGTTGGCTTCTGCATGTGCTGCCTCAAGATCAGGTCGAGACCCTGAAGTTCAGCACGTATCCGTTTGCGCTCCAGTTTCCCGCTCATGTCCAAGCTCTTTCGGACGTCTTGTCTCGAACAGGGCTCGACGCGGCAGGCAAAACGAGACTTGTATTGCCTAATGGCAAGTTCACTGAACAAGCAGTTGTTGTCGGCTATCAACATATTGTTCGTCTACGCCACATACCCAGCCTGAAGAGCCAAACACGCGGGCACACTCGGGAGGCGAAGTACGACTCTCGCACTGGCCAAGCAGTACATGGTAGGCGTCTCGGCGGGGGCCAACGAGTGGGAGAGATGGAGTTGTGGGCCTTGGCTGCGCACCAGGCAAACCACATCATTTCAGAAATGCTTTATGACAAGTCAGACCTAAGATCGTTCCACCTCCGCTCCGGAGAGACCCACGAATCCTCCACTTGGCAGGCCATTCGCGACCATCTCTTTGCCATGGGCATTTCTGCCAATGCTCGCGACGGCAAGATAGTGTTCGAATGGGCTCCGATGATGGTCAACTCATGGAGCACCGGCGCGGTTAGGGCCAAAGAGGATCTTATCAAGGGCCAGCTTTCTTCGTTCGAATGTCCTCGATGCGGCTATCGACCCATCAAGAAGCGATTGTTTTATGGGGAGTCAGAGGAGTACGTTCAACTAGGAGAGGTTCTTCTTGCCCTCGGCTGGAAGTGTCCTGACAAACCGGAATCTTGGGAAGTTGAAAGAGCTGACAAAAAGGGGTATCCGAAATACGCAGGGAAATGGGAGCTGCAAGGGATCAGCTCACAGTCGAGTTGCACAGCGGTGGTTGATTGCGTTGAACGCAAGACCGATGTGGGTGTCACCATCCGGATACCGCAGCGTGGCAAGGAGGGAGACATTGTCCTCACTGCTCGCGGCAGGAAGCCAGCTCTGGGAGGTAGTGAAGCGCAGAAGACAAAGAGAGGATTCACGGCTGACGGCCTCGGAGGCCTTGCGAGTAGTTCTGATCTCCGACCTCTATGTGAACTTCGGGTCAGTTGCGCGTCCATGCACCCCAGTGTCGAGTTGAGGCCACTCGAAGAGCAAAGCGCTCCGTCCGCCAAGCGCGCGGACGCGGGTCTCTTTGGGGTGCCGATTTTCGGTGACATTTCGCCAGATGATTGGGCGAGCAAGCGGGACCTATGGGGGCATATCGAGCTACCCGAACCGATTCTGTATCCCCGACGGATGTTCTTCGACGAGAAGGCAAAACCAAGTGCGGTTATCTTGGCCGCGCTGCCGCATATCCGATACATCCCTGTTCTGCCGCTCAGGTACCGTGCTCCAGCATCGCTTCGATGTGACCCGAGGGATGTTCCTAAGATAAATGACA
This sequence comes from uncultured Pirellulales bacterium, assembly GCA_964421295.1. Taxonomy (GTDB): domain Bacteria; phylum Planctomycetota; class Phycisphaerae; order Sedimentisphaerales; family Anaerobacaceae; genus PLanc-01. Next base: position 24,847 of record CAYQXM010000001.1, read on the forward strand.
AGTACAGAACATTGGTGAATTTCTGCCAGGCCGCATCGGAACTAGACAGAACCACACTAGAGGGTCGTCGGCAGTATGCCCTTCACTTGACGAGGATCCAAGGAGCCGTGGCAGATGTCTTTTCAGATTGTCTTGACACTCTCCAAGGTCGCATTCCGAAGGAGGGCTTGATCAGGAGACACGGACTCGGACGGCGTGTGGATTGTTCGGGGCGTCTCGTCATCGTGCCTGATCCGCGACTTAGGCCATTCGAATGTCGACTGCCCGCACACGTTCTCTGGGAACTCATGAGCGAGGAAGTCACACACTGGCTGAAGAAGACCGGAACCTCTTCTGCTGGCAGAAGCTATCAAAACCTTGCCGATGCCGAAGCCGTTGCACGTGCCCGCGAGCGTGACGACGAGTCTCTCGCCAATGCTGCGGATCTCAACGGAGATCTGTTCGACAATCTGCAAGGCGAATTGTTGGATTTCCACACAGCGAAAAGCCTACGTGCCCTGAACATGACGTCCGGCAAGGTCGAGAGCTTGTGTCTTAGGTTGCTGGCCGCGTATCTGAAGGCTCATTCGAACAAGCTACTGATCTTGAACCGTCAGCCGTCGCTGCATAAGTACAGCATGCTGGCTTTTCGGCCCATTCCCACCTCACTAAAGGAGGGGCATGTCCTGGGCATATCGCCGCTCGTGTGTGGATTGTTCGGAGCTGATTTCGACGGAGACGAGATGGCTCTGCATTGGCCTCTCTCTGTTGAGGCTCATCAAGATGCTCAGATCATGCTGTTCCGAAACAACCTGCTGTCAGAAGCTAGTGGCCAGCCCACAGCCCATTTTGCCCAGGATATCGTCCTAGGTGTCTATCTTCTCCGAACTCGAGATGGGGGAACTCCTCTATTCAAGCTTCTGCCAGATAGCGATCTCAAAACAAAATGTTGCAGGGCAACGATCGCAGATAGCGTGGATTGGGATGAGAAGGCAGGTCTATCACTACTTAAGCATCTATGTGCTGTGCATCCTCAGCAAGCCGAGGAAGTGATCTGGCGAATCTCAATTGCCGCTTTCGAGATGGCGACGAAAGCGGGGGTCTCTTTCGGCCTTTTCGATCTCCTTGCTGCCCAACCCGCCAGAGACCTGCTCTTGGCCACCGGCAACAAGTTAGATGAAAGTCTCTCCAGGGCCGGTGACGAACCAAGCGTCGTGGCTGAACTCCTGGGCGAGGCGGACAAGCATATTGGCAAGATTGTCTTGGATCACTTCCGAACCATTGTCAAACAACCTGCGTCGGCCCTTGGCTACGGCCTGTCTGCGATAGCTGTGTCGGGTGCTCGCGGCGCAAAGCAGTCCAAGCAACTCGTAGCGATGCGTGGCCTGCTCGAGCCAGGTGCAATCGGCTTTGAGATGGCGCCCCAAGCTTTCTTTGTCCCGTACCCACTTACGGATGGCTGTAACCGGGCTGTCTACTATCAGACTGTCTACAATGCCCGAAGCTCCATGTGCGATAAGAAACTGGGCACTGGAAAAGCTGGCTGGCTCACGCGAGAACTCGTTGGAGCAATGTGGCACGTCGTCGTCGGAGATCGGGACTGTGGTGCCGGAGGAAACCGGCACCCAGGAACGTGTCTCATGAAAGAAGCCGTTTGCCAGACCTGCTATGGGCCAGCTGAAGCCACAGCGATCTCGTATGTGGACCCAGACACCGGCTTCTATAGAAAGGGTTACCCGGCTGGGCTCGTTGCCGCTCAGGCTATTGGCGAGCGCGGAACTCAACTCTCTATGCAGAGCTTCCATACTGGCCAACGTGCTTTTACCCCCGATACGATCCACTCCTTGCTCAACAAGGCGGCTCTTTTCGACATCAAGAGCTTTGTAAGAGAGCCTGTGGAATCTCCGGTAGAGCCGGGAACCGCAGATCTCTCTGGGGCTATGGCCGAGCTCTGCGGGAAGTTGCCCGGCCTGCAAGATCTTCACAGGCAGATGGCGATTGCCGAGGGACGCGGCCTGGCAAGAGCGCGCCGCCAGATCACGCAGCTCGTACAGAGCGTTTCGTCGGATGCAGTACGTGATGCAGAGCAGTTGCTCTGCAATGTCTTTCTCGGTCTTTTCAGGTCAATCGACGCCTACAGGACTATTTTGCCAAGACATGTGCAGCTATTGTGGCGGGTCATACACGATTCTGAAGGCAAAAGGCTGTCCGCAGTTGCTACCAAGTTGCCTCCTCTGGCCTCTTTGGTTTTCCGGCCAATGAAGCAGGTACTCCTGCGGAATGCAACTGAAGCCCTCATTGATGACCTCCGGCACCCAGCCAGCAGAATCATCTTTGGTGACTTCGGGAAAGGGTCGTGAAGGATGCTGGATCACCGCATGGGTCATCATAGACGACGCGAGACACGTCGTGTTTTCGAACGAGCTAGAAAGCCGGCAGCAAAACGGCTGACAAGCCAGAAGGTCCACCGCGCGTTGCAGTATCGCCGCGATATCATGCGTGGAGGTAGCCCATCTGACATTCTTCAGCTTGTTGAGCAAGAAGCGGCGGCAGTTGACGCTCCGGAAGACATGCTCGCTCTGAATTTGGATACTGCGGACATCGCTGCAAATGACTCGGAGATCCTCTTAGAAGATGAGGACGATTTTGAGGGCCTCAATACAGACAGTCCTGTTGACACGTCTGCGGCCAAACAGGACTCCAGCGCAGATTGGCGCGTGGATTTTCGTGACCGCATCGCGATAGTCGTGACCGACGGACAGGCCATCTTCCGTATTCCAGATTGGGCCAGCGCTATCAGTGATGGGGATCTCGATCTCCGCTGGGGAACCTATAACCACATTGCCGATTGGTTGAACCGAGAAAGGCGGAGCTTCCTGGCACAACCCTCATTCCTAGGGTTGGCTCAGGGGATCATCGATCTTAGTGGTCCAATTCCTGTTCTGCAGGAGGGACTGTACAACTTGCTGAATCTGTCCTGCAACGTCACCTGCTTCAGTAAGCACTGCCAGCACGGCATATTAGTATGGTCGTCTAGAACGATGCCTATGGAGGCCTGCTGGAGTCAAGAGGCGAAGTGGGCCTGGTGCGCGTGCGCGGCATTGCAGCGGCAACAAGACTGCGGATATGCAACGAGGACAAGCCCATTAGGGGACCCATCCATCCAACCGCCGAGAGCCTCGTCTGAACGAGATCTCTTGAGACGAAAGGTAATTGCTGGCTTTTCCTTGGGTCCAATTGATTTCGTTCAGCTCCTTTGTGTCTTGGTAAACTGCAAATGGCGAGACGTATTGGTACGCTACGGCGATATGATTTTTCCCAGAGGATAGCCGAAATGACCGCAAAGAAAGCAAGAAAGACAGGTCCATGGTTAGTCGTCATAGGTAATCGCCCAGCAATTGAGGAGAGGACCACTTGGCTTGGCAGCCAACTGGCCGATCCGAGACAGGGACTTGTACCACCGTTCACGGCGATCCTCTACATCGTGGAGTCCATTTCTCATCAGGGCTGGTCCGTGCAACATGCGTTGCCTTGGGAGGGGCTGCCAACGAAAGAGCAACCCGCGCGACTCATTCTCATTTGGGACTGTCTGCCCGTTGATGCGGCTGTATTGATGAGTTGGAAGGATTTCCTCCTGACCGCTACAGGATTGGAGCACAGCAGTCTCATTTGTCCTCCTTCGGTGGCAGGTCTAAATGCCTTTCAGATGTGGATAAGACAGTGTTTGCGCCGTAGTCCCGAAATAGCCCCTGCCCAGGATGAAGATGTGCGCCTGAGGCTCGGAGAGTATGTGACAATCCCGGCTGATGCACGCAACAGCCTGGTCCATGCCGCATTTGTGACTCTCTCGTTCGGTGCAATGAGGGATACGGTCGAGCGACTCGGCTACTGGCGACTGCGCTACTTGGAACAGATTGGCCACCTAACAGACCTGAAGCGGGAGACGTTCCACAAGTCTCTTGCTCCTGTTCTTCAACGGGCCGAAGACAGTGACGATCGGGACTGGGAGAAACAGCAGCAAAAGCTGGGTGTGCTGGAAAAGCGCATGGAGGAGATGGGGATTTCTGAAAGTCGTATCAACCCTTCAGCTCTCCCGGTTCTTCTGCTGACGGGCGAGACAGGCACGGGCAAGACGTTGATTGCTACGTACCTCGCTCGATTATCTGCGGATGTCAGACTGCCTTTCTTCCGTGTGCCCGTGCCCGAGTATGAGGCATCTGAGAACTTATTTGAGCACGAGGTCTTTGGCTTTAGAGGGGGGTCTTACAGTGATGCTCCGCCTTCTGGAGACCCAGGGATTCTCCTGAGTCACGTGGGGGGTGTAGTGTTCCTAGACGAAATCGGCGACGCTTCCCCTGCAACACAACGAAAACTGCTTGCCTACTTGGATGACTACCAAGTCCGACCGCGCGGGCTTCATCGCTCCATTTACTGTCCCGCAATGGTAGTGGCCGCTACAAACTGCGAACTGACCGGAGAAGTAGATGCCAAACGGTTCCGTCGTGATCTCTACATGCGATTCGACGTCCAGATCCACGTGCCATCGTTAAACGACCGGAAGCCAGATTTCGACTTCATTCTCGACACTGTCCTTCAGAATCCAGGCATCAATCCGGGGCGTCGGGTCACGGAAATTGGCGCTGACGCGTACGAAGCCCTGTCGGGCTTGGATTACACGGATGGGAATTTCCGCCGACTGGAGAATGTGTTCCGATCTGCGATCCGTGAGGCAACTCGGCAAGGACGCGCGATACTCGTTAAGAAAGATCTCCAGCATCACGTCTGGGGGCATGAACCCGCGGCGTAAACAAGAGAGACGGATGAAGCCAGTTGCGATGTTCGCCCCACATCACTTTGCGGTCGCCAATCGCTCAAGGAAGTCACGCAAGAATGCCTTGGCATTCACAGACACGCAGACCTGTGTCACCTCTTTGAGTCTGTCCTTGAACAAAGCACAGGGTCGGTAGTCGGCAATCGTGATGCCATCCGTTTCGGACGCATCCGGAGTTGAAATGACCTCGACGTGATAGGGTTCTCTCACGAGATACTCGGGATGAAGAGCCAAGCCCACGGCCAGAGGATCATGAAGCGGACATCCTGTACCTGTCAAGCACCGATGAGACCACCCCGGCACGTGCCTATCCTCTTGGATTACCGCCACTTATGGGCCCGATGCTCCACCCTGGCATCTTGCCGCGATTCGAGGCTATACTGGCACCCGAATTGACTTGGCTTCCATCGTTCTGGGAGGCCCTGGAGGAGCTGGCATGGCAGAAGACCTCAATGTCCTCAACACCGCTGTCTCACTGCTCATTCGGGCCGCCCTGCTCGCGGCGCGGTTCTCGGGACGGGTGCGCAAACGAAGCTTGAGACGATTGGCGGCGATGGACACTGATGCCAAAGCCAGGGAGCTCTTCTTCCTGAAAGACCGCGTCTGCCAACTCGAAATGCAGGTCTCAATCCTGCAGAAACACCTCCAGAAGAAGGGCAAGAAGCCGCGATATGAAGTTCGCGAGAGGCTCCTCATCCTCTGGCATATCGAGGCCTTCCAGATCCCCAGGCGCCGAGTCTCCCGATACTTCGGCATCGCCCGATCCACCCTCTACCGATGGCTGCATAAGATCGAAGACCACAAGCCCACCGACGCTCCCGCCAATAAGACCGCAACCGAGATCGCCTCCCTCGTCTGGGAAATCACCAAGGCCAACCTCACTTGGGGACGCATCCGCGTTGCCAACCAACTGAAACTTCTGGGCATCTTCTTGTCCGCCTCGACCGTGCGGAACATCCTGCAGCGGCCGAAACCACGCAATACGCCCGCATCACCGCGATCCAGGGAGAAGACAGCAGAGAAACCAGAAGCCCGCTCGATTCCCGCCTGGTATCCCAATCACGTCTGGTCGGTCGACACCACGAAAGTCCGGTGCTGGGGTCTGTGGCCCATTCAGGTCCTGGTGGCCATTGATCATTTTTCTCGCAAGGTGGTGTGCGCCTTTCCTCTGGAAGGGCCCAATGCCGGCTGGATCATCGAGGGCCTGGAGCAGGCGATGCAGAAGCACGGGGTGCCGAAGCATATGATCTCCGACCAAGCCCCTGTCTTCACCGGAGATGCTTTCGCCGAACTGCTGCGGCAGTGGCACATCAAACCTCGCTTCGGTGCCGTGGGAGATAGCGGATCCATTGCGGTGACCGAACGGGTCATCAAGACGCTCAAGTATGAATGGCTGCGATGCGTTCCGATCATCAAGGGATTCGATCACCTCACATCCCTGTGCGCTGAGTTCGAGCACTGGTACAACACGTGGCGTCCGCACATGACTCTGGAGGGTATGCGGCCCGACGACTTGTATCGCGGCCACAAGCCTGAGAAACCGAAACGAGACGCGAAGACCGTTCCGGGCCACATCGAGCGTCACGTGTTCACCGAGACACGGGTCACTGCCTATCGCCTGAAGAACGCAGCTTAGTCGAGGCTGAGTGGCTTCCGTCTTGTGAGTAGGGGGGAGTCTGCCAATTCCTCACGGAGGGACCGCTGATTGCTCTCTTCTGGCCGGACAAGGACGGTCAAAGCATGGGCATGCTGCCGCCCCGGTCTCACAGAGGCCATCTCCGGAAAGGGTTTTGACGCCGAGTTTCGCTCCTTCGGAGTGGTCCGACGGCCGCTTGACAGGTACAACCTGGCAAGAACGGACGAAGGCATCAGGATAGGTGAATCGCAAGGGAGCGCAATTGAACCCTTGTCCCAATGAGCACTGCAAGCCATCCCGACGGCTGCAAGCGAATCCGCTTTGGCCTTCTCAATCGCCTCCCGTGCCTGGCGCAGATCTGTTTCTTCTACCGGACAGCCCGTCGCCCGGCCCGTAATGATAACACCCTCAAGCTTCTGGAACAGGGTGTTTTCCAACCAGACATCCAGCGAATCCAACCCGGGCATGAACACCGTGTGTTTCTTCTGCACGTCCACGTACACCTGCGGCCCCGTTCCGTCTGTCCCCAGTTGGGCCATGAGCATGTTGCGCGTCATGTACAGTTTAGCAAGATTCCCCGTATTGGGCGTCCGCCCCTCCGGCCGCACCCCCTCGAACAACGCACTCTCGCAGCGAATGAAGTCGAATCGGCACCGGCAGGCAATGTCCATGGCCCAGTCATCGGAATATGCAAGAATTTGAATGCCAATCACGGCATTAGGATGCTCAGACCTCAGACGCTCTGCCAACGCCCGCATCACCCAGTAGATCACAGGCGGTTGTTCTCTACGGACGAAATAGGGGGCGGCGACGTTTTCCAACATCAGACTGCCGATCCCCGCGTCGAGGAGGATCTCGGTTTCGGCAAGCATCCTTTCCTCCATAGAACGGTAGAACGAAAGTCGGCAGCACTCGCTATCTTCGGTCTTCTGGAAAGGCCGGTTTCCATGACTATCAGTCCCCCACATAGGAACTGCGGGAAACGATCTGATGATTCCGATATCAGATCGATCTAGTCGCTGGAATCCGATCGCTTCGCGCCATCTGATTGATCCTGCAATCGCGGTGTTGATGGGCACGTGCAGCATGCCAACAACGGCAGGACACGTGGAGGCACGTTGCTTCTCTGTATGACATTGCTTCGTCTTCGCGCTATGGTATGCCTTTGCCAAACTGCCTCCTGGCTTGATTAGATATGTCCGTAATGCACGGGTAATTCAGTAGATGCTTCCAAGGCAGGCCTGACACATGGTTTCGATCATCGTCACTCAGACTGCCAAAGTTTCTAACAAGAAACTCGCCACAACTCCGAATGTCGATCCCACATAGATGATTCACGCCGAAGCCCGCATCCGCGTAGCGTTCCATGTCCACCCTGCTGGGTCTCTGGAACCTGAGAGTAGGACCCGGAAGAGAGTAGTAGTACTGTTCAGTATCACTTTCATTCTGGTGGTTGTTCTTTTTGTCTTTCTTGGCTGCCAGTGGGTGGATCAGGACATACTTGCAGATGCTGGTCACATCCTTGCCGATGACCTGTTCCATCGCCTCGATGATGTCTTGTCCCGGCCGCACCGGGATGAAGGGATGCACGTTACGACCACTGAAGTCGTTCTGTATGACGAGAATAGGACTGTCCCAGAGCACTTGCCCTGGATCACTCCAGATAAGCTGACTCCACACGATTGCGCGTACAAGCACAGAAAGCGCAACTGGATCACCAACATTCTGTTTTGCCGCGTCCATGAGCTTCTGCATTACCTCCGACCTCACTTCATGCATAGCCCCGGACTCCGCACGTCTGGTGTCTGTCCATGATCCCCCCTCTTTGTCGGAGTCAGGGTCCAGCCGGAGATCGACATAGTCATGGTCGTCATCAGCCAACGTGTACTTGTCTGCCACCGGGCGCAGTCTCCACAACTCCTTCACCCAGTTCATCAATTTGTCAATATCCGTTGCTTGAAGATAACCCTTTGTCAGCAACTCTACTCCATTGCGGATCGGTTTGCGCTCTTCAGGTATAGAGACGTTCAGCAGCCACGCAAGCATGTCTTTCATTTGCCTCTTGTCTGGAATAGGGTTGAAGGCAATGTGGGGGATGTTCAGCTCATTCAGTAGCTGAAGCGGCTCGACCAAATCCGTGATCACAACAAGTATGTGCCGTGGCTTGAACAACTGGAGCGCCCCCGTCGGGCACACCTGTACGCAGAGCCCGCATCCCGTACAGTTGCGGGGATCCAAGACCGGCGGCAACTCTCCGGGAGTCCGGTGTAGGAAGGCATCGCAGTAGAACGTCCGCCGGCAGCGTCCGCAACTTACGCACCGAGACTGAGACCAGCCTATGATCCGGGGAAGGACCTTCCTATCCTCTATAGGCTTCTCTCGCACCGTAGGCCCGCGAGATACCCTCTCTTCCTGCCTTGTCCCAAGAAAGGAGACGGCTCCCCCACAATCAGCACATATGCGGACACAAGCTCCGCACCCATCGCACAGTTCCTCATCAACCGATGGCGGCGGCCCCCCGTGTATCGCCCTACACGGGACTTTAGTCAGGACACGGCATCGTGATGAACGCCTGCAAAGCATCGACTGAGTATATGCTTTTGTACCTGCTATGTTCAGGCATCCAGCAAGCTCCGTGGAAATGAGATCAAGATGCATCAGCGGCCATGTGCCGATTTCGATTGCTTTGATCAAGCCGTATCCTTGATGAAAGCCTACGTGGTTATCCTTCTGCTCCATCTGCAAGCAAAACTCTGCGTCCCTCTGATTCACAATGCCGCCGCCAAGAATGATGTCTAGTTTCGCCTCGTTCTTTAGGAATGTGGCGGCTTCCACCAATGCGGCCCCAAGTTGGTTGCGATACGTGTTTAGAAGTTCTCCCGACATCTGGTACTTTGAGACCTTCTCCAGGCTGTCCCCCCAAGCCCTTGGATCTGCGTAGAAGGACCAGGAGTAAGGGCGATCACGCTTGTCATCGAACATGGCGGTACACACCGGCGTCTTGATCGTGTTAACGAGGACAAGGCCACGAATACCATGGACGTTGTCATTCTTGGGGTTCGACATGCGGTGATGCTTGACAAGGAAACGACACAGGTGCTTGATGAAAAGAAGGATGTCACTGCGGAATGGTACCTTCAGAAACAGCGTCTTCTTGTATTCGATGGCCAGTTTCTGCAGCACCTCCAGCCAGATCTCAAACTCCAGGACAGACGCTGGCAGGTCAGAAGAGGGATGTTCTTCGAAGACAAGCTCCCGCGGATTCAAATACTCATCACCCCCGAGTTCTGCCTTTACATTCTCGCGCAGGTAGTGGCGGACGTTCACCTCAACCAGCGGGAAAAAGCCCGACAAATCTGAGACACCTGGGCCAAGTTCTAACCCATACTTCTTTATCGGCCCTTGATCACCGAAGACCTGCGCAAACAACTGATGCCAGGTGTCGAACAGGTAGCCTGCCAGACTCTCAGGGCGCAGTCCCCTGACAGGGTCGTCAGCTCTTGGACGCTTACTCCCCAACGACACGATCACACGACATCCCTTATCGCCTAAGATGTTGCCGACCTTCTGGGCTGATAGGACGTGTACCTTCCGGCGGGGTTCCAGGTCCGTCTTTAGGCTGCTCAGGAAGCGATTAAGAGCCCGTGGAGGCAGCATCTCCATCGCGGTCTTGCCAGTATTCCAGAGACTTGTCGGATGTGCGGGCGGACACAGGCAGCGGGTCCGATGGTGGCTCTGCGCCTGGATGCACGGCCATGCGGTGTTCCTCCAGTGCCCCGGCTCATCCAGGTACACAGTCTTCAGAACGACCCCCCCAAAGGGACCTGAGAGAAGAGCATACACTTTGTCCCTGAGCAAACGAATAGCCCGAGACTCTCCAACCGCTGTAGTTCCGGTCAGCGGGGTCGCTGCCGCAAGACACTGATTCCCCAGTTCGAACTTGTTGGCTAACCTGGTGTTCTTCACTGTCTTGTGCTCATCTCGTGGCTTTGGATTGACAGGCCTTGAAACGATCGGCGGGAATGCAAACACATCGCCACCGTAGGCGCACTGAAGAGCTCGGAGTGATTCCTCAAGTAGGCTCCTATATGCCTCCGAAAACCCTTTGTCTTTGTCATCGTAACGACCTTCAGCGATAGTGTCTAAATCGTCAAGCAGCGTGGGCAGGGGACGTCTGAGCACCTCTCGCGTAAGCGGAAGGCAACACTTCTGCTCTGAGTCAAGTGGCTTGCGAAGGGAGATCCGCCACTTCCCTGTGACACGACCATTCTGATCCCGCCTACTGCATACCGTCGTCATTAGCAGATCGCCATCGGAGTCGTACTCGTGGCGGCCAGATTGACAGGGATCCCAAATCAAAATCCCCCTCACTGCGAGGGAGGGGGGCAGAGGTACCTTCTTGGCCTTGGACTCACGGCCTCGGACCCCTTCACCTTCGCAAGATCCATCGATGGAAAGACGCGCCAGTGTCAATACCCGCTCCAGAGCCCTCTTCTCTGCGTGAGGATTATGTTGCGTCGAGACAATCTCTGCACGCAAGATGGCCTCATCGACCAGGCGTGAAACCCCTTCGAATGCGACACTTGGCTCACCACTATCCCCTTGCTTCAGTACAATTCTGCGGGGCTGATCCTGACCTCCGGGATTGGGATAGGATTCCAGTGTTCCCTTCTTCACCGAGGACCAGACAACGACAGACTGAGGATCACGGTAGTGATACTCGCCCCCCTTCTCTGATGGCTCTTCCCTCGGTTTCAGCATCAGCGATTGGATGATGTCATAGCAGATTAGCCCCTGGTACACATCGTTGAGATTCAGAAACCGTTCGCGGTAGGACCGCCGGCACGAGGCAGCTCCCGCGATGCTGGGCTTGAAATGGGAGTCGACGAGCGTGAGATCGAAGACCTCTCGTTCCCACAGGCTAGCACCTTCGATCGGGTCGCCAGTGAATACAACATCGACATAGGCAAGGTCGGCCCCGTTCGTACTAGAATAGGCAACATACGTGAGAACATCCCTAATACCCTCTACCAAATGGGGACGTGCCGCTACCATGTCATCAACGACGAGGATTCTCAGTATTCTGGGGAGCACCACGTGCTGTCTCCATGATAATCCAGTTATTAGTCGCTATTAATGCTCCAGTTCACGCATTAGATTCAACCAAGCCTGCGCAACGGCGCCATTGGTTGAATTCGATTCGCGGGATGCTGAGATGACGACAGGGCCATCATCTTGGAGTAGGGATGTCAGCATGCAACGGATAGGCTTTGGCGGTTGTGACAGCACATCACTGCCATCGCCAAAGAGAGCAACCCACGGGAGCAGCCCTGGATGAATGTATCGCTCTTCCGCGCCCAGATGCACGAGCAGCAGTCGTGCCCTATCACTTGACCTGAACTCATCCCGCATGCTGTGGGCGGCCACCGCCGAGGGCTCAGACGTATGCCGGTCCCACTTCCCATCTTCCCGACACACGTACCGAGTTGCCCCGGTTGGGTTCACGAGAAACAAAAATGGGTTCCACTGAAAAAGCCGCGAGGCTTGATGAAGAGCCAACAGCACGGGTCTGCCGTATTCCATATGCTTCTTATCGTCATTCTGTGTGGTAGCCACCACTATGCCGAGAAGAGGTCGTATCATCTTGCCTTTCTCCTATCCCGAGATGAAGCCCCTGGGCCGGCCGGCCGAAGACGGACAGCGATCCTCAAAACCTCGGCCAAGGTCTCATTGGAGAGAAGGTTCTGTATTGCGTCCGGATCCAGTTTGAGGAGGCGCTTGATCAGGTCGGCTGCCTTCGAAGCCGTCAGATCCCCGTCGCCGCTGAGGAGCTTCATGGCCGGGTGGATCAGGATGTCCCCCTCGGGATGCTCGACGGTTGGCCGGCGCGTAACATTGACTGCGGCCAACACCAGCCTAGCGACAAGCCCAGCGTAGGCAGCCTGAACAGCCGGCAGCTTGCCAGCAAGTCCAGCCGGTCCAAGCGTCTCGACATCGAACCTGTCCAACACTCCGGTCAGCTCCTCAATCTGGTTCACCAGCGACGTCACCCCGACTTGCGGTCGAACAGAGAGAATGCCCTTCGGTTCAGCAGGGGAACATTCTCGGGTCGGCAAGTGTAGATGCACCGGGGATAGGTACTCAACGTCAGGATGGTCGTTGACGGCTTTGAAGATGCAGTTGCGGAGTTCGCGAGCGTTGCCTGGCCAATCATAGCCCAGCAGCGCGTTCATTGTCTGTGGATCAATGGTCCGCCGCATGGCGCCAGGAGTGATGGCTTCCGCATCGCGCACAAACTTCGCGGCGAGCATGGGAATATCTTCTTTCCGCTCTTTCAGTGTCGGCAGATAGATGACGCCGCCTTCGCGTAGACGATAGTAGAGATCCTCTCGGAACCCACGGCCAGTTGATGCCTTTTCCTCTATGTCCTGGTTGGTCGCTGTGATGAAGCGAACGTCACTCTTTTGGCTGCTTGCGGCCCCGACCGGCGTCACTTCCTTCTGCTCGATAGCCCGCAGCAGCCCAACCTGAACGTCCTCGGGCATGTTGCCGATCTCGTCCAGGAAGAGGTCCCCGCCGCCCGCCTGGACGATCCGCCCGGTGCGGTCATCCGTCGCACCGGTGAACGCTCCACGCCGGTGGCCGAACAGTTCACTGGCGTAGAGCGCCGGGCTGAGAGCGCCGGAGTCCACGGTGATCAGCGGCTTGCCTTCGGCGTTCGGTGTCTGGTCGTGCAGGTACCATGCGAGCAGTTCCTTGCCCGTACCCGTCTCGCCGCGGATCAGCACGTTCTTTCGGCTGGCGGCGGCACGGCGTGCCGCACGCAGGGCTAGGAGTAGAGCCTTCGACCTGCCGATGACGGTTCCACTGGGATCCTGCATGAGCCCATGGCGTACCAAGTAGTCGCGGAGCAGGGCCGGACTATTGGCGTCGCCTCGCGGCAGGAAGCCCAAGGCTCCCAGCCGGCTGAATCTCTGGCTCACCCCCTCGCGAGGCATGCTCGACAGGATGACTACGGGCAGATCGGGGAAGCGATCGTGCAAAGCTCCGAGAATGCGGAGGCCAAAATAGCTCTCCGGTTGATCATCCCCATCACGTCCCTCGGGCATCGCCTGTCCGCGTCTCTTCTCGCTTTCCGGGGTCACGCGACCGGTGTAGAAGCACAGATCCAGCAGCACCATGGAAAGCGGCGGCACATCGCCGCCCGCCTGCCAGTGCCGGGCCACGAAGGCCACGGTCCCATCAAGGTCGTTCTGTACTATATCTCCAACGACCACCATCGGCGGTGTCTGCCCGCGACAGAACACCGCCTGGGCTACAGGATGCTTGATCTTTTGTGTTCTGTGTCCATTCCCCAAATCACCGGTGACGTCCTCAATCAGAAACTGCCCGCATAGGTCCGTCCGCTCCGGGTTTCGTCCATCGGCCTGAACACGTCCGAAGAGGTCGTCGATGATCAGTACCCGAGGTGGCGGAACTGTTTTGGACTCAACCGAGTTGTCTTCTCTATTCTTCATACCACTTTGATTCTATCCGGGAACTTGTGTATTGACTGGGCAAGTTGCTGACACGCAGCATGGAATGCCTCAAATCGATCTCGAAACGGTCGGAGGGCCTCGATCTCGCGTGGATCGACACAGTGCATGGAATCCATGGCCTGCTGATAGGCCGCCTCGGCTCTGAATAGTGCGTCACATGCATCAGCACACATTGCATCAGTATTGACACGATGGCGCCAGAGTTCGTGCAGCAGGTCTGGAAGCCAGCTCTTTGTAGCAGATCCACACCGGCACAAGGGTAGCTGCCGGAAAAGTACCCTTGGACTCATTTGGGACTCGAAATCACTGATAAGGCGGGAAGCTTCTATTGCTCGTTCTGGCCACTGCGGCAGTGTCTCCTGCACAAAACGCTTCTCGGTCTCTATGTCGTCAACCAAGCCGTCCAAAATGTTCATGAAGCTGGCAAGAGCCGTCAAGAACCGATTCTTCAGCCAATCATGGTTGAAGGCACTTCGCCGTCGTTGCCAGTCACGAACCATTAGTTCCCCCTAGTTTTTTGACGAGTTCCAGGTATGCTGCGGCGACCAATGTCGCGGGAAGGACCGGGTCCTGACTGGATTCTAGTTTCACCGCCAGCCTCCGAACAGGCTCGAAATCGCCCGGTCCGGAAATGGCGTTCCATTCGTTCACGGCAGTTGATAAGAGCTTCACAGAAGTAGCTGGTTCCTCCGTATGCGACTCAGCAAACACATTCCAGAAGGAAGGATCTGCGACAATCTCTCGCAGGCTGACGCGTTCTTTCGGGTCGTCAGCCGTCAATCGCGGATCCAAGCTTCGCCTGATCTCATCCGACGACAGAACCTTGTCCCACTTCATTTCTTTGACTGCCTCGGCGATCTTCCTATCAGGATCGTCGACCTCCAGGGTTCCATCCGGCGCAACCTGCACAGTCAGGTAGCCTTGGCAAAGAATGGCCAATGCTGGTAGGTAGCTGATATCCGGCGGGGCCTTAAGAATAGCAGGCATCTCCTCCTCGCGACAATGCTCGGCCCACTCGTACAATTCTTTTCCCTCATTCACAGATAAACCAGGAGCATTAGTAGCTACTCCTCGGTAGATCCAGTACTCCCAACGGCTCTCCGTTTTATGTGTCTGACGCCGGCCTGTTATCGTGCTATAGAATACACCACAGCTCCAGAGCGTTTTCTGTTGCATGCTGGGTACGAGATCCCTCAGCTTTGTCTCGTGTATCACAGCCAGTCTGCAGTGCTGGATACCATTAATGCCAGACACCTTTTTGGGCACACTCGTTTCGAAGACGTATTCCCACGTGCCATCCAGGCTCACGATGAACAGCTTGCAGTTACACTCTCTGAACACGAGGGCGAGAGAACACGCTAGCTTCCAGTTAGATTCAACGATAATAATGGGCTCATTCATTTGAGGCATCCTCTTGCCTGAACGGAATCAATTTCAACGGAATCAATTTCAACTGCAACTCGCCAGATTCATTAGAAATGGAACACGTTTCATTGCAGTGTGCTTTGACATACCGCAGAGCATCACACGTCTTAGGCATTTCACGGCCAATTGGCGCTGTCGCTCTCATCCCTTTCATGATCCGTCTAATGTCATTTTCATCAGGAAACATCAGGCGGATCAACACGCTCCCATCGCGTAGGAACTCTGGGGGCTGCTGGAGAAGGGGCCTTTTCTGGTGCTTGTCTATGGCCAGTCGCTGTCCGACGTTGTAGAAAGCCTTGACAATACTCCTGATCTCGACCATATCAACTTCATTTGTTGGTTCCGGGAAGGACCTGTCGTCTCGGAGACGCGCCGCACTAACTCGGCTCCAGTCGATCCCTCCAAGTACTCGCTCGAAGTGCTTCTTATAAGGCTCATTTGTTTTTAGGTACGCCCACGTCCCCATCAGGAAGGCCAAAGAAAGCGACACTGGCGTTGGATAGTCTACCATCCGTATAAAGTTTTGGCCACACATTGTCTTCATGGCCTCATGCAGTTTGTTGCCGATGTCTCCTGCAAACCATTCGTCAGGGAGTCTGCCCAGGAGATCGCTCTCAAGCTTCCTCCGGAATACAGCTCTCCAATCACGCCATTTCTCTTCTAATTTCTGATCACCCCAATTATGGGGGTAAGCATACCCGTCAAACCATTTTTCGGTACTCATCCACAAACGGCTCAAATCACAGATCGGGTTCTTCTCGAACCACGAGTTGAACCCCCGTAACAATGCCAGCTTCGCTGCATCATTATCCGAGAAAGGTGCTCCCCCAGCAATAACGCCCCTTCTCTTCATCTTGGAGAGCCAGGAACCGTCGTCGGAACTGTACATTGATGCGACAATAAGGACACGGCTTGGTGAGATGCCATATTGGACCGCCAGATAGACGCTTTCGAGGTACTTGTTATTCGTATCTTGGTCTTCGCGCAATAGTTCTCTTCTCTCCTCTGTAATTCTGGCTAGAACCTTCTCTTGCCAGCAGCCGTCTTCCTTTTTCAGAAACAGTTCCTGATCGAGGAAGAGCAGACATGTCTTGTCGTGAGATGTGACGGTCTTCTTCGCTTTGTCCCAGCTGTCTTCATGTTCTGTCACGTGTACAGGTTCTACTTCTATTTTCTCGCGGACCTGTTTGTGTCCGCCGTTATCCCAGTCTTCGATCAGAGAGATCGCCTCGGTCAGTTCGGGTCCTGGGGTTTCCCCAGAGCACCCGCTCTTCAACCACCGTATGTCCCTTACTGCTTCGGAAAAAAACTTGATACGGTCGTTATTGTTCTCGATCAGCACTACCTGTTGCGGCCATAGAATCGCCGATGACATAAGGCTCCCCTTGCCGTACAGTCGCGTCTTCCACCAGACGACACTCGCCTATAACGGAAGCTTTGATGAGTAGGCTTGCAACGAAGTGATACTCGGTTTTCACCAGTGTAGGACCAAAGTCACAATACAGATCGGCTTGGTCCTCATTCTTCACGCCCATGGAGGTGTACAACCCCCGAGCGGCAAGTCTTAGAACCATAAAGGTCCCTTGGGTGCGATCGATCCGATTCCTCAACTTGCTAACGTCTATGTCTTTCGGAAGCGGATTCGCAACCGATACAAGCACGTCGTTGTTTGGCTGACGTTCGAGACCCACGGTGATTCTCCAAGCTGGTGTCACCGTTCGATGTTCCAGATCTACCGAGAGCGAGTGCTTCCAGGCATTCACAAGGGCGGCCAAGAGCCAGCGACTGAGGTTTGCCGTGATACCATCATCCGAGAAACGTTCATCCGGGGTCCACTGCTTGAAACGACATGCTTTTGTTGCTTCCGTGAGTACTGCAGCGCATGAAGGGATGGAACGTAGCTGGGAGACGACCCATTGGGGATCCGAGTCATGTGAGTCTGAGGCGAGCGATGCAAGGCTCATGCACTTGGCAAGCCTCACGATAACGGCGAGTTGCCAAGATTCCTGAAGCAAAGCTGAGACATAGTCCGATACCGGCTTTCCTCTTTTTGCAGTGTCCCAATACCGCCATGTCGGTGGCAACATATCCGCCGGAATCTTCGACCATATAAGGCCCAAGTTCAACGCCGCCTTAACGGCAATTTGGGAGACTTCCTCCGATGGTGCTTTTTCAAACAGCTTCAGTACAGAATAGAATGTGTTCCCCACCTCGTGCCCCAAGGCCCTGTCAATGATCCACCAAGCGGCCTCGGCACCGCTGGCGGCAGATTTCTTCATCCCCATGGTCTGATAGATGACATCGAGTTTTCTGAAATCATGGCGGAGTCCCTGATCCGTCAAAGTGTCATAGCAAAAGACCATGGAATCGTCGGCTAAGAGAATTCCTTGTGCCCTATTCCACACCGCACAAGGATAAATCACCATATGATCGCTGGAGTGCATCCGGGCCAATGCGATCATGGTCTCCAGCATTAACTGCGCAGTTGACTTGGCAGAACTGCTGTCGTGCTGCTTGAACTCAAGGACTTTCTGGATGTCGTCTGTCTTCTTCCCGCCGAGAAGCGGCTCACATGCCTTCCGGACTTCCCGTACCCACTTACCTGATTCAATAGCAAAAGACTCTACGTTCTCTCTGGCATACTTGTCCAGTCTCTGCCAAAATTCCTGGGAAAACTCACCCTTCGGAAGGGACAGCAAGATCGCACCGTTCTTTGATGTTGTGGTCTTCTCGTTGTTGCCTTCCGGTTCAGGCCAATTCCGCCACAATTCGGCAGCCAACATCCCCTTTGGTCCCCATGCCTCCTTGTCGAAGGTAATCTTACATGGGGTGAAAAACGCGAGTTCAAAGAACGTACGATGTCGATGCAGTGCGACCCGGAACGTGTCGCCTTCGTGGAACCAGTAGTGGAAGACGACTGGCATGGGGAATATAGGCAGGAACTCATCAAGGAGTACGTTTGAGTTCGAGTAATCGCGAGCCGGGAAATCGACCCGCCTGAGCAGCAAGTACGCCACAAGGCCAGCTATGTCTGAGCACATGCTGGCGCGGCTGTCCGTCGTGTACGGAGCCCTTACTCGCCTCGCAAGAGGGTTATAAAAGACGAAGAAATCTTCCACATCCCCCGACCTTCTCGCGCCGATGCCAACTGCCCCCATGCCTACATGGCTGTGCAATACGCCCGCTGGCACGCTCTCGCAGACTAACTGCCTCACTGATTCCTGGTCGGTGCCAGAAAGGCTGCCAGCAACTGCATCGGACAGAACATTCGCCTCTAGAAGCTCGTATTCGTTGCACACCAAGTACCGCGAGCTGCTGATTTGGCCTTGCTGGGGAGCCTCCCGATTGTCGGGGGAATCGCCTGCAAGCAGAAACTTCTGCGCAACACAGTCCGCCTCACGGGGAAACGTTCCCCTGTCGGGGAACCACAGGGCGTGCCATACAGCCGAGCATTTGAAAGTGTCTTCAATCTTGCCTCCTGCGTCGAGTTCCCGAACGCTTTGCAGGAGTTCGTCATAGACTTCTTGGCCCAATGCGTCATTCAGTTCTCGCAGTGGGGTAAGCCCTCTTGTTTCGAGCAGATCTCTGTACACATCAGCCCTCACAGGGTTGCCGTAGTCAACGCCGGCCCATTTTTCGTGTCGCATACCGGCACGCTGCAGCAAGTCGAGAATCTCGATCTGGTGGTGCGCGCCAGAACGTCGCAACTGAGTTCTCACGAATGCCTCGCGATCTCTCAGCTTGGCCAGATAACGCTCACATATCTGGTTAAGAAGAGGATGCTCTGACTCTTCAGACAAGATTCCCTGAAACGCCTGGGCGTCGCTGCTATCCATGCTGCCCAGGAGGAAGACGCCCCCAGGCCTCAGAAGCGAAGCCGCCTGGATAGCAACCACCCGCCGCCAGAATAGGTGATGAAGACAAAACGCCGAAATGACCACATCAAAAAGGCCATCTGTGTTGTCCTCGCCTGAGTCGATGTTCATGCGCGCCCGGAGATGATTGGCCCAGTCAGATGGCATGCTCCCGCAGATGTGTTTACGTTGACCCTGTAGTTCCTCCTCCGCTCCTTGAAGTTCGAGGAAATCCACATCGCACACACAACCAGAGAACATTGCCTGACTATCGGCGGTGCGGGAAACCCAAGAGGCTTTCCACGGCTTCCAGTTGTCTTCGATCAGCTTGGGGATGGTGATGGCGTCGGCCCTGTACGACTGCAACTTCGCAAGGCTATGCCAGGTTTCGATGGCAGCATCGGCGAAGGCGACTGCCGTCATAGGGAAATCTCGGGCCGCCAAACGCGGGAAGAGATGGGCAGCACTCCATAGTGGGGCTGCGTGGCAGTCAAGCCCCAGCACTTTCAATTTGGGGCTGGGAGTAACTGCGCGGCAACACTCCTCAAGCACATGGAGAACCGGGAAATCAAACGTGCCGACGCCCATGCCCAGGCACAATACTCTGAGGTCAGAACGGCAATTACGAAGGGTGCTCTGGTTGCTGAACAGTTCCTCAATGTGCTTTCTGAGGCCACTTAGCTTAGCGGGAGGGCAGTAGAAGAGGCTCGCATATGCTCTCCAGAATTTCTTGCTGGAGTAGCTCGTATCGTCTGGTTGTTCCGTAGTCTTGACATCAGAGGTCACGGGTACTCTCCAGTCTTTGGACATTTGGGTCCCCAATGTCATTCCGCCAAGGCGATACCACTTTGTCCCCACCGGCAAACACGAAGACCCAGGATGGCATCCCTGCTATCGTTGAATGTGATGGTTCCGGTTACTCCCTCGAAGGGAACCAACTTGTTCATTGCGGCAGCGATGTTTTGCGGATTACTGCTATTCGCGGATTCGATCGCCCGCAATAGCATTGTGGTTGTATCATACGCATACCCGATCTCATAATTCGGGGCTTTGCCACGTGCCCTCACGGCCTGCATGAACTTGCCTGTCCTGCCGTCCTCCGGGTTGAGATATAAGGGCGGAGCCACGAAAACGATCCTCGCAAGGACATCCGAAGGCAGTTCTTTCTCAACACCGGCTGTCACCATTCCTATACCACACAGGATTGGCACGTTGATACCAGTCTCGATCATCTGCTTAAGTATGGGTGCATATTGTGATGGAAAGAAACCAGTCATGCAAACGGCGTCAATCTGCACCTCCTTGAACCTCGCCAGCGACGATCGGAAATCCTTTTGCGTTGTCTCGACTGTCTCAGTCAACAGTACACTCCCACCTTGTTGTTGAACTCGTGTAGTCAACATCTTCAGTGACTCTTCTCCCACGCGGTTGCGGGGGGCGAAACCGCCCACCGCCCGGTATCCCTTCTTCCCAGCATAGTCCGCTATGGTAGCCACCTCTTCAGTTACGGTCGGGTATATCCGGTAGGCAAAAGGATAGCCGACCGTCACGTCAGGCATGGTTGCGGAAACAATAGCAAGGACATCGTTCTTTGCTTCCTTGAGGGCAGGAAGGGCGGCCTGGACAGGAGCCGTCGTCGCAATCACGAATACTCTGGTTCCGTCAACGTCCAGTTGTTTCCTGAGTGCCGAAATGGTCACATCCGGCTTCGACTGAGAGTCTTCGAAGACGAACTTCGCGAGCGTGCTTGCCCTCGCATAGTCCGCATGGGCCAGTTCGATGCCGAGTTTCTCATCTTCACCAAGGGACGCGGCTGGACCGGTGAGGGGTAGTATGGCACCCACCCGAACAGTCTTCACTTGACTAGATTGCTCTTGCTTCTTCCCGCATCCCGCCGTTACAGCCAGCATGGCCAACACAGCTACCACGGATATGCCAGCCATGTTCAACCTGTTTCTCTTCATGGGTCATTTCTCCTGTCTTGGACTATTGCTGTTCTATTGCCTCGATTCCTGCTGCTGAGATCTTTCCGGTCGCGGGCATCGCGATGAGCACGGCTGTCTTTTCACGATGCGCGAGTTCGCGTATAACTCCGAACATGTCCCCCACACGCTGCCCGTCCAGTGCCGAAAACGGCTCATCCAACAAGTATATGCGCTTCCGAGATGCGGCCATCTGGCCTAGGCAGACCATCTGTTGTTCTCCGCCGCTGAGCTGCTGCATGTGCTGACTACGCAGAGGAGATAGGGAGGCGGGCAGCACGCCGTGGTCCGAAAGCGCGAAGGTCTCATCCACTGTGAGGGACGAGAACACGCGGTTGTTGGCGCGCAACAGATGGAGTCCAACCCGGGAACGGTCCCATGGTCTCGCCGTGGTCATGTCCTTTCCGAGCAGGTGCACAGACCCATGGGCTACGGGAAGGACCCCTGCGAGTGCTTCGAAGAGTGTGGTCTTACCCCAGCCGTTTGGCGCTCCGAGAATCGCGAGGTCACCGGCGCGCAATAATAGATTTAAGCCCTTGCGGATAGCGCCATCCAGAGACAATTCGCCGATCACAAGGCGACGGCCACGGCGGACAACCAAGTCCCTCGCCTCCAGCACCGGCTTATCAGGGGGCACCCCAGGGCGACGATAAATCGAGAGCCGGGCACCACGCGGCAGTTCGTGTGCCTCCGCCAAAGCCAAGCCCTTCACCAGGACCTCCATGGATGCGGGGCCGCCGCTCGTGGCGTTACGAGAATTGGGAGCCTCGGTTATGACCTTGCCGTCTTGCAGCGTCCAAATCCTATTGGCGAAGGCAAGAATGTGTCGAGCGTTCCACACGTGTTCGATGATGACCATGGTCACACGATGTTCCCTGGCCAGTTGGCGGAGCAAATCAAGCACGGCCTCAATGCCTGCAGCGTCCAAACCAGCCAGGGGTTCGTCAAGAAACAGGATCTTGCCCCCGGCGCTGACGGCGCGGGCAATGGCCACCCGCTTTGTCTGACCGAGCGAGATCATGTCCGCGGACGAGCGGACGCCGCTGTCTATGCCGAGGGCTTCAAGGAGGGCGGCAGCCCCAGCGTTGGCGGCGGCTTCCGCCCGGCTGACCCGGCACGGACGGAACAGGATGTTGAACAGGCTCTCGCCAGGATGACGCGGTGTGGCGACAGAAATGTTGTCACCAAGCTTAACGGAGCCGAACAGCCTGGTATCCTGCCAACTGCGACCGACACCTTCTCTGGCCACACGTTCGGGGAGAAAATGGTCCATCGGATTCAAATCTTGCCACCAATGACGCGGGAACACAAAGATTTCCCGTACGCCATTCGTGAGCAGTTCGATACGACCAGCATCTGGCTGGATGTTGCCGGTGAGGATGTTGAGGAGCGTAGTCTTGCCTGCGCCGTTGGGGCCATCAAGCAAGACGACCTCACCTTCAAGCAGATCGGCGTCCACACCCTTGAGCACCTCCTGCCCGCCAAACGACTTGCGTAGCCCCCGCACCCGCACGATCACTCGCCCGGCCGGTGCATTGACGCCGACTACTGGATCACCAAGAGGCACAGTCGCAGTGCGTTCGGTAGCAGTCATTTTACTCGATCCGGTATTCACCAGCAATTCCTTGCGGTCTGAAATGCACCACTACTACCAGCAGCAGACCGTACACTAAGAGCCGTGCGTTCGCTGCCACCGCCTGCGGCATTGGCGTCAGCCGTAGAAGTTCCGGCAGCAGCAGAAGGGCAACCGCACCAACCACCGGCCCACGAGAGTTGCCTGTGCCGCCGACGCACAACATGCAGAGCAACAGGATCGATTCGTCCAACGACGCCGCAGTAGGGTCGATGTACGAGACGTAAGCCGCGTAGATTACGCCGCCGACCGCCGCCATCCCGGAGGAGATTGCGAACACCTGGGCCTTGACTCGACGCACGTTCTTGCCCAACCCACGCAACGCCAGTTCGTCGTCGCGGAGGCACTTCAGCAACCGTCCCCAAGGCGAGTGCGCCAGGCGAAAGGAGACAATCATGCAGATTGCAGCC
Source organism: uncultured Pirellulales bacterium (assembly GCA_964421295.1). GTDB lineage: Bacteria > Planctomycetota > Phycisphaerae > Sedimentisphaerales > Anaerobacaceae > PLanc-01. Next base: position 48,135 of record CAYQXM010000001.1, read on the forward strand.
AAGATCCAGGCTAACGCGCATACGCCACCGATGGTATCAACTTTGCTTCCAAGTATATCTGGCTTGGCAATTCCTGCAATACCGAATGGACCGTTCGTCAGATTAGTCCAGGTTCCGACATCATGACCGGTCGCCGACCAGTTGTAGGCGAGGCCTTGGGTTAGGGTACCCACAGCCAACGAAATCATCACAAAGAAATCACCGCGGAAACGCCATGATGGCAAGGAAAGCAAGGGGCTCACCGCGACGCCGACCACGACGGCCAGCAGCAGCGCCGGAACAAAGCCGCACTCCAGCTTCAGCGTGGCCAACGCGTATGTGTAAGCCCCGATTGCCACAAAGCCCGCGTGCGCCAGGCTAAGCCTCCCCAGCCAGCCGACAACAAGATCCAGACTCATCGCCAGAATCACGTATATCGCCAGATAAATGCCGAGATGGAAGACGTAGTTCATGTCATCCCTCCGCCTCCAGCCGAGTTGCTCGCGAACAGATGCCGTTGGGCCGCACGTACAGGAACATGGCAAGGACTACGAACGTAACCACATCTTGCCAGCGTGCCGATAGATGCCAGACGACCTGAGATCGCATGATTCCGAGCAGGAGGCCGCCGAGGACCGGCCCGACGAAACTTCCGCGTCCCCCGATAATGACTGCCACCACAGCAAGCAATAGCATCGGCAGCCCACCATGCGGATCGAAGCCGACATCGTATGCCAGAAGCAGCGCCGCCACCCCGCCCAGTAAGCCTGAAAGGCCGAACGCCATGAGGCGGTAGGCATCGACGTTGTATCCGCGAAGGGCGAATTCGACGGGATTGTCAGCAAGTGCCCGGAACCGCAACCCGATGTCGGTGAATCGCAACCAGGCGTAGCACGCAGCCATGAGGACCATCGAGAGGGCTGCCGTGATGACCTGCGCCCGTGTGAGTATGAGCGTCCCAAGGCGGAACGTCCGGTCGACGCCGACCCGGAGTACCTGCGTGTCATTACCCCAGATCAGGGCCACAGCCTGCACGATTACGATGTACGCACCGAGCGACGCGACTAGGTGCGCGCCCGTCGACGCCTGTCGACGCTCGAGCGGAGCGTGATTCGCCCATTCGCACATGAGGGATAGCATGATCGCCGTGAACAAGCCGCATGCGATGCCAAGTGCTGGATGCAAACCCATCCGTACAGCCTGCATCACGCCATAGGGCACAACCGTGAAGACAGCACCCAAGGCGAGGTGAAACACCTTGGTCGGCAAGTAGACGAGAGAGAACGCGGTTGCGAGAACTCCGATGTTCAACCCGCTGACAATCCCATTCAGAAGTACCTGTGTCACGGCATCCTTTCATTCTCTATGTGCGCACCGATTCTACCGGGCATCAGGGCGTAGTGCAAACTCCATGCCAAGTCTGAGAATACTGACAGCACGTCAGACACGCCGGCATCCTCTTTCATCTGCTATTACCTTGACTCGTTGACTGGGGTAACCCGCCTTCTGAATGCCGCGAGCTACCAGCGTCCGAGAATCACCAAGAAGCCCCGTATGAAACTCGCTGAACACCTGAGCCGTGGCGCAACCGATTGAGACGTGCCTTCCCAGTTCAGCCACAGACATGTTCGCAACGGGGGCAAACGTATTCAGCTTGGGAGCCCTTGGACAGGTTACTCGCTCCGGACTGACAGTGGTCCACGAGCATGAGCATCATGTTACCTCTGGGCACGATCCGTCTTTCTGTTTTAGTACGGCTGACTGATGTACTTACAGGCTTCGCGGACGGAACCACTTGATTTACCTCACTAGATTCATTCAACTGTAACTGAGCAACGGACTCCCCATCCATGGATTCGGTTTGCCAAGGGAGACGAACGGATTCATTATCCGTTCGTCCATGCCGGCGCCCTGACCTACTGTCCTCAGGTCCGTCGGTTACTCTTCAACATTCCCCTGGACCGCCGACACACGGATATTGGGGTAAGGCCGGGTCGCTGCTCTCGCGTTCATGTAGAACGCCCTTTGGAAGGCTGTGCGATGACCTAGGAATGCTCCCTGCGTAGCTCATCTATTAGCTTCACCTCTCCAGACTGCTGGTCAAGGAACTTCCACCACCGCCAGCCGTCTTCCGTCTCGCGAGGCGAGCCAGTGGTACGAATGGCGGCTACCGCAGCGGCACTCGGCGACTTGTAGATTTGACCATCGAATAGTATCTGGCCTCCCTCAATCACTTCTGCGGTGAATTCCTTTCCTTTGTATGTATTTCGTAGAATCAAGCCGCGAGAAAGACCTGCTGGTCTTTCCGTCTTTCCATTTCTCGGACGCGGGTCACGTGGAATGGTAGGACGTGTAGTCTCCTTGGGAGTGCAGACTATCTTCACAATGGGATTGAATACATACGCATGCACGCAATCGCTGATACCCGCTCGACGGTACGTTCTGAATTCCACAACTCGCTTATCACCTCTTATGTCTGTGAGTGCCTCTCCAAGTTCCCCAGTCTCCGCATCTATGATGATGGCAATGATCGGATCTTCTGACACAACATCAGAAATGAACTTATAGATCTCTCCTGACTTGATTCTACTTTTCATCTGAGCTTCAAGCACGATGTCGCTCTTGATAGCCTCATATAGGCTATCAACTATTTGCCTTCGTGCACCACTATTCTCAATGCCCCGATTGAACTTCGTGAGTTGTGCGACAATGTGGTCATAAAGAGGGTGCGAGGAAAGCTCAACCTCAACAATGCACCATCTTGGCTTCGGGTCAAACAGGATCACATACCCATCCGGTATGGTCGCAACACCAGCGGTAGACCTCATCTTCCGCTTGAGGTCAAAGTAGAGCGAGTCTTGCCCAAATACATACCTGTAGTTTGCTTTGACTGCGTCCTCCAGGGCTTGCTCATTTTCGGGCTGAGCAAGTTGGTACTCAACGCCATCGACGAGGACTACCATCAGCACACTCCCTTCGTATGTTCGTCGCTGCTAATCTCACAGACAGGAGATGAATCACCGCGGTCGAGCCACGGCGGCCCTGCTTATGATGCACTTCATGTTATCATCTAAGTGCAAAGCTGACAATGATAGAACAGTGAGCACACCCCACCGATCTATGCCGCAAGCCAAGCTCAACGGCACGCGGAGTTCGGGTCACACCCAGCTAATACCGATTTGGCTGTCCCGCTGGAGAGAGTCAAATCTTAAGGTTGACCCATTGCTGGCATACTCTACAATTGTATCCTGAAACGAATAGTCATGTACTGCCGACACACGAGTGTACCAGAGCTAAAGGAACAGGATATGCCCAACATCGCTTCAGTACTCAAAGAAGAGATCACACGGCTTGCACGGAAAGAGGTCCGAAGCCAGACCAGTACCCTCAAAAGGGTGTCAGCTCAGTACCGCAGAGACATCGCCAAGTTGAAGCGGCAATTGTCTGACCTTCAACACAAGGTGGTGCCTTTGCAGAAACAGGCCATCAAGAGCACTCCTACTCTGGCTACGGCGGCAGAAGAACATGTGCGGTTCTCCGCCAAAGGGCTACGGGCACAACGGAATCGTCTTGACCTCTCTCAAGAGAAGTATGCCAAGCTTGTAGGTGTGACGGCTCAGACAATATACAGTTGGGAAAGCGGGATGTCTCGGCCACGTAAGTCCCAATTGGCGTCCATTGCCTCTGTGCGTCACATAGGCAAGAGGGAAGCTCAGGACCGTTTGGAGCAGGTGAAGAAGGGCAAGGGCAAAAGGAAGTCAAAGTAGCTATAAGTGAAAAGGACAGGGGACAAAGCCGCCATCGCCGAACACGTCTACCGTGAAGGAAAGAGCAAAGCAAGCGTGCCAAACGTCAAGATCATAGTCGTGGGCAGTTCCAACACGGACTTAGTGGTCAAATCCCCTAGAATTCCTGTGGTCGGGGAGACCATACTGGGAGGTGACTTTATCATGGTGGCAGGGGGGAAGGGGGCGAACCAAGCGGTTGCTGCCGCCAGGCTGGGTGCCCGCGTTCAGCTTGTGGCCAGGTTGGGAGATGACACGTTTGGCCGCAAGTCTCTTGAGGGCCTCATCGCAGACGGATTGGATATTTCTCATGTGACGCTAATGCCCGACGTTCCTTCAGGTGTGGCCTTGATCACGGTCGATGATGCGGGAGACAACGCCATCGTAGTGGCCCCTGGTGCCAACGCCAGGCTCTGCCCCGAGGATGTTCAGCGGGCCGCAGGGGACATTCGCTCCGCCGATGTCGTGGTTGCGCAGTTGGAGGTGCCACTGGACGCCGTTGAGTGCGCCGCCCGGATGGCTCGTGATGCCGGGGTGCCGTTCATCCTCGACCCGGCGCCGGCGCAGAGGCTGCCGCCAGGACTATTGACGATGGTGGACGTGCTGACCCCCAACGAGAGCGAAGCCCGACTTCTGACCGGAATCGATGTGGTCGACAAAGACTCTGCAAGCCATGCCGCTCGCCAGCTGTTGGCTTTGGGCGTCAAGGCGGTCATCGTGAAGATGGGGTCACAGGGATGCCTTCTGGCCAGCGGTGATGCAATGCATTTCATCCCCGCGTTGAAAGTCACAGTGGTCGATACGACGGCCGCGGGCGACGCCTTCAGTGGCAGTCTCGCGGTCGGGCTAGCCCAGGGTCACTCTCTGCACGAGGCGGCGGTATTCGCCACTCGCGTCGCGGCCTTCTCGGCCACAAGAAGGGGGGCGCAGCCGTCGATGCCGACCCTTCGCGAAGTGGAAGCATTTCGCCCATAGGCGCTTCGGGAAGTACGTTGGAGTTGGGATATATAGATTGGAGAATCGGATGAACCGCAGGACATTTTTCAAGACCGTGCCGGCCTTGGCCACGCTAACCGTCACCGCATTCACCCTCGCCCAAGACAAGGCCCCGGTGCCGGGCACAGCTGGAGAGTTGCAGCCGATCACGCTCCCGAAGCCCCAGACCGACGGCGGCAAGTCCGTACTGGCGGCCCTTCAGGAACGTCGGACCAACCGCAATATCCGGCCGGACAAGCTGCCCTCACAAATGCTGTCGGATCTTCTCTGGGCCGCCTTCGGCATCAACCGCGCGACAGGGAACTTCGGAAAGCCGGGTCGAACGGCTCCGTCGGCCAGCAACTCGCAGGAGATCGATCTGTATGTGGCCCTGCCCGAAGGCGTCTACCTGTATGAGGCCGTCCCCCATCGACTGGCACCGGTTGTCGCCGGGGACTTTCGCGCCCGATCCGGCCGGGGTGCCGCTGCCACGGCCCCGGTGAACATCTTCTACGTGGTCGATCTGGCCAAGTACGTGCTGGAAGGCAACCCCGACCGCAACATCAAGGATCCTGAGGTCCAGAAATCCTACTATTATTGTGCCGTCGGCCTGATTGCTCAGAACGTCTATCTGTTCGCCGCCTCACAGGGCTTGACCGCCTGGTTCCACAACTGCGACAAGACGAATAGCCCGAAGGAGTTCAAGCTGCGCAGCGACCAACGTGTCCTCTTTGCCCAAACCGTCGGTTACCCGGCCTGATGCACGGATGAGTACTGCCTGTATCAGCCCTTCCGGAGAACATCCAGCAACCGTCGGATGGTCAGCGGGGCACTACCCTCATAGTGATTGTTCACGTTGACGTACGTGTCGAGATCACACTCTGCGTTCTGGCGTACGATGTCAGCCGTCGCCACAATACCATCATCCTTGGGTGAGACGACTATATTCCATGTGCCGCCGGCCTCTTCTTCGATCTTGGCTCGGTTGGGACCGTGGAGACGAATGATCGAGAATGTAGCCGTGCGGATGTTGAGCTTGGCGGCTACTTCTGCAATCCGTGGCATGTAGTAGCCGTCCAGGAGCACGAAGCCGACGCCGAGTTGGCGCAGGGCATCGGTGAATTCATGTGTGAGATAGTTCGGATTGCGGATCTCGATGGCATACTGGAATTCGGCAGGGGCTTTCTCGAAGAATGACCGCAACCGTTCCAAGAAGATCATCAACGATGGTATCTTCTGCTTGTTGAGATACTCGAACTGGAACATGATCGGGCCGAGCTTGCCGTGCATGGGGGAGAGCCTCTCGAGGAAGCGATTCAGCAGATCCACACTGAAAAAGTGCGGGTTCGGCTCATTGGCGCGGTGCTCTGACCCTTTGGGCTGCTTGGCATAGGAATGGGTCAGGGTAATGGCATTGGGAGCTTTGACGCTGAATCGGAATTCATCAGGGACGCTCTCGGCGTAGCGTTTGGCTACTTCTCGGTCCGGCAGCCTTACCCCTGTAGGAAACAAACTCCAGAACCACTGATCAATCTCAACGGTCCTGAAGCAATTGGCATAGTCGGACAGGTAATCATCCGGACGATACTGCTTGTTCGGGTCGTAGACCAATCCTTTCCAGGAATCATACTTCCACGAGCAGGTGCCTATTCTCAGGCGGCCCGCCAGTTCCGGCGGGATGTCGTACCTCGAAGACATAGGAGTCCTTTCTGATCGGTGCGCCAGATGATCCATCTTCTCGATGGAGCACGATCTTATCACATAGCGGTATCCCAAACGATGCGTTCAACCGCGCCCTTTCATCTTTGACCTGTAGCGAGACTGGGTCGTTTTCCGATGATAGTGGTGGCACGTTCTTGTAAGCCACGCCCTACCGATGCAATGGCTCTCAAGGACGAAATGGGAACATGGATCGGATGCGCAAACGGAAGTCCATCTCGGCACTCATTCTGTGCCTATTTGTTCTGTTCGGGGGTTGTAAGCCTCCCTCTCCCTCAGCGCAGGTCCAGACCGACCCTGGCGTTGAGACGATCACACTCGCCACCTGGAACGTAAGGGGTTACCCCGAGACGCGAACTGAAGACCGGGCCTGGTTCACGAGCACGCTCAGCAACATGGCGCCGGATGTCATCTGCATCCAGGAGATCGCCAATCAGGCCAAGGTCAACACCTTCCTATCCACCGAGACTCGGTTCACTACGGCGGCTTTCCATGATTCCAGCGACGGCCAAGACAACGCGGTCTTCGCGGACAGCCGCATCACCGTGAAGGACCTGCCGGATCCGTGCGGGTTTCAGCATCCGGCACAGGCCGCCTACATCGCCTACAAGGGTTTCGACGCCGTGGTCGTGACCGTTCACCTGTCTTGGACGAATACCGCGATGCGAGAGCACGAGAAGACTCTGCTCAAGGATGTGGTCTCCAACATGCTCACGATTGATCCCGACATTATTGTCTGCGGCGACTTCAACACTGGCGAGCAGGATATCCAGGAGTTGGCCGCCAGCATCGGAATGCGGGTCATGGTGCCATCGGGGCAACTCGGAATCGGTACCACTCACGCCGGCAATCGATACGACCACTTTCTGATATCGCCGGACTTGGCTGACGAAGAAGCCGTCTCGTGCCGAATCTTGACGTTCTCAAGCAGTGATCTGGAGACCGCCAAGAGAGTTTCTGATCACCTTCCCGCCGTGGCCGTATTCCGGACAGACGCGCAATACAGAGACAGGAATTGACGACTTACACAGCCAAGGAACTCCAGTAATCTGGCTGGTTGCGGGAGAATTGTGAGGCGTCCCTGTATGGCTACTCGACCATCACAGTCTGATCCTTCGAAGGTCCCACTGGAGCCTTGGTTTCCTCTTGCAATGCCCCACAACGTGTGCGATAATGATGTACAGATCGAGGGATGATCATCTGCCAGATTTCTGAGAGATCTGACATTGGGAAAGACTGGGACCAGGTACTAGGCCGAAGCATTTGTAGGGACATAGACCAGGCGAGGAATGGTTTTCTTGTTCTTATCGGCGTGCGTTGCGATCAGCGTGCTCGTGTGCGTGAAGGTTACGCACCATAGGAGAAAAGCGACGATCGCGAGATTCTCATCAATTGCTCCAACCGGTATTTCTGTTCCGGCGAGGACTCCGGAGAGCAGTATCATCGCAGCCAACGAAGATGATCTCACAAGACCGGAGGGTAACCAACAACAAGTAGAAGAGTCGCCTGCGCCAGGGACCGCCGAAGAAGCTGCCAGCAAGCATAGCAAGGACGCGCCCGGGGGGGCACCAGGAAGCGATGATAAAGGACAGGCCGTCCACCAGCAAGTAACGGAGCCACCTACCCCTGTATCAGGGTCAGAAGAAGGTAGTGATAGTTCATCGGACTCTGAAGCAGTACCAAGAGCCGATGGAGAGGGACGCCGTATCTCCGAACGGATCAGACATTCCTCTGAAAGACCGGCACGTATTCGCCCTGCAGACAGAGGCGGACGGCCTCGTGTCGAAGCTCCTGTACCTGGTCAGGAGTCGGTGGAAACGAGAGCGCCTCACACATGCGGGGCGGAGATCGTTTGCTGGAAGAGAGAGCAGGAGTGGATACTGGGCTTGGAGATACTCGACGGATACGGATCCTCAGGGATTTCGGTGCTGCAAGATGGCAAAGTGTTACCAAGGGACGAATTCGAGGAGAGCTGTTGGCGGATCGTAAACACACGCAGCGATATTGTCCTTCGCGACAATGAGAATAACGAATTCAGTGTTTTGCTCGGTAGCGACGATTGCCTTCTGTTCAAACTGCATGGGAGCGATCTAAGCAGGGGCCGGCGGATTCGACATGTCTCTTTTGGTTCATATTTGGTCATTGTCCCCGATAGCTTAACGCGAGATGAAGAACTGGCCGGTCCAGCCCCGGCAGCACCTGAACCTGTTTGCCTGGATGGCTGTCACGCTCATTTTTTTGACCTCTATGATCGCCACAAGATCAAGATTGCCTTCCGTAGTCACACTGGTCGATCTATAGTGATAGGTACGAGCGGACCGCATTTTCAACTGTGTGGACAGCAAATCGACGTGGCAAATGACGGCATGGGGCCATTGTTTGGAGTCAAGGCTCCTAGTGTTGGCATTATAGGAGGAGATTGGGCTCAAGTCAGAGAAATCGTTGTGGGAGAAGAAGGTAGTGGCAAGGAGAAATGGCGAACGAGCTTCCTACCCATTCCTACTCTGCCGGAACAGGAAATGCCCGATGAAATCCTCGACAGAAAAGTTGGCTGGTACTTCGCACGGTTCTATGACTTTCAGGATGAGCTCATCGACAGCATAGATTTCCGGTTTGTCGCAGGTTTGCGAGCGATTGAGGTTCGTGGAGTGTCGCCCCTTCCTCCAATAGAAGGGCACGCTAGTGGGATCGTTGACATTCATCATGAACGTGACTGCCACGTTGAGCTATTTCCACCACGTGACGGTGATATCACGATAAGGCATGAAGCTGAGATGACCACTGCGGCCATTCCGGCTTCACAAGAATGCGATAGAAGTTGTTGGAAAGTAGGTTACGTTGATGGTCCTTCAGTTCCATTTGCGGTGCTGCTGGACAGGGTGTGGTGGGCTTTCGGCGACGAGCACCAGTCAGCCTGGAATTGGCAAGACCGATGCTTATGCTGCAGCCGAGAGGATTTTGTGGCCACGTCGGGAAAAGTCATCGCGTTGAGGCTTCCACGACAAGGTTGGGCTGACTCCGTACGGGTGGGATTCGCGAGGAAGAATGCCAGGGAGTATAAGATACGTGTCAATGACATGATTTTAGCCATTCCACTACGGGATCTCGGCGACTTCCCAGAGATGAGAACGGTTGGAGCATTTCAACTCCTCCTCCGTGTCGGGCAGACCGGCCAAATTCCGCTCTGTACGCTTTCTGTCAGATTCGGGTGTAAGTTCGATACATTCTCCACCCTGTCTGAGGACGAATTGTTTTCTCACATAGGTACTCAGCATTTGTCGGAGTTCTTCCGAAGCCTGAGTTATGCCGAACTGCGTACGCGTGAGCCCGATCTTCCCTCTGCTATCTATCAGTGCCTATATAATCCCAACCATTACGTGAAAGCCGGTGGTTCCGGCAGTGCCACGTCAGCTATTCTCACGCACATAAAGGAAAACTGTGACGATGCTCCGCGACAAGTGCCTAATGGCCAGACGAGATATCAGTTCCGCATCGTCGACGACATCGACGAAATTCGTGAGCATGTCATAGCCAATTTGCCGCATATCCAGAAGTGTCAATTCTGTGACGCCGAATTCGAGAACCCAAACAGGGAGGTTCTGTTGGCACATCTGAGGCGTGAGCACAAGAGTCATTGCTCTGAACTACGGTAACGGGATGGAACCACAATGAATCCAGTTTCCCTCGCACAGAAGGTAGAAGAGACATATCGCCGATACTTGGGGACGACATTCTACTTTCGAGATCCAGTACTCCGTGCCTCATTTGAGGCATCGCTTCATTCCGGCCATCTCAGCAAGGGACCATATCTTGAGGCAACTCCTGTATTCAAGAGGGGAACAACAGGACGCCAACTCTTCAGAGTACTGCTCAACAGCGATCCCGAGCCGGGATTTCTCGCGGCTGTTCAAGGCGATAGGCCACTCTACGTCCATCAAGAGGAGGCAGCCCGACACGTTTTTGGAGAGGCCCACAACATTGTAGTGGCAACCGGTACTGGTAGTGGTAAGACCGAGGCATTCCTCTATCCGATCCTCTTGCACCTCTATGGGGAGTATCAAGCCGGCGCGCTGTGCCCGGGTGTCCGGGCGCTGATTCTTTACCCCATGAATGCTCTGGCCAATGACCAGCGAGAACGTCTTGGAGAGATTTGTCAGCGACTGTCTGACCAGAACTCACCCTTTCGCTTCACGTTCGGTCAGTACACGGGTGAGACACCAGAGGATGAGAAAGACGCGTATCGCCATGCACGAGATCACATGGCGAAGCGTTGTGCGGGTGAATTAGTCCTGCGCTCTGAAATGCGTGCAACACCGCCGCACATTCTGTTGACGAACTACTCGATGCTGGAATACCTGCTGCTGCGTCCAGATGATAGCGCGTTATTCGACGATGGGCACGCTCAGTGGTGGACATTTCTGGTATTGGACGAAGCCCATCAATACCGCGGAGCGAAGGGCATCGAGATGGCGATGCTGATACGCAGGCTTAAACAGAGACTGCATGAAGGGGGGCGTCGGAGACCATTTCGTTGCGTGGCGACAAGCGCTACGCTGGCCAGCGAGAAGGAAGACAAGTCGGTTGTCGCGAAGTTTGCTGCTGACCTGTTTGGAGAGCCTTTCAATGAACAGGATGTGATTCTGGGAGAGACTGAGCCTATTCCCGAACCCTGCATGGTCAAACTTGTTCGTGAAGAGTACAGCGTGCTCTCGCGTGTAGTGGATCATAATGCAGAGGAATCACTTGTCAATATTGCTCGTAGACTGGACCTGCGGATCTCAACCGATGTGGACAAGACACAGGTGGTGGGACGCTTGCTTCAGCAGGACAACAGGGCTGCATTGCTGCGGCGTCTTGTTACTGCCCGCCCGACAGAGGTACACGAGATTGCTGATCATGTCTTTGCAGACTTGCCCCAGATGGAGCGTATCGATGCCCTTTCCGATCTAGTTGCTCTGGTCCTACGAGCCAAAGACCCCATATCAAATGCTCCTTTGCTGTCAGCTCGTTACCATTTGTTTCTTCGATCCCTGGAGGGAGCGTTCATATCATTTTGGCCAGAGAAGAAGGTTCTGTTGGATCGACGAGCTGCTGGCGACGCCGCGATCTTTGAAGTGGGGTTGTGTCGAGAGTGTGGACAGCATTACTTGGTCGGTAAGATAGTTGACAACAAGCTGCGTGAAGCGGTCCGTGATCCGGGGCGAGCCGATTTTGGAGCCACGTTCTTTCTTCCTGCGGAGGATTATGCTCCGGAGAACGAGAATGACGGCGACACGGACATTCAGAGCTACAGACTGTGCGGACGCTGCGGAGAAATCCAAGAGGCTAATGAGAAACTACGGTGTGGACACAATGCTGAGGTCCTACTGTGGCGGCAGACGGGGTCCGAAGAACGAGAAGATCAGATTCCGCGATGTATTATCTGTGGCTACCAAGCACCTGATCCTGTTCGTGAGGTTGTCCATGGTACGGATGGTCCTCACGCAGTCATTGCCACGACCCTCTATCAAGAGCTTCCTCCGGGACGGAAGAAAGTGCTCGCCTTTGCCGATGGACGCCAAGAGGCAGCGTTCTTCGCTTGGTATCTTGAGCATTCATACAAAGATATTCTGGGTCGCAATCTCCTCAGAGGGACTGTTCGGAGGCAGACAATCCAAGCTCCGGAGGGTTCATCCTTCCAAGATCTAGCAACAGGTTTGCGGGGTCTCTTCCGGGAAAAAAATGTGTTCGGGGCCACGACGAGCGCACTGCAGTTACAGCGGGAGGCTTGGCTTAGCCTGTATCGCGAATTCGTTACAGATGAGCCTCGGATTTCCCTGGAAGGCGTCGGCCTCCTGCAATGGTCGATAAAATGGCCAGAATGGTTTCGCGTGCCGGAGATACTCCGATGTCCTCCGTGGTCTTTGTCTGATCAGGAGGCCCGTGACGTGGTCTTTGTCCTCTTGAACACTATGCGTACGGATCGGGCTGTCGAACTTCATGGGGATAGCGCCTTCACACTCAATTGGAGCGACCTCGGGCTTCAGGCAACTCAGATGCGATTCCGCATTGGCGCTCCAGGAGGTCAGCAGGGGGTACGTAGCTGGGATGGTGCAGCCGGCAAGCGAATTCGTTTCCTATCAAGACTGCTGATGCGGATCGACGCTGGCCTTACGGAACAAGAGGCAATTCCTATTGCTGTTGATGCCGTGAGAGCCGTCTGGGAATCCTTGCGGCTTTGTGACGAATGTGCGCCCACGACAAATGAACGTTTACTGATCCCTATCGACGATGGACGCCGATTGAACCCGGACTGGTGGCGGGCCCGTTCAGTAGTATCCGAAGATTCGGTCTACCAATGCGGCACATGTGGCCGAATTCAGGCCGTCTCTGTTCATACGCTCTGCTCAAGGCATCGTTGTACCGGCTCAGTGACACAAATAACTCAAAAGAGCCTGGGCCTCAACCACTACCGCCTCTTGTATGAAGCAGAGTTGCCGAGTGTGCTGCGCGTTGAAGAGCATACCGCGCAACTTGACAAGGAAAAGGCTCGAACGTTTCAACGGGAGTTCCGAGAGAATAAGATTAACGTCTTGAGTTGCTCCACAACGTTTGAACTCGGGGTGGATCTTGGTGATCTTGACACTATCTTCCTCCGCAATGTGCCACCGGAAGCCTTCAATTACGCACAGCGTGTTGGACGATCGGGGCGCAGGACTGGCCATCCTGGAGTGATCGTTACCTACTGTCGCCGAGGACCTCACGACCTCTACCATTTTTCCGAGCCACAACGGATGTTGACAGGTAAGATTAAGGCCCCTGTCCTCGCATTGTGCAATGAGAGGATTATCACTCGGCATGTTGCAGCCGTCGCCTTGTCACTCTTTTTTAGAGCATTCCCTGAGAAGTTCTCGAAAGTTCAGAACCTCTTCACGGATCTGAACAGCCCGTCAGGCGTCGATGATTTTAGATCGTTCCTCCGTGATAGGCGGCATCAGATTGAAGAGACACTCAACTGTGTGTTGCCTCAAGAAATGGCTGAGTCTATTGGCCTATCGGATGGACGTTGGATCGAAACGATCACTGACACGAAGAGCCGCTTCACCCTCGCCGAAGCCGAGGTGTCGAACGACTACAGGGTTGTCATGGGTCTCGAAGAACGTGCCCGCAATAGCCGGGATTACCGAACAGCCGAATGGGCACAAAGGCGAGCAGAGACTATTGCCAACGAGGAGGTGCTTTCATTTCTATCTCGCAAAGCAGTGATTCCCAAGTACGGATTCCCTGTGGACGTGATAGAATTGGACACTCAACATACACAACAGCACCAGGAATCATTTGAAGTGTCCCTCCAACGAGATCTTGGTATCGCTATCTCAGAGTTTGCGCCTACCAGCAAGTTGGTGGCAAACAAGAAAGAATGGACATCCTATGGGCTCAAGAAAGTAGCTGAAAGAGAGTGGGATCGGAGATTCTACTCGCGGTGTCCGGTACACAATGTCTTCCGCCGATGGGAAGGTGAACCCGAGGCAACCCTGCCGTGTGGCTGTCGAGCCCGGCCACGTGAGTACATCATTCCTCAGTTCGGGTTTGTGACCGATAGGAATAAGCCTAAAGATCCAAGGGCGCGTCCTCCGAAAGTGTTTTCGACACGTCCCTACTTCGCACGGTCACTCGCCACACAGCCGAGTCTTATTCCAATGCCCACCACCACACCTGTGGTTACCATACGGAAAGCATCTCCTGGCCTGATGGTCGTGCTGTGTGAGGGTCGCAAAGGAGAGGGCTTCTATATCTGCGGGGCTTGCGGAGCAGGTTTCCGCAACCGTCCGCGGCGGCATAATACACCGCAGGGTCAGGACTGCCACGGGACATTGAAGCAGGTTTCGCTGGGCCATGAGTTTGTGACAGATGTCCTTCAGCTGCAATTTCACCTGCCGGTGCAAGATGAGATAGATGTTATGTCATTCAGCTACTCTCTAGCATATGCTGTCGTTGAAGGTGCTGCCGAAGTACTTGAGGTCCCGTCAGTGGACCTCAGCACAACGGTCGCACATGGCGATTCCTGTGGGCTGCCTCCCATCATCCTCTATGACAATGTGCCGGGAGGTGCCGGTCTTGTTGCAAGGCTCGAACAGAGTCAGGAGATGCATGACTGTCTGCAAGCAGCGCTCAGACGCGTTGGAGGAAGCTGTGGTTGCGGACCTAATACGAGTTGCTATGGATGCCTCAGAAGCTATCGAAATCAGTTCATGCATTCATCTTTGCAGCGCGGTCCAGTCCACGGGTACCTCAATACGGTCTATTCGGCATGGGAGAAATCCTTGGGCCGACACACTGATTGAGGGTGCGCACGTCGGTATCAGTTGGCCCCTGCGACTACCCGATGGTACCATTGTGCCTGTGGCAGCATCGCGCGGTTTCTTGTATGACAGGTTCTGTGACTGGTCGGCATGTTACTATGGATCATCTGTATGAAGAGGTCGAGTCATGAGTGATTCTATCGTCATGCCTCGTGAATTGGCCGCGTTCATTGCCTCCTCACACTGGACATTTGCCAAGACCATGCCCCAGTGGCCTCACGAGTACATCGTCCGAGGCCAAGTAGACGAGCAGCTATTTGTGAAACTTGTCCAGCACATTCGCGAGAACGGATATGAAGGCAAATTCTATCGCAAACTCATCACCTACTATGATGCGGATGGAATGGTCTATTGGACCATGGGAGCGCCGCTAGAGGAGACAACTATCATTAACCGCTGCAAGAAGGAGAACTCATATGCGTCCCGTCTGCGGGATGGTACACTGCCTGTATCGAACAAGGGTCAAACTGGGGCAGACGACGCAGTCGGGCCATCAGCCTGATGCATGATGCTGCATGGATGACTTCGTGAATGCACAGTGCCGGCCGGAACATCCTGAGAGCTTCTAATATTCAAGCCGATGTGTTTTGGGTGGAGCCTGTTAGCGGGTTCAACGGGCAGAGCAGGAGAAAACGATAGGGACTCTGGAGATGAGAAATGTATCGAAAGCTGTGTTCTTAGATTCCCTCACGTGTCCGACTCTGGGATGGCTGGCGAGGAGAGACTCCGGCAAACCCCTGAGCACTAGCGATCAATTTCGGATGGAGGAAGGAATAGAGGTCGGCAAGTTAGCCAGATTGCTCTATCCCAAGGGCATTCTGGTTCAAGCAAAAGACCTAGCGTCTGCTGCCCAGACCACAGCCTGTCTCATGCGTGATAAGAACGCCAGCTGTCTGTTCGAGGCAACATTCACTTGCGGTGATTCGATAGCCAAGGCGGACATCCTGAAACGAGAGAACAGACGTTGGCATCTATATGAGGTTAAAGCGAGCTTGAATGACCGTGACGAGTTCAGGGATGACATGGCATATACGACCATGGTTGCGCTGAAGGCCGGATGTAATATTGGTCGTATCTCCCTGCTCTTGCTATCCAGAGATTACCGCATGGGCATGAGCATCAAGAGCTTATTTGTTGAAATAGACCATACACAGGATGTTCTCTCACGGGCTAAGGAACTCAGCCTTGTCTGGGACGAAGTCGTCAAAGCGACGGCGCGACCAAGGAAGCCTCCTGCAAGATTGACCTGGCAATGCAAACCATGCGAGTTGTTTGGTGAGTGTGTAGGCAAGGGCATAAAGAATCCAATATTCGATCTAAACGGGCTCCGACAACAGAAGTTCGCCAGACTTCAAAGCTCAGACGTCACACGCATCGAAGATATCCCTTCTGAGTTCGATCTCAACGACATCCAATCCCGAATAAGGGACTGCGTAAAGACCGGCAAGCTGTTTGTAGCTCGAGGAATGAAGAAAGCCCTAAAGCAAGTGAAATGGCCGGTCTACTATCTAGATTTTGAAACGGTTGGGACCGCGCTTCCTCTATATCGCGACGTTGCACCGCACGAGCATATTCCCACTCAGTACTCTATCCACAAGTGTAGTCGAGCCGGTCGACCTCCTGACCATTTCGAGTACCTGGCTGACCCGTCACGAGACTGCCGTCAGGACTTGGCGATACAGCTCATCAAGGACTTGGGCAAGAGAGGCAGCATTCTCACCTACACAAGCTTCGAGATGACAATCATGCAGCAGTTGGCCGACCGTCTTCCCAGTCTTGAACGACCGCTAAGAGCCCTCATCGGCCGCTGCGTCGACTTGAAGAAGATCATACAGGACAACGTCTATCACCCGAGGTTCCATGGGAGTTTCTCCATCAAAGACGTTCTGCCTGCCTTACTGAAGGATCGGTGCTATGACAGTCTCAAAATTGCCAACGGCAGCTCAGCCATGAGCGCGTTTGCGAGTCTGGCGAGAGGCAAGTATGGAAAGGCGGAGTCAGAGACGCTCAAGCAAGATCTGCTTGACTACTGTGAGCAAGATACGTTCTCAATGGTCAAGCTGCATCAGAAGTTACGTGAGTATACATGATCCTCCCGCTGAATAATCCGCCTTTGGGCCGAAGGATCGGGATCGTCCTTGAAGATTGCACGCTATGTCGCTCTATACCGGCCTGGAGCTTTCAGGTACCCGATGCGGAAATCGCCTGCACATTGTCGGGTGGCGTCAGATCAATTCTCATCTCCTCACTTACTTCTGCGAGTCGTTTCGAATCCAAATGATGTATTAGATAATCTGTCAAATCATCCTGGCGTGGTTGGCCGAAGACCATCCGGTACACCGCGAGTGATCGACGCAAGGCCGGGAGCCGTGCAGATTCGCGACTCAGCGGAAGAATAGGTACATGTCTCTCAATGACCGATCCGCCCTCAAGGGGATAAACCCAGAAGGGAATCAAATCCGAGCTTCGCCCAGGTTCAGCGCATGCTAGCTCGAACAGACGTGCCCATGGATCCCGTTCGACAGTCATCGCCAATAGTTCTCCGCCGTACCGCCGGGCCAAGTTCTTACGCACAGCATGCCCCTTGTACCGATGGACACGGCCCTCTCGCTGTTCCAGGTCTACTGGATTACTTGGCAGGTTCCAGTGGACTACTGCGTGGCAATACGGGTGAAAATCCAGCCCCTCTTGGCCAATCGACGTAGTGACCAGAATGAATGGCCAGAAGGGAGAATTGAAGGACTGGCGAACCTGATCCCCGCGGAAGTGTTCGTCACCTTCTTCACTTCGCTCTTGGCCGAAACGCATGGCAAAGCGAGCACGCACGCGACGATTCTCAAGGCAGGCTCTCTGGGCGTGGGGTTCAACCCAAACCCGATCCACCCCAGGCGTTGCTACACGCATGCCAATCACATCTGCCGCAGTCTGCGCCAACTGGTCGCATGTCTCGGCAGGTCCCTGGTCCAGAAGGCCCATTCCTTCGCGTAGCACGTGCAGGTATTCATCAAGCACGCTCTGCAGACAGCCCTCACTGCAGTACTCCAATACACGACGCCAGTAGGGCTCAGCAGCTTTCATACCGCGCAGCATAGCTGTCACTTCAGGTATGTTGAAGAGGCTGCGAAGACTCCAGGCAATCTGCCCGGCCGCGTGACGAATGCGAGTGTCTTGATACAGCGATGTGCCACCGGTAACACGCGCCAGGCCTCGCAACGCGCAGACGCCAGGTCCAGCCAGAGCCATCTGAGCTATGACGTCCGCCAGATCTTCGGGAGGGCGACCCTCTGGCAGTCTCTCGCCATATGCGACACTGCGAGCTTCTCGCAGGTGGTCCTGCCAGCGTTCGGCGCGTCCACTATCCTCATCTACAGTCCAAGTGCTTGATAGACCATCGGTATCGTCAAACCACGCCCGCACGGTATCACGGTGTTCCTTTGCATCAAGGAGGATCGGAGTTGCCCAATACCAGCTTTCATCTTCAGGACCAGACTTGGCTGCAGATGTTGTGAGTGAAGCTATTCGTTCCCGCAAGTTGGCCGCGAGTCGAGATAGAATCTCCGCAAGTTCGAGCTGATGTTGGTTCAGACAAGCCAGTGGGTCGCCGAGAGAGGCTAAGCTAATGCTGGGATAGAGCATCGCAAGGACCGGCATACCCGTCAGCCGTCCCTGAGATTGTGTGAACGTCAGCAGCGGTCGTCGGCGTTCTCGAGCTTCGGGAGTGTTGCTCGCATCGTGTTCAAAACTCAGCACCATTCGTCTGTCGGCTTCATAACTCAATAGCGTTGAGAGAGCCCGTGGGACCACATGCCAACTTGAGAAGATAAGGCGTTTTGTAACTGAAGACGGATCAACTTCCGCAAACGGTCCGGCCAATCGGTAGTATGGCAACGAAGGGGGCATCCAGAGCAGCTTCCACCAACCTTGCCCAATTGTGCGATCTAACAGTACCTGCAGGTGCGGGTTTGCTGGGTCGATTTGTCTGTAGTGCTGCCAATCGTCCCATGGCAAAATGGCGCTGGGGGACTGCGACAATGCTTCTGCCAGCGTGCTTCCGCCTTGATCGATTTGTTGCTGCAGAGCTCGCTTGAGTTGGTAGTTCTCCATGAAATTGACTAAGTATGGTGCGGATTTCCAGTACTCGACCACATCGGGTTGATCGAGTGCTCTCGCCACTCGTTGTGTGTCCAGGTACCCTCGTATATGCTCAGCGGTCAGATTGACCTGTCGTCCGTCTATCTCGCGCAACATGCCGCTGCGATCAGCCGTCACAGCCAATCGCTCAGTGCGTGCAATCACTTTGCGTAATTGCTCCTGAAGACGGGTTTTCACTTTGCGAATCTGTTCTATTCCATCTCGGGCCAGTTCGTAGGTTGCTCTTCGGTACTCCAGCAACAATTGCTCGATTTCCGCCGTGCGGTTGGCATCCCCCAGAAGGAAACGTAGCGTATCGACGAAATCAGCGTAATGGTCGTCATCAGCCAGCTCGTGGCTGAGTGTGTACATTTTGTAAGGTGTAGCCGATAGAAGCAGCACTCGAGCTTCGCCCCAAGTGAAGAGGTGACGAGCCAAAGAGCCAGCGGGATCCTCGGGTCGCAACAGATACTTGAAACGCTGAAACTCGTCCAGAATGATTAGGTCTGGCTCAAGCGCCTGGATGCAGACTGCCGCGAGCCGATTCCGAAGATCTGCGATAAATGCGTTTCGATCTTGTCTATCTATGTCAGGTACGTGTTTGCGGCTATAGCTGAATCGACGGCACAACTCTCGAAATTGATTCTTGCGAGTCGGCCTGCCCTCCAATCTGGCTTGCTTATCTTCCTCCAGGAGAGTTCTGCGGAATTCCTTAGCAAGAGATTGATCGATCAAAGCCTCATCATAGTGCCGAAGCCAACGGCGGAATCGTTCTCGGGACATGTTCGCCTGCATGAGGTTCATGGCCCCGGCGCCTTTGGAGACATCTGGCCACGTCCAGCGTAGTAGCCAATACAGCATCCATCGCTCGTCACCGATCCCAGCGCTGGAACGCAGGTCGAACGAAGTACCTGGAGTAAAAGACACGAAGTTGAGTTCGTTCTTCTCGAGTTCATGAATCTGTATAGGAAGCAATGTCAGTCGCGACGCGAGCTGGAAGTCAGCCTGCCCGGTCACGTTCAACCGATTGATGTTCTGCCTAGCAATGTCGGCATTCGAGCAAATGTAGATGATGTCAATACGTTCGGTACCTTCATTGCGTAGATGCTCTATGGCCCGGGCAATAACGCCGCGAGCAACCAACGTCTTGCCCAACCCCACCTCATCTGCCAGAAGGAACCGCCGGCTTGGATCTTCACCATAGAGTCTGTCGAAGACGTAATTGACGGATCGCCGCTGGAAGTCTTTCAGTGACCCGAGAATTCGCGGTAGATTGATAGGCTCATACTTTGGCATCAATTCGCTCCTTGCTGGCCGACCAGATCGGCTCCCAAATTGCCAAGAACTCAGGTGGCACAATCTCCTGACCTTTCTCAGAGCGGCGAAGGTCGTCTACCAGTCGAGCTACTTGTTCCAGGCGATGTGGGTCTTTATCCAACGCTCTCATCAGCCACTCAAGCAATGGGAGGCCGAACGATGTTTCGTAAGGATGGCTATTGTCCTCGCTTGCGCCAGTATGGCCTTCACCAAGTATTTCACGAGGGTCGAGATCAACGTCAGCCAGCAGCATCAAGAGATATCGCAACACACGCTGTCGATTATCGAGCAGGGCTAGGAGCAAGCGGCTCTCACGATCGGCGGGTGCTCCGATTAAGGGCAAATTCAACACAAATCCAGTTGTCTGTTTCTGACCATGCCATGTAGCCGTCATCTCGACCGCAAGGAAGCCCGTCAGCGCCTCAAAGGACAGATTGCGGAACTCCACAATCGGTTCATGGTCCATGCCTGCCAAGGGTAGGGCGCCCTCACCGGGTAAGCTAATTGGTCGAACAAGCGAGGTCACTTCGGGCGGCAACACTGGTGGTGCGGAGGCAGCCCAAATGGCAAGATCATAGCATTGCTTACCGGCAACTTCGTGAGGGTGTACCTTCGCGGTCAAGTGGGCCTCGACAATCAACTTCCTTGCTTGATCAATAAGGTCCTCAAGCTTCTTCGCAACGGGATCACCTGCAATCGCATCCTCTGCGTGCCGGTAGGGCACCAGTAGATCGCGAAAGCCAACATGCCGATCTCGACCCTCCGCGTCGTCGCTTTCTTTCAACAGAGCTCGCACTCCATGCTGTGAGGCTCGGCCCGTCAATTCTATGAGGAACTCAACGTTTCTCTCGAAAGCCGCCATTGTCGCATTCGCCGAACCGGTCCATATCTTTGATGTCCTCCCAGCATCCACTATGAAAAGCTTGGCGTGCAGTCCTCGCAAAGGTACATCTGAGGGCTCAATTTCGATGGTGTCCTCTTCAGGATGCGCCGGGCCCGCAATCGGCTGAGAGGGAGATGCATCGGCAGGGTCTGACTGTGACTCGAGCGATTGAGCAGAGTCGTTTAATACAAAGGCACTGCTGCATCTATCCAGAGAATCCCTCGGTAGGGCATCCATAGTCTCAACACGCGAGACAAGGTGAAGCTCCTCTGTTTGACCAGCGAGTCGGTCGAGAAACCTATGGTCGACAAATGGGGACATCACAAGGATGCGATCACTACGAGTACCGAAGGGTGGGGTTACTCGATTGTCGACGCCGATCGGATGGAACGATAGTTCGTCGAATCCCTCTGGCGGCTCAAAGCGTACTCGCAGCAATTCGTCGGCCATTTGGTCGATGTTAGCTTTTGTCTCGGCGTTAATTGGGCGCACTGCCATGGTTGGCAGAGCCGCAACAAAGTCATGCAGTGGTCGGTTGCGACCGAATGCTCTCACGCGGTCAATATCGAGGCCGCCTTCGAGGATCAGCAGCGTGTCCCAAGATCTGTCAAATGTCAGGTTGCGACTGGCACACAGCACGCGGTAGCGAACCGATTTGCTCAACCCCTCTTTTTCGGATTCCGTGGTTGCGGCTAGATCAGGGGTGTAGCGAAGCACCGTCATTTTGGGGTGAAACGCTCCCCCATTCGGTGCCGTCACCTCAATCACTGAGCGTTCGAGATAATCGAAGAGCAACTGACCGTG
The DNA here is from genome assembly GCA_964421295.1 of uncultured Pirellulales bacterium. Lineage (GTDB taxonomy): Bacteria > Planctomycetota > Phycisphaerae > Sedimentisphaerales > Anaerobacaceae > PLanc-01. The sequence goes on from CAYQXM010000001.1 coordinate 70,070, forward strand.
CCTTGGTATGGCGATACGGCCAGCCTGGCAGAAGACGTGGATGCGTTGGGCATATCTGCGAACTGCCTCTAGCAAGGTCAAAGGATCCAGTTTGGTCAGTCCATCGTTTGTGGCCCAATTGTGAAGAGTGAACGCCACCGGCATTGTTAGCAGTGTTAGCAAGTCCAGCGTAAAAGTTGTGGTGATGGCGAGATCGAAGTGGTAACCAGGAGGGGGTCGAAGCGCATCGGCGAGCAGATGTCGTTCGTTGGGTTCAAGCACGATTACTTTACCTCCATCAGGGGCATGAGGATATCATTGAGCAGAGTCTTAACAGGTCGGCCCCAACGGTAGTCCAATTGTGCCGTGCCGGCCGCTCCGGTCCACAATTCCAGTGCCCGTGGGTTGCCGATACGAGCCCGGGATGGCTTGACTTGACGTTCGCGGCAGATGATCAAGTCACGAGTGCCTCTGTTTGCTATCAGTTTGTCGATTCCGGCCGCACCAAGTACTGTGTCACACCATCCTTCAACGAACTGAAATGTCGGGAGAGAGACTTTGCCACCCGCATTGTGGACAGTCTGCCAGAAAGCGTGCCGGTCCCAGGATCGCAGGGCGGAATCCCTTGCCCGCAGCATGTCCCACCACTGAGCTATTCGCTGCCGATATGCATCGATCCAGTCACTGACACCTTTCTCCTCGGCCAGCATGAGGTTGTACAACAAAGCTGCCCCATGCATGAATTCGGAAAAGATGCGGGCGTGTTCCACATGCGCGTGAAGGGGATCGGGCAGTTGATCCGGCTTCACGTGTTCCCAGATGAAGTTCGCCCCTTTATCAACGGGTACCCCGAATTCAATAAGGTAGTGCAGTAGCGAATCGCCATCGCCATCGCCGGCGCAAGCAATGCGGTGGAAAATGTAGTCTGCCTCAGCTGCCTTCAGGTCAAATCTCGTTGATGTGAACAGTCCTTTGGGAGGCGAAGGCAGATGTGGGTCCCAGTTAGGCGGGCAAACGTCTCCGACCGGTTCACCATCGTCGGTGCGTGCAGATTGTCCACGCCGCCGATAGCTGCGGTCCAAGCTTCGGCAATATTCCTCCTCCGACCCACGAAACCGGAGGATTCCCCACCGACGAAGACCCTGCCAATACACACTATGTGGCAGTCGCTGAACATTCAGACCGGCCCGATAGCCAATGACTCCATTCTCTTCACCGCCACGCATGAGGCTCTGGCGAAGCTTATACTGCTGATGGCGCGACTGCCGCGCCCAATCCGAACTGGGTACCTGGTTATCCTCCAACTCCTTAAGTAGCCACGCGACAAACAAGAAGTACCGCGCCCGAGTCTGGATCGTGCTCGTTCCAGGAAAAAGCAAGTCGGAGAGAGCATCACGAATGACGCCTAAGCCTAGTTCGTCTCGAGTGTCCTCTTCCCGAAAGAGGTCGATCACCTCTAAAGCGTTCCGCCGTTCCTTTTCTGAAAAGTCCAACCAGGCAAACACCGAAGCCATAATCTCCTCGATTCACAAATTCGGCCTCTCGCAACCACTCCATGGTCAGGTGATGCCTCCATCGCTCACGGTACTATCTCCGTCAGAACCACAACGAATCACGCTGCCGATGACAATTCTACCCAGGTTCTGCAGAGTCCGTAGACACAACTCGAAGCGATGATATCGCATTCACCGACGAGATGCTGACCGCTTCCCATGATTGTACCTATCGCCCCGTGGAGCCACAAGGATTTCCCAGTTTGGTGCGTGGGATGCCGACACACGGACTGACGGGCCATGTCTCGTGCAAGCAGGCAAGTCGCGTCAACCATGATGTGTTATGCTCATAGGAATTCATGCGAACATTGCCGTGACGGACCAACGGATCCAGTATCCATTGGTCTGTCATGGCGCGGCACAGAAGACCTGGACTGGTTGTTTGGGGCTCTGCTACCCGCACTTGCTGTCCCCGCAGTAGTCGCAGACAATGCAATTTGCCTCCCGCCTCATCGGCCGACCACACGTGTCGCATGTTTGCCGAAACCACAATGCTGGCTCACAGTCGGAAAGGCCCAGAGACTCTTTGATTGCCCGAGCAATGGCGTCCGGACAGGAAAGGACATCCACGTCCTTATTCGCCTTGCGGGCCATAGCGGCCGATAGGCAACGAATGCCCGATAGTTGATCGATCATTACCGTTGGGTCCACACCGGACCTCAGTGCCGCCGATACCGCTCGACACGTGGCCTCCGATTGGCTTGGACAACCGCCGGCCTTGCCCAGGTTAGCAAAAACCTCGCAGATTCCATTCTCATCTTTGTTGACCGTGACAAAGAGGGTGCCACAGCCCATGCGGAACTTGCTGGTTGTACCCACCGTGATGCGAGCGCGAGGCCGCGGGCTTGACTGTGCTCCAGCCACTGCAGCGGATTCACTGGATGGCGACAAGACTTGGTCAGGACGGCTGGCGTCCCTATAAACCGTGATTCCTTTGCAGCCCTTTTGGTAGGCCAGGCGAAAGACTCGATCGACATCTTGGATTGTAGCAGCGGACGGCAAATTGACGGTCTTGGACACCGCATTGTCGATATTCGCTTGCAGGGCCGCCTGCATGTTCACGTGCCATTCCGGGTCGATTTCGTGTGCCGTGACCAGGACTTCTCTCAGCTTCTCATGGATCTGACGCAGGTTCTTGGGATCGACCCCAGCCATTAGTTCTGTTCTCACTCTGTCAGTCATCCATCGTTGCTGTGCCCCAAGGGTTTCCAGTAGGGGGTGCAGCTGGTGGAATTCGGAGTCGTCCAGGGCCCGGCGTTTGTAGGCGTACTTGAAGATGGGCTCGATCCCAGAGCTGCACTTAGCGATGATACTGATGCTTCCGGTCGGAGCAATGGTAGTGCAGGTGGCATTTCGCATCGGGGTATTGTGTTCGGTCTGCCAGACCGACCCTTCCCAATTTGGAAAACACCCTCTCTCCTCCGCCAACTCTCGGCTCGCCAGGTGGGCGTGTTCTCGCAGGAATTCTCCCAGTCGGCGGGCAAACGCAACCGCCTCGTCACTGTCATACCGCATACCTTGGAGGATGAGGGCATCAGCAAGACCCATGATACCCAGACCGATCTTACGATTGCCGCAACTGATCTGCTCAATATGAGCAAGAGGCCAATGATTGGCATCGATCACGCTGTCTAAGAATCGTGTCGCCTGGTGAACGGCGCGGCCAAACTGAGGCCAATCCAGGTCGCTTCCGTCCGGCAGAACGAAAGCGGCCATATTCAAAGATCCGAGGTTGCATCCCTCGCCACTAAGTAACGGCTGCTCGCCACACGGATTGGTGGCGTTGATTCTGCCTATATGAGGTGTCGGATTGTCCTGGTTGACTCGGTCAATGAAACAAATTCCGGGTTCACCGGTCTGGTGGGCGTTCCTGACGATCAAGCTCCATATCTCACCAACTCTGTAGCAGTCGCAGTCTTGGGCCCCGGCAGGGCGGAGGTCCTGCAGTCGATAGGAGGATGGATCGACGGTCTTGGGAATGATATAGCGTTTCTTATCCCTTGGATTCTCTACGACATGGGGGGCGTGGGAATCCTGCAACACATTCTGCATGAAGGTGTTGTCCACTTTGACGGAAATGTTGAAGTTGTTCAGAGAACCGGCGTCGCGTTTGGCGTGGACGAACATCAAGATGTCAGGATGGGACACGTTCATCAACGCCATGTTGGCACCACGGCGATGAGAACCCTGCTGAATCGCGCCTGTGGCGCCATCGAAGACCTTCATGAAAGCGACGGGGCCGGTGGTCATCCCGCCGCTGGAAGCGACGAGGTCGCCGGCCGGCCGCAGTTCGTCAAAGGCGAATCCTGTGCCGCCGCCGGATTTCTGAATCACGGCCATCTGGCTCAACGCTTCGAAGATCTTCGGGATACTGTCGTCGATGCGGAGGACAAAACATGCACTCAATTGCCCTTCGGGTTTTCCGGCGTTGACCAGTGTTGGGGTATTGGGCAGGAACTTCCCTTGTGCCATTAGTTCATACCACTCGTGTTCTTGACGTTTCACAAATTCCTGGGAGACACCATATTGCAGGCCGACGGCGGCAATCGCATGGGCGACCCGTGTGTACATTTCCTGCGGGGTCTCCTGGACTTCTCCGGTTGGGTCCTTACGCAAATACCGCCGGTGAAGAAGGATATTGGCGATGTCTTTGCCAGTGCTCTTCACAATAGTTCTTGTAGCTTCCTTCTGAGGGGCCATTTTTCATCACCTCCTCTTACCGTCGTCAGCCGAGGTGCCGGTATGTCCGCGTGTCAATGATCGATAGGTTGAACGAGTCCGGAGGGGACAGTGAGAGTCGCAGTAGGGGACCACCGCCGGTTCTTCGCACCCGCAACTACGATATGGCTTCTCGTAAGCGTCCTTGGTCTGTTGATGAATCTCCTGATCACTGATCACTCGTTTGCCATCCCGGGGCGTGTTCTTACCAGCCCAAGCGTGCAGCATCGTGACTGCCAAATCGAAGGGAATGCCGGCTCGTTTCAGGTGGATAGCTAGACGGAAGCAGGATACCCGCTGCTGATTGCTGACGCCCTCGGTGAGCATTCGTCGCGCACAAGGGGGTAGTCCAAAAGACTGCACCAGGACCCCGGCCCTGGCAGGGGGGTCCGTAGATTGAATATCACCATCCTCGCAAATTTGTCGGTCCAAATTGCAGCCTGCAATGATGTCATCTAGTCGCGCTTCTTCGACCCGTTGGATGGACGCCAGCAATTCCCACTGGTTTGGATGAGGCTGTGCGGGCTGAGCAGGATCGACAAAGACAGTTCTGCCTTTCGGAACCAGGGCCCCAAACAGTGGCGCGTTGATGAAGTTGCCGTATTGCGTGTGCTCGTCCAAGGCATCCTGTTTGGGGAAAATCTCTGTGTCAGGCTTACCCATGCGGACGAGAATGCTCCTGGCTGCGAGCCTGGCCTTATGGGCCGAGACACCTTCCTCTTTGAAGAACATCCATACGTGGTACCCTTTGGACTTGCTCCTCTCAATGTAGCTGACTAAGTTGTGACGCCGAGCTTCGGCTTGGAAAGTGAGGGGATAGCATAGTTCATTGGCGTCGAAATCAACCGCCAAAGCTCGGATCATGTCCTTCATCAAGAGGTACACACCATACGGCTGCTCGCCTTTTAGATGGGCCAAGAGCACTTGGTCGGTCACGGGCTCTTTGACTTGCCGTACTTTGCCGGTGGACAAGTCATAGCTGCCATAGGCTCCCGGCAAGCCGCTGAATAGACGGCGGAAGATAGTCAGTTTCTCGAAGGTCGTGGGACGTTTCATATCAAAGGACCCCAGTAAGATGCAGTCCAATTACTCGTGCTGGAAGACGGGCGGGCGTCTTCCCTTCACGGGATAAGCGGCATTGCTGGTGGGCAGGTTTCAGTTCGCTGAACTATCACAATGTGGCCACGCGATTCCCTAAGACAGAAAGACTACTGATAATGCGGTGGATCAGGGCCGGAATCTCATCGGCAAGCTGCCACACGTCACAGTTCAGCAGTCCGGGCGGGAGCAGCCGTTGGTATTGCTCCCGCAGGACTTCAACAATCTCGCACCGCAGATACCAATTGGAGGGATCGATCCGGCGGGTGAAGACACCGTTGACATATTCCTGTCGTTCTTTCATGCGGATAGTCTCCGCCAGTTGCATCAGAACGAATATCAGACCGCCCGGGACCTGATTAGTGGCATCCAAAACCGCTGCTTGGTAGCCTTGGCGGTCTTCGTTGCGGTAGTGATGCTCCAGCAGCATCATGCTCATTGCTTCTGGATCGCCCATTTTCCACCGGGCACGGAATCCATCCCCATAGACAAGCTCCACAAACTGAGCGAATACCTCGCCGGCACCTGGCAGGGTCGCACGACCTTCAAGCCGTTCCAGGAGGGATTGGAATGCCGCCTCTATTGGCTCATCGATCCACAGACGAATCTGACTTTCGTTCAGATCCGCCAGAATCGCAGAGAGGACTTGCCTTCCTTGCTCATGTCTTTCACAGTTCATCGTAGAGCCTCGCAGGTTGTTGGACACCAGGTAACGCTTGATCGGTGCCTGGCACGAGTGGGCTAAACGTCTCGCCCCTGCTGCGGTGGCGATGCCGAATCAACTTCTCAATCTTTTCCACTCGCCTATAGTACTTACTGTGCGACTGGTTGATGATCTGGTCGCGGAAGTTGACAGGAGGTGCAGGAGGCTGGTCCAGCGTTCTGATCTTGGCCGTATCCTGGCCGATTCGCACAAGCGCCTCTCTCTGCTCCAGGGACCGGATATCGTCGGCGGACACCGGCTTCAAAAAGTCCTTGGCCAAGAACTCCGCATCTTGGCGGCTCACGTTGAAGACGATCGTCGTACCTACGCCGGCCAGGGCATTGACTTGGTCTTGCGAGAACTGCCGCATGTGCTGGTGGGCCAATGTCAGATACACACCGAACTTGCGAGTTTCCTCCAGCATTCGTTTGAGACGATCGGTCACGAAGCGAGGTGCTTCGTCTACGTAGACATAGAAGGGTTTGCGTCGATTGTCGGGTGTGTCGCTGCGGCCCAGTGCGGCGGTGTGGATCGTGGCCAGCAGGATGCCCCCCAGGAGATCGCAGACCTCGGTGCCAATATTCCGTGACAGGTCGACCAGGAGGACCTGGCCGTCGTCGATTATATTCCGAAGGCAGAGTTGATCATAAGGCTGGGAAAGCATCAAGGCAGAAGGGCCGCCCACTAGCAGTTTGCTCAGCTTATGCCTGACAGGTCCGAATTCATTGGCCTTATATCCTTTGTGATCGTAGAGCCAGAATTGTCGCGCCACAACGTTCTGTACGACTCGAAGCAGCAAGTGCTTCAGGTCATCGCTCTCTCGTGTGCCGGTTCGCAGCAGGTCTGACAAATCCAGTAGCGACGCATGTGGAAGATGCTGAAGCCCGTAGATGGTTTGTCGCAGGATCGTCTCCATTCGGTCGCCCCAATCTGTCACGGAACCTTTCAGCACCCCGATGAGGTTATCCGCCGAACAACCGATATCCTGACCTGCTATCCTGCTCATTGGATTCCACAGGGCCACCCATTCCGGGTCTCCTGGGTGGAAGTAGATCGTTCGATCGACGGCCTCTCGCGGTATTCGTGTCAGCAGTCGGGCCACCAAGTCACCGTGGGGATCCACGACGGCCACCCCATGTCCTTGCTCGATATCATAGAGGATCATCGATTCTTCGAGATAGGACTTGCCCCTTCCGCAATAGCCTATGATGTGTACATGGACCGTACGCATCTCCGGTGTCAGACATATGAGCTGCTCCTGGCCAGCTACGGACGCCACGCCGATTGGAACGCCCTCGGACAGGTCAATGTCCGGTTCTGTGAACGGGTCGGCCAAATCCAGGACAGAATTCCATCTTTCCAGTAGAGCCGCAGGCGGCACATGGACCAAGCTGGTCAGTTCATCGGAATTCACCAGAAAACCAGGCCTGTAGGTAAGGCCGTGTGTCAGCATCTGCCAGATCTCAGCGGGCGAGAGGACTTTGGCAAAGTCCTCTTCTGTCAGTACCAGGAGAGGTTGGCCGCCATATTGAAAGAGACCCATGGGCGTTGCCAATGCCTGCAAATCCTTCGTCAGATCGGCGCCGCCGGCGACGGCAATCCGCACAGCGGCTGCAAAGAAGGGTTTGTCGTTATGAGCCTTGCTCTCCAACTTGTCCGCGGTCGGATTGAGAGCGCCGGAGGGACCCTGCAGAAGATATCGCTGAGCTAAAATGGGATTATCCGCTTGCTTGCCAAAGTACT
>CAYQXM010000001.1:77873-85066 GCA_964421295.1 uncultured Pirellulales bacterium
TGTCAGGAGCTCGACATTCTGATGCCAATTATGCCTTACCGGCTGAAAAACAACTTGGTATTGCCCAAGTGCGGGAGGCACGAGTCTCTTCAGGGCCGCCACCAGTCCTTCGTAGGAGGAGTCTTGGAGCTCCTCAGGTCGCGTGAGGAGATGATGGTAAGGAGGTGTAGGGCGATAGTCACGTAACTTCATCGCATCTAGGGTACTTAACACTAGGTCAAAACAGGGACCCGGTTGTGTGGTAATCATGCAGTGCTCGACCTTGGCCTCGAACGCCGTCTCCACGATCGGCAAATCTCCGTGATGGCAGCCGATATAGAACGAGACTCTGTCACGATTCCCAGCGACCTCGAAGATCACGCGGTTAGAAACGCCGGAGAGCAGCTTGAGAAACGCTTCGCAGCGACCCCACTGGAAGGCTCGTTCCCGCGAAATCCAGATTCGTAGCCAGACTAAGTCGTCGGGACAGATGCCGTTCTCATACGTGACAAGCAGTTGTCTCGACTCGTCCAGTCGCCGAAGACACATCGGTGCGTGGACCGGCTCCAAAGCAACTGGTTGGGGCCAAATTGTCGTCTCACACCCTTTGATGATCTCAGCGTTCTGCAGCGCCTCCAACCGCACGGCCAAGGCATGCCTGGGTATCGTATCAATGAGGGCACTCTGGCGAGACCTTATCATGGGCCTATGTTCCCTGAAAAGACGCTCTTGTCAGAGCCATAGCGGGGCCGATATGGGGGAGATTTCAGTTGGGAGGGGATTTTCTCTGGGAGAGGCGACTATTCAACGGCCGACGCGGCGGAGGCGTTGTACGAGTTTCGGATGGTTCTCCAAAACCTTCAGGAAATTCGCGATGATGCGAGCGGCACTCCCTTCGGTCATTTCTGAGGGAAGGAGATGGCCGTACCGGTCGAGATACTGCCGTGATGCCTCCAGGACCTCCTGATGGCTGTGCGATTGCCAAAAGGCATGCACCCGGGCGGTGATCTCGTTAGTGCTCAACTCGTTGGAGATCTCCATCGCTACGGTTTTAAGCACACCATACAGGCCGCCCTCGTTGCCCGTACGGCTGAACTCGAACGCTGTCTTCTCTCCGCTTCGGCCATAGACCTTCATCAGGATCGCCGCCGCCCGACCCCACTCGAACTCAGGCGAGCCTCGAACTGGCTGCTTGAGACGCAAGACACAGGATTCGACATGTGCGACGAAATTCGCCATGCAGGCAGTAAACTCGACCCACTCGAGGATCTGGGCGTGGTACAGAGGAAAGGAGTTGATCGCTGCGTCGGCCCGGCGAAACGCCGGCTCGATCGTGCGTTCTGGGTCAAGGTCTTCAAGCAGTTGGTCCAGATCTGTCATGATAAACTTCCTTAGAGGCGGCGGAAGATCGAGGACGTCCGGCGCATCCCTTCCACATAGCTCTTGATTAAGTCTGTGTAGTCTCGCGCATAGCGCTCTGGTTCGCTGGCGACAATAGAGGTGGCCAACATGGGTCCACAACATCGTATGAATTGGTGGATGATATCGACCTGGTCGTGCCATTCGCTCGGCGCTACATGCATGTCGAACATAGCGGTTGTATATTCTTCCACAGCCTCTGCCTTCAGGCTATCTGCGATAGTATCGAGCACCCCGCGGAGACCCGCGTTGACCCCATCAAGGCAGTCATGGAAGGCATTCACAATGTCACCGTGGCTCTGACGGCGGTATTCGCGTTCCAGGAGATTCTTGACCTTGGAGTAGGCGGCGGAATTGGACAGTCTGCCTCCTCGGGAAACACAGGTATTGTGGTGATACTGATAGTAATCAGTGATGACATCACTAAACTGGCGATAATCGCGTACGGTATTTGATGACAACGGATATCTCATCCTTGCTTCGTCATGTTCTATTGTCACCTGTCGAGCAATCTCCCGCTCATCAAGAGCGGCCAACAGAGTATGGATGGTTCCCATAGTTCTCTCCTTTGCTCTACATCGTCTTCAACATCCGTTCAATACCGGCCATCGAGCTAGCATAAACCCGCACAACCTCGTCGATCCGGTTGACAAAACGCTCTGGTGGTTCTCTTCTTAGTTCCTCCGATAGCATCGGCCATAGACGCTCCAGGGCACCGCGAGCAAAACGCACCTGTTCGGCAGGGTCCATGCCTGTGAACGCCTTGCTCAAGAACGTCTCGATGTATTCGGCTCTTCGCTCGACACGATACCGATCCGTCATGGCGTCAAGTACCGATCGCATGCCCCCATCGATCCCTGTTTGTGCCCTGGCAAAGGCACCTGGCAAGCTCCCATGGTTGCAGAAAGCCCGCGCCAGCAGGCTAGTGGCACCGTCCTTCGCTCGGTCCAGATCTGCCTCAGCTGCGGTCTCTGGGTGTGCGTAAGACAGGAGATGGGTGAAGAACGACTCAATGATCCCAAGGAACTCATCGTAGGAGCGGACCGTAGATGCGGCCAGCACAAATGAGGCGCGAGCTGAGTCGATGGGGGCGTCGAATTTGCGTACTAGGGCAAGCTCGCGAATCTCGGCCGTGATCGTGTCGAATAGGTCACAGTCGGCTACGGTAGAGGTAACCCGGTCCTCCTGGCCGCCTGCCCATCGGTCGTCGCCCGGGACCCGGCCTCGCACCGCATCGAATAGAACAGGGACATCTACGAAATCACTCGGCCCCGCCAGCCGCGCCAACTCGATGCAGTGCCCGAAATTCAAGAGGGGATACTTCAGTTTCAGCCGTCGTATGGCCGGCGGCAGAGCACAAAGCAAGCGAAGCAAGCGGCTACCGAAATGCGACGGGTACTGCCCTTTATCCGCAAATGACACAGCGTAGATCTCCAGCAGGTGCAATCCTCGTTCAAATTCGCCGGTCGAGAAATCCCGCTGCAGCAATTGCCAGAACCTCACGTCGTTGTGTCCCGCCAGGAACGCTATTGCTCGTGCTACAGGGTCACCGGCCTGCTCTGCCGGGGGTGGAATGTGAAAGAAGCCGTTTCTAAGGCTGCTTGAGACGATGGCGTGCTCCGTAAAGGCCTCGGCCAACAACTCGTCCAGGCCCGCTACCGCCTTGGCCTCGATGGTATTACAGGCCTTCATGATCGCCGCAACGGCGGCGTCTTTTTCCTGAGGGGATAAGACATCCAGCGAACGGTCGTTACTCAGATCACCGTAGATGAAACGCTTGACCGTTCTGGTGTCGATCGCTGCTGCAAGCTTGGCAGGGATTCCCTCGACGGCCACGACGTCGCCCACAACTGAGGCGATATGGCCGGTAGCCACGAAGTCATCTCGCAGCGGTAGCTTCAGGGCCGCCGAGAGCATGGTCAGCATTATGGGCAGGTCGGCCGACAGGCCTGAAACCTCGACTCCCAAATCATGGCACGCAGTGGCCCCGAAATTTGCGACGCAGAGCTCGAACGTCTTCGGTGCCGCATGTAACGCGGTGCAGATTCGGTCAATGATCGGTAGGATCACGCCGGTAATATGTGCAACGGTCGCCTCGGCGAATTTGACCGGGCCTTTGAACACCAGCGGGCTACCCTTCTTTTTGTAGCCTCGGACTTGGGCTGTGACCGTAGACAGAAGTCCCTGGCGGTTACCCTTGCGTCCAAAGACTAGAGCGATCTTGGCCCGGCCACTTGTCTCTGACTTGACGTTCACTTCAGTCACCTCAAGATGTCAGTTCGATCTCCAACATGCCCGACTCCAGACCGGGAAAGAGGCGAAGAACTAGGCCCGCCTCTGCTACCCTTATTTCTCGACCTACTCGGCGACGAACGTCGGCGGTCTCTGCCGCCAAGGCCAGCCCGTCAGATCCAAAGGCCTCCGTCCAGATCAGATCGGCAGCCGTCAGTACACCTTCCCACAGCACCAGGCCGCTATCCAGCCCGAGGGTATAATGACCCGGCCCAATACTCTCCACGGCTTGACGACCCTGGGCCGTTTCAAAGGTCAACGTGGCAACCGGCTCACCGTCGCGAAGCAGCTCTACAGTGAACGCTGGCCGCCGAGTCAGGAATGCCTGATCCAGGGAATCGAATTCCTCCTTCATCCAAAGTATCCTGCTCACCAACCTTGAGAGTACCGATGGCCGAGGCTCCGTTTCGATGGGGGTCCCTGCGATCCACTCTACCAACTCTGTCCGCAGACTGTGCTCATCGAGTAATCGTCGACGGCCGACGGCCTCCGCCAGAAACCAGCAGAAGTTGTGATAACCTTCCTCATAACCGGGTTTCCGGCCCATCTCTTCTATCGCCGCAAAGGCCTTTACGAGGGGATCGCGTCCGCCAAGACCCGCAATTGCCTGGGCCAGGATTGGCACAAAGTACAGCTCGTGACTCATTTGTCTGCTCCGTTCACACTGTCCCACACACCCATAGCACGGCGGACCCGATCCCAGACACCAGCTTGCTGAGCCACCGCTACGAAATCGTCCCTACTCCCGAGCACATGGGCCGTGTTTCGCCAGAGGTCCGGCATGGCCGCGGCATGGTCGTCATCAGGATGCCAGCGACACCCTGCAAATCGGCTGAGGGAGGCAGTGCTCAGGCCGAACTTGGCGGCGATCTGTTCGGCGTGGTACCGTTCATCGGCTAGTGCCTCGAACACTGTGCAGATCAGATCCTTCAGCCTCATTGCCCCCAGGCTGCGGATAGCCGGCCTTTGATCCTCGATGTTCTCCGCCTTCTCTCCGGCCACTGCCCGAGCGAGGCCGACGACGGAAACTTCAGCCGCCCAAGACGGCGGCTCTGCAGCGGCCTCGGCACCAACGGACCCGCGAGTTTTCTGCAACTGCTCCAGCGAGAGGATCCTCCGCCGGGCCAGGAGGTGATCGACAAGAGCCTGGATCCGGTCCCGCTCACCCGGACGGGCAGGATCGGGATTCGGAATGTTCTGCTGAAGCCATTGGCGGCACCTGCTTCCATTCATCTCAATGGGCAACCAAAGCACAAGCTGATCTCCATTGATCTTCCATGTATACCGCCGGACCAGTTTGGCCGCGCGACGTCTACACTCCAGACAGGACAGATAGAAGTGCCGTGTGACCATTCTTTGGAAGGCACCCGCTGCTCTCACCTCTGCGTCGATGCCATTGAGGGGTGGTCGTTGCTGGAAGTCTCTGCTGATGTGACTGCAAAATGCTCGATAATAGTACCGACAATCGGGACCATCCGGTGTCCTGTCCGCCTGGCTGCTGTCCGGGACAGGTGAAGACTCACAGAACTTCGCCAGCGTGAGGTCGTAGGCCTGATCAACAACTACTGGATCTCGACCACACCACTGGAAGGCCAACTTGCAGTCTCTCAGTTCGCCAAGGAACTCAGCCATGAGCACTGATTGGCCGTTCAGGTTTATGAAGACCGGCCGATGCTCGTGGAGCTCACGAAGAGCCTCTCGGTCGCCGCGTTCGGCAACTTCGCGAGCGAGTTCCATGAGAGGAACATCGTAACGGCAAATACATCGTGCGCCGGTGTCTTCAGCCAGACACGGAACTTTCTGGGGTACCATAGCTACTCCTTTGTGGGCCAGGCTGCTCCATCATGTGCCGTATCCGTTCGGTATACCGATCAAGGGCTCGGGCCAGCGCCAGTGCCTTGTGCCGATTCCCCTGCTCCAGGGCCGCATCAATCTTGCCCCGCGTGATCTCAACTTCCTGCTTGGTTTCGACAGCCAAGTTCATCAATCTCGTGGCCGCTGGCTCGCCCGGGGCAAGTTGCCGGGCCCGTTCAAGACTCCCTAATGCGGAGTCATACTGTTTCTGTGACATCGCTTGGGTAGCCTCGCTCATCATCTGCAGGAACTGCCTGGCTACCGTCCCGAGTTGCACTCGCACCAAGCGACCACGCGGGTGATTGGGGTATGTCCTGATGGCCTCCAAGAGTAGGCTGTTCAGGTAGTCGAATGACTGATAGCCGATCCCTCTTTCGATTAGGTCATAAGCTTGTTGAGCTGTTGCATAGCGGCCCTGGATCTCGTCCAGCATGGTCTTCGCGCCGGGATGGTCCGCCATAACTTTGAGAATCCCATGACATGCGGCGGCAGCCCCGTCCAAATCGTTGCGGATAAAAGCCTGGTGTGCCTGTGCGTGCAACTCGCCCACCTCCCGCGGCTGAGCGAGCCTTTCCTGATTGTCCGATTCGGTGGCCAGTTCCGCTTCAGGATCATTGTTCAGATCTCCGAGCAGCTCTTCCACGTTTGCGTACCTGTCAGTAGGGTTCTTCTGGAGACAACGGCGAATGACGCGCATCTCACGCTGGCCGACGCCCTCCAGAATAAGAGGGGACGTCTTGAGATGGCCCCGGTAGATCGGCGGCGTAGTCCCGCTGAACAGCGGGCGGCCCTCAGAGTCGACGATCTCAGACAGTACGACACCCAGAGAGTAAATATCTGCGCGAACATCCACTCCCTGATACCGCTGTGCCACTACTTGTTCGGGGCTCATGTACTCCGGTGTGCCTACTGGAGATTGAGACTCAAGCTCGCAATCGGAAGTGTTGTTGTGAACAACTCGCGATAGACCTAGATCCGCCACCTTGATGACGCCGCCTGTCAGTAGGAAGTTCTCGGGTTTGAGATCGCCATGAACAATACCGGCCCCGTGCAACTCTCTCACGCCCAAGCATACTTGTTTGAAATACTCCAAGCCCTTAGATCGCCTGAGACTCACGTTGCCCTTCTCCTGTCGGAGCCAGTCTCGCAGAGAGCCGCCGTCTGCGCATTCCATGGACAGGCATGCCAAGTACGCTCCGCCGTATTGGATAAGGTGAATTTCGTAGACATGAACAATATGGCTATAATTCGCAATGCTGGAATGCCGTTTGACTTCCTCGATCAGGGGCTTGATGGCGCTCCGTCTGGCCATGCCAACTACTTTTAGAGCCACCCGTTCCGAACGGACAGTGTCATGCGCGAGATACACGCTGCTTAGTCGCCCATCACCCAACAGGCGCTCGATTTTGAACCGGTCATTCAGCAACTCGCCAGGTGGCAGTGTCACTTTGAACATGTCCCGTGCAGGCGCCTCGGATAGAAAATAGTCCTCTTCAGGCATACTCATCCCCTCGTTCATAGGATTTCACCGCCAATTGTCTGGTCAGGAGCCGGGCCATCACCTCTTTGAAGCATTCATGGATTGCTAGTGCCACAGCTCGGTAGGAATGACTTTCCTCAACATAACGCAGCAGCGAAGAGACTTGGTG
>CAYQXM010000001.1:85076-188988 GCA_964421295.1 uncultured Pirellulales bacterium
TATGCTCGATTGCGGTCATCCCTGGTGCTTGGTCGCTGGCCCAAATGATGATCGTTGGTGTGAAGACAGTGTAGCTCTCAGTTCTCCATATCTTGAGGCAATATTGTGGACGGGCAACCTGCAGGGATGAATCAAGGATCGCAACCACGGCCTCCACACGCTCCACCGCTGTCCCGGAGAGCCACACAAATTGCCTTCGTTCCGCGATGGGCAGAGCGTCTTTGTACACCGTTCTTCTGACTTGCTCATACCGCTCAAGGACGTCGGTCGAAGAAACGGCCCCATGGCATCGTACGGGAGGGCCAGCTGCCCGCAGCACATAGCGGCCTATGAGTGGCTTGTCCAGCGCCGTGGCACTCCCGATGAGAGTGGAAAGAGGATCGGCACATTCAATGATGTGCTCGTGCGACTCCATGGCTTCACGGCACTTCTCGAGACGTGCCAAGACTTGGGTTGACTCCGCCTCTCGCGAACCGATCGCCTGGAGCCGTTGCCAGACCACGCATGCCTCTCTAATTTGCCAGGTACGTTCCAGCAAGTAGGCGTACCGGGCCAGCGAGTCAGTCAGATACACATAATTGTCGGGAACCAGTGGCAGGAGACCCGCATATGCTCGCAGTTCCCCGGCTATATCGTCCTGACGTCTCGCCTCCTCGGCCTGCAACACCAAACTGACGTGGGCATAACCAATGCGCCGGAGCTCACCGTGAAGACAGTCGACATCCTTCAGACGCCCCTTGGTGTATTGTTCCCTGATATCCACCGCCAAGCTTCTGGCTTTGCTTTCCGCCCTGTGACGTGCATGCGAGAGGAGGGCAACTGGGTCCGGGCTCATGGCCAACCGGTAGGTCGACTCAGGTAACCAACGGGCTCGCTCGATCGTGTCTCCCTTTCGCAAGTACACGCCTGCTCTGCCTGTCTCATCAACCAGAGCCAGTTCGGGTTCATCGTTCTGCCATGCCGCCATCGCAACGGCGCCGTGGAGAACCGTCAGAGTCTCCGCCAGCTTCTCGGTGGAAGGGGACCAGCGTTTCAGACAATGATCCGCTTTGCCCACCGTCAGCAAATCGGGTCCTGTGACGGCGACGCCATAAAAGTCCCCTTCGTGCGCTTTGACATGTTGGCATCGTCCCCCAGGCCACTCAAATAGCGCCAGAACTCCACCTGAGGACGGCCAAACCCAGCAGTTGATGCTGGACCAGAAGACTGGCCTGACCAATGCGAGAACCGAGGCCGCAGGCGGTGTCTTGATTTTCTGGGCAACCACGCCTCTCGCCCAAGCCCAGACGATTACACGCCCTGCGCTGCTCAGGCCAGCGAGATACTGGTCATCCAATCGAAACAGCCCATAGATGATCTCACCTCCGGGAACGGGCAGCGCGATGGGTCGGGTGCTCTCCTGCAGATCCCAAACAAGGCAACGCCCCGTAGTGTCGGTGGCGGCAAGGTGCAGATCATCTACGAAATGTACGGACAATATGGGGGGGCCCTGCAAGAACACCCTCATCTTGTTCGTGCTGCGCTCATCGGTCGGCGGCGAGTCCGCCGGCAAGTATAAGTAGCCGGCTTTCGTACCCACAGCCATACGGCCGCCATCAGGGGAAGTGTCCACCGCATATACGCTCTGTTCCGGTGGCAGCGAGAGTACCCGTTCGGTACGGTGCGATTCGATATCGTAGGTCACCAAACCGGGACTCTCGCCCCCGCCGCCGAAAAGAACGTAGGTGTTCCACTGTCGATACATATCAAGATTTCCTTGTATCGCGACTTGTTCCGGGCGTGTCGATCGGTCCCAGGGAAAATACGTTCTCGACTTCGCCTCCTAGATCGGCCGCATGACCATTGGCGTGTGATGTGTCGGAGGGCGGTGCTTGAGCGACAGGAGCAAATGTCCTCTTCTTCGGCTCACGACCCGGGAACTTACGGGTACTGGAAACCTGAAGCACTGCCTTCGCTTTCTCAAGGGCCACATACACCGCGTCCTTGTCTTGGACGGCCAGGCGATACTCACCGCGCAGCTGGTTGGCGGCATCCGAGTAGCAGTCCTGAGGCTCCGAATGGTGCAGCCTCTGGGAATCGCTTTCGATCTTCTCCATGTTCTTCTTGCACTGCTCGACCCACTTTTCCAAAGTCAGATGGTATCCGGAGAATCGCATCATGTCGGATAGGACTGCCTGTTCAAGCCGCTCCTTCTCGGCATACAGGTCTTCTGCAAAATGACATTCTGACTGACCTGTTTCGTCCACGCGCGGTAGTTGGTTCATAGCCGCTTCAAGCTGCGTCACCATCCGTACGAAGGAGGCAAGTTCCTGCCGCAACTGTGTTCCACGCGGGCACCCCCCAGCCCCAAAACTCCAACCATCCTTGAAGGTCTCATTACACGGGCCGCAATCTGCACGCATGCCGTCACCTCTTTCGGCCCTGTATATGGCCTTTCAACTGTCCCTGGGCCTGCTTCGTGTCTCCGACTGCAGCCTTGGCTCGCTCGATTTGCCCATCTAAGAACTCCTTGTCCTCCATCAAGGCCTCTTCCGCCTTATCCAGTTCTTCCACAGCCTCCTTAGTCTGGATGCGACCGCCAGCGTCGCTCACCTTGCCGAGGTCCGCCTGGGAGGAATCCGATCGCTCCTGTAGGTCCTGCTGGTATTCTCCCGCTTCATCGCAGACTTCATCCAGTTCTTCGCTCTCCCGATCGAAGACGTCGGCGGTGTCGTCCTGAGCCTGTTCCATCGAGCCCTTCGCGGCCTCAACACCCTCAGAGCTCCCATCCAAATCCAGTGCGGAGAGCGTCTCAGTTACGGTGTCCATATCCTCGCTCGTCAGATTCAGTTGCTCCCTCCCCTCCGCCATCTGATCTTCCTGCTCTCCGACGGTGTCGGTGATCTCGCTTCGTGCAGGCATGTCATTGTGCTTTCGCATGTCCAATCTCCTTATACCTAGGGTCCATGAACTTGGCGATCAAGTCGCCCATGAAGGTCGACAGTTGGTCGACGTCGGGCCGGATCACGCTGTCAAAATGGTGCACCAGTTTGTCCCGGAGAGACTGGATCACCGAGTCCAGTCCCTCCTCGACGGGCATGTACCGCCGGTAGATTCGCTGGTGGAATTCCCTAAACAACTGATGAAATCTGCGTCGCACAGATTCAGTGTGGGTCCGTAGGGCCCCCAATTGTCGTTGATGGCCTTCACTGATGACTGACGCCAGAAGGCGTCTACGCGTGGCCACGATGGTCTTGACTTCGTCGACCATCGCGATCCTTTGCTTCTCGAAGGCATCCATGTATTCCTCTAATTGCTCCAATTCCGCAGCAACCCGCCGATGGGCCGTCTCCTGAAACCACGGTTCTCCCCGGATGATCGACAACAACTGCTGGTCTCCGACCGTCTTATTGAAGTCCACCAGCTTGTGGATATTCACCGTTCGTATTCTTCGGGGACAATGGTAACCCTCTCTGAAGTGATACGCCTCACCGGTTCGCAGTCTACCCATATCTTCGATTTGCATCTCGTCGGCCAGCATGGCATTGCCAACCATCTCTCGGTCCTCCCGATGTGATGTGCGAAGCTCAGTGATCGCCCCGGCATGCTTGAGCACGGCCGCGGCCACTGCGGAGGGTAGCTGATCGATGATGGCGATTGAGACATCGTACCCTCCACACTCACCCATCATACGGCAGATGAACTCAGTCGCGTACGCCTTGGGATCGGCGTTCTCCTCTGATGGTTGGGCATTGTTAGAAAGCCCGATGATATTATGGGCTTCCTCGATAAACAACACATAGGGACATTTCGTTCCATACCCCCGCGCGATTGTTCGAAGATACTCTCGAATGCCATTGAACACGAAAAGTCCCAGCAGGCAAGCCTGTTCCGGCGGAAGGATGGCCGCCTCGATAATGGACGGTACCTTCATCAGATGTCCAATACTTGGAATACTGCGCCGACACTGGAATACTCTTCCGATCAAGCCGCGACTTAGGGCCCCTATACGAACCGACAAAGCGGTTCGGATGTCCGAGCGAGTCTCTGCTGAGTACCTGTCACTGGTCACTATGGTCTCTGCTGTCGCCACCAAATCCCTGAACACCGGCGGCCGTTCGCGATCCTGGTGGTTTTCGTAAAGCTCCTCCAATGCTTCTCGCAAGAGAGCCGGGAGGGGACCGGACATCGGCATCGCCGCCTGGAGACAACACAACGTATTTTCGATGTGCTCATCGGGTTCGATCCCCGGAAGCAGTTCCAGAGGGTTGAACCGGAAGGGGGACAGGCTATCATTACCCGGCGTGTAGAATTCAGTCCCGCTTGCGGAAACTCCGTTGCGTTCCTTTATCGTCTTGAGACCACGGTAATCTGTCTTCGCGGGCTCAAAAACCATATTGGGGATAACAGGGGATTTCTTCTGCATCGTAGGCTTCTTCTACGCTTGACTATCGACATTGACGTGACACCATGAATGCATAGATCTTTCCTATCTCTCTTCCAGCTCATCCGGAGACAACAGACCACTCAACTGGAGTACGGTATTCATAATCACGGTCGTCTTACCAGATCGCGTCTTGCCAACCACAAACCAGTGTCTGTTCAGCAGATCAAAGGGCAAACCACGAATGGCCCCTCGTGGCTGGCCTGATATATCGGACATCTGCTGGTCGTACCCCAGCACGATCATGTTGTGGAGATTCTCCTCCGGTGGGTCCGTGTCCTTCCGGATGCAGCATGGCGAGGCAAATGAAGCCACCGGAAGGCGGAATATCCCGAGCAGTTCGTCCACGCAGGCCAATTGGCTGAGCCGCTCGAAGCCCGCGTACGTTTTCCGGGCCCCGTCCGGCCAGTGACTTTGACGGGTCGGCAGTAGTCTTACCACGCCCGTCTCTCCCGACGCCAACCAGCCGGCAGACGTCTCATCCTGCTCGCTGTCCACGATGAGTCGATAGCTTCCACTTTCAAAGGCGGATTCCGCGACGATCGATCCGATGAGTCTAGCAGTCGCCTCGGTCTCCGCCGCCACCATGATATTGAACAGCACATGGGGTTGATGCAAGATTTCATGGAAACGTCGATGTGTTCGCCCCAGCTCATCTGCCAGTGGGTCCGGCCGATGCAGAGGGCTGATGCGGTCGTGCCAGTTAGCGGACATCCCTTCGAGGCTGTCCGCTGGGCCTCTCAGGGTAAAGTCACCATCATGAAAGCCGCTGTCACGGTTGACGGATTCCAGACGCGAGAGGTATGCGGTACTGGCGGCAAGCTCATCGAGTACGTGCTCCGGCTGCACCTGGACTACGATCCTTATCTCCTCCTCTACGCCGTCCAGAATCCGATCATACTCGAGATTGCAGTTTCCTTCGTTGGCGATGAATGGACTTATTGAGTAGTACCAGTCTGGAATATGGGGGTTCAATTCGCGATTGTGTAACGGCTTGATGAAATCTTCCCTGCGTATGATGTGGCAACGGGCGGTCAGATGACTTGGTGGCGGGGCGATGGCAGCAATGCGCTGAAATTGGTACAGCCGGCAAAGGAGACTACCACGAACGAGTGTGTCCATGGCTTGGGCAATATGATCGTCCCGGGCAGCGACCTGAATATACAACTGTAATCGAGATTGTCGGTGCCCTTCTTCGTAGCGAGGCTTATAGGCCGCCAGCAGACTGGTGATGACACTCCGCGGGGGCATGTTAGTAGTCGTTCGCAACAGATGCTCCCAGCCGCGGAATACTGCGGGCCGCGCACCTCCGTTGGCCAGTGCTTGGTTGTGTGACCATGTCTCGTCAGGGACAACCCGCGCAGCCCAATTCAACATTTTGCGCGTCTCAGCCATAAGTCGGTCAGTCTCTTCTTTCTTGTCTAAAGAAGGCCATATCATCTTCGGACAATGTGACGCCGGCTTGACGACATTCCTCGCTGACATAATCCCCGCAGACCTCGCAACCCCGATCCGCTGGAATCGCCATGCCATACCATCGCAAGACGTGAAAACCATCGATGTTGAACTCAAGGGGTTCCCACTTCTCACAAGACGTACCCTGCTCGCGTCGGTTGATCCATCGATACAAAGGGGCGACGAGATCTTCATCGAGCGAACGCAGCGTGGTCTGACCATCGGCCAGAAGTTCCTGAATACCCAACTTGACCATGAGTAGAGACACCGGCGCAATATCCGAGGCTAACCCAGGCTCGATGGACACGGGGCGATCCGAATAAGCGATGGCTTCAGCTTGCTCGGGATTCGAGATCTCCTGGTCGTAGATGTCTTCAGGCAGTCGCTTGAGAAAACACTCGTAGCAGAGTGACCTCCCGGGTCGAACTCGCAACACCTGGCCGGCATAAGCTCGGCGAAAGGCGCTTCCTATAATCAATGTCTTGCCGGCCTGAACACAGGCTTTGTTGATCACCCGTTTCGTCTGCCGGTCGTCGACGGCAGAGTAAACGAGGTCCGCCCGTTCAACTTCTCGCAAGAGTAGGTCATAACAATTCCAGCCGACCTTCACCTCCAGTGTACGCACTTTGGCATCGGGGTTCTTCTGGAGGACGAGATCTCGCATAGCTTTCGTCTTGTAACGGCCTACATCTCCTAGACCCAGAATATGACGCATGATGTTGCCAATCTCAAGTCGGTCATGATCGATCAGAGTCAAATCCACAACACCGCTTTGAATGAGTCCGATCGTGATCGGCGCGCCTCCCGAGCCTTGCCCGATAACCAGCACTTTCTTGGATGATAAGACGTTCGTCTCAAGCAGACCTGTGAACCGGGAGAACAGTTGCCCATGAGTCGGGACGACCATGACATCGTCCCGGCTCCAATGGTTGCCTCGATGAACGAAACCCCGGACCTTTAGCCGTCCACTTTTGACGCGAACCTTGATCCTGATGTGTTCAGGCTCCCAGCCGGAACTCTGTACAACGGCCCGCAGTGCATCGGGCGAACAGTATACGACGCCCGGTACGGTGAGAGTGTAAGAACTCAAGCCCAACAGGGAGAACACTCCCTCATCTTCGCGGGCCAATATCTCAACCTTCTTGATGCGGTCGTCATTGGCCACAGCGAGCATGAGATCTTCAGGTACCACGATCATGATAGCCTCCTTGGAGGAACAAATCCTTGTCCTCATTCGTGACCGTTATGGTGTCCCTGGGATCGTCGTAGTACGCAGATGGCCGGAAGGACCGCGACGGCTCGTGATACACCAGTTTGTTACCGATGTCACGACCCTTGCCAACATCTTCCATAATCTCTCGTACATGCTCTTCTTCTGTCATAATTGCACCGTCCTTTCATCTCTCGACAAAATGACCATCGAATACCTCATTCGCGTGGCGAGCCACGCCTAGCCGCAGTAATCACAGATGGGTTTGCCGCTGCGTAGGTGCTCTTCGTAAGCCCGCGCCCACCACAGCCCCTTCATCAAAACGCCAAACAACGATCGACCTGAGTGCCATTGATCAGGCTTAAAGTGACAAATCTGTACAACTCCGCCTGGCCCGTTGCTCAACGTGTGGTACGCATGGGAGACTCCTTCCGAGTTCACAGTCCCAACGTAAGTGTACTTCCACAAAGTGACTGGGCATGTAACATAGAGCCTCGGCATCCTGTCAGGAAAGAGGGGGTCCAGCACACACTCCAATATCAAGTCAAGGCCTGCACTAGGAAGGGAAACAATTCCGGAGACATACGTGTTCCCCGTTGGGTCATAGAAATGGAATTGCGGAAGTCGCTCCAGCACCCTTTTCTCGCAGGCGAGTCTGCGCTGTTGAGATCTAGTCCACATGGGTGTGCTTCCTTTCCATTGAGGATCCGGACGTGCAGCGTCTGGACGGAGTATCAGGCGTCGCTCTCTCCAGATCGTGCGTGACCGGTGAGGATTCCGGCGGTTGCGGATCACAGCCAAGCCCGGACGAAGGCAATTGAATGCTGTCCGCCCATTCGTACAGCACATCGAGTAAGAAGGCGCATCTGTGTGCCAGGGCGACGGCCGTAATGTCCACGGGCTTCGGCACAGCCGGTACAGCCAAATGCACGGACCTCGGCGTCAATGAGCGGTCTCGCGAATCATAGTGCACAATTGCCTGACGATCATTCGAAAGCGGAAGCCGCAGGATGACGCTGTCCTCTGTGGGCACGGCCTCAACACGCTCAGCGACCCCTCGTGGGAGCCTACTCACCTGTTCGGCCAAGATCGAGAGGATGTCAGAGATCCCTTCTGCGGCTTGCCCCTCGATTTCCGCATTGCCCAAGATGATTCTGTCCAGGGGATAAAGGGCATCTTCCGACAAATCTTGGAAGGCAGAAATACTGGAGCCCTTCAACATCCCCCGAAATGGACTACCACACTCTGTCGTCCTCACCTCGGCCTGAGTGTAGGAGCCGGTCTGGGCGTCTTGGTAGACAAAGGCATTGACTCTGATATGGGGCAAATCGCTGTCAGGTCTGGGACCGTCGTCCGCCTTCGCCAGTGTTGAAGCACCGGATGCCACATTGGCAACGCTCCTAGAGCGTCGGATGCCAAGGTGATACATCAGTCGAGGCGAAGGCCTCTCCTGCTCACGGGTTAGGATAATCTGAACCATGCGCTGCAGACCATTTCTTCCGGCCAGTCCTCGTACCTGTCTGACGTCGCCTCCGCTGGGATTGGGCAAGGGCATGTCGTGGTGACTGTGCCAAGTGCCAATGTACTGGACGCCGCAGCCTCTCCAGAGATCCCTGTTGACTGCCGTCACGTACTCCGGATCCTGAGCGAAGTGCGCGGCTTCACGGGTGGCCCCTGGCCCCGCCTCGGTGGCCAACAGAACCACGGGCTCACCACGGTAAGTCCAGAGACCGTAGATGGCACCGCCAGTCTCCCGCCTACGCCAGTGGTGGGCGTCCCCGGCGATGTACTGGATGTCTTCAGTAGGCATCCTCATGACAGGTCGACATGAAGGTCCCGCAGTTCTGCAGTCAGTGCATTCAGTGTCCATGGTTGTCTCCTTTCGCATTGGTACTGAACAATGCCTTTGACTAACAGCTCCTCGTTGGAGAAGCCAAGGCCAAGGAACAATCGTGGGAGAAGGGGTAATCGACCGATGCAGAGGTAGGGCCGAAGTGATCGAGGAGTAGATCCATCTGTTCAACTGCCGCCATTTCATCATTGCACTCGAATCCGGCTAACCGAAGAAGGCCAATATCAGGCACATTCGCTGCAAAAATCTACAGGCCATGATGAACAGGAAAGGAAGAACAGACAATACTCAGAATGAGATATAAAGTGTTTAATTATATGGGTTTGCAGTAATTACTGCGTCGAGTAATTACCGGTGGTAATTGCCGGTCATCGCGCTCGTCCCTTGTTTCGAGCCGCACTCTTTGTCAGAATACAGGTTTAGATAGCTGCTTGCCAAACCACGTTACTTGACCGGTTGGAGCATGGGGGTAGTCCCCCGTATACCAAGGAGGGCTCGCCATGTCGAATGGAGCACATGCTGAGAAGACGGTCATAGACAGGAGCATATGTCGCGACCTCTTGGAGCTTCTGGAAGAGACTGTGCCAGAAGGGGATGGACTTGAGCCGTTAGTCTTCCTCTTCCGTGCCTTCGAGGCGCATGCTCTCGAAGGCGAACCTTCCTTCCTGACCCTCCGGCAATATCAAGAATACTGTTGCCAACATGGACGTGATGATCTGGCGGAGCGTGCCCCAGGGACCGTGCACAAAAATGCCTCCTGTCTGTCTACTCAACTCCTGGAGCCTGCCTGTAAGTACCGTAGATGGGAACGACGAGTCTACGTGTCTTTCGTCAATTCCGCTCCGGAGTTCTTTCCGGCACGGCTCATCTGGGGTAAGTGGCGACCAGAATTTGACGAGGTTGTCCTGGAACTTGCACAGCTTCAACTGGAGGGCCAGGCATGGCTCAGGCAAGCGTACATCAGGCTCTCATCAGGTCAGGCGACTGCCAGGGGACGGACAAAGAAGACATCCGTTCTCGTGGATGATTGCCGCCTCGCTGGCAAGGGCCCCAGAGTAGCTCCCGTACACCAGGTCGAGTCGGAATCGATGGTGGGCAACAAGCCCAAGACGCGGACCGTTCCCATGTACTCACCCATCAGAAGCGAGCATTGGGAGTTGACCCGCCTCGTCTGCGTGTTCAAACCACCCGCAGGCATTGGCGATGATATTTTCGTCCAGTTGCTTGAACCGTACTCTCAGGCGTTCACAGAGATCGTCGAGAGACAATCTGGATCTGTTGCTCCACGTGTCAATGGCCAGATGGACGCCACGTTCGGGTACCCTAGAATCATTGAACTTCATCTTTTGGCAGCTCTCGAAGCTGGCCTGGAAATCTGTAAGAGATTTGACCAAATGAAGGCGGCGCTGCCCCAAAGGGTCCGGCATCTGCAGTTCCACATCAGCATCCATACGGGCGGGGCATCAATACAGCATGGAAGCGGTGAGACAAACTCGCCCGTCATCATGAGCAAAGAAGCGGCCGAGACTTTCGAGATTATTGAGGGTTTCAGCAAACCCTCTGAAGTGCTTGTAAGCGAAACTACGCGCCGGAGGGCGATAGACCATTTCGACTTCTTGCCTGTCGAGCTCCCAGTACGGGAACATCCCCCCATTCGCGTGTACAGGGTTGTCGGTCGAAAGGCCGCGCCGGCTGAATCTAGGTTTACCCGTGTCGGCGACATGCGGTTGATCGGACGCAAGAAAGAACTCGCAGACCTGAAGGGACTTCTGCCCGCTTTCATACGAGGTAATCCCCGATTCATGTTGGTTCGTGGGATGGCGGGGATAGGCAAGTCACACTTGATTAGAGAATTCCTCTCAATCCTCAGGACTGCAATCGATCCGTATATCCTCATTTGTCAATGCTGGCCATATCATCGACACACCGCGTTCTATCCAATCATCGAGATGATTAGAAGTTACATGCAGATGGAAGGGGCATTAGACTCAGATATAGGATCGCTGGAGCAGCGTATTCGAAGCGTGACCAGGGAATGGCGTATTGAAGACGAGCAGGTAGTAAAGACTCTGGCGTCTCTGCTTCACCCCGCTCAAAGGTTATCACAGGAGGAAGATGTCCTGCCCAGTGTACAAGCATTCCGGCTATGCTCGGCCGCATCAACCCGTGAGGGAATGCCTGAGGTGTTTCATAAAGTCTTTTGCTCTCTCTCCACCCGCAAGCCCCTCGTCTTGGTTGTTGAGGATCTCCAGTGGGCCGACGACTCCACGCGCACACTACTGTTCCACTTGGCGGATCGCCTGTCGGCAAAAGGCAAACAGCCGAGGATGCTAATCCTGTGCACTACACGCGGTCCACTTCGTGACAAGTCGCACACGGCGGATTCCATCATGCTTTCTATGCACCTCCAGAGACTCACAAGTGACGACGCAAAAGAACTGGCAAAGGCCGCGGCAGAATCAATCAATGCCACTCCGGGGACGCGCCAACTCGAGGCCATGGTTGAGGAAACTGGCGGCATCCCTCAGGCGATTCTGGAAAAGGCTCGGGGGGATTTCAGTGCTGAATCCCTTTTCAAGAAAGTAATGTGTGAAAGTGAATCCGAAGATGTTGCCAGCCCTCATACGGTCGGTCGTGAATTCATCGCGCAGATGGCAGCCGTGGCTGGTCCCGTCTTCCGGCGCAAGGAGCTTCAAGAGGCTGTGTTCTGGAACCTGAAGAATGCTGAGAGGGACGACATCTGGTTCAATCAGCTGTTCGACAGCCTGCTGGACACCGAGTTGATCCGTCCCAGGCCGCTCGCAAAGGAAACAGTTTATGAATTCTGTTGTAAGAATATCTGGAGCAAGTTCCACAGATCAATGTCCCCTTTGGACAGGCAAAGGCAGCATGTTGCCTTTGCTCAAATGCTCGAAAAGCAATTTCCCGAATCCGCCCGTCATTCGCCAGAAGAGATAGCTTGGCATTACTCAAGGGCCTCTGATCTTGATATAGATCCTGCCAATTCACCTTACTTTGAGAAAGCCGCTCACTGGTGGCATCGCGCGGGCGAGATCGCGATAGATAGGCTTGCCCTCGCAGAAGCCCGACTGGCCCTCGCGAGAGCTCGTCGGTATGCCCGCAAGGCCAACAAACAGCAGACCAACGGCTACAGTGAACTGCATCTTCTCCTTGACACGATAACGGCTCTGGAACTTCAAGGCGGAATAGCCTCAAGAGAAGTGCGCCGAGCCTGCGAGGCCGCTCGGCGACTCGCCGGAACCGGGAACGAGCTATCACTCGTATTTCGGAGTCAATGGAAGGACTGGCACTTTGCGTACGTCAGGGGCGACCTTCACACGGCTCTGGAAATGGCCAGGCGCCTGATATCCGACCCAGCCCATCGGGGGACGGCAATCCTATTGATCGAGGCCTGTCATGCAATGTGGGACACCCTCTTTCATTTAGGACAACTGGAGGGAGCTCTGCGATATCACTACCTTGCTGGAACGTTGGTGGCCGACATTCCTCCCGAGCAACACAAAAGGGGTTTTGCCGGACATGTCGCTGGTGTCTGTAGTCTGTTGCGGAGCGCCATGGTCTTGTCCCTCCTCGGGGAGGCGACCCAGTCTCTTAACCTTGCCCGAAAAGGAATCGAGCTGGCTGATGCCTCGGATCATACACAGAGTGCGGTACACGCCCGTTGCTATGCGGCCATCTTGGGCATCCTGGCAAGAACTCCAGATGACGCTGGTGTGAATGCAGCGAGGGCGATGGAAATCGTAGAGCAACGTTCGCTGAGACCACTCGTCATCTTCGCCAGAATCCTGAAGAACATCAGTGAACTCCAGAAGAATCCAGATGAGACCCTCTTACGGGAGCTTGCAGCAGACTGTGCTGAACGAAAGGCTCTCGGCATACGACTATTCGAAACCCTCTTCTTAGCGTCCATTGCAGAAGGCTATCTCAACATCGGACGCACGTCAGATGGACTAAAGGTGGTCGCGGAAGCCATAGATGTAAGCGACGACACTGGTGAACTCGTCTTTCGATCTGAACTGCATCGCATCAAAGGTGAGCTGCTAGCCAGGGGTCCGGCAAAGGACCGGAAGAAAGCGCAATCGCAACTCTTGGAAGCCCGAGAATGGGCGAGCCGAACGCAGGCGAAACTACTTGAGATCCGTGCATTCAACAGCCTCAACGCGTTCCTTCGAAGCTGCAATGGGGGAAAGAAAGAGATCCTCGAACTCAGAAACAAGCTGACTGAAGTCCTCCAATGTTGTGATCCGAATTCTGGCTGGCCGGATTTCCAGGAGGCACAGAGAATCGTATCGAGTTAATAGTCTCTATTATGTCGTCCTGCCACCGCCGTCTGCCGAGTCGCATGATTCAGATAATGCTGGCTGGAGCCTCCATCAGAGGGATGGTATTAGTCATAGCGTAACGCGTTCACCGCTCCCTACATTGTGGACCCTGGCGATGGTGCACTTGCTCGGCATTATGTCCAGTGCGAATGAGTCCCAGGAGCGCTCCGTCCCTTGTTTCCGATGAAGTCGCCGGATGTCTGAACAGGAAGCATTTTTCTGCCAATTGTCTCAGCCCGGTCTCAAACCTGCTCGACAGTTTCCAGCCATGCTGCCCGCCATAGCGGCTGTTCAGGTAGCTCACGTGCTCAATGAGCCCAAGCCGTGAGAGTTTGGCTCGGGCTCGCTGGAGAGTTCGCCGCGATATGCCATACTTCGCCTCGATGTGGGCCAGGTTAGGCATGATGCCATCAGTCCATTTGAGCTCGAAGAATATGCAAGCGGCCGCATAGGACTGGTTATGGTTGTTCGGAAAGAGCATTTCAACTAGCTCCGTGAAGTCTGAAAGCTGGCTAACTCGCCTGTGCTGGAAGTTGATCTTGGTCGATTCCGCCATGCATTCTCACCCCGGTCTTTTCGTGTAAGATAGGGCCCTCGCCACGGGATCACCGTGTCGAGACTTGGTTAAAATTCCAGACCACCTGTATATATAATTTGTGGTTGCACCAAAATCTTGGCGATCATGCGGCCTGTGCGTACACAAGGGCAGGTTCAGCGGGAAGACAGGTTGTGCCGAAGGGTTTCTTCATACGGTCAGACGACAAGACTTAGGAGGGCAAATCCCTTGTCAATTCGGCACCCTATCCTCGGCTGGACTTGGCACGCGGTTATCGACGAGCCACCGGCCAGCATGCCTCGAAAACTCGTTTCGGAGCCCAAGGTGTACGGTGGGGGGCGCACTGTTCTTGTTGAACGTGTACCCCCTGGGTGAAGATGGCTTTTGTCCGCTGGGAGTAGGTTCTGGAAGCAGGTACGATGGGTGGCCTGAAGCTGCAACTATTCACAAAACGCGGCGACAAGAATGGCATGGACTACGCGATGAAGACGCCGGTATGGACTGCGGCGTCCCCAGCCCCTATGATGGAGGCTGCTCGCCACGAGAACTGGCGATGTGGCTCGTGTTCTGGCCCAGATTCATTACTCCACTGAGCTACGCCTCGTCGGCGCAGCGGCTCCGGATGCACAGGGAAGACCTCGGATAGCGCGTGGCGGATCGCCGTCCGCTTCTTCGAAAACGCCCTGGGAGGACAACGATGAGTAGAAAGTACGTTATCAGCGTCAGCCGCCGCACGGACATCCCGGGATTCCCCGAGTACCTGAGATGGTTCCTGGACAAGCTCACCCGCGGAGGTTGCTACGCTCGCAATCCCATCGTAGGGAAGCCCTATTACGTTTCCCTCCTGCCGGAAGACGTTCACGGCTTCGTCTTCTGGACCAAGAACCCCGGGCCTCTCCTGCCTCTTTTGGACCAAATCGACGCCCTCGGCAAGCCGGTGGTCTTCTTCCTCACGATCACCGGCTATGGCGCCCCCTGGGAACCCAACAGCCCGCCGACGGAGCAGATGCTGGCGATGGCCCGCCGTCTTATGGACCGGTATGGTCCTGACCACCTCTGGTGGCGCTATGATCCCGTGGTCCTCACCGAGAGGCAGGACGAGACGTGGCACACCCAGAACTTCAGACGCCTGGCCGAAGCCCTGCGCGGTACACCTCGTTGTGTCATGAGTCTCATGCTCAGCGAGGGCAGCTACGCTCATGTCGCCAAGCGCGCGGCCCCCGTATTGCAGGCCGTGGGTGACCGGCTGCTGGAATGGCCTTTGGCCCGCAAGGCACATTTGCTCGCTGCTCTAGGCCAAGTTGCCCTATCCTGCGGGATTCGACCGGAGATCTGTGCGCAGCCGGAGGTGGCGGAGGCCGCCGGCTTGCGACAGGCTTCCTGCATGGATCTCGAATTGCTGCAGCGAGCCATGCCCGGTCTGCCGCATCTGCCCATGAAACCTACGCGGAAAGGGTGCCAATGCCACGAGACCAAGGATGTCGGTAACTTCAACACCTGCGACAAGAACTGCCTCTACTGCTCGGCGAACAAGCGGCTGGACCGAGAGGGCCCCATCGTCCATCAGATCATCGCGGAGTCGGCGTGGTTGTGGCCGGAGCCGCTGGAGATGCCGATTCCGCCAATGTGAGACCCGTACTCCCCCTGGGTCGCTCCTTGAGTGTCCGCCGTCTGACCATGCTCGCTAATCTGTCAACCGAAGCATGCATGCTTACATGTGCAGAGCCTGCCTGCCGTGGGCGTCTACCTGAGGCGCGACGTCAATCTGTAGGTCTTGGCGGAAGCGCCGGAGGGCGAGGAGCTTGGATTCAAGATAGACGTGTCGGGCCCGCGGGGGAAGGCCTAACGATCAATCGCGAGCGGAGGACCCGGGAATTGAGTAGGAAGTGAGAGGAGTGCCCGTTCTTCGTCATCTTAGGGCATTCCGGGCCTTACGGACCGGAAATGCTCATGGTGACAAGGCTGCTTGAGATTCTGACAGCATGCAGGCCTGTCGTTTCCCAATCAGCTTTTGTGCAATGAGCTTCCGTGAGGATGTGATAGGCATGATGCTCATGGGTCTCTGTGAACCTTCGGGTATGCCAAGACTCTGGCGTTCATACACTCTTCCCCTCGGGGCGAGTAGCGTCAGATGCATCTACTTTTGTCGTTCGATATAATAGTCATCCAGTTGTTCCATAATGCCGAGTTCCGCATGCCATAGAACGTATCCAACCCAAAACAGATGAGCCCTCGAGCCTTCCGCAGGTGGCCTTCCCACGAGAAGACCGGCCAGGCACTGTAATGGCACTGCAAGGTCGACAATACCCAGCATGCTCTCACATTGCGTTTGTTTGCTGTCAATTGCTGCGCATATCTTCTCGCCATCAGGCAAGAGTAGGCCGTCTTGCGGTATGAGATAACCAGCGAGAACAAGGTCGAATAACACTGGGCTGACCTTGGTCGTCAGCAGCCAATCGAGAAACGCATTCCTGGCATCCTTGGCTCGCTCGTCGAGGCCATAGTATACGAACCCAGCACCAATTCCCAAGTGCGGCCGTTCCAAGCGGTGTCTTTCAAATAATCTGGCCACAGAAGATATGAAATCCTCGGCGAGCTCCATGGAGGAGAGATTCCCCGGCTCCAGGTCCAGGCGGTGTTCTCTTGACAGCAGCTCTTCGTAGAACTCTTCTGTTTGCCACTTCACCACCGCCTCTTTTCCACAGCCGTGAAACGCAGCAGACATCAGAAGAGCATCGACAGACACCCTTAGAGGATACTCTGCCAAATCTCGAAACTCGTCAGCAGGCAAGTCCAGTTCTGCCAAGAGCGCCAGCATGAGTTGGAAATATACATAGTCGTGTAGCCTAGGGTCCCACCCCTGGGGATCCTCATATGGAAGCCGCAGAGCGCACAAGAGAACCCAGGCCCATTTCGCCTCGCTGGTAGGAAACAAGGTGACAACGGTCATGATACTACGCAGTGATTGTCTCCTTTCATGCCTAAAGGCGTAAATGAAGTCAAATACATATCTCTTCTGACAAAAGGCGGCTACCTGCCGTTTCTGAGCGATTGTGGGGTCTTTCCTCTCGCAGCATTGCAGTTTCAGGGCTGTGATGCTCTCTCGTAATGTACTGCTCATTCTCCGATCTCCTTGTTGCTCAGGCAACTTGCACCTGATGCAATGTTTCATAATATGTGATCACATTGTAGCATTTGTCTTGTGCGGGAGTGATCTTCGTTTCGAATGGGCTGAAGTCGCGGAATTCGAGATGGTTACGAGCAGGGACGTGGTGGCAGGTCTGGACAAGTACAAACGACTCGGGATAGTCTACTGGGGCGGTGACCTTCGCGCGGGGTTTGACTTCGTGCCTGACCCTTTCATCGGGTCCGCTACTCTTCTCGCCTTGTACCGGAGGATGAGGTCCTTGATGAGCCGACCGTCACAGTTGCCTCGGTACCTGGAATCGCCCCAGAGCGTGCATCGGTTCGGATACGACACTACCGACGTCATGCCCTCATCCTCGGCGTATATGTCGTGGAAACCGTCTCCCAGCCGATCGAGCAAACCGTCCGACACGGCCTCCGACAAACGTGCACGAATCGTATGCTCCGGTGTATCTGGCTTGTGCCGAAGGATCTCGATGTGCATCTCCCGAATGTGGCTTGCTCCGTTGGCGTCCACGAACTCCAGGAGTAGTGTTCTGATGGAAACATCCGTCATTTTGTACCTCCCCTGACTCAAGCGGCCAGGCTTCAGGGAAATGGCCTGGCCGCAGAAGGGGGGGTATTGGCGAGCGCAGGACCACCGGATTGGTCGTCCGTTGGTCTATCCGCCCAGCAGACCTGTGGGCAAACAGAATCAGGGTATCGCCCTTTGCTATCAAGCTGTTCTGGGGTGCTACAACAGCTGTGTGGGGGAGAGTCAGGAGCCACGCCGCGCAGACTCGATTGCTTCTTCACACGGAACCGCCGGAGCAGCTTGGGGCGACTATACCTTGCTCCCGCACTCTCCGCAGTACTTGGTCCTACCCGGTAGCACATGGTCGCACACCCGACACCTGCGGACCAAGCCTCCAGATCTCGGGCTGATCAAGAGAATCAGAAGCGCCACAATGATGGTCACTGCTGTGCCTGTGAGATACTCCGCCCGAACGTCGCGAGCCCAATCCACGACCCCGTGCTCTGAGAGCCAGTTCGCCACCAGTACGACGTTACCCAACATGAGGATTGAACCGATCAATCCCAAGACAATGATTTTTCGAGTTGTAAGGGTCATCACATTCTCCTTTCCAAAATGGCACTCAACTAATATCCAGGTTAGCGCGATTCCGGCGATGGCGCAAGCATTTTTTCGAATGAACCGTGCAGATTGATGCAAGTGGCGCGTAGGCGCGGTTAGGGCCGGCGATCTGTCTCGGTTCGTCATGACTTCCTGCCCATTGGCAGATTCGCTTCGCAACGTGCAGGGGAGGGCAACTCGCTACCTGTCAATCGGACTTCTGGTCCCGCACCACTCGCTACATTAGGCGGTTGGGAGTCGTGTACCTGCGGTGATCGCTTACCGTCCGTCTGCAATTCTGCCACAGATCGTCACCCTCGCGGGTCTTCATCCTGCAAACTAGCTGAAGGCGATTCTGGAATCGCTGGGCAACCCTCGCATTAAGGTGGATTGCTCCGATCATCACGGAAGGGAAAGTGGTCGGCGTACCCTCCAGTACGTGATCTCAAGAGCGGAGTAGTCAGCCAGCCAGTGGCAAACGGGACTCTTGCTGCTGGCTGTAAAGAACGATAGCTACGTCAGTTGTATCATTTGGGCTTGCAGAGCCACCGCGATTGGTGCGATAATCACGGTTTGCAGGGTTGGAAGGCCTCGTTCCTGTTTGAGAAGACCGTATGGACGAAGAGAAGTTGTCTTTTGCCATTGGCTGGCGAATAGGCGTCAGGGTTCTACGTGTCTTTCAACCTCTGTCGAGCCGAGTACCACTGAAGTAGATTCACCTTATGCGCCGAGAAAAAATTGCATTATCGCAGCTTGAGTCATTCCTCTTGGGAGCCGCCGATATCCTGCGCGGCAAGATGGATGCGTCGGAATTCAAGGAATTCATCTTTGGTATGCTGTTTCTGAAGCGGCTCTCTGATGAGTTCGACCGCAAGCGGGAACAACTCCGAAAGCGTGACTTCGCCCACCTCAAGAACAAGCCCGAGCTCGTGGCCGAGTTGCTGGAGGACAAGACTTCTTACGGCGAGACCTTCTTTGTACCCGTCCGGGCTCGGTGGCACGAGTCTTGGAAGGACGACAATGGCGACCTCGTCCCAGCGATGAAGGACCTCAAGCACGACATCGGGAACATGCTGAATAAGGCCATCGCCGCCCTTGAGGACGAAAACGACTCGTTGGCTGGCGTCCTCAAGAACAACATCGACTTCAATGCCGTCAAGGGCAAGACCAAGATTCCTGACCAGAAATGGAAGGACTTGCTCGACCACTTCAACGCCTTCCCGCCCCTCGTCAACGATAACTTCGAGTTCCCCGACCTTCTGGGTGCGGCTTACGAGTACCTGATCAAGTATTTCGCCGACAGCGCCGGCAAGAAGGGCGGCGAGTTCTATACACCGGCCGAGGTCGTGCGTCTGCTCGTCCAGCTCACCAAGCCCCAGGCAGGAAACACCATCTACGACCCCACGGTCGGGTCCGGCGGCTTTCTGATTCAGTCGCACCAGTATGTCGAGGAACAGGGCCAGGACTCCAACAACCTCGCCCTCTACGGCCAGGATTCCAACGGCACGGTCTGGTCGATCTGCAACATGAACCTGATCCTCCACAATATCACCCGCTTTACCATCGAGAACGGTGACACTCTGGAGGACCCGCTGATCATCGAGGACGGCCAAGTTCGCAAGTTCGACCGCGTTCTTGCCAATCCGCCATTCTCCCAGAACTACAGCCGCGCCAACGTCAAGTACACCAGCCGCTTCCGCGAATGGTGCCCCGAGACCGGCAAGAAGGCCGACCTGATGTTTGTCCAGCACATGCTCGCTAGCCTGAAAGCCGACGGGCACATGGCGACCATCATGCCTCACGGCGTGCTCTTCCGAGGTGGCAAGGAGAAGCTCATCCGTGAGCTTCTCATCAATGACAATGTTATCGAAGCCATCATCAGCCTTCCCCCCGGCCTGTTCTACGGCACAGGCATCCCTGCCTGCGTCTTGGTCTGCAACAAGAACAAGCCCGACGGCCTACGCGATAAGGTGCTCTTCATCAATGCGGATCGCGAGGGCAAAAGCCAGAACAAGCTCCGGCCGGAGGATATCGAGAAGATCGATCACGTCTTCACCCACAAGAGAGAGCTTCCGAAGTACTCCCGGCTTGTCGACAAGGCGGAGATCGTCAACAAGCACGACTACAACCTCAATATCCGCCGGTATGTCGACAACACGCCTGATCCGGAGCCCGAGGACGTGCAGGCACACCTGATCGGCGGCATCCCGGAAGCGGAGGTCAAAACGCTCGGTACCGAGTTCAGCAAGTTCGGCGTCTCACCCGACATCCTGTTCCGGCCAGAACGCCCCGGCTATCTTGCCTTCGTGGATGCTGTCGACGCCAAGCCTGCGATCAAAGCGGCGATCGAGGCTGATGCGGCGTTGCAGAAGACCGTGGCGGACCACCAGGATGTCATGGAAAAGTGGTGGTCTGTCGCGCGTAACGATTTCGCCGAGCTTGAGCACGCCAATAATGGCGGCAAGAAGATGCCTGACGTTCGCCTGGAGCTGCTCTCATCGCTCAAGGGCCAGCTCATTCCTCTGGGCGTGCTCGATGAGTTCAAGAGCGCAGGGGTCTTCGTTAATTGGTGGCAGCAAATCCGCTACGACCTCAAGACTATCGTGTCCATCGGCTGGCACCACAGTCTGATCCCGGACGAGTACCTGATCGCTGAGTTCTTCCAGACGGAAGCCAGCGAGATCGAAGCTCTGGAGGCCAAGATCGCTGCGGCCCAGGCGGAGCTTGACGAGGCGGTGGAAACCGCCCAAGAGGTCGTGGCCTACGAGCCGGAAGAGGACGAGAAGGTCACAGCCGCCGTCATCAAGAAGGTGCTCAATGACCTGATCGATGACCTCAAAGATACGCCCGGCGAATCAGCCCAGAAGGAGCTCAAGGCCCTCAAGGCGCAGGACAAGGTCATCAAGGCCATTGAGGCGCGGATCAAGGACACCAAGGCCGACCTCAAAGCCAAGACCGACGAGCTGACGCTCAAGCTCGAGCTCAAGCGTCTTGGCGGCGACGACTTCAAGGCCGAGAGCATCGAACTCATCAAGCAGGTGGACAGTCGTGTCGCGGAGCTTGACCCAAAGGACAAGTCAGACAAGCGGAAGATCAACGCCCTCAAGAAGGACAAGGCGGCACTGGAAGCACGCATTGCTCGGACCGATGCGTTGCTAACCAAGATCGGCGGCCAGATCACTCAGGAGCAGGCCCGTCGACTCATCCTCAAGAAGATCTATGACATCGCTCGCGCCGAACTCGACCGCTACCTGAACGTTGAGAAGCGAGCGATGATGGGTGGCGTTGCGAATCTGTGGGACAAATATGCGGTAGCCAGCGATAGACTGGAGGACATCCGTGTGGCCACTTTTGAGCAGCTTTCGAGGTACCTTGTTGGGCTGGGGTACAGGGCATGAGCGAACGCAGCATTCCATCTGGCTGGTTGCACAAGTCACTGCGTGACCTCGCTCACATCAACTACGGCCGTGATCCATCGCAAATCCTTGACCCTTATGGTGATTATCCGGTTTATGGGACAGCTGACGCTGGACGGCAAGGAACCGCGTTCCTCTACGACGGTGATTCAGTGATCCTTGGACGCAAGGGCACAATTGACCGTGTGAAGTTTGCCACCGGAAAATTCTGGACCATTGACACAGCTTATTTTCTAAGCGACTTCACTGAGTGTTGGCCCAAGTGGTTGTACTACTTCCTATGTAGGCTCGATCTCCGCAGCATGAACGAAGCGACGGGCGTGCCCAGTCTGTCCCGCGATGTGCTTTTCAGGATCCCTGTGCTTGCGCCGCCGCCAGTGGAGCAGTCCAAGATCGCCGAGGTGCTTTCGACAGCGGACCGGGCGATTGAGCACTCCGAGGCGTTGATCGCCAAGCAGCGGCGTATCAAGACCGGCCTGATGCAGAACTTGCTCACGCGAGGCATCGACGAACATGGCAACCTCCGCTCCGAAGCCACCCACAAGTTCAAGGACTCGCTGGTCGGACGGGTCCCGACCAATTGGGATGTCATCAGCTTTGGGGATGCTGGGGAGTGGTTCAGTGGCGGCACGCCACCAAAAGCCACCCAACGGTTTTGGAATGGCGGAGTGCCTTGGATATGCCCGAAGGACATGAAGCAGTTCGAACTGGCGTCGAGCATCGACACGATCACAGAGCACGCGGTGGCAACCGGGACCAAGCTAATGCCCGTTGGCACCGTGTTCATCGTGATACGCGGAATGATCCTGGCTCATACATTTCCCGTCGGGTACGCTACTTGCGAGATGGCTTTCAATCAGGACGTCAAGGCCATAGTTGCTAAGGAGGGATTGAGCGGTCGATATCTCGCCTACTGGTTGACGTCGCATTCACACGAGTTTCTCAAGCTCGCAACAACGGCCACGCACGGCACGAAGCGATTCGACATGGATGAGCTGCGCGCAGTGCCCATTGGAATCCCGAAGCCAGAAGAGCAGAAAGCGATTGTCCGCATATTCGACGAGCAGCAGGCCCTGATTGACCGAACCCAGGCCAACGCCGAGAAGATGCGGTTGCTCAAGGCGGGCCTAATGCAAGATCTGCTGACGGGGGATCGCCGGGTAACCGCGCTGCTGGAAGAAAGGGTGACCGCATGAGCATCGGTAAGACACCCAAGCACATCGAGAAGCCGCTGCCCCGTTGGCGAAAAGGACAATGATAATGGACGAGCCGAAACCACTTGACAGCCTATTCACAGAAAAGCTGTTCCGCATTCCAGACTACCAACGCGGGTATGCCTGGGGCCGCGAGCAGTTGGATGCCTTTTGGGAGGACTTGGTCAACCTGCCAGACGGTCGCTCGCACTACACTGGCGTGCTGACGCTTAAGGAGATTCCCGCAAGCGAAATCGACGAGGACTCCAAGGAATTCTGGTTGGTCGACGACCACTCTTACAAGCTGTATCACATTGTGGATGGGCAGCAGCGGTTGACGACCTTTACGCTGTTTCTGCAGGCTTTTATCGAGTTGCTTCGCGACTTGCCCGAAAACGAGGGCCTTGACGACGATGCAATCTACCTGACCGACACGCTCAGCATCGCGGCCGTTGAAAGCAAGTTCTTATTCGAGGTGAAACCGGCCGGCGAGGCCTTCCGCACCTACAAGTTCGGGTACACGGTCGACAACCCCAGCTATGAATACATGCGGTTTCGGATTTTGGGTGAAGCAGGTGGCGGCACGGTGTTCGAGACGTTCTACACGCTAAATCTTAATAATGGCAAACGCTATTTTAAGGAGCAACTGCGGGCCTTGCACGAGCAGGGGGGGATGAACGGCCTCCAGAACGTATATCGCGCGTTGACCAAGCGGTTCCTTTTCAACGAGTACATCATCAAGGATGAATTCGATGTGTTCGTCGCCTTTGAAACGATGAACAACCGCGGCA
Organism: uncultured Pirellulales bacterium; assembly: GCA_964421295.1. GTDB lineage: Bacteria > Planctomycetota > Phycisphaerae > Sedimentisphaerales > Anaerobacaceae > PLanc-01. The sequence continues at coordinate 108,577 of CAYQXM010000001.1, forward strand.
AGACGCTGTCGGACTTGGAACTGCTGAAGAATCGTTTGATCTACCTCACGACCTTGTACAGCGATGCGGAACTCGACCCCGCCGAACGCAAGGATCTCCGCGACCTAATCAACGACGCTTGGAAGGAGGTCTACTTCCAGTTAGGGCGCAACAAGTCGAAGCCATTGAACGACGACGACTTTCTGCGGGCCCACTGGATGATGTACTTCAAATTCTCGCGCCAGACGGGCCGAGATTATATCAAGTTCCTGCTGGAGGAGCAGTTCACGCCGCGAAGCGTCCATCGCAAGATAGTCCAACCCGTGGATTTGGAGGAAGCGGAGGAGCAGACTTCGGAGGCGGATCTGGTTACCGATGAGGACGGCAGCCTGGAGGAGGCGGAAACGGGCGAGTCTGTCATGGTTGCGGAATTGCGGCCCAGAGAGATTCGCGATTACGTGAATAGCCTGAAGGCATCGTCGGTCCACTGGTTCCGTACGTTCTACCCGGACATTTCAGACGATTTGACTCAGGATGAGACGGAATGGATTCAACGCCTGAATCGGCTGGGCATGGCGTACTTCCGACCGCTGCTGATGGCGATCTTGAAGAATGTGGACGATCCGGCTCAGCGTGTCGGCATCTTCAAGGAGATTGAGCGATTCGTGTTCGTCCTGTTCCGGCTGACCCAGGCGCGATCAAATTATCGCAGCTCAGAGTTCAGCAACGCTGTTCGTGCGATTGACCGCGGCGAAATGGATTTAGCTGAATTGAGGGAGCGTCTAAGAAGTCGCATGAGCTACACTTTCACCGAAGATGGGTACTTTGCGACGGATGACTTCCACCTGTTGCTCCAGAAGAAGTTTGAGAACGGCGAAGGATACTACGGCTGGCCTGGACTGCGATACTTTCTTTACGAGTACGAGTTGAGCTTGTTGTCCGGCAGTCGCCAGAAGAAGGTCGATTGGGCAGATTTGCTGAAGACGCCAAAAGACAAAATCTCCGTCGAGCATATATACCCGCAAACCGAAGCCACGGCGTGGAAGCCGACCTTTAGAGGCATTCGCAAGCGGGAGCGGGAAGCGTACTGCAATAGCCTCGGGAACTTGTTGCTCCTCTCTTCGGCGATCAACTCTTCGCTGCAGAATGACGCATTCGCCGAGAAAAAGAAACCCAAGCGCAGTCGCGACGGGACCAAGCTCCGCAACGGCTACGCGGACGGTTCACACTCAGAAATTGAAGTCTCCCATTGCGAGGAGTGGGGACCCGACGAGATTCGGGAGCGAGGCATTCGGCTACTGAAATTCATGGAGGAGCGATGGGACATTCGTTTCGAGAATAGCCAGATGCGGGAGGAGCTACTGTTCATCGGGACCGCAGACAGCGAGGCCTCTGACGAAGGAGATTCGCAGTGACTTCCGGAGACAAAGATCGCATCAAGCTCGACGAACGTAACCATGTTGAGAAGCCATTCCTGGATCAACTCAAAGGCTTGGGTTGGGAGATCATCGACCTGACCGACGAGAAGCAGAAGCCGAGCGACACTGGCCGGGAGAGCTTCACCGAGGTGGTGATGCCGACCGTGCTTCGTAAGCAGCTCAAGGTCATCAATCCCTGGCTGGAGGATGATCAGATCGAGGAAGTGGTCAAGCAACTTACCGCCAACTTCCCGAGCACCAGCCTTCTGGAGAACAACAAGCATCTCTTCCAGCTCCTGCTGGAAAACACCAGTGTCAGCGAGAATCGCAAGACCGGGGAGAAGAGTCCAACGGTTCGTTTCGTGGACTTCGGGCAGCGGGATAACAATAGCTTCGTTGTGGTCTGCCAGTTCAAGATCCGCATTTTGGGCACGGAGCACCACATTGTGCCGGACATTGTGCTGTTCCTGAATGGTCTGCCAGTGGTGGTCGTTGAGTGCAAATCGCCCAAGGTCAAGGATGCGATCCCCGAAGCGATTGACCAGCTCATGCGGTACAGCGAGCAGCGCGGTGCCAAGGGCGAGGGCAGCGCGCCGCTGTTCTATTACAACCAGTTTGTCATCGCGACGTGTCGACAAGAGGCGAAGTTCGGCACGATCACGACGCACAGTGAGAAGTACTTCTACCGCTGGGCCGATCCCTATCCCCGTACAGTGAATGACCTGGACCACGGCTCCGGTAGCCCCAACGACCAGCAGCGGCTAGTTGCGGGCATGCTCGACCGGGACAACCTGCTGGATCTGATCCGCACGTTCACGTTGTTCTCAGTCGACGACAAGGGTAAGCCGATCAAGATCGTCGGCCGTTACCAACAGTTCCGGGCGGTGAAGCTGGCCGTGAAGCGTCTACTGGACGGGACAACACCGCGCGAACGGAGTGGCATTATCTGGCATACGCAGGGTTCTGGCAAGTCGTTGACGATGATGTTCATGGTGCGAGAGATGTACCGCCATGCGAAGCTATCGCGGTGGAAGGTTGTTTTCGTCACCGACCGCACCCAGTTGGAGGAGCAGCTCACGGAGACCAGCCAGAGCATCGGTTTCACGGTGAAGGTTGCGGAATTCATCAATCCCAGGCGAGAGCCGGACGGCAAGAGCCTCAAGGAACTGCTCCGGGCAGACTCGTCCGATCTCGTCATGGCGATGATTCACAAGTTCCGTGAGACGGACCTGGCCGAGACGTTCCCCGAGTTGAACACGAGCCCGAACATCCTCGTGATGACCGATGAGGCGCATCGGTCGCAGTACAAGCTTCTGGCCGCGAATCTCGATCGAGCCATCCCGAACGCGGCCAAGATCGGCTACACGGGCACGCCGATTGACAAGACGGAGCGGGTCTTCGGCGACTATATCGACAAGTACACGATGCGTCAGTCCATTGAGGATGGGGTGACGCTGGAGATCATCTACGAAGGGCGGACGCATAACGCGGAGGTCCCGGATCAGCAAGCAATGGACACGGACTTTCAGGACGTGTTCAGCGAGTACAACCTCCAAGAGCGGCTGGAGATTCTTGGCTACGGCTCGCGCGATGCTTACCTGGAAGCCGAACCGACCATCGAGGCCAAGGCCAAGGACCTAGTCGAGCACTACCTGGCCCACGTGTTTCCTAACGGATACAAGGCCCAGGTGGTTGCGACCTCGCGGGAGGCTGCGGTCCGGTACAAGAAACACATCGATGCGGCACTGGCAGCAGCCATCGCGAAGCTCGAGCAGGCCAATCCACAGAGGCTGAATGTTGGTCAGCTCAAGAAGATGCAGACCGACGTGATCATCTCCGGCAGCCATAACGATCTACCCCACATCAAGGCGTACTCGGACAGCGCAAAGCACGTGACCAGCATCAAGAGCTTCAAGCTGGCGTTCGGAACAGAGGACGAGGGCGTCTCAGGTGACATGGGCATCCTGATAGTCAGGGACATGCTGCTGACTGGTTTCGACGCGCCGGTCGAGCAGGTGATGTATCTCGATAAGGTCGTTATCGCCCACAACCTGCTCCAGGCTATTGCCCGCGTGAACCGCGTCAGCGGCGAGACAAAGAAAAAGGGCTTCGTTGTCGACTACGTTGGGATTGGATACCACCTAAAGAGGGCCATCGACATCTACGATGAGCGGGAACAGAAGGAGATTATCGACGTCCTGAGCTTCCCCGAGGAAGAGCTTCGGGAGCTTCAGGATAGCCATGCGGCGATCATGGGCCTGTTGAAGAAGCATGGATTGACGGACCTCACGGACCATGACGCATTCTTCGACGTGTTCTATGATGAGGACATCCGGTTCGAGTTCATACTCGCATTCAAGCGGCTCACGGGAGCCTTGAACCTCCTCTTTCCCGCCCGCCAGGCGCTGGATTACATGCGCGACTACCAGGCTCTCACTGAGATCAACATCCTGGCGGGGAAGCACTTCCGAGATGGCCGCCTGAGCATGAAGGGTATTCCGCCCAAGCTCAGAGCCATCGCGGACGAACATCTCAAGTCGAAGGGCATTGAGGTCAAGGTCAAGCCTATTTCAATCCTCGACGAAGACTTCGAAAAGGATGTTGCCAAGCACACCCGCACGAAGACAAAGGCCGCTGAGGTCGAGCACGCTATTCGCCACCACCTGGATGTGGACCTTGATGACGATCCAGATTTGCAGGCGTCGTTCGCGGAGGCGCTAGCACGAATCTTCGAGGAGTTCCGGGATAACTGGAACAAGATCTACGAAGAACTGGAGAAACTCCGGACGCGGATTATCAATGCCGGCAGGGAGCCGACGTACGGACTACACCGGAAGAAGCAGATGCCGTTCTTCCGGATGTTGCGGCGAGAGACGTACGGCGACGGCGCTCTGGACGAGGACCAGATCGCCAAGCTGGTTGACCTGACGCAGCAGGTCTACAATGTGGTTGAACGAGAGTTGAAGCTCGTCGGGTTCTGGGAGAGCATCCCGGCCCAGAAGAAGCTGCGGGCCGAAATTCAAATGGTCTTCCTTGCCCCAGAAAGTGCCGACATCGTCGGCCTCGTAGCCAACAGAGCCCGGATCATCAGTCGGATGATGGAACTGGCGGAGAGTAAGAACGACACGATTCTATACGCCGAGTAGATAGCCATGGAATTTGCCTATGAGATAAGACGGTCTGCCGCAAGGCGCAAGGTGACCATTACCGTGGAGCGCGACCGGTCAGTGGTCGTGCATGCGCCCGTCGATGTCTCGGATGAGGGGCTCCAGCAGATCGTGGAATCCAAACGGTTCTGGATATTCGAGAAGCTTCACCATGACCAGAAGTACAGGCCATTGCCCCACCCTCCAGGGAAGGAGTTGGTCAGCGGCGAGGCAGCCCTCTACCTCGGGAGACTGTACCGGATCGAAGTAGTCGATACGGATGCTTCTGAGATTCAGTTTGCCCGTCGATTCATCATCCCGCGGTCACATGCGCCACGACGCAAGGCCGTCTTGAGAGACTGGTACATCGAGCGTGCCAAGGAGACGATCCTGCCGAGAACACGGCGACACGCCCGGCAGCTTGGTGTTGTCTTCAATCAGGCGAAGATCGTGGACAGCCGCTACCGATGGGGTTCATGCACGGTCAAGAACAGCATCAATTTCAACTGGCGGCTGATCAAAGCACCCATGTTCGTTGTTGACTACGTGATTGTCCACGAGCTGGCGCACTTGATCGAACCAAATCACACGCCGAAATTTTGGACTATCGTCCGTGTGCAAGCACCGACGATGGAGAAAGCACGAGCATGGCTCAGAGAATGTGGACAGATTCTTGAGGAAGATGTGTAACACGAAGGATCAGATGGAATGCATATGAAATCAGTGACAACGGCACGCTGCGCCTGGCGCATAACGTCCGACGCGAGCTGTCATCCTTAGTGTTGTTCGAAGGATTTGGGCAGAGGCAAACGAGATGAAGATGGGACAACTCATCCGGCTAATACAGACGTATGTTTAGATTGTCGCAGGGCATCAACGGCTTGTTCGGACGGACTGAACAAGTCGATGAGGGGAGAACGGTCTTATGCCAAAACCAATACCGCTCGTTTGCCAGCATTTGGAGAACATCTCTCGTCATGCCCTGGAGCAATATCAGGACATCATCCGTGAATACGTCCGCCGTCGCCAAGGCGTCTATGCCCTCTACCGCCGCGGCAAGCTCTACTACGTCGGTCTTGCGATTAACCTGCGGTCGCGGCTAGCCAGCCATCTGAAGGACCGGCACGGTGATTCGTGGGACCGCTTTAGCGTGTACTTGACCATCGGCGATAGCCATCTGAGAGAGCTCGAATCACTCATTCTGCGGATCGTCAAACCGAGCGGAAATAAGATCAAAGGCAAGTTTGCGAAATCAGAGGATATCCGACGGCGTTTCGGACGTGATGTGCGTGCGAGAATGAATCGCGAGTTGCGTGATCTTCTTGGCAAGCAGATCGCTGTCGAGCCCTGCAAGCCTACAGTGAAACAGACATCTGGAAGAAAGGCGATGCTTGCACAATATGTGGACGGCCCCATGAGATTGCGGGCACGTTTCAAAGGCAAGGTCATCATTGCTCGTGTTCGCCGAAATGGCATTGTTGGTGTCAACGGCAGGACCTTCACATCACCATCTTTGGCAGCCGCGTTTGCCTGTGGCCGCCGTACCTGCAATGGATGGGTCTTCTGGCAGTACGAACGCGCTCCCGGTGATTGGGTTCTTCTGGACAACCTTCGGAAGTAGACCGTTGGCAAGTGTTCGTCAATGGGGCGGACAGACAAGAACGTGATAGTTACGCATTGAGGTGGACGAAGGCGCTTGACGATAGACTCATAGAGGAGCACAAGCATGTCGAGCAGGAAAATTGATTGGCAGTCACGTCTTAGGGTGAAGAATTCAACTAAGTTCGAGGAACTGTACGCCGCTCAAGAAGCCACCCTGAATTCGTACTCCTCCGAGTTCATCAACGTCCCCAATATTGCCATCGAATTACCAACCGGATCAGGCAAGAGCCTGATAGCGTTGATGATTCTGGATTACTGGATGGAGCAGAGCAAGAGAACCGCCGTGTTGTGCGGCACGAAGAATCTTGCTCGGCAGTTCAAAGACGAGGCCGACGCGCTTGGCATTCAAACAATTCTGTTTGAGGGGCCGAAATCCGCTTGGAAGAAAGCCGATACGTTCAAATATGGACGCGGGAAAGCAGTGGCCATTCTGAACTATTGGGGATATATCAATCAGTCCCCGGGCATTGATCCAGCCGATGTTCTGGTCTTCGATGACGCACACCTCGCCGAAAGTGCGGCACATAGTCTCTTTGCTATCGATGTTAGCTTGTCAAAACACAAGGCACTATTTCGTGAATTGATTACTGCGCTCGCGAAGCGTTTTCCCCACTACACCAGGATAGTCGATTGCGAACAGGGCATCCAGACGCCTTTTGCCCCCGTTGAGTTGCTCAACTTCACAGATTGGCTCGACTTCCTTCCGGAATTCGAGTCAATCATGGGGAGAGCCGCCGAGTGCCAAAATGGCGGTGATTTGTACTTTTCATGGAACCGAGTTCGACCGTCGCTGAGGAGTTCCCTTTGTTTTGTCAGTGCATATTCAGTCACCGTACGTCCTGGCTGCTATCCTCTCACAGGGGAGAAGCACGTTCAAAAGCCGAAACAGCGAATCCTCATGAGTGCGACCATTGGCACAGCAGACGATCTGTCCCGGCGCACGGGAATCCCGGAAATCAGGAACCTTCCAATTGCGCCTCAGTTCAGGTTCACTGTCCCTGGGAAACGCCTATTGATCTTCCCTGACAGCGAGGTACGAGAGTCTGACATGGAAGAACTGGCTTTGAATCTGGCAATCAAACTGAAACGATCCGTTTGGCTCTGTGCCAGCTCCACCGAACAGAATCACTGGTCAGAGAAGCTGGGGAATTGTCTAACCCAAAGACAGATTACTGACCAACCGCTTTTTGTCGCTGAGGCCCAAGCGGAGGAGATAGACCAATTTGTAGAGGCTCCAAGCGGTCACCTCTTCACTGCTGCTCGTTATGATGGGATGGATTTCGAGGGGGATGTCTGCCGCTTGGTGGTAATGCCATCGTTGCCTCAAGCGTGTGGCTCGTTCGAGAAATTCGTCAGCGAGAATCTTGGTGACGCTTCGTTCATGAAGTCCCGAGTGCTGCAACGGGTGAAACAGGCACTGGGCCGCGCAACGAGGAACGACTATGATTGGGCTATCTATGTGTTCTTGAAGGATTCCTTCTCGCAGTATTTAACCAGTGCGGAGTCTTTCGATCAGCTCCCATCGAATGTGCAGCACGAGATTGGATTTGGCGTCGATGTGTCATCGCGTAGCATTGATGACATCGCGAAAGTCATCAAGGGATTCCGGACTGGCAAACTTGGTGAGATTGACTTTCCTCAGGAACGGCTTGCATTTCCTCCCGCGCCTGGTTCCGATGTTAGCGATGTGGCTAACAAAGAGATTGATTTCTGGGACAAGCTTCATGTTACCTGCAGTTTCGATCAAGCGGCCCTCACGGCCGAAGCCGCCGCCACAAAACTCCAGGCAAACCAACCCGGCTATTCTCTTTTTTGGCGATACCTGAAGGCTCTGGCTTCTTATTTGCGGTATTCCGTTGATAGAGACAACGCCGGTCTATTGAATGCGAGGAACGAACTGACGAGAATTCTCGATGAACCCCGCCAGAGTGCATGGTTCAGTAGACTCAATCGACTCCGCCAGACGTTGAATCTCGAAGCTACTCCTGAGGAGGCGGATTTTGAAGAGTTCGATTGCATATCAGCAAGTTGGAACCGACTCCTCGACGCCGATCTGCGGAATTATCAAAAACACCAAGGGTTCTTCGATGATCTTCGCAAAGCTCTTATGGGCGATGACCACACACAATTCTGTCACGCACTGAAGAGTCTCTTCCGCCTTCTTGGTTGGGAATCGGAGGTGACAGAGAAGGAGAAAGGGGATACTGATGTTATTGCGACAATATCAGCAGCAGGAGGGCACTACTTACTTGTGGCAGAGGGGAAACCTGAAATGCAGGAGGGAAAACCCATGCCGTTGAAATACGTCACTCAAGCAATTGGGCAGTTAACGCGATACAGATCGGATGTGCGCTTTGCCAAGCACAAGATCGCAGCCGTGGTGGTTTCAAAAGCGAGCGAAATAGACGATGTCGCCACGCCTGCCAGCAGTGATCTTGCTTTCATAACCCAAGCCTCTCTCGATGCCGTGGCAGACCTTTCCATCGCTGCCTTCCAAAGATACGCCGCAATTCGTAATCGTAGGGGACTGCTTCCAAAGAGGAGCGAGTGCGTGGAAGCGCTTCAGTTATCGCCACGGCTTCTCGGTCTGTTTGACATCTGCACCATCAAGGGAAGAGTGCTGGCAGAAGAGGAGATACTCGCCGCCATGAAGCGTGAGTGAGCAGCTAGCCTTGTCGCGCAGGCTCAGCCCGAGTGGCAGAGTAAAGCAGTGGAGATGCTGCTTGGAAATCACCCCAATCGTGACGACCTTCGCTGCATCATCCGGTATGCCCCCCGGAGTTCAGGAGTAGGGCCTGCGAACAGTCTATAGAACACAAACTCGACAAGCATGATCTGCAAGTGCTGGCGCAGTATGCACCAGGTACGTGGAAGGCCTGGGCAGCCAAGAAACTCAGACGTGGCTGAACTGTGTCGAGCTGGCCGTGCCAAGACGCTGTTTCCGAATCATCCTGCTTCCCAAGTAGCGACCAAGGTCGACCGGACTGTCGACGCCGTGCAGAGGAAGGCGCATAGGATGGGGGCTCAAGAAATCACGGAAACGCGTCAGGTAAAGAAGCCACGCGTAGTTGACATCTCATGGCCCATCTGTGTGCCGGTGGTTTAGCAAGTGGAGAAGGCAAAGAGATCCCGTCGTGGCCCCATCATGTCGCCAAATGTCCACCGTGTGAAAGCGATAGACCCTCGATCCGAGTGCCGGCGGCTCGGGAAATTGCTTTGCGATGACATCCAGGCAAGGCGTGCCACTTGCAGAACATAGCTCTCGCGACGAAGCAAAGGAAAACCGCAGCCAGAAAGAAAGGCTGCGGTGAAAGAAATGAAGAAATCACCGATGCGAGGGGAAGAGCGTGATTCTTTTATCATCTTCCTCGACAGCCAAGCTCCACTGAGGATTGGCGTGCATCGGCAAGTACTCGTTTCCTTCTTCATCTGATGACAGCCAGATCTCAAAATCATCCTGGACCTTGAACTCCGCCAGAATACTTTTGAGCAAGCCAACTGTCATGATGGTCCTGCTCTCTCTGGCCATGTGGGTCACCTCCTGTCCTGCTATATGCTCGGACAGCCCTCTTTAGATTGGGGCTGTGCGAGCGCATCAAGTCACACACAACTCCGAAGCCAGTAAGTTCAATTGGATGTCTGCCTCGACAGGAAGTTGACGCAGGTACTTTGTGAATTGGGCGACCATCAGTCCTGCGGCAATGTTGGCGCAGTAGATGGTGGTCTTGGCCGTGCAAGGACCAACGAATGCCTCTTCCGTGCGGAATAGTGTGCTTGGGTAATGCTCTCGCGATTGGGTATCGCACGCGGTCAATATCCGCAAGGTCTCGGCACTCATGCGACCGTCCACATAGAACGAAGCTCCATCTTTGACCGCGTCCCAGATCAACCGTCGAATGTCGATTCGGTCCACGCAGCAAAAGACCATGTTGCCAATCTCCATGCTGCGGCGGAACCGTTCGGGTTCCGTGACGACCTCGACCTCGGAATTGATCCTGCGGCACAGAACCGCTGTCGCTTCGACCTTGTGATACCCCAGGTCCAACTCCAGGTACCCTTGGCTGGCGAGATTGGGCGTCTCGACGCGATCGAAATCGACAAGCTGTAACCACGGGATTCCCATCGCGGTAAGCTGAAGGGCAACCTGGCGACCAATGGCGCCGACGCCGACTACTGTCGCCTTGCAGTCGGCGATTCGCTCGGCCGGTACAATATCCTGCTGACGGCTATACCTGTCTTGTGTATGCGTCTCGTTCATTGCGTCAGCACCTCGCTTTCCGAGTCCCACAGTTCGGGCCGACCCGCCAACTCATCGAGGATGATCCGCCGGTGGACAGGATCCATGCTCTCGAACCGCTCCATGAAGTCGTAGCTTAGGCCGAAGCCGTCTGCGTCCGAAGGGACTGCCGCCGGGGCATTCTGGCCGGTCACCAATCCTGGTACCAATGCCAATTCTTGCTGAACGTGCATTTTGTACTCGTTGTCCCAAACGCCGTGGTTGCTGGGCCCAAAGTCCTGGTAATAGTCCACGGCTGTGGGGACCAGGACATCACCGCCGGGACCGGTGTTGAAGCTGAGACGTGCATAGGTGCTATTGTCCTGGGCGATGATCGCCATTACCGACCATTGGCAGTTACCGAAGACTCGCTTGAAGGTTTCTTCATCGGTCATACTTGGCTCCGGTGAATTGGCTGGATGCGTGTGCAGCCACACGCGGGCAAACTGTTCGGGCTTTCGGCCGAGATCGACCTGTTCATCAAAGAACTGACTGACTGACTCATCCAAGAAGCGGACAGTGACGGAACTCACTTCCTGCTTGACGGTGACGAAGTCCTCAACTAAGAGTAGGTCGCCTGGCCTCGTGATCCCGAAACCACCGACCTCATTGGCGGACTTGTCTCGAAAGTACAGGAGTTTTGCCCATGCGGTTGGACTGAATCGCAGAACTGGCTGCCTGAAGCCGTACAACTCCTCTTCGAGCCACCCGTCTTCAGGCAGCAACGTCTTTCGATACGTCTGTTGCTTGAGGCTCATTTTCATTGGATTCTTCATTGTCTTCGTTCTCCTTTTCTTCTTCACACGTGGGACATAACCCATCGTGGATACAGGATTCACAGCACAGGATTTCACACTCATTACATTGGGTCTTGGCGCACCTGGGGCACAGCGGCTTGTCGCAGACCTCACAGCGGCTGGCGCATTCGTTGCAGACGATTTCGCCGCAATCCCTACAAACTCTGGAACAATCGTCGCAGATCGGATCGTTGCAGTAGCTGCAGTAGGCGGCACTGTCGCTATCCATCACGTAGCCACAGTCGCTGCATGCAGTACCGGCCCAGTCGCTCAGAGCGACATAGGGGCTGTCGGGGTTGTACGTCTGGAGAACGCTCCGGACCATGCAGAAGAAGTCGTAGACTCTGCCTTCTTCCAGTGCAGCGCGAATAGCTCCCGCCCCTTCGCCTTCACAGAGGATCTCATTGTTGACGTGGGGATGCGTGACCCCTTCATCCTTCGCAGCCGGGTTGGGCTCGACAGCAATGATGTAGTACGGGATCTTGTGATACATCTCCTGCAGCTTGTTGAGATAAAGCGCAATGCGAAACGGCCCCAGATCGATATCCTCTAGTGTAATCGGCTCAGTGACTACCGACAGAACATTCTCTTCGCCGTCATAAACGACATCATTAAACTCATCCTGCGCGCTCTTCAATTCTTCAAAGATGATCGCCGGTCCCAGCACTCGCTGGGAACGCCTCTCCAGGATTGATTCGATGTGCGACTGGCAATGCGGAATCTCGTACAGGCTTCTCAAGACCCCTGCAGCGCATCGGTCCGCGGCTGCGTACCAATGGTGCGCAATCGCCAGGCCGAATCGCTTGGACTCGTGGGCGACCGCCTGGAGGTGACCGACAAAGAGGCTCAATTGGCGAAGCTGCTCTTGGTAGCGATTCTGCCGCAATAGCAGAAGCTCATCGTGGATCGCCTCCGCAATCACGTATAGTTCCTTATCTGTCATTGGAAACTCCCTTCAAAAGGAAAAGGGCATCCGCCTACCAAGCCTCGATAGGCAGATGCCCGGAGTGTTTCGTAGAGCCGCTGTGACTACTGCTGGGCTCCCTCGATCTTCGTCGGTGTGACGGTGATGCGGTCGTTTTCCTGGAGGATGTAGTCTCGTGCCACAGGCTGGCGGTTGACCCGGATCAGGTAGTCTTCAGCCTGGGCATCCGGCATCTTCTCCTTGAAGAACTGCTCGACCGTCATCCCGTCTCTGACGCTGATGTAATCCGCGAAACCGCCGCCATTGTTGTTGATGTAGAGAATTCTCATTGTTTGTTCCTTTCACATTGTAGGTGACTGTTGTATGGGTTTATCACTTGTTCCAATCGGGCGTGACATTATGCGGCGAAGGACCCTGGCGGGCTTCGCGCACAGTTTCTCCGGTAATGCATAGTTGATCCTTTCAAAATAGGGTTTGGGCACAGAATGTGCCGAAGGCGGGTTACATAGGAGGCGTGATCAATTCATCAATTCTTCGACAAGTCGACAACAGTGTCACAGCCTTGACTGTCCAGAACGTGTAGCACCGGCGCCATCGAAGCAGGGTCGGTCATGATCCGGTGGACGTACTCGGCCGCATCTCTGGCCTCAGCGGCATTGACATCGATGATGTAGACCACACGATACGGCGGCTCGGCCCCTTCTTCGGCCTGTGGTGGTTCGATGGTGAGCCCTTCGTTGGGCACATCATCGTCATTGGCGTCGAGCGATGCTCTGAAAAGCTCAACACTCAGCCGCTCATCGTGCTCCGCCAGCCAATCGCTGATCGCCGGCATCTCGGCAGGACCCGTGTAACTTTCATTGGCTTTGAGATACTGGGCCAGTCCTCGCACGGCTTGTGATCTGTTGCCGTACGCCTGGCCGTGAACAACCATGCCTCGATCAGCGATGGCCAGGATCCAGAGTCTCTTTCGCTGGGACGACATGGTACCTTGCTGAACACCCCAGCTATATGCCTCTTCGCAAGCAGCGCAGAGGGAGCGTTTCTGATCGGATGGCTTGCGTACGGATACAGGTACTTCCTTGACAGCTTCATTGTCACAAAGTGAGTTTTGACAATACTTTTTCATAAGTCACCTCACAGCATCTGCTTGTTGCAGTTGAAACAACTCCGGTGCAACCTCTTCCAGCAGCCTAGGCTTCCAGCAGCAGTCCCGCACGAGCGGCGCCCCACTGGGCGAGTGGAACATTGCCAGATCGGACAGCCAGAAGTAATCCAGCCTGCGACCCTCATCTTCCACCAAGCCATAGAGAAGGTAGTCCACCGCCTCACCATCTGGGTTCCTTCGGGCGGAGCCCTCGGTGATGAACCATGCGTGGGACCGATCGATCGTGGCGCATTTGGCCCAGACCTTTGTTTTGCCGCGTCGGTGCTGCTGGGAGCCGAGGATCGGCAGATTCTCGCGGACTGAATAGGGCAACAGCTTCAGCGCGCGTACTTCTTCACAGAGCCTTTTCATGCCGAGCCCTCCTCTTCTGCTTGGGTCTTGAACATCTCTGGGGCAATCTCCTCAAGGGTCTTCGGCCGCCAATGCAGGTCCCGCTCTATGGGTAGACCCATCGGACCGCGGGCGTTTTCAAGCTCCGAGAGAGCGACGTAACCGAGTTCCTTGTCTTGTCCATCCACCAGGCCGAAGAAATGAAAATCCACCTCCTTGCCGCCGTCGTCTGTGATGGGCGAGCCCTCTGTAAGGTACCATGTCCAACTCGAATCCGGCGTGAACAGCTTCAAATAGGCGATGGCCTTTCCGCCCTTACTCTCCTGGGCATACAAGGGCGGCAGCACCTTTCGAATCGCGTGCGTCAGGAGTCTATGGCCGGGCACTTTGGTCCTGGCGGTTCGTTTGGCGGCCTGAATTACAGTCTCATCGCCCGCACAAACGACGTTCTGGTCGGGCACATTCAATTGTGCGGCGATATCGCCCAAGAACTCTACCATGTTGCGGTCTTGCTGTGCTCGCGAGACCGGGTCGGACTCGCAAGCGGGGATCGGTGTGCCGATCACTTCCAGCTGGACAGGCTCCAGTTCAATGACGACGCGACCGTTGTCCTCGGAGTACCATTCGATGTACGGGTAGTTGACATGGTCGGTCGGTGGTAGTCCTGCCGTGATGTCGCCAACGTTGCCGGTTTGCTGCGGCGAGAAGCTCTTCATGTAGCGTTCCGCATCCGCCGGTGGATTCGTCTCGCCTGCACTTCCCACCAGGTGGATCTTCGCTCCTCGAATATCTCTGTGGAAATCTCCTTTCAGGTCAAAGGTCACTTCTTCCTGTAGGCCAGCGAACCGCATCCATCCAGTGACCTTGCCTGGATAAGTGTTATCGAGTTCACCTTCAATCAAATACGCTTGTACTCTCCATGCCATGTTTTCACCTCCATAGATAGCGATGGCACGCCTCAGTATTGGGCGTGCCATCATGGGTTGATGTGGAATGGGTTGTGTGTTCGATTACGAGATTGGGAGATCTGGTGGTGGGAGCACTTGGGCAGTGCCATCGGCGAAGTTGATCTGCACTTCACCGTTCGATTTGATGTTGATGCTCTGCCAATCGCCGTCGAAGCTGCGGGCGCAATCCAACAACTTCAACCTGAAGTGCTCACCCGGCCCTACGAGCTTGGCCCAGAACCCCTCCAGTTCTTCTTCGAAGTCTCGCAACTGCGTCTCGTAAGTATCACCATCTTCCGACCAGCCGCCCATATGGTACCAGATCTCGGCAGGCGTCAGTTGCCCCTGGGCTGCCGGGGTAACCAGCACGTCAATACCGGAACCGTAGGTGTGATCTTCGTGCCTGGCGAAGTCACGAATCGCCATCGGCACGCTAGAACTGAAGACCCTGCCGTCGCTGGTGTGGGCCGTGATCTGGAGGCTCTCGACGGCGACGATCCTCTCGGACCACAGGAAATGACGCACCAACACTTTGCCGACGGTCATCTCGATCCTATCCACCGCGGGCAACTGGGCCCAGCTGTAGCCGTTGTAGGCATCTGAGATATCCACTACGACAAAGGGACTGTCGAACGTACCCAGGGCGGATAGCAGATGGATGTTGGCCTCGCTATGCGGGGACTCTCTGAGACACTCATCCCCCATGCAATAGCACTTGGCCAAAGGCCAGTCCTTGGGCATGATCACGGCAACCGGCTCATCAGGGATGCCTTTCAGTAGGCCCACGGTAAATGCGGGCACCGCCTCCGGTAGTTCAATCCCCAACTCTTTGGCCCTGAGGAATTCGCTGAATTTGAGCTGGTGGCGGCCGCGTCGCTGGATGTAGCGGTAGGCCTCTTTCTCTACAACGGCCTTGAGTGACTTCAAACCGGCATTCTCGACCATCTGGATCCGGGCCGGTAGTACCATGCGAATCCCGGTCGGTTCGCCCGTCAGGTCCACTAGGTAGACGAAGACCTCGCTGATCGGCCCGTATACAAAAGAGACGACTTGGCCGTGGAAGTTGACCAGCACGTTGCCTCGACAGTGGACGTGCCAGAACTGCCCCTGCCATTTGCCGAGCCGTTCCGGCTCCACCACCTCGATCCGGCAACCCAGTTCCGGATGCGGCACTGCTTGATCCGACACGAATGACTCACTGGCACACTCTCGCCCATCCACAGTGACCTTCATGCCCGCAAAGACGGCATGTTTCTCAACTGCTTCAAACGTCCATGGGTCATCCTGGAACACCAGGGTGGTGCCCGTGATCGAGTCTGCTGTTTCCTGAACCAGGACCGGCTCACCTGTCCAAGCCTTCTCTGTAATGACAACCTTCTTGCGACTGGACTGGATTGAGACTTCTTTTGGTGAAAGGCAAAAGATGCCCACTCCGGCCGGGTCCTCCGCAGATTCCAGCGGTTCATCCCAGTTGGATCGGCCCAAGTCCAGCAGTGCGGCGAAGTCCGCAATGCCTTGGCCGTTGTCATGCACCGTGACTTGGCCATCACTATTGATAATGCGTACTTCCGTTGCACCCGCCCTTCGGGCGTTCTGCAGGATCTCGATGATCCTACCGTCCACGGTGCCCGTGAACAATCTGTCTGCTTTGGACAGCAATCTTGGGTTTACCTTTGCCCGTATCGTCTTCATTTGATTCACCTCCACAAAAGGCGATGGCACGCCTCAATTCAATGTGTGGGCGTGCCATCTGTGCGCAACAAAGAAGCCCCCGGAAACACCCGAGGGCTCGCAACGAATATATAGAACCGGCTATGAGATCACGCCGGACTTCTTCGCGAACTCGTAGCGTATAGGCAACGCAGAGTGCGGCCACTAAGCTCCACTGCTTCTTGTCATCATCACAACTGCATTCGGGTGGAACACGCGAGACCTGAAAGAGGTTCTCGTCGACAAACGGTCTCTCCAAGGACTACAGAAATATCTCTATCTGAATCTCCGGCTGGCCGATGGCCAATCCGTATTTCTCGTCGGGAATCGCTTCACAATGACATGGGTGTTGCACCCACAGCTTTTGTGTGCGGATTTTCCCCACTGCAAGCGGTGCGCTTTGCATAACTATGGCTCACGATAGAGCAATCTACCGGATGGTAGTGACACGGGGTTTATAAATGTGACGTTTTCGCGGCTACCGCGCGGGCCTCCTGGAAACCATGCTGCAGGGCCTCCTGGCGGAGCTTGTACCTCTGCTTACTGATCCGGATCGTGTGGTCGCGAAGCTCGGTGCCGAAGACCTTTTCCAGAAAGAGGATGGTCTCGAACGCCTCCACATAGACCTGGTTGAACAACCGGTGAAAACGCCATCGGACGCCCTGACGGGTCATGTGGAACGTGTGGTGGATCTTCTCTCCATAGGTCCCTTTCAGGACCATGTAGCCGGGCTCAACAGATTTCAGCTCCACCCAAAGGTCTTTCGACTCCATCAGTACTCTCAGGTTCTCCAGGAACGTCTTGTCCTTCTCGGTCAGTTTCATGTTTCATCACCATGACATCGCGGCCCTCTTGCCAGATATCGATCATGCCCATGTGCGCCAGAAAGATCGCCGCGATAAACCGCCATATGAGGTCTTTTCGGGCATCCCCCTGCAACGGCGGCATTTCTATAAGGCTCAAGGGAAGATTTTGAATATGGGTCTTTATGTGGTTCTCGTAGCGTTTCAGATCGAATTCATCCCGTCCTTCAACGGCGATGTGGTAATCAAGGCCCGCTGTCAATCCATTCAAGGCATCCATCAAGCCGGGTACGCTACTGAGCTCGGCACTGGCCAAGGCCAAACCCGCAGACCGGCTCTCCGCCAGCATCTGCCTCACTCGTTCCCGCTGTTCCTGCCTCCGTTGCCGGGATTCGGCCATCTTCTGACGGAAATATTCCGCGTCGAAGACGAGGCCATCGAATAGGAACTTGGACGTGATGGGACGGCCGCAGGCTCTGCACTCGTATCTGCGAACACGCAAGGCCGGAACACCGCCGCAGGCTGGACACCGCTGAAAGGCCACGGTCGCGTCGAACTCAGTTCCACACAAGACGCATTGACACGTGCCTTCAGCTACCATGACCAACGAGCCGTTGCATTGGGGACAACAGCGCCCCAATAGCATCACGCTGTGGAAGAATCTTCGGGCTTTCTCGACGAAGACTTCCACCGTCTTGGCCATATCGAAGGCCAAGGTTACCAGGTTCATAGAACCGGGCTTTCGGGCACAGCGGATTCTGTCCTCTCTAACTCGACAGGCTCTTGATTCTTCGGCGTGAATTTGCGGGTACAATCCTTGCAGTATCGTATCCTTCGAATCCCCATCTGCTTTGTCACCCTCTTTCCCTTGCTGGTCGTACTGGATGATCCGCAGTAGGGGCATTTCCAGGGTCTTCCTCTCGGCATGTGGCATCACCTCCGCGATGCCTGAGAGGGCCCTGCCTATATAAACCTTGCGATTTCTCACACGTTCGAAGGCCCGGGCCGGCACCGCCAAAACGATAACTATAAATAGGAGAAGTCCCCTCAGGTTCCCCATGGGACCACTGATCTCGTTGCCTGAATGGTTCGAAGCGGGCCCCGTGGAGAACCTGCTGCCCGACTTTCTATTAGCCCTCACGTTCTTCACCGCCCTGGTCTATGCCGCCTTGGGCCCCCGGCTGGAGCGGCGGCGCCCGGCCATTGCCATGTCGGCAGCGATTGGCTTGGCACTTGCCGTGGGTCTTGTCTGGTGGGAAAAGTCCCATGGCTTCTCGATTCGCGATCTGGGGCCTATCGCGGTAGGCTTTGCCGTCATCATCCTGGCCTTTGTCATGTACCAGTCCATCCGACAGGTGGGCGGATCCTGGGCAGGGGCGGCCATCGCCCTGGGGGTGAGCATCCTGGTAGCGGAGGTGCTCGGTATGCACATCCCTATCGCTGCCGAACTCATTCAGACCTTGGTGGCTGTTGCCCTGATCGTGGGAGTGTTCGCATTCCTGCGTCACGACCATCACCACCGATTCCTGCGTCACGACCATGGCCAGTCATTCCTGGCACGTGTTTCGTCAAAGCACAGGGAGGGCAAGCCCGATATGTCGAGACTCTTCCGTGAACGACACCTTTCGGACGTGATAGAAAGGCGGCTCAATGGCCTTGGGAAGCAATCCAGGACACTCAGGGATCGTCCTGATGAAGTCGAAGACATCGTGCAACAGATCAAGAGAATGTTGCCTGCTGAAGGCTACCTCACCGAGCGAATGGCACAGTTGCGGGCCAAGGCACACCAGGTCAGGAACGGCCATATCGCCCGTCTGGAGGAGACGCGCCATGTCTTTGCCACGCTCCCGACGCCGACAAAGAAGAAAGCTGCGGCAGAGCTTGCCGCCGGGTACAACCAGATCATCGGTATCGACACCCGGCTCGAGAGGTTGGACAAGGCCGTTGCCGAAAACGAACGACGAGTCCGCGAACTGACGCAGAAGGCCCAAGAGCGTGCCGCACAATACGACCATAAAGCCCTCGTGGACTGTCTCAAGTGTGCCGGAAGGCTCCAGAAACATAATAGTAGGCTCTTCAAGATTATCCAGCGGACTGAGGCGAGGCTCACCACCCTCGCCAAGCAGATTGCGGCCCGGGCCAGGCAGGTGGAGCAAGAATGAGAATAATAGGTGTTGGCTCGGATGCTAAACCTGCAAGTCATCAGTCACCATACAGGTCCGAGGCCGAACGGTCGATCGCGGACATGCTGAGCAGCTATGGCATTCCTTTCTATTACAAGCAGCCGACCCTGGTTGTCGACAACGGGCGCCGATGTATTGAGTATGTGGACTTCTTCCTGCCCACTTATGCGGGACTCTCCATAGATTACTGCGCCGACCCGCGTGGTCATTCTTACCAGCGAAAGATACGCGTCTATAGTGAGAACCAGGTACCGGCTGTTCTGTTGAACAACGGGGACATAACCGGGCAGGGCTGGCAGCAAAGGCTCCGTGGCAGGATCGAGCGGATGTATCATGAGGGGCAGGCCTACCGGCCGCGTGGGAAGTACTGTTAGCGAGCGTCACGAGAGGTCCGGCCCTCGGAACGGCTCGACCCACATTCCAATTGCCATCTCGTGACTTCGTCACCGCAGCCTCAATTGTCCAGTCACGGTATTCCACCGTCCGGGATTTCGTGAGAAGGATTTGTTGTTGACAGATCGTGCTTTGCGGTATTGTTATCCTGCACGACGGACCAACAGACTTCCGGGCGACGTGGTGTGAAATAGAGTTCACCAGGAGAAAGATATGCCGAACATCGCTAGTGTACTCAAAGAGGAAATCTTGCGGCTTGCACGCAAGGAGATCCGCAGACAGACAAGCCTTCTCAGGAGGGCGTCAGCCCAGTATCGCAAAGACATTGCTGAGATGAAACGTCGAGTGAGCGGCCTTCAACGCCAAGTCGTCCCTCTGGAAAAGCAGCTACGCAAGGACGCTTCATCCCAGATTATGGAAGCCGATGCAGGACGCGTGCGGTTCACAGCCAAGGGCCTGCGTTCACAGCGGAAACGCCTGGGACTCTCCGCCGCGGACTGCGCCAGACTCATTGGTGTGACGGACCAGACTATCTACAACTGGGAGCACGAGAACGGCCGGCCGCGGAAGGAGCAGTTGGCACGCATCGCGGCTCTTCGCCGCACGGGCAAGAAAGAAGCCATGGCCCGTCTGGAGCAGTTGAAGGGTGGTGGCAAGAAGAAATCGAAATAGGTGCGCTCCCGGCGTTTCGACCGATCCGGCGTACGGTGTGATGATGGCGGTGAGAAGTAATCATGTTTAAGACCATAAAGAACCGGGTATGGGCCTTTGATGCCGAATGGATTCCCGATCCACTCGCTGGTCGGCTATTGTACAAGCTGCCGGCCGATTTGCCCGACAAAGACGTCTTCAAGGTCATGTGGCAGAAGGGCGGAGCAACCGAGGAAGATCCCACGCCATATCTCAAGACGGTTCTGTGCCGAATTGTCTCCGTGGCTGCTGTTGAAAGGCGTCCGGAAGGCAGTGATGTGAAGCTCCGTCTGCTCTCGCTACCACGCGATAGCCGGGATCCCTCCCAGACGGACGAGCGGCACATTGTCGGCACCTTCCTGACAAAAGCCGGGCAACACAAGCCACAACTTGTAGGTTTCAACTCCGCCTCTGCAGACCTCAAGGCCATGGTCCAAAGAGGCGTGGTCCTGGGCCTGTCCATGCCGGATTTCTGCAAGCGTCCCAACAAGCCATGGGAGGGCGATGATTACTTCGACAGCCGCAACTGTGAAGCCAGCGTGGATCTCAAGGATGTCATCGGCGGCTGGGGCAAAACATCGCCTTCCCTCAACGAGATCGCCACCCTGTCCGGTATCCCCGGCAAGATGGATGTCGATGGCGAGCAGGTCGCTTTCCTCTGGCTGGACGGAAGTCTCGATAAGATCATTGCATACAATGAGTGTGATGCCCTGACGACTTACCTCCTATGGTTGCGAATCGCCCATTTTGGCGGCCATTTCACCACCCCGCAGTACGAGCACGAACAGAAACTTGTCAGAGACATGATTGATACAGAGATAGCCCAAAACGGCAAAGAACACATGAAGGGCTTCCTTGATGAATGGGACCGTCTGAAGGGGATTCTTGAGCGCGCGAGCTAGACTACTCTGCATGACAGCAGAAGCCGCGTATCTGTGGGTCCGGATCCGGCGGCATTGACTGAGCAGACAGTCGATGGCATTCATCTTCTCCAAACCGAACCGCCGGGGGCGCCGTACAACAAGTCCGTTGCCCCCCATTAGGCACTATGAAATGTCCAGCCAAGTAAGCAGTTGCACCGGCGGTCCGCCAGAGACAGACGCTATAGCCTTCTGACACACTTCACTCGCTGCCGGCGATGTGGCAACCAGCACGATCCTGTCGAAGCCCGCGAGGGCGACCTTGGTCAGATTCTCATTCGTGTCGGACTTGCCCGTCTCGATCTCCACCACTACCGTTTCGCCCGGCCGGGTGGCCAAGATGTCCACGGCACCGTTTCCCTTGACGGGGTACTCCCGTCTTGTCTCGTAGCCCTCCTTCTCAAAGTACTTCGCTGTCCGCTCCACCCAGAACATGTGCTCAAGGCTCTCGCGGGATTTGGGGCCAGGGTCAATCCCGAGCGCGGAACAGACGGCTCTACCTGAATCACTCAGCTGGAACAACACAATTTGGCCGCAGCGCGTGGCGATAGTGACACGCTCGATGATGCCGGCAGAGGCGAGTGATTCACGGACGGCATTGCCACGGCGGCGAGATAAGTTGAGGCGATGATATCGTGAGACCGTGGTCGAGAGAGGACGTGCGATGATATCGGTCAGGAATCTTCTCTCCTCTGGAGAGAGTTTCCTGGGTGGTTCAGGTTTGGAATCAGAAGATGCACTTCTTTCTTCTGATTCCTTGGGGGATGGTGGGTGGGTGACTTTTTCATTCTTGTCTTGGTTATTCCGATTAGTTTCACTATTCTTATCCGGGGCTGGAATCGGTGAAATCGCTTCCGGTTGGCTTTGTGAGACCCTATTCAGCCTGGTATCGCTGTAACAACCACCAACTTGGGTCCTAATAGCCGAATCCGGTACACTACCTTCCCGGATCGGACAAAGGGGGATTTTGACCAGGAATGGCTCGGGATGCTCGTCCGCCAGACGTATAACCGCGGTACCGATGGGCAGCGTATTGAGCGCCTCCTTCTGTTCATCGGAGAGGTTCATTGCGCCGGCAATCGTCTGGACATCCGAACGCAGCTTCTGGCTCAGGGCGAGTGTCGCATAGGAGTTAGCGAACGCAACCTTGCTCAACAGGGATGCCGACTGGTCCACGAAGACGTAGCCGAGGCCGTACTGACGGACCATTCGAATAGACGTTTCCAAAACCGATTCCTTGGACTCCGTGGACTTCTTCAAGAGCAGGTTGTGCGCCTCTTCCAAGATGATCACATTGGTCAGTTTCTTCTGTGGGCCCTGTGCGAGACGGTATCGGTACAGGTACAGAGTCAAGGCTTCAGAGAACATCACTTTATCCGAGGCGCTCGACAAGCCGTCCATCTCCAGGACCACGTTATGGTCCAAGAGCTCGGCGACATGGCTGTTGTCCTGAGTGTTCAGGACCGCGCCGAACTCACCGTAGGTCATGCCCAGGAGGATTCGTTCTGCCGAGGCCTGCCACATCGCGGCTCTGCCTTTGAGTTTGGCGGTCCGCAGCCACGCCAGCAGGTCCTGGATCGTGGGCCAGCCCCGCTGGGTCTCATCGAAGATGCCGAACTGCGAGTACAGGTGGTCAAGTCCTGCGACCAAGAGACTGATGACGCCTTCGCCGCCGAGGTAAGCCGAGGCGACCACATCGACGATCAGCTTGATCCAAAGGTGCGGCTCACAGCCCGCCGGCGGAATCAAGGGATTGAATCGAAAGGGTGAGACCTCACGGCCGACTGTGTAGACCTGCAGATCCTTATGTCGGTTCACGAGGTCCCGATACCCTCGCTTCCAGTCCAAGGCCAGGACCTTGATCCGGGAAGCCATGATGCCTTCCATCAGTACGAACGTGAGGTTCGTCTTGCCTGAGCCGCTCCTGCCGGCGACCAGGATGTGTTCCTTGAGCCGGTCGCTCTTCAAATAGAACGGGTACAGGTCGTGGCCACCATAGGACACAGTCCCGACCCGGATGTCGCCGCTTGTAGAGAATCTCTTCGATGGCGGTGGAAAAGGTGACCGGTCCGGCTCATAGCTCTTGCCGAGATGTTTGGCGGCCAACAGCTCGAGCGTCTGCTCGATGTCGGCCTTGCCGTCGCGATCCGATTCCGCCAGGTACGCAGACCACAAGCGGTCGATCTTCGTGCCCAGGACCGGCTTCAATTGCCGGCACAGTTCCTGCGCCCGCGTGATCAAGTGGCATCACCCTTGTCGTCCTCCAGGATCGAGACCTTACGGTAGGCAGACAAGTATTGCTGTGCGTTCTCAGGTAATTCCAGTCTGAGTCTGGATACATCCCGCCAGAGATTGACGCGTTCTAACCGCTGTTCCTGGTACAATTCGTTGAGCCTCTTGCTGGCTGAATACTCGACCTTACTGTCCGTCGGACCGTGGTAGCCTTCGTGCCGGTACAGGCAGTTGATCACCTCACACTTTGCCCATTCGAGCTCATCGATGTTCTTGTCATACACCGCGTAGCGCCCGCGAATCTGCGAAATGACATCATCCAAACCGAGACCAGCTATGTGCTTCTTGTCGGAGATCAGGGCCGTCTCAGGCTCTGATTCGGGAATGGCCAGGTAGCCCCTTCGGATCACCTGCTCGACTGTCTGGTGTGCAGGATAGCCACGCCTTGGGATCAGATCCGAGGTGAAATCGTATGAAGCAGCCGGTACGAAACGCACCTCCAAAGGGGCCTGTGGCCGGGGCAAATCGTAAGACAAGAAGCGGCCTGATGCGTAGAAGTATGGTACATATCCAGGGCCGAAATGCGGCTGTCCTATGATCACGTTCGGGTACATTTTGCCACCTCCAAGTCACTCCTATGAGGTAGTATTGATGTACTGGTATTTAAGCTTTTCGGTTTCGGCAGCCACCCCGCAGTGGCAAAACGGCCGGTCACAAGGCGCAAGGTTTATAAGCACCCGTGACAACCCCATTTGCGGAGGTGATCACCCATGACAGAATGGAAGAAGTGCATTCTCCGGCACATCGAGCAAAATGCCCGACAAAGAATGGCAGTGCTCGCCAACAGTTATCTGCAGGCAAAGCCCGAAGAGCGGGAAGGAATCCAGGCAGGCATTGAGATTGAGCGATGGCTCGCCGGAACATGCCGCGAATGCTTGGAATGACCCTCGACAATCCCGCCGGTGATTTGCCCAACCCCGGGCGTACCACGCCTGCTTGCCCTCGTCGGATTACGGAACCACCGTGTCCAGACAGCGCATGCACCACAGCTCTTCGGACGACGGTGAGATGATGGTCGCCATCCCACACCCCGGGCACACGGTGATCCCGGCCTGGTGGCACATCCGCTGTCCCTTCTCGCTGGCGAAATCAATGTAGTTGTGCGGGTTGTCCACGTCGCGGAACTGTCTCAGTCGCAGATCCGCAAAATATCGCGTCGGCCCGTACTGGACCTGCGGCAGGACCCAGGGTCCCGCAAAGACATGTTGTTGTGTCTCCATTTTCTTTGGCTCCGGCTACGCCGCTCTATATGGCGGTTCGCCCCAGAGGTTGCGAACCGCCACCGGCAAGATCCTGGAAGAAGAAAAGGCGGCCCGCCGATCCGGGCCGCTCCAAACTCAAGAAATCAGGCCGGCCGGCTGGCCTCGGCCTTCACCAGTTCCTCCGTCAACTGGGCAATCGGGGACTTGAGCACCTTCTGGGCCTTGTACTGCAGCCAAGCGTCGATCTCGGGCTTCAGCCGGCCGCCCGAGCTGGCGTAATTGGTGATGGCATTGTAGAAGTCCCATCGGGTGACGCGACCGCTGTCGTCGTGTTTGAGCCTGGCGAGGATCTCGCCGACATGCTTTTTCTCCTTGAACAGGGCCTTCGTCAGCAGCTTGACCGCCTGCCATTCGACACTGTCTTCCATACAGACACTGACCATGTTGGCCAGCTTGCGGTCGTTGCTGATGATGTCCCGGATCACTTTGTCGATGAGCCCTTCCACCGTAAGGGTGAGCTGCTCGGTATACTTGATCCGTGTCGGCTTGACGATGTCGTTGACCACCATGCCGTTCGAGCACGCGAGCCGCGTCACCCGGGCCGCGATCATCAGGCCGGCCACCTGGCTGTAGTCCGACACGACTCGTATCCCCGTCGTGAAGCTCTCACCCACTTCGGTCAGCTCGAACTTCGAGTCCGGGAAGTCAAGGTCGATGTGGATCCCGTGCCGAGACCTCTTCAAGGTCGCCTGGGCCTTGATATTCAGGCTGGAGATGGCCTCGATCAGGCACTCCGTCGCATACCTGTGCTGAATCACGGTGTAATTCTTGGGTGCCAAGCAGGCCAGCTCGTTCTTGTCCAGGTTCCATACGCCCATGTGTCGTTTGCTCAGGTAGTCCTCACCGTCCTTGACGATGTGGACATCCCGCATCTGCGCCCTGTCAAAAGCTAGAGCCAAGTTCTTTAGCTCCGCCAGATTCAACGTGTCTTTCTCCATTTGCGTCACCTCCGAGCCTCACCATCAAGTGCGATGAGGCCCTCTTCGCGACCCCGAGAAGAGGGCCGTTGCCAGAGCATCAGAAACACTGTGTTCGCCAGCCGCCCCGGCCCTGCGTCAGCGGGGCCGGACGGTGACTGGAGCGTAAGCGAAAGTCGCCCAAGTGCCGAAGGCACTTTAACATGTTGCTCGGCAGCCCTTTCCACAGACTTCTGACGCCCTTTGCACGGTCTTGGGCGACGAAATGGGGTGCCTCAGCACCCCATGGAACGCCAGAATGTCTCGGCCTGCCGCTCCCGCCTCTGCCAGCTTTGCTCCTTCAGCTCATATCGATCTCTTTGCAGCCGCAGGATGCGAAGATACAGCTTGGCTAGTTGCCACGTGTCCCAATCTTCGATGTCGTCGGGGTCGAGGATTCCTTTCCGCACGTACTTGAGCACCTTGTACTTGGCCGTGCCGGGAATCCGCTCGCTGACTATCTCAAATATGATGACGAGGTCCATCTGCTTGTCCTTGAGTCGCTCGGCCTTGTACCGCAATTTGTCGAAACCCTGCCTGTAGCTGTCGAAGTCAACGGTGCCGAATGCACCCCAGTCCACTCTGCCGTCCTCATCGATGTTCGGTCGAATCGCACGCTCATACCGCTGCCGGGGCAAGGCCAGAATAGGCCCCCACATTTCCTTGTACACCATTCGCTCCAGCTCGTCCGGGTCTGCCAGTTCCTCGTCTGGCAGGTCCTGTAGCGTGCCGTACCTGGTCCTGCGTTGTTCGAGCCGCAATGCAGCTGCCGGCACGAAGATGCCGTTGCACACAATGATGTTTTGGTCCATGTTGACCACCTCCGCCTTTCGGCAAGCCGTTGCGGAAAGGCGGGGTGGGAATAGATAGTTGAGTTTGGGGCCGCTTCGAGGGCGGGACGCACGGTTGCCGAACCGCCTAAGGGATTTTCGGTTCGATGTCCCAAAGTCCCAAGAACCGAGAATCCCAATTTGCGGCTCGGCGGAACAGTGCGGCCCCCCAAGCGGTTCCAAAATCAACTACTTGCAGGAGTGTTGAACCAAAGGGGTTCAACCCTGCACCGCAGGGTCCTGCCTCGCAGAACACTCCCCGCCATATGGGTGTCAAGTCGTCAGGCTCACAGCCGCACCCTCGGCACAATCAACGCCAGGCAGTTCATGCACCGAAGCTCATCCCGCTTTGATGCCGTCGAGATGATGGCACTCGTCTTGCACTCCTGGCACACGACCACACCCGTCTGCTCGCACATCTGCCGACCCGGCTCGCTGCCGAAGTCAACATAGTTGTCCGGATGGCTGATATCCCTGAACTGCCGCAATCGCAAATCCGCGAAGTACTGCGTTGGCCCAACTCGAACGATGGGCAAGGCCCACGGGCCCCCAAAGACATTCTGTTCTTCCGGTTCCATTTCCATCACCTTCGGCTGCACCGCTCTAGTGGCGGTTCGCCCAGTAGAAAAGCGAACCGCCGAGCACGCCTGCGGTTCTGGTGTTTTGAAGAACTGCGGCAGCCATCCCACAGAGCGGTAGTCAAGACAGCCCCTCCGACCCGCCGTCTGCGGACGAGTCGTTCTGCAACTCGACTATCTTCTCGAACGCCTTTTGCAGGCAATGTATCGCCAGAGGTATCTCGTTGCGGCTGAAACTCGTCGAGGACTTCCACTGGCCGTCTGTGTCCTTGTAGCGGCGTTGAATCGTGGCTTTGAGAATCGTTGCCGGACGCCCCCCGGCCTCTATCTGGTTCTCCCACAAGGCGGCGGACACTTGGCCTGCCTTGAACTTCGCTATGGGTATCTGTTGTGACATCTTGGTCTACCTCCGGGCCCGCCGTCCAATGCGACAGGCCTTCTTACCAACCAGGGTGAGAAGGCTGTCAGGGAATATAAAGACTATGGCTGATGTTGCTGAAGGCCGCAGAACAAAACCGATGAATGGAAGAGGAAAGAAGGAAGAATCCAAAGGCACGCTCACGACTGGCCTGCCGAACGCAATTGCTCCGCCATTCTTAGCTCATCCAGAGTCTGCTGGGCCTCGGCCATGACCGCCAGTTCCAGTCTCACCTGCCGGGTCTCGGCGGGCGACAGACGCCCCTCCAAGCCGAACCACCACACCAAGTCGTCCACCGGCAGAATCTGGCCGAACTGGTCGGTCGGCAGCTTGCCGTGTCCCCGGATGAAGTCCAGGATGTTCCACACCTTACGCTTGTCCATTTCCATCAACTCCAGGTGAATCACTCTTGAGGCGGTTCACCCAGTTTTCTGTGAACCGCCGTCCGGGAACGGATTTGTCTCATGGGAGGAGTACACCTTGCGAGGTTCTCGGGTGGTATCTCGTTGCGGTGGCGGTATCGTGAAACGGAGTGTACGGTCATGTGGTGAACAGGAGGGCCGGAAGGGGGCGCATCCAGAAGCAGGTGACGGAGCCGGAGCATATGGTCATGTGGCAAACAGGGGGGCACAGAAGGCATCACGTCCGGAAGCGGTTCACAGGAGCGCAGAGCCGCGTAGCATGTAATGAAGGAACTGCCGCAGGCAAATACCCCGCACAGCGCAGGTTTCCCCCGGGTCCAGGGTCCCAGGTCGCAACAGCCAGTCAGCATCCCCCAATCTTCAAATAGACGGGAACAGTGGTTCACTCAGTTTTTGGTGAACCATCCGCAGGCCAAGCAGAGGCCCGTTCAGCAGACCTTTCGATAAGCCTTCAGGCGATCAGGCCGCTCCCGAAGGGGCAAAGGCTTACGATAGAGGGTCTACGTACGCTGGAGCGCCAATCATGAGGTCAACACAATCGGGACGGGCGTCTCAGCAGGCACAACAATGGGGTCGAAAAGGGGATAGAGGTGGTCATCAAGAGGATATGAAGTGTGGAAATAATCAATATAGGTATATAGTCGATTTATGCCACAAGATCACAAATGCCGAATTCAGAACCTTTTACGAGCGTTTTGGGGCCAGTTGGGGGCACGATTTAATCCACAACTCAGAGCCCGGTGAGACCGAATAAATCCACAACTCAGGGCATTTTTGCCACACTTGGGCCCCTATTTAGTCCACAACTCAGCCGATTTAATCCACAACTCAGACTGATGCGAGCAGCCCTCACGATGGTCCCCCCATGATGGCCGCCGGGGCCCTGGCAGGAGAGCTCGCCCCGGCCCGCGAACCCAAATCAAAGGGGCAAAAGCAACTCCCAGGGAGAGTGCGTTTCCGATGGAAGTGACGATGATAGAATAATGATGATCTATCTCTAAACTCTATCTATCCTGTCTTTTATTTTCCATATGGAAGGGTCTTTTTCAACGGGAATCGTCGTGACCCGCCGGTGACAACACGCGCAGGATTCGTCACACAAGCCTGACGGCAGGCTTCCATCGGAAGTTTACTCTCTCTGACCGGCCGCCAGCAGCCGCAAGCTTTATATAGGTGCTCTTCCAATAGTAGCATCTGGAGGTGAGATTCCGATGGAGCCGATCACGGTCCGCGATAAGATCATCGGACAGATTCAGCATATGCTCGACCACGCCGTCATCAAGAACCGCCGGTTCCTCGATGACGAGCAACTCATTAAGGCCGAGCAACTGGCCGTCCTGGAGGAGATCTTCAACGCCAACGTCCGCGATGCGGAGATCCGCGAACTGAGCTCCCATTTTGCACCAGTGCTCCGCAACGACCATCCGGTTCATCTCGCCATCTGGGGCAAGACGGGGACCGGCAAAACCTTGACCGTCAGCTATTTCCTCAACTTGCTCGCGCAGATGTGTTCGGAAAAGGACGTCACCTTGAGGTACAAGCACCTGGATCTGTCCACACCCGTGCCGTGCTTTCGGGCCCTGAATGACCTCGCCTGCCTGCTCAACGCCAGTAAGCGGTACAAGAAGGGGATCTCCTTGGAAGAACTGATGCTCCGGATCGAGGCGGCCTTGGCCCGGTACCATGGCTATTTGGTTCTCTTTGTCGATGAGGTGGACAATCTGCGGCGTGACAAGGACACCTTCATGACCTTCCTGGTCCGCCGGTTGCCCCAGAGGATTCCCGCCAAGCTCATTCTCGTCTTCGTATCCAACCGCCTCGATTGGCCGGACAATCTCGATCCTCGAGTCCGGTCCTTCCTGAAGCTCAATGAGATCATCTTCAAGCCCTATGACGCCTTGGACCTGCAGCGCATCCTGAGTATCCGGGTGGACAAGGCACTGCACGGAGGGGCCGTGGAACCCGGGGTGATCGAGAAGGTGGCCGCCCTGGCCAGTCGCGACCACGGGGACGCCCGGCAGGCGGTGGCCTTACTGTCAAAGAGTGCGTACCTCGCGGAGAAGGCGGGCACCAAGATCTCCCTGGAGATCGTCGACCACGCCTCCTCGGAGATTGAGCAGGACAAGTACGTGACCATGATCCGGACCGCGCCCCCCCAGCTCCAGGCCGCCATGGGAGCCGTGATCCAATGTGTCGGCGGCAGAGGCAGGGAAAAGGGAGAAACGAGTGAGGTCTATCACATCTACAGCACATGCTGCCACAAGGCGGGACTTCGGCCGCTGACACGCAGGGCGTTTGGCGACCTGCTCAACGAGTTGGACATGTATTCCCTGCTACAAAGTCACGTCGTCTCCCGGGGCCGCTACGGTCGCGCCCGGGAAATCACGATGGATCTGCCGGAGGACCTCACGGGGCGAATCTACGAAGAGATCAAGCGCAGCCTCGAAATGTAGTTACGGTAGTGGCGCCCGGCAGCGGAAGCGTCCGAGGATCGAATGGGGCGAAGCATCCAGTCGTCCGCCCCGTGCCCAGATCTCCGCGGAGATGCCATCCTCAAACATGCGGTCCTTGTCTGTGAGCCAGATGTAATCGGACGGGGGCATCGCCTGGACCAGCGAACATAACCCACTAAGTCTTGCGACGCTGTCGGTGACAACCAAGAGGCGAAAGCCGTTCAGCTGGCAGTTCCACAGCGACTCATACTTCTTATAGGTCTGCCTATCGAAGCAGATCCCGTAGTTGAGAATCTTCTGACGTATGTCCGTAGGTTCACGTTTCGGGCTAGCGAGTATCTCGGTACCCCGATCCACCTCCAGAAAGAACAGGACTGTCTTGTCTTGGGTTGTGTCGCAAATTGAGACGGCCGCATCCGGCTTGAAGCGGATGTTCCTCTGCTGCCTACACTCACCCGGCGTTAGGTCGGTGACCGTAGATAGATCCGAGAACCGCGGCGGCAGAAACGGGGAGTTGTGGGCGAGGAACCGGATTCTCACGTGGGGAACGACTGTCTCGGCATGGTGAAGATGGGCACGGACCCAGTTCAGCAAGAGTTGATGAGCCTGAGACAGGATAGGTTCTCCGAGAATGGTCTCGCATGACAGTTGCGTGTCGATCAGCTTTCGCTCTTGCAGGACCTCGACACCGCATACAGTTGGTGAGACCACCCGCTCCGGCCGACCTCGGCGTTGGCCCGGGCCCCTGGTGGCGCCTGTCAGAAGACCCTGAGCAACCAGTTGACTGATCCTTCGATTCAAACTCTTGCCATTCCCGGACAGAAGAGCGGCCAGTTGTGGCGTGGTCACGACCCGGCACTCCGCAACCATATGGAGCACCTCGCAGTCGCTTGCGGTCAGCCTGAATCTCATGGTCACCACCTCATAGAAACCCTGTCGCCAGCCGATCTTTCACCCTCCCTCCGTCATAGCGGCGGGAGGAACTCACGGATTTCAGGTCACATGAGAAAGCAGAGCGGTTTCAGTCCACGTGGCGGATCTGTGGTTCACTCGAGTACGGGCTGGGATAAACGAATCTGAAACACCAGACGCGATAGCACCGCTGAATGGACAGAAGAGTACCAACGATCACACACATGAAGGAACACGGCACCAAATGGCGAGAGACACCACTGATGACAGTTGGCCCAGAAGACCAGACATCTTCCTTGATCCGATGACGCCTGAAGAAGCGGCGATGTTTCTGCGTCTGGATCAAGCTGGGCACACGCCTGCCAGCGCCTGCCGGACACTGAACTATTGGCGAGCGAAGGGCGAGCTAAAGGCCACCAAGTATGCTCGGAGGGTCTGGTACCTGCGAAGCGAGATTGAAGCGTTTCTGCGCAAGAAGACGAACGTGTAAATTCTCTCATTTCCTCCTTGGAATACAGTTGCGCTGGCCACTGGACCCCGTATGATAGAGGAACGTCAGTGGCAGTGGTACTGGGTTCCGGAAAGGAGCAAGTGCCATGGCACATAAAAAGGTTAGTATCTGTCGTAAGTGGTATGGAAAGATCCCCGTTGGTCGGAATGGAAAGCCTATTCCCATGAACTTGTGGCCCAAACGCCGCAGATACAGCTGGGAGGTGCGCTGGTACAGTTCCGAGGGGAAACGGTACTCCAAGAGCTTCAGAGACAGAAAGGAGGCAGTTGAACACGCAAAGACAGTTCAGACACAAGTGGACCGGGGGCGGGCCGACAAACCCCGGAAGACAACCATTGAGGAATTCAAGCAGGAGCACAGTCGGCTGATGGTAGGGCAGGTCGCATATGCTACACTCAAGGATCAATTGCGAGCTCTCGACTTCTTCATTAAGCACGTAGGACGGGACACCCCTTTGGACCAGATCACTCCCAGGGATGCTGAATCCTTCGTTGCACATCGTTTGTCATGCGGTTTGGCACCATCTACTGTGAACAAGGATATTCGCACCTTGCGGGGGATCTTCAATCTGGCTGTTGAGCCTCGATGCTATCTGCCGGAAGGTATGAACCCCTTCCGGAGGATACGCGAGAGGAGAACGGCAACGCAACCGCCACGGTATGTGTCGCCCGACGATCTCCGGAAAGTCCTCAGCGTATCAAAGACACTATGGTGGAAAGCATTCCTGGTGCTTGCTTACACTAGCGCCGGGAGACGCGATGAACTCCTGAATCTTACGTGGGCCAATATAGATTTCGAGACTCACAATGTGACCTTCCTACCTAAGAAAGCAGCGTCGGGTCAATTGGCATGGGAGCCGAAGGACCACGAAACCAGAAGGATCCCTATTCCACGGGAGACCGCGCAGTTGCTCGCAGATCTCCAGGCCGAGAGCGAGGAAGGCCACCCATATGTATTCGTGACCAGGAGCCGCCTCGACCACGTCCTTGGGAGGCGGGCTGACGGAACGTGGCAACCCGATTGTGAACTGGTGAACAACCTCACGCGATCCCTGTCAGTTATGTGCAGGCACGCTGAGGTGGAGTACTTTACCGTTCACGATCTCCGTCGTTCGTGCATCACGAACTGGGCGAGGAGGCTACCCATTCAGGCGGTTCAGCACCTCGCGGGTCATTCGAGCATCGCAACAACTCGCAAGTACTATTTGGCTGTACTGGAGTCTGATTGCACCGCCGCTCGTGAGATTCAGTCCGAGCTTGTGACCTCAGTGACGAACTTTTGACGAACTATGGGTCAAAACGGCCATCTTGGGAGCGCAACAAAAAAGGCTGACAACCGCAAGTTGTTGTCAACCCGTAACTTACCGAAATGGGCAGGGCGGGAGTTGAACCCGCGACACACGGATTTTCAGTCCGTTGCTCTACCAACTGAGCTACCTACCCGTGCACATTGTTGAGTGCGAGTTTACCACCAGCGGTGAAGATTGCAAGTGCCTGGTGCGAGACGTCAGGTATTTTCTTATTCCCACGTGGCCTCCACACGCAAGCCAGCTTGGGTCTCAAACGGTCACGGACAGGCTGTTACCTCGGCGGTTCGGCATACACTTACCGGAGGGCAGGGGCATGAGCCCGGTAGTTGATCCGTTTGGGCGACGGGTACGCTGTTTATCGCTCCCCGGCTTTGACTGGCGCAAGTACAGTTGGGATCATAGTTTGCGTTTTTCCGGCAGGTGCCGGCGTCTTGGGACTATCGTTCGAGGCAGTGAGTAAGAGAAATGGTACCAACAAGCAGACACACGGTTTTTTCGTACGGGCTGTTCAGCCTCGCTGCGCAGGTCGTGCTGTTTCGTCAGTACTTGGCCGCATTCGGCGACCAGGATCTGAGTGTCGGCGTGTTCGTGGCGGCATCCTTTCTATGGATGGCCGCGGGGGTCGAAGTTGGCAGGAGGCTGTACCATCCCATCGCGGCGGAGTTGGCGGTTCTGATGGGCGTCCCGGCTGTCGGTTTGCAGTATGGGGTGACAGTGCTGGTCGGGGGTATTCAAGCCGTGGCACCGACCCTGGTGCCTCCTTTTCATGAGTTGCTGATACGGTCATTGATAGTCACCGCCCCGGCAAGCGTTGTCACAGGCTGGGCGTTGCGACAGATGCAGGGCCCGGTGGGGCGGGATCTCTTCGCATCAGGAGCGGCGGGCGCTCTGCTGGGGGGACTGGTCGCGACGGTACTGCTCGGCCAAGGTGTCTCTGATCTGAGCATTCTGATAGTACTGGTGGTGATGCTGTGTGGCTCGGCCGTCTGGTCCGCCTTCCGTGGGCCTTGGTCGCATCCCAGAGCCACACAGGTCACCGCGCTTACGTGTCTCCTCCTCATCGTGGGGACCCTGCCGCTACGCGTGGATCTGATCCTGACGAAGGCCGTCCGTCAATACCAGTGGCATCGTGCTCAACCGCAGGCCACGTGGGCAGGTGCGTTCGTCACGTCGCAGGGCGAGTACCTCTACGGCGCGGACGAGGGACGCTGGGTGGTCGTGCGGAACGGGCGGACGTTCGAGACGATCGGCGACCACCGTCAGGCGGGACGCGTGGCCGCCATGGCGCTGGCGCAGAACTTCTCGGCACGCCGCATTCTCGTCGTGGGCGACGGCCTGTCCGTGTGTGAGGCTTTCCTCAAGTCCCGGCAGGTCACGGCCGTCGAGTGGTTCCATCCGGACCGACAGTATATCCCGGCGCTGCTGAGTCATCTGCCGGGCGAGCTGCGTCTTGACGACGCGCGTTTTCGCCTTCGCACGGATGACATTCGCCAGACGCTGGGAAATAAGCCCGAAGAATACGACATCGTCGTCGTCAACCTGGCGGCGAATATCAACGCGTCACTCCACCGATATGTGTCGGCGGAGTTCTTCACGCAGGTGAAGAAAGCCCTGACGCCGACAGGCCTTCTGGTCCTGGGTGTCCCGAGGGAGGCGCATGCCCGAGACCTGGAGTCAGGGTACCTCGGCGCCTGGGTCAAGACCACGCTCGACAGCGTGTTCACGCAGACGATCCTGGTGCCGCAGCAGCGGATGTTTTTTCTGGCGGCCGACGTTTCGTTTCTGCGCGTTTCACCGACGAGTCTGGCCACGCGTTTTTCGCTGCTGGAGGACGCGCCGCAGATTCTGCCGCCGGAGGAGCTGGAGTCGGTGTACCAGCCGGACAAGGCGGTGCAGGCCCTGGATGCCTGCGGTCTGGTCAGCCTGCCGACGGAGGAGCTGCGCAACACGGATCGATCGCCGAGTTACCCTCTGTGTCACTTGCTGCTGATGATGGAGCGATCAGGGGTGTCGGTGCTGAAGCCCGTCCGTTCGTTTCTGCAGGCGGGGCCCATCCTGGCGATGCTGGGAGTTGTGTTGCTGGGACTCGTGCGCGCGGTCTATGCGCTGCGGACTATGGCGCGAGGGCGGCGCCCGTTCGAACCCGGCCAGGGCGTGAATGTGCCGTCGGAGGTGCGGTGGATCCTGGGCTGTTCCACGGCGGCCGGCGTCGGCTTGCTGGTCGTGACGGTGAATGCCTGCCGAATGCAGGGGGGACTGGGGGCATTGTCTCTCGGATGGATGGTGTCGCTGTTTGCGGGCGGGTGCGCGACCGCTGCTTTCGTTGTTGCGCGGATGCTCCCGTCACCTGAGACGCCGGACCTGACAGACCTGCGACGAAGTCTGTGGGCGCTCCTGGGAGGCGTGGTGGTGCAAGCGGCCGGGCTGGCCGCCGCCGGCTTCTGGATCGGTCAGCTTTCGGTGAATGGGGTCGGTGCCGTCTGCGCCGGTGCAGGCCTCATTTGCGGTGCGCTCCTGGTGCTGGGAGCGGGAACAATGAGAATCTGCGGTCGTGACATCGAGGCGCCTGTGCCCACGGCGGTCGGCGCCGCCGGCGGTGCCCTGCTGCTCGGCGTGTTGCTCGGGCCGCTGTGGAGTGTTCCGGCAGTATGCTACGTCGGGGCGGCCGTGGCTCTCGCCGCGGCAGCGGTGGCAGGAGTGGCGCCATACGAAGCGGCCCGCCCCGGCCCGCGCTGTGTTCCGCATCCGTGGCTGGCGCCCGTGGCCTATGGTCTGTTCGGCGCGGCGCTGTGCCTGGTGGCCGGCACGCACGTCGTCCGTTTCATCGAAACATCCCGCACGTCCGTGGCCGACTCGGCTTTCATCGAGCCGTGGGTCAAGGGGAATCGGGTGACGACGAAGACCGCTTCTCCGGCCGGTGGGGCCAAGGGTGTCACGTACCAGGAAGTGTGGGAGGGATCCCGGCTGAAGGGATACATCTTCCGATCGCAGGACCTGACCGGCGCCGTGTACGGGTACGGGGGGCCGATGGCGATGGTCATGTTCACGGAGCCGAACGGCACGCTCCTCGATTTCCGCCTGACGCGATCGAACGAGACGCCGAGCTACATGGCCCGGATTCGGGACTGGCTGGGACGCCTCAAGGGCAAGACGCTGTTCGACGCGAATCCGCTTGCGGGCGTCAATACCGTCACGGGTGCGACGTACAGCAGCCGGGCCGTGCTGGCGTTGCTGCGGAACTCCGGGCGGCAGTTCGCGGCGGCGGTTCTGGCCCAGGGACAGGCGGCCCCGGCGGCGGCGGTCCCCTGGACACATCGGATCGACTGGAGGCTCGTAGCCTGGGGGGCGGCGCTCCCCCTGGCCTTTGCCGCGATCTGGCACGGTCGGCGCTGGAGCCGGCTCGTTGTCCTGGCCTACACTGCGAGCGTCAGCGGTTTCTGGCTGAACCGGCAATTCTCCACGGATCAGGTCATCCGGTTGCTCAACGTCGACAATATCCTGGGTGGCGCGCCGGCAACGCTCCTTTTGCTGCTGGGCGTGCCTCTGCTCATCGTCCTGGTCGGCAACATCTACTGCGGCTATCTCTGTCCCTTCGGCGCCGTGCAGGAGTTGCTCAGCCTGATTCTGCCGGCGCGGTGCAAACCGAAATTGTCACGCCCGGTTATGGGCGCGGCGCGCTATCTCAAGTATGGCACGCTGTTCGTCGTAGTGGGGGCCGTCTTTGCGGCGGGCGACCAAAGGTTGCTGGCCTTGGATCCGTTGACGGCGTTCTTCAGCCGGGAGTTCTGGTCGAGCAGGCTGACCCTGTCGACAGGACTGGTGATCGCGTGGGTAGTTCTAGGGGCGGGCCTGCTGGTGACACGTCTGTGGTGCCGCTATCTGTGTCCCACGGGCGCCTTCCTGTCGCTGTTCAACCTGGGGGCCTGGCTCCAGCGGTTCCTGCCGGCCAAGAAGTTCGGGCGCTGCGAATTCGGCCTGAGCGGGTGCGACCACCTGGACTGCATTCACTGCGATCGCTGCCGGTATCCGTCGGCGCCGGTCAGCGACTCCTGCGCGGCGGGTGCAGGGCGTGGCGCAGATGCTGCAACTGCTCGGGACTGACGGAGCGCGCGTAACGCAGGTCAGCGTAGGCGAGATACCACTCGGCGGCTTGCCGGGCCCGGTCCGCGCGGCGCGGGGAGCGGGCAGCGCGGGGAGCGGAGGAGCTGATGCGCGCGGCGAAGGCCGGCAGCGTCTCGGCCAGACCGCGCCGCCATCCCAGGGCTCTGACTCTGCGATCCATCCGAGCCCGCATCCGGTGCAGGGCGACCACGGCGGGGGTCAGCGATTGACCGGCCGTGGCGTGATGGTGCCGGCGCCGCCAGCGGATGAAGAGCCATGACAGAATACAGCCGAAAACGACAGACAAGGCGAGTGACCCGGCCATCACGCCGTAGGAGGTGAACAGCCAGCTGATCACGCCGATCACGCCGTACTGGTACACGGCTTCGACCAGCCTTCTCAGACGCGCCCGCAGGCCGTCATCCCCCTGCTCGGGGGCGATGTCCAGGGGAGTGGTGTTGGCGCCGCCCTGGACCGTAGCCTCGACGGTCGTCCAGCACCGGCGTTCCTCATCCCAGGCCTCCGCCCAGGCGTGGGCATCCATGTTGCGGGCCACCCAGACCCCGCTCTGGTCGCCGCGCTGGGTCACGAAGAACCCGGTGACATAGCGCGTGGGCACGTTGGCGAGGCGCAGCAGAATCGCCGCGCCGGAGGCGAAGTACTCGCAGTAGCCGGTGGAGCCGGAGAGCAGGAAGTACATGAGCTTGTCCTGATCCTCCGGGATATCCATCGTCAGCGAGTACGTGTAGTGCTCGCGGAAATGGCGGATGACGGCTTCGATCTTCTGGGCCGTGGTCGTGCACCCGGCGAAGATGCGGCCGGCCAGCTCCGTGATACGGGGGTCCAACTGGTTGGCACGCGGGTCCAATTGGTTCGGAAGTGTCAGCATCGAGCGCAG
Organism: uncultured Pirellulales bacterium; assembly: GCA_964421295.1. Lineage (GTDB taxonomy): Bacteria > Planctomycetota > Phycisphaerae > Sedimentisphaerales > Anaerobacaceae > PLanc-01. Next base: position 146,866 of record CAYQXM010000001.1, read on the forward strand.
TTGTATGCCGGTCGGTTCGTGCCGAAACGCGCGGGGAGTGTACCCGACGCGATAGCCTTTGCCGAGCGGCAGATTCCGGGCGTACACGATGTCATCCGTGTCCAGCTTCAGCACCGGCAGCGACGTTTCCAGAGTGACCGAGCCGGGCGGGGTGAAAGCGGTATCCTGAAACGACGACTCGTGACGAATGGTCATGTAGTCCAGGTTCGGGTAGTCGCCGTCGTCCAGCCGGAAAGCGAACGTCCGGCCTCCGAACGGCATGCTCAGTGGATTGCTCCCGCTCGGATAGAGGGGCTGCGCATTCGCCCGTTCGTGCCACTCGGAAGGACGGTAAGTGACGAAGGCACGCGCCCGCAAATAGCCGGGGGCGTTGCGGCTCTCGATGGTCAGGGCCACGGTCGCATCCTGGTCCTGCAGGACGGTCTGCATGCTGGAGAGTCGGCCGCTGGTCGTGAATCCGACGGAGCCGACGCCACTCGTCATCTGCTCGATGATCCCGCCCTGTCGTGCGAGCCACATGGGCACGTAATTCAGAACCTCCACGTGCTGGTAGAGCAGCGAGCCGAGAATCCAGCCGAAATTGGCGGCGATGATCAGGATCAGGGCTGCGGTCGGCGAGCTGGACAGGGCCCGGCGTATCAGCGCCGGGGCCGGCGCGGGCCGTCCGGCGTCCGACGTCTCTTGTTTGTCCGGCTCCGCGGCGGTCGCGGCATAGAGGATCACGAGGAGGACGGAGAGGAGCTCCAGCGAGCGGAACAGGATCAACATGTCGTTGAGGAGGAGGATCTGACCGGTACAGACGGTAATCGCGATATGAAACAGGCCCAGCGCCGGTGGCAGCTGACTGGGAGGCCCGAGAAAGAGAACCAGCACCATGGACGCCAGGAAGTACCGGGCGACCGTCTGCCAGGCCAGAGAGATCGCCTCCTCCTGTCCCAGCCAGGTGTGCGGACTGTAGCGATAGTGCACCGCCAGCATAATGGCGATGATCAGCAGCAGCCAGGACTGAATGATGCGCCGATTCGGTTTGATCTGCCAGGTCAGCCGCCGTTGCAGTCCCACCAGGCCGAGGAGGCAGAGGAGGGCCGGGTAGGTGACGCTGCCCGACGTAGCGGCCATCAGCGCGGCGCTCATCACGAGCATGCCGGTGGCGACGATCTTCTGCAGTTTCATAGATCGCTCACCCGTCCTTCCAGGACGTCACGCGGCGCCAGGACGGCCGTCCGCTGGGCCCAGATGGCACTGGCCGCATCGATGTGATCGGCCCGCACCGCGCCCGGTCCCGCCGCCGCGGGCTTCCGGAGCAGTAGAACGGTCGTGTGACATCCGGCTTTCGCGGCCCGTTCGATCATGCGGCCGTACTTCGAATCCCAGCTCCGGAGTACGAACACGACTTCGGAGATAGCGCGCCACCGGTCCTCCATGTCCTGATAGACCGGCTCGAGGTCATAGTCGTCGGTGGGTTCGACGGTCGCCAGGATGCGGTGCAGCGTCTGGAACCGCTCCGGCCGGGGCATGGGGGAGAAGGGATGCAGATCCGGACCGATCACGGCGGCATCGAGCGAGCCCTCCCGATCCAGGGCGGCCGCGGCCGAGGCACAGAGACAGACGGCCGCTTCGAAAGACTCGTCCGGGCGGTCGTCGCACGCCGGTTGGCCTCTGCGACGGCAGTCTAGGACCAGCGCGACCAGTCGATCCTGATTCGTGTAATATTCCTTGGTGGCCGGGACGGACAGCCGGGCCCAGGCACGCACATCGATACGGCGCGGCGAGTCGCCGGAGACAAAGGGCCGGTTGCCGGCGTATTCCGGCGAGATGTCGGTTCGTCCGGCTAGGCCGCCGCCGCTCAAGTCGATCCGCGTCGTGCGATCCAGGAGGGGCAGCCGCAACGGAAAGACCGGCGGCAGAACGAGCAACGGCTGACGGCCCTCGCGCGACAAGCCGAACACGAAGAGATTGAACGGAAAAGCCGACCGGCACACGGGCGCCGGGATGAGAAAGCGGCCGCGCCGGTGGGCCTTCAGATTCACGGTCACTTCCGCCGTGGCGCCGGGGGCCAACCGGGAAACGGCGTGGCTCGTTTCCCATCGTTCCATCGAAGGCGGGAGACTATCCATGTCGACGGTCAGCTCGTAGGCAGAAGATCGGGCGGTGTTCTCGATCTGGTAGTTCAGACGAACCGCCTGACCGACGGTGATGGATTCCGGCAGATGGCCGCGGATCTGCACGCGGGGCCGCAGAACAAAACCGGCGACCAGCGCCGTCAGCAGGACGGCCACGAGTGCGGCCAGAACACCGAACGCCGGCACGACCAGGGAAGCCAACAGGATGCACGCCGCCCCGTGCAGGAGGACTCGGCCTGCTTCGGTCAAGTGGAGATGCAAATGAGTTTGCTCCCAGACTCGCATAGTCACCAGACTCGAAAGGTGCATCCCGCCATCCGGAATAGCCTTCGCGCGACGGGCTTCGTATCTCGTCAAACCGGCACTTCGATGCGGGCGGCGATATCGGCCATGATCTGCCCGGCCGTGAGATTGTCATGCCGGCTCTTGACCGTCGGAACCAGGCGATGCGGCAGCACGTGCGGCAGGACCCACTGCACATCATCGGGCACCACGTGATCCCGGCCCCGCAGATAGGCGCGGGCGCGGGCCGCACGCGAGATCATCAGCGTGCCGCGCGTGCTGATGCCCAGTTGCAGCCGGCCGTCGCGGCGCGTGGCGTGGACGATCTCGACGATGTAACGCAGAATGCCGTCGTCGACGTGCGTGCTCGCCACCTCCTTCTGGATCCGGCGGACCTGCTCGAGACTCAACACCGGCTCGAGCTGCTCGAGCGGCTCGGCATGGGCGTGCGACTTGAGGATATCGATCTCCACTGCCGGCGCCGGATAGCCGATCGACAGCCGGACCAGGAAACGATCCAGTTGTGCTTCCGGCAGCGGGTACGTCCCGTGAAACTCGATGGGGTTCTCCGTGGCGATCACGATGAATGGATCCGGCAACGGGTAGCGCTTGCCTTCGATCGTCGCCTGGTTCTCATTCATCGCTTCGAGCAGCGCCGACTGGGTCCGGGGCGAGGCGCGGTTGATCTCGTCGGCCAGCAGGATGTTGCAGAAGATCGGCCCGGGATCGAAGCGGAAATCGCCGCTGACCGGATTGTAGATCGACGAGCCCAGGATGTCGGCCGGCAGGAGGTCCGGCGTGAACTGAATCCGGCTGTACTTGGCGTCGATGCTCCGCGCCAGCGCCTTAGCCAGCGTGGTCTTGCCGACGCCGGGGACGTCCTCGATCAGGACCGACCCGCCCGCCAGCAGCGCCGCGACCAGCACGTCGATGCAGTCGCTCTTGCCGTAAATGACACTTTCGAGGTTCCGGCTCAAAGCCGACAATAGCTGGTGGGTGCTCCCCAAACGCTCTTCCTCACGCTTGCGGGGCCCTTCGTGCGTTGGAACTGTTCCCAAACCCGGTCTCCCGTTCGTCATACTTACATTGGCGCCGAATCTATCTCTACCGACCCCCGCATTATAGTCGCCCGCGCCGCGAATAACAAGACCTCCCGCCGCCGGCGCCGGCGGCAGGGAATTCCGGCGGCTTTTCGCTTGACTTCGCGGCGGGCGCGTCTCTAGACTCTGGGTGCTTTGCCGAAGGGAATCGCTTCAAGAGGGATCTGTGAATCGGTGAGGAGGAACCATTGTGCGGACACACACGTGTTTCGTTGCGCCCGGAATCGTTGTCTTCCTGCTCGGTCTTGCCGTCACGGTTCAGGCCGCATCCCGGACCTTCTACTATGAAGGGGAATATGCTCTGGCGATACCGGCGGCCGCCGGGGTCAGCCGGGGATGGATGAACAGTGCGATCCTGGCCGTCCCCAACCACGTCACCATCGCGGATCTGGACATCATGGTGACTCTGACGCATACCTCTGTCTTCGACCTGCAGTTGTTTCTGGAGAGTCCTTCCGGCCGCCGGATGCTCCTGAACGCGTACGATCTCGTGAGCGGATATTCTCGCGGCGCCGACTACGATCACACCGTCTTCGACGATGAAGCCGATGCGGCTATTCAGGAAGGCCTCGCGCCCTTCACCGGCCACTTCCGGCCGCGGGAGTCTCTTTCTCTTTTCGATGGCCAGGACGCCTGCGGTTCCTGGCAGTTGCTGATCTACGATGCGGCTTACTATGATACGGGGCAACTCCAACGGTTCGGCCTGTCCATCACGACGACCGTGGCGGCGCCGGTTCCGAGTGCGCTGACCCTGGGGCTGGTTGGCTTGGGCCTGGTTCGTGGCTTGTCGCGTCGCCGGCCGGGCGGAGGTTCAGGCACGCCTGCAACCGGTCGCGGAAGAACGGGTGGGCGAAGCCCAGGACCATGAAGGGCAGGTTGAAGATATAGACGCACAGACCCATGAGCAATCCCATGAAGGCCACCTGCGGCAGTGCGATCCAGAACTCGGGTGATCCGCCGGAGGTGCCCGTCACGACGACCACGAAGAACACGCACATGGCGGCGGCATGGCCCATCACGACGCACAGGCCCAGCCACAGCAGGAAGACGCCCGGGCGATAACGCCACCGGCACAGCCGACCGGCCGCCGCCGCCCCGGCGAGCAACACCGCGCCTATGAATAGCGAGAGCAGGAATATCAGCACGATTTCCATGCGGTCACCCGACCCGACGGACAAGGTCCCGAGGAACGCCAGGCCGGCCAGCAGACAGAGCGACAGCAGGAACCGCACGAAGCCGCCCGTGCCGGCCAGCTTGGGCGCGAGAAGCCACAGCATGGCGATTCCGATCACCAGCGGCGCAAGTATCGCGTCCAGCCGGAAGGCGTTGGACGAAGACATCTGGGTCAGCGTTTTGAACGCCGTGTACAGCAAGTGCGCGAACAGCAGGGGGATGAGGATGAGCAGGATGCGACGGTCGCAGTTCGATTTCAACGCAACCATCGCCAGCGCCAAGGCCAACCAGGGCAGGAGCCGGGGCGTATTGTAGTACCACCTCCAATCGTAGAGGGTCGGCGTGACTTGCGTCCCAACCGTCGCACCGGCCGGGCCGGTCGGAACGGTGCGCAGTTGTCCGAAGACTGTTAAGGGTACTCGCCACGAGTACGAGCAGACGCCGCCTCAGCCATACTCGAATTGGCCGGAGGCAATCGCTTTGTCCCCTCGGTAGATGGTGAAGGAAGGCGGTGGCGATGAGCGGCCTGCCGATACGTACCTCTCGTCGCCGATTCCGACCAACTCGTAATTCAGAACCAGCGCCGCGCCGCGGCGGTTGACGCGCACAGACTGACGCAGCGGCCCACCGGCCTTCAGCACGGCCGGCCGGTCGGCCGAAATCGTGATCCGCGCGAGGTCACCGCCGGCCTCAGGGTAGGCCACGTACCCACCTTGCAACTCGATCTGCCTGGCTCGATAGGTCCCGACCGGCAGGCTGATGCTGCCGCTAAGATTGCTCCATTCCTGGGGAGAGTTATCCTCCGCCAGGAGGACCAGCCGGGAGATGTCCGTGCCCTCAATCTTCAAATCGCCTTTGGCTGCGTCCGGCTGTTGTGCCCCGCCTGTACCGGCGGCGACCGTCAGGAGTATTCCGAGAGTCAGGACCGACCGGCCGATCAGTCTCCTCGATGCGAACCACCGCATAGCATTCTCCTTGTCACCTGCGGACCCTGAGTCCTGAGAGTATCATACACAATCGGGGTTGCCCGAGTCTCTGCTTTTCCGCCGATTCTCACGGTGCTACGCGCTCAGGGGACGCCGGACGACGTAGAGATTCAAGCACTGGCACATTCGGTCGCGGAAGAACGGACTGACGACTCCCAGAATCGCGAAGGGCAGAGTCAGTGCATATAGTGATAGGCCGACGAGCGCCCCGATAACGAAGCTCACAGGCAGCAACTCTACCACGGACGGTCCCCCCGGCATAAGTATGAGTCCAAACAGCAGCACGCAGGCGAGGGCGAACCCCACCTCGTTCAGGCCCAGCCACACCAGGAAACGCCTTGGGCGCCAGATGTGATAGCAACGCCACCCGGCGCGTGCTACTGCTATGAGCGCCACGATGGCGACAAAGACCAGAAGCAGCGACGTGATTACTATCTCCTCCGTGGCGAACGACCCGACCAAGAGCATCGCCAGAGGCACCATGCCGACTATGAGGCACAGAGACGCCAGGGATTGCACGATGCGGGGTCGATTCGCGAGATAGCCGGCCAGGAGCCACAACATGGTGAATCCTGCCGTCCACGAGCGAAAGAAAGTGTCGATGTACGCGTCCTCCAACGAAGGCCAGATCGCCAATTCCTTGATCACGGCATAGGAGAAATTCATGAACAGCAGGGGTATGAAGACCAGGAGAACACGCCGATCATGGTTTGCTTTGGGAAGCGCCGCGGCGATAAGCAGCGCGAACCACAGCAAGAGATTCGGCACGTTGTCATGCCAGTCCCAATCCCAGGTTACCGCCTGACCTTCATGTTTGCCCAGGGGACCGATGTCGGCGGAGGGAATGATTGTGAGCGGGCCGAAGGTCATGCGCGGCACGTGCCATCGGTACGAGAAGCCGGAGCTTCTTTCGAATCGGCCGGAGGCAATCACGCGACCTCCCCTGTAGACAGTGAAGGTGGGGAGACTCATCGACGCCAGCGCAGGTTCGTAACGTTCGTTGCCGATCCCCACCAGTGCGTACGTCAAGGTCAGCACGCGGGCGCAGCGGTCGACACGCAAAGTCTGTCGCAAAGGACCGCCGACAGTGAGTACCGCGGGCGTGTTCGGTGAAATAGTGATTCGCTTGGGGCGAAGACGCTGAGGCCTGTGCGAATAGCCGCCCTCAAGCTCAATTTCTCGGGTTCTGTAGGCTCCAACGCGCAGAGTCACCGTACCACTGGGGTTGCTCAACTCCTGGTCCGGATACAATGGTCCCTGCAGAACCAGCCGCACGATGTGGGTGCCTTCGATCTTCAACTCGCCCGTGTCGGGCGAGCCCCCCGAGGACGTTGCTGCCAGCAGGATGGTCAGAACGAGAATCATGTCGTTCCTCACCACGTATCAACAGTTATTCGCGATAGATCGTGAACGATCGCATGCCTATGACCGTGCCGTAGAGTTGCCGGGTTTCGTACGTCACGGCCATCGTAAACGTTTCTTCTTCTCCGTCGATTCTGATATCATCCGGCACTCGCCACGAGTACCCGCAGGTGCCGTTTCAGCCAAAGGGCATGGTGCCGCTGGCGACGACTTCACCGTCGGCGCGCTGGATGGCGACCAATGGGTCCAGATTCTGATAGGCGCCGTCGGGGTTGTTCCGCGGAGACAGCAGGGCGTTGAAGAGGCGCAGGCCGACGACGCATCCCATCAGTCCCAACAAGCCCAGTGCCGAGAAAACAAGCAGGGCACGATGCCGGCGCCGGTTCGCGCCGGTGGCGAGCCAGACGACGAACGGGCCGGCTGTGATGAGCGCGAGCGTGATCCAGATGCGACGCGGGATTTGCGCAAAAGGCGACAGTCCTTCCGGCGCCGCGCGCAGCCGGCCGACCATGATGTTCAGTTTCGGATCGACCAGGACGGCGTTGATCGCCAGCGTCTCACCGACCTTGATGCGCGCATCCCGGGCCGGCGCCACGAACAGAACCTCGGGCTGATCGCCGAAGTCGAGCACCAGGGGCTTGTTCTTGCGGATTTGCAGTGGATAGGTCAGGGGCATATCCGCCTGCGGGGACTCGCCATCCGAGTGACGGATCGAAGAGATTTCCATCTCCAGTGACCCGTACGAGATGTCCAGCGTCGCCGGTGCGTAGTCGCCCACGGGCACCGTGCAACTGCGCACCGGCTTGGTTCGTCCGTCCTTTACCTGCCGCCCCACCTGCACGTTCATATCTGGGCCGAGTAGTTGGCCTCTGAGGCCCTTATCCCGGACGAACTTCCGGCCCGACCCGACAGCGAGCTTGCCGAGATCGCCGCGATAAGGCTCCACGAAGAGTCGATCGCCTTCCGGGGTGGTGGATATACGCCAGTAGCGGCCGTGGAAGTATGGCATCGACGACAGCCAATACATCCAAGTCCACGGCGTAGGTCTGAGGGTCGCTTGACCGTGCGGGCGCAGTTCGAGGCCGGTCTGTGGCCGGTCCCAATGGGTGCCGATGGGTAGTCCATTGTACAGGGTGGCCGTCAGGGGCACGCCCGCGATCTCGATGGCGCCCTGACGAGCCTGGGGCGGGGTGAAATACATCACGGCGTCCCGGTCTGTGGTGACGATCAGTCGTGGGACCGTCCGCACCGATTGACCGGCATTCGCGCCGTCTCCCTTCAGTGTGACATCCTCAAAACAGACCTGTTGGGCCCGCGGGTCCTCCTCGGGCAAGAGCGCACCGGGCGGATTGGGAGAGGGCACGATGGGTTTGTCCTGGGAGAAATTGCCGTCGCGATCGAGGTCTATGAACAGTCTGTCGTAACCTTTGCCTGTCCCGGCGGATTCGTCCACGGCGAACGGATAGGTCGTGCCGGAGAGCCGCAGGTTCCAGTCGCCATTGACACGAACGACACCGTAGAGCGGCCGGGCGGAGGAAAACGTCGGATATGTCACGTTGGGCTCGGGTTTGCCTTCGCAGGTGCAGATTTGCCCGATTCTTGAGCTGAGCCCCGACACCTCGGTCAGCGGAAAGGTCGTTCGATTGCCAGCCCCTCCGCCGTTTGCCACGGCCTGCGTGACCAGGAGAGAAAGTGCGATCATCGAGTAACGAATTCGTGCTCCGCCCATCGCTGCACTCCCTGAATCAGATCACGATCGGGATTATCCTTGATCTGCCGACACTCGATGACTATTGTATGGATAAGGCAGAGGGCAGGCAATATCTGTCGATGGAAATGCGGAGTCTTGTTTGGGAGGTGACGCAGATGGGTCGAAAAAGCGGAATGGCCCTTTTAGTGGCGGTGTGCGTTCTGGGGATCACGTGCGTCTCGACCGGTGCAGCCGTCGGCGGGACGGGGATCGACAAGGATATTCGCATCCTTTATGTGGGCCGGCCCGGCTCGGACCGCGAGAAGGACTTTGTCGCATTCCTCAAGCAACACTTCGCCGTGGTGCAGACGGGCAATCTGCCGGCGTTCAAGGAGGCGGACGCGAAAGACTTCGATGTGACGCTCCTGGATTGGAACGTCAACGACTTCAATTCGCCCCGACTGAAACTCTCGGAGAAATACTCCCGACCGACGATCACGCTCGGCGTTCCCGGCGGGCTGATGTGTTCGAGCTGGCGCCTCAAATTGGCCTACCTCTGAAACTGCATGGACAACGCGGCTCATGTTGAGTCGCTCCAGCGCGACGTGTACCGGACACCGTTGACCGTCAACATCGAGTCGGAACTCAGAGACACTCCTGAAAACTATCGCGACACCTATACCGGCCCCGGCAAGGTGCCCGACAAGATCAAAGTCTGGAGGGTGCAGAATTCGTCCCGAGGCAATGTCGTCCTCCGCTCCCGTGGCTTTACGGACTCCCCCGATACGGAAGTGATCGCCGTCGGCTTCAACTTCGGCAAATCGTACGGCGATATCGGCGTCGGCCGGCAGGGCAACTTCCTGCAGTGGGGCTACTGCGATCCGCCGTCCCAGATGACCGAAGCGGGCCGCAATCTGTTCCTCAACTGCATTCACTACATCCGCCGGTTCAACGGCAAGACGCCCCTGATTCGCGTGCGCAATTCGGACCGATCCTCCGCGGCAACGATGGCGAGCATCATCACGAGGATCTCAGGCGACAAGAAGGAGTTCTTCCTCAGCCAGTTCCCCAAGGAGCTTTATGAGAAGTATCAGAAGGATCCCAACGGTTTGAGCCAGTTGTATCAGGCAAACGTGGAGTGGATCTATCGTGACAGGGTCTTCTGCATGGACGAGGACCTCAAGTTGCTGGGTATTCCGTCCAATCGCAAGATCGAGACACTCGATCGGTTAATCACGCTGCTGGACGATGCCGCGCAAGCCGGCACGGCAAAGAAGCTCCTGGCACGCTACACCACGGTCTCCTTCGCCACGCCCCAGCAGTGGCGGCAGTGGTTCGATGCGAACAAGAGCCGGATCTACTTCACCGATGTCGGCGGCTACAAGTTCCTCGTGGTTCCGGAAGGCTACCTTAACCGTTAGCCTGCGGCCCGGATGGATCGGTGGTAGGGGCGAGGCCTGCCTCGCCCAGGTCGACAGGTAGAGGCCGGTAGAAGCAACGTCGAAGCCGGGCCTGGAAGAACGGAATATAGCACCACAACAGTGCGAACGGCAAAGCCACGCCGCACGCGCAGACACCAAAGACCAATCCCACGCTCACGATTTCGGTGAAAGCTCTCATGCTGCGCGGCCGGACATCGTGCCACCCGTACACGAGGATGGCCAGAACGGCCAGGACGAAGACCCAGGCCAGCAGCCGCGCGACAAAGGCCTGGCGCAGGTGCCGATCGTGTGACAGGCATCCGGCCAGAACCGCTCCGACCAATATCGCGCCGCCCAGGATCAGATAGAAGATGAACCCCATTTTGCCTGTCCTGCCGATCTCGTTGCCGCCAACATTGTACGCGAGCAACGACAGGATTCCCGACGCGACCAACACGCCGCCGGCCTTGAGAAACGTGGACCCTCTGCTGCCGCCCGCTGGTGGCCGGATGACGAGGCAAAGGGCGGCCAAACCTACGATCAGCGGCGTGAAGACCTGACTGACGATCACGGAGGTGGAGGGTCCGAAGTGGCCGAAGATCATGATCAGCAGCAATGCCAGTTGCAGGATGATCGCCGGGATGAGAACCAGCACGAGGGGTGGTTGCCGGCGCACTCCCGCCGTCAGGAGCAGGACGCCCAGAATGGTCCAGAGCAGGACGGCCGGATATTCGTAGAGGAACGGGACCCAGAAAATGTGCGCCGATGCACTCGGCTGAGAGCTGAGCCGGCCCAAGTCCGAACGGGCTGTCAGGTCAAGTCTTCCGAAGGTCGCCGGGGGTACTCGCCACGAGTACGCGCAGGTGCCGCCTCAGCCATAGCTGAACGTGCCGGTGTGGATCACTTGTCCACGGCCGGTGATGGACAGGTCAGGGCCTTTCGGCGTTGGCGTCGAGGTTCCCCCCACCGGCGGCATGGGTCGATAAGTCTCCCCACCGATGCCGAGGAGGCGGGACGTGCAGAGCAGCGTCGGTCCGCTACGGGTGACGCCCAGTTGTGGCCGAAGGGGACCACCCACGTTCAGCGTTGTGGTCCGGCCCGGCAGGAGCTGGAGTGTGTTCATGCTTGAGTTCTGTGCCGAGAACCTGACCGGGCTGTTCGCCTCCGCCACGATGACGGTGTTCCAGCGATACCGGCCGGGCGGCAGCGACACGGTGCCCCCATCTTGCGGCAGCCGGATCCTCATGGGCTGGGAGCCTCGCCCGGAGTTTCCGGATCGCAGAATGGAGTACTCGGCGCCCTCGCGCGCCTCGAGAACCGTGATACGGCCGGACGGACCCTCCAGGGTCAAGCTCAGGATGTTCTCGCCCTCGACGACGAGCTGGGCCTCGTTGGGCTCCGCCCACGCCGGCGCTGCCAAGGCGGCGGCCAGAACGAGACATAAGAAAGGTCGCATGTAGTTATAGACGGTCCATCACACGAATCATTACCGCACGTTATTGCACGATGCCGTCAATGGCAGAGAAACTCCACAAAGAAGAAGAACCCAACGCCGGCGCCTGCAATCAGAACAGCTATGACGGCCGGGAGCTTGCGCTGATCGCGTATGATCCCGACGATGCCGACGATCAGTGCCAACGGAAACGAGGCCAGTATGAGCAGTCCTCCAAGGACTCGGATGGGATTGCTTCAGCCAGGGCGGAGAACAAACATGCAGACGATCGCCGTGAAGCCGATGCCCAGAAGCATCAATGCGGTCTTGCCGTAGTACATCAGTTGTTCTCCGGGCTCATTTCAAGTAGCGCGTATATCCGGCTCGACGGGTTACGCCGATCTTGTCAAAGTAGTCCAATAAAGGAATAGCATATTTTCGCGTCGTGTCGAGGACATATTTGAATTGGACGCTCTCCAGCTCTCCCTTCTCCTGGATGTGGCGGACGAGTCGCGTGCGGGCCTCGGCCACGGCGTCGGCGTGAAAGTACAGGTCCTGATCGACACGGACCAGCCGCTGCTGCTCGACGAGAATACGGATCGCGCGGGCCACCTGAGGCGGGACGGTCCGCGTCTGGTCGGCCACGGTCTGCGGACTGGGCGGATCGAACAGATGTCCCTTGAACATTGTCTCCACCCGCTGCAATAACTGCTGCTCCGCGTCGTTGAATTGCTCGCGGTGCGTGGGCAGGGCGAGGCAACCTTTCCGATCGGCGAGCACGCCGCCGGCCAGCATACGTTCGATCAGTCCGTCGAAGATTTCCTTGCGCAGGGCCGCATCCGTCAACAACTGCTCGCGGCGGATGCCGGGACTTTCCGGCTGACGGCGATGGACCTCTGCAACATGCTCCAGAAGCGTTTTCATCGTCTTTGCCGCCGTGTCCGCGTGCATATGCAGGCGGCCGATGGTGATCAGTCGCCCTGCGTTTGTCAGCGCGGTCAGAACACTTGTCACCTGTGCCGGCGGGATCTTGGTGCGGAGCGAAACGGCCGCGGCATCCGTGGCGAGCGATTCGGCCGTCTTGACGCAATACTCAACGAAGGTGCTCGCGTTCTTCACGGCGTCCGCCCGCTGGCGAATTTCCTCGAGGATCTCGGGACGGTGACGCCGCAACCGTCCGGGGAGGGCCTCGACGATGATGCCGCCGCCAATGGTCCGGGCGGGGGACGGGGTGCGGATGATGTAGTGATCTGCCGGTCCAGCCACGACCGGGCTGTTCAAGCGGACCTGGATGAGGCACTGTTGGCCCGGCAGCAGGGGAGTCTCCTGGAACAGGTACGCGGAGGCGACCACTTCGGAGGTCCCCGTGTGGAACTTCACCTCGCTGCCGTTCTTGAGCTGGTTCTTCTCGTGGGTCAGCAGGGTGAGCTGGCACAGATACCATTGCTCGGGTCGGAAGTAACCCGCGACGGTCAGGACGTTGCCGCGTTTGATGTCCTTGTGCTCCCACTGCGGGATATTCAGCGCGGCACATTGTCCGACCAGGGCGCGGTCGCTCTCATGATTGAAGACCTGAACTGCGCGGACCCGGCCCTTCTCGCCCTGGGGCAGCAGAACGATCTCGTCGCCGATGCCAACCGAGCCGCACGCCGGGATGCCGGCGACGATGGTGCCGTAGCCCTTGGCGGAGAACGCCCGCTCGACGGGCAGGCGGAACACGCGGTCGGCCGTACGCGGCGAGATGGACCCAACGAGATTCCTCAAAGCCTCGTGAAAGCCCTCGAATCCTTCGCCCGTGATGTTGGAGAGCGGCAGGATCGGGGCGCCGTCGAGGAAGGTGCCGAGCAGGAATCTCCGTATCTCCTCGGTCATCGTCTGCACACGCTCGATGGGGACAATGTCCACCTTGGTGAGCGCCACAATGCCGTGACCGACGCCGAGCAGGGTCAGGATGTCCAGGTGCTCGCGCGTTTGCGGCATGATGCCGTCGTCGGCGGCGATCACGAGAATGACGCCGTCGATGCTCGTGGCCCCGGCGACCATCGTCTTGATGAAGTTCTCATGGCCCGGGACATCCACGATGCCGATCTGCGTCCCGCTGACCAGGCAGGGAGCGAACCCCAGCTCGATGGACATGCCGCGTTCTTTTTCCTCCTTGAGCCGGTCGGTCTCGCAGCCGGTGAGCAGTCGCACCAGGGCGGTTTTGCCGTGGTCGATGTGGCCGGCGGTGCCGAGGGTGATATTGCGCAACTCCACGTCAGCAGCCCCGCTTTCCCTCGGCCAGCGATGCGGCTATCGCCTGGAGGATGATCGCGTCGTCGCCCTCGCGCAGCGTACGCGGATCGAGGAGAACCTGGTCGTTCTGAATCCGCGCGACCACCGGCGGCGTGTGCGCCCGCAGCCGCTTGGCGAGAAACTCGGCGCTGATCTTACGCGGCGCGATGGCCACCAGTGTCGTGGCCAGGTTCTGCGTCGGCAGCGACCCGCTGCCCATCTGCGAGAAGCCGGGGATGGTCGTGACCTTGGCTGCCGGCACCTGCTCGCTCAGTGCGCCGGCCAGACGCTCGGCCTGCTCCCGGATCTCCGCGGCGCTGCGGCGCAGCATCTGCAGCGTGGGGACTTCCCGCAGCGCGACCGCTTCGTCGAGGAACAGCTTCAGCGTGGCCTCCAGCGCCGCCAGCGTGAGCTTGCCCACGCGCACGATGCGGGCGAACTGGTTCCTGCGGACCGCGTCGATCCAGCGCTTCTTGCCCAGGATGATGCCGCCTTGTGAGGCGCCGATCAGCTTGTCGGCGCTGCACGTCACGATGTCCGCCCCGGCGCGGATCGAGTCGGGCAGCGTCGGCTCGGGCGCGAATCCGAACTGCGAAAAGTCGATCAAGGCTCCCGCACCGACGTCGTCGATCAAGGTCAGCTGGTGATCGTGGGCGATCTTGGCCAGGATATCCAGCGGAACCTCGGAGGAGAAGCCCTCGATCTTGTAGTTGCTCGGATGGACGCGGAGAATGGCGGCGGTCCGCTCGGTGATGGCGTTCTCGTAGTCGCGCGGGTGCGTCTTGTTCGTCGTGCCGACCTCGATGAGCCTGGCACCGCTAAAGGCCATGACGTCCGGCAGGCGGAAGGAGCCGCCGATCTCGACGAGTTGCCCGCGGGAGACGATTACCTCTCTATCCCGGGCCACGGTATTGAGCACGATCGCCGTGGCCGCGGCGTTGTTGTTCACGACCGTGGCGCCCTCGGCCCCTGTCAGCCGCTGGAGCAGCCACTCGATCCTTTCATCGCGCTTACCCCGGCCTCCGGTTTCGGCATCCAACTGGAGCAGCGAATAGCCCTGCAGCGTGCTTTGCACCTGCTCCAGCACCTTCCTGGCCAGCACGGCTCGGCCGAGACCCGTGTGCAGGATAATACCTGTGCCATTGACGACCGGGCCATAATAAGGACGGGCGATCCCCTCCAGCCGCCGCATCGTTTCCGTCAGAACGCCCTCATAGATATCGGCCTCTCCGCTATTCCGGCCTCCTTCCGCGCCTGTCAACTGCTGGCGGAGGTCGTCAACTACCTCGCGAACGACGGCGGTGGTCAGAGTTGTTCCCAAATCAGCCTTAATGGCTTCCAAACACGGGTCGCGGAGCACGGAATCCACGGAGGGGATCATCCGCATCAGTGTTTTCGATTCGTCATCCATATCAAATATGATAGATTCTTGACTCCAAAAACTATAACAAAATCCTGCTTCCGCCGTCATATTCAATGCGGCAGGATACATACTGGGGTCGAAGTATATCCTGACTGGGTCGTGGAAGGGACACGTTGTATGAAAAAGCAGGATATTCTGATCTCGGCGGCGATCATCGTCGCTGCTCTCGCCTGCACCTTGGCCCTGACGCAAAGGAAAGGATACATCGCCTTCTCGACACCCGGCGCGCAGTTGCACCTGCGGGGCGTATTGTTCGGACAGACCGTCACTTCTGCACCCCAGCCCATCGAGGTTCCCGCGCGCACCTACAGGGTGAGCGGATTGACCCTGACGGCAAACCAGGAGGGTCAGACTTGGCGGATCACGAGCCAGGGCTACCTGGGGCGTGTCCGAGTCCAGCCGGGCGCCACGGTTACAGTCGACAGGTATGGCCCGCCGTTCGAGATTGTGCCGCAGGTGTCCGTTCACCAGGGAGTTGCCCATGTGGACTTCCAGATTCTCGGACGAGGCGGCGAGCGCTACAACAAGATTATTACTAAGAACGGCCAATCGGTGCCGGCGCCGCATGTAAAAGTCCTGGATGAACAAGGCAAGGTCCTCGCCGCCGGCCAGTTCACGTATGGCTGAGGCGGCACCTGCCGGTACTCGTGGCGAGTGCCCCATGAATTCAAAGGCAGGTTCCAGGTGCGGGTCGAGCCCGAGATGGGACCGTTCGAATTCGAAGTGAAACAGGATGAGACCTGGCATTCGCTGTGACAGCCGCACGTATTGTCACTGCGAATCCGGGGTGTCGTGAAGACGTGAGTTGGGGAAGGTGCTGAGGAAGGTGCGGCCGCCACGGCCACGGATATTTCAGCTTCAGCCAGACGAGGTCGAGACAGTCGAGACCGAGGAATCTTGCTTGACTATGGTCTGGCCAATGAGATCGCAAATCAGCGGCTTGCTGGCTACGTCCGCCAGGCGCAGTCTCTTATGCGGCGTCAATGGGGAGTTCCTCACGTACCACTGAACCGGGTCCATCAAAAATTCCTGGGCCGCGACCTCGTCGATCGCGTTGTGTTCCAGCCAGCTGAAGACCATCGACGTAGGGAAACACACGGCATATCGAGCGATCACGTCCTCGAAATCCTCGGGACCGCGATCCTTGTCAAAGACAGCGGGGTGAAAGCGAAACGCTCTGGCGCTGCCATCGGCGCAGACGAAGTTGACGGTGTCTTTATGTGCCAGGCGGAATTTCTTGCTCTTGATCACATCGTGTCCGAAACCGTCCAGGGCTTCGTTATAGGCGTAGGTGATGTAGGCGGTTGCATTGGCACCCCAGTACTGGGGCAGGTCACCCGGCGGCGTGAAGTTGTAGACCAGCCGTGTCGATGGACAGAATATAACCGTCTTCCTGTTCGTCGGAACCGGCAGCAGACGCGCCTGCAACAGATGTCCCAGATTCACCGCACGGGCCCCCGCCTGGGCGTCGTCTCCATCCAGCGTATCAGTAGGACTGCCCCAGACCGCGGAAGAGAGGGGGCTGTCTCCCGGCACAAGCCTCTCCTGATTCTCACTGGCGTAGAGCGTGATAACCTGGCCCAAGGAGTGCAGATTGGCCAGGCACACCGCCCGCCTGCCTCTTTCCCGGGCCGCGTTCAGGGTCGGCAGCAGCAGTGCCATGAGCAAACCGATGATGAAGACAACGACCAGCAGTTCGACGAGCGTGAAGGCGCCCGATCTCGTCGCGTCCGGGACACGCTTTCTTCGCCCGCCGGCGTTGGTCCTATCCGAACTGACAATCCCAATGCCCATCGATATGTCCCTCCGACCTTGTGGAAAAGGTCTACTCACTACATAAGGTACTCTGCCTTCGCGGCGGTGACAAGAGATTTCCGAGGGTTTCTCTTGACTTTGTGACGAAGGCCGTCTACAGTCAGATGCAGCGTGAAGCCCGTGACGGGATGCGGTAACGGCATGACACCTGGCTGGCGGAAGTCGATGGAAAGACGAGAGTCCTATGCGATATCTTACTCGCGCCATCATCTCCAGTTTCTTCCCTCGCGTGAGGATGCAGCCCCGCGGAACCCAAATCCTCCTGGGACTCGCGGGCGGGACCGTACTCATCCTGATCGGCATCATGTGGTACCGCCTGGCAGGTTCATCGGCTCCTACGCTTCCGGAAGAACTGGACCTCAAACCCCTCTGTACGACCGACAGCAAGGGCGATCGATGGATGATTGAGCCCGCTGCGGGACAGCCATTCGCCCGTCTGCGCGAAAGACAAGAGGCTCCCGGTCCACCCCTGCTGGTTCGGACCGACATGCAGCGAGAAGGAGGCAATCAGGTATCGTTTGGTCTGACCATCGAAGGGCAGAAGGGGGAAAGATACAGTCCTGCCATCACCCGAAACGGCGTGCTGTTGCCTGCGCCGGGGTTCACCATAGTGAATGAGGCGGGAAGAACGATCTGCAAAGGTCGATTCAAGTACGGCTGAGGCGGCGTCTGCCGGTGCTCGTGGCGAGCGCCTGAAGGATGGAAGGGCAAGTTCAAGGTGCAGGTCGAGGTCGATTTGGGGCCGTTCGAGGTGAAACGGGATGAACCATGGTATTCGATTGAACGGACGGACTTGATGCGGAAGTAAAGAATAGGTATGATTCTACCATTCAGCAGGTTGTCATGTGGAGCAGATGGTATGGGAAGAGCGATACTCATTTCGATCCTGGCGATGGCCAGTGTTGGTACGTTGGCAAGCGGGGCGCAGCCGGCGGCAGAGACGAGCGTTCGGTGTGAGTTGAAGCCCGAAGCGGTGAACCCGATGGATAGCGCCGTGTACTGGGCCCGGCAATATATTGACGCGGTTCCGACCCGGCCCAGCGAAGCGACATACGTGCCCGAGGGGCTGCCGAAGGATTCTCAGTACTTCCTTCTCAATATCGCAGGCCGGAAGATTCCCCTGATCCTGGCGTCCGGGGAGGATGCGCGCACCGCCGTACTGTATGCGGATACCAACGGCGATGGCTGGCTCTCGAATGAGAAGAGCTACAAGTGCGAACCTGCCAAGAGCGTCAGGTCGAACTGGAACAAGTTCGGGCCGGTGACGTTCCAGCTCGGTTCAGGCGAGCAGAAGGCCAAGGTCGAGTTGGGATTCATGTGGCTCGCCCCGACGTATCTGGGTGTCTATCCTCCCAATCTGCACAAGGGCCAGTTCCGTCTGGCCGGGGATCAATACACGGTGGCTATCATCGACGGGGATATGGACGGGACCTACGGCAAGGTGTTCTCTGTACCCCCGGCGGGCGTGACCCGGCCTGAGTGTGATTTCCTCATGATCGATCTGAATCATGACGGGAAGTTTCCGAACTGGACGTACTTTCAGCAATCCGAAGTGATGCCGCTGGGCAAGTTCGTCAAGTTGGCCGGTTCTTACTACAGCGTCAATGTCGCTGCCGACGGCACGGCGGTCGAACTCAAGAAGACGGAGCCGGCGCTGGGAACTCTCGATTTGGGCGGCGCCGACGTGCAACTGAAGCTCTGGTCGGATGCCGGCGAACAGGATTTGGCCGGTGCCGAGAAGCTGTGGAAACTGCCGGCGGGCACCTACTGGGCGGTGGCAGCGCGACTGCACTTGGCCGACTCCACCGGGGAGAAGTGGACTTTCTACAACTACCGGGAGACCGGGAGCCTCCGCAACTTCCAGGTGCGGGCCGATGAAACGACGACGTTCAAGCTGGGGACACCTTTCCAGATCAAGACCAGCGCCCGACGAAGCGGCAAGGAGACGGTCTCGATCGGCGTGCTGCTCGAGGGGCAGGCGGGAGATTTGTACAGTCTCGCCGTCACGCGCAATGCCAAGAGTGTGGTCAAGGCCCAGACCCCCACGGGGAATACCGTAGCGGAACCCAAGTTCCAGATCGTGAGTGACACCGGAAAAGTGCTGGCCTCGGGACAATTCGAGTATGGCTGAGGCGGCACCTGCCGGTACTCGTGGCGAGTGCCAAAAGATTTCAAAGGCAAATACCAGGTTCGTGTCACGACCGATCTGAAGCCTTTTGAAGTCCAGCAGGATGCCACCTGGCATCTCATTCAATGAGATGCCCATCACGCGATGCACCGGCGGGTAACGAGAACGTCTCTCTTACCCGCCTTTTTTATTGGGACACTTTGGGAGATATGGTCATGAGGAAGTTGAGTGAGTGGGAGAGAATCGGCGGAGCGGTATCGGTCTTTCTGATCTCGTTGTGTGTGATAGCCTGGGGCGATCCACCGCTGCCGACGCACCAGGTCGAAGGCAACAGCGGGGTGTTCATCACGCCCGTGGCGTACCTCGCGAATCCGGCCGGACCCAACGATATCCTGGGCCTGCCGAGCGTCGCAGTCAGCTATGCCGACATCGGGCAGAAGGACTTCCAGGCCGTGACGGTGACGGAAAACCTGTGGGGCCGCATCGAGCTGGGTTACGCCGCCGAGCGGATGGGCTTGGGCGAGTGGCCGGACCTGGTCAAGCAGGCGACCGGGTATCGCGTGGACCACGATGCGGTGCTGCACAACTTCAACACCCGTGCGATGATCCTTCCGGAGGGCGCATTCGGCAATTCCTGGGTGCCGGCAGTCACGGTCGGCGCTCATCTGAAATACCAGCAGGACTTTGACGACATCAACAGACAACTGAGCGGCACGTGTGACGCGCTCGGCGCCGATCACGACACCGGGGTCGAGTTCACCGCAATGGCGACCAAGACTCTCTCCGGCGTGTTGCCCATGCCGCTGATTGCCTCGGCAGGCCTGCGCAACGGCGATGCCGTCCACACCGGCTTTCTCGGCTTCGCCGGCGAGCGCCGAACTACCGTCGAAGGGAGTCTCATCTACTTTCTGACCGAGAAGCTCCTGATCGCAACGGAATACCGCCAGAAGCCCGACCTGATCGACGAATGTACCGCCGGCGGCATCGATCTGGTGAAGTCGGAGGACGACTGGTGGGACATCTGTCTGGGCTATATCGTGAACGATCATATCACCGTCGCCGGTGGATACGCGAACTTCGGCAATGTCTTGAACGGGCGCGAGGACAACGTCTGGGCGGCACAGGTTAAATTCGAATTCTAAGGGAGATGCACAATGAAGAGTATCAGCAATGTCGGTCTCAAGGATGTGCAGGGTGTCTACAGCGGCCCGGAAGGGGACCTGTGGGAGTTGATTATGGGCGAGCAGATTCACATCGGCGGGCTCGCCTCGTCGATGGATCTGGCCCAGAGAGCGGACATTCAGCGCGGGACCACCGGCGTGGACCTGTGCTGCTGCAACGGCGCCGGGATGCGGTTCCTTGTGCGGTTCCGGGGCGTGGCGAAGATGACGGGAGTCGACGCGACCGAAACGGTGGTCAAGCGCGGACAGGCCCGGTGTAAGAGCGAAGGGTTGTCCAACAAGATCGCGTTCACGCTCGCCGACGTGTGCGACAGCGGCCTGCCGAGCGGTAGCGCGGATTTCGTCTGGGGCGAGGACGCCTGGTGTTACGTGGTCGACAAGGAGAAGCTCATCGCCGAGGCGGTGCGCATCGTCAAGCCCGGCGGCACCATCGCGTTCACGGACTGGGTCGAGGCGGACGGCAAGCTGTCGGATGCCGAGGCGGAACGATTCTTGCGCTTCATGAAGTTCTCCAACATCCAGAGCATCAACGGCTATTGTGATCTATTGAAGAAGAATGGTTGCGACGTGGTGATCGCCCATGATACAAAACGATTTGCGCTTTGCCTGGACTTGTACGTGGCCATGCTCAACAATCAACTGGCGTACGACGCCCTGAAGATCATCGGTTTCGACAGTGAAATGATGAAAGCGCTCGGAGCGGAAATGGATTACGCGCAGCAGCTGGCCCATGCGGGTAAGATCGTGCAAGGGTTGTTCGTGGCCCGAAAGAAGGGTTAAGCTCCTTTCATACAGGAGAACAAGATGTCTCATTGTTGTGGCCCAGATAGAGAGCGGCCCACGGGGCGGGTGCCTTCGCCCGCCCCGCAGTCGCCGTGCGGTGCTGCGTCACCGGCCGGGTCCTGGTTTGCGCAGATGATTCCACATTGCTTCCAGTACGCGCAGGAAGCCAAGACCAGAGGCCGACACATCGTCGGGATTATGTGTGAGTTCACCCCTCGTGAACTGATCATGGCCGCCGACGGCGTGCCGGTGTGCCTGTGCGGCGGGGCGGCGGAGACCATTCCTCCGGCGGAAGAACACCTGCCGGCGAACCTGTGTCCGCTCATCAAGTCGACGTACGGCTACAGTGTCACGCAGGCGAATCCGTTTCTGGAGATGGCCGAGCTGATCGTGGCCGAGACGACATGCGACGGCAAGAAGAAGATGTATGAGCTGCTGGCCGAGACCCGGCCCATGTACGTGCTGGAACTGCCCCAGAAGGCAAGTGACGCCGATGCTTTCGAGCATTGGGTCACCGAGCTGAAGAAGCTCAAAGCAGAGTTGGAGAAGCGTTTCGGTGTGTCTGTCACTGATGAGAGAATCCGACAAGCCATCCGCACGATGAACAAAGAGAGGAAACTCCGACGGCAGTTGGCGGAGTCGATGAAGGCTGACCGTCCGCCCTTGACCGGCCGGCAATTCCTCGATTTCAAGAGCATCATCTCCGGCATCGACGCCGACCTGGACCAGTACGCGCAGGCTCTGGGACGTCTCCAGGCAACTCCGGCAGCGCATGCTTGCGGAGCCACACGCGTTCTTCTGACCGGCGTGCCGCTGGTCCACGGCGCGGAGCGCGTGCTCGACATCATCGAGTCCAGCGGCGGGTGTGTCGTGTGCATGGACAACTGCACGGGACTCAAGCCGATCTGGGAGGACGTGGACGAAGCGGCCGACGATCCGATCAGGGCCCTCGCCGAGAAGTACTTCCGCATCCCGTGCTCGGTGATGACACCGAACGAGCGGCGCACGGATTGGATTCGCCAGATGGTTCGTGACTACCGGCCGCAGTGTATCGTGGACCTGGTCTGGCAGGCGTGTCTGACCTATGACGTGGAATCACATCGGATTCACCGTCTGGCTCAGGAACTCGGTCTGCCTTATCTGCGCATCGAGACGGACTATTCGCCTTCCGACTCCGCCCGCATCGCGCTGCGGGTCGAGGCGTTGTTGGAGACCGTTCATCAGCGCAAGGGACAGAAGGGGTGCGGCGGCGCGTGAAAGCGGTCCTGTACACATCCGCCTACGTCCCGGCCGAGTGGATCGCCGCTCACGGCCTCGATCCTGTCCGCCTCGTGCCTGGCGGCCACGCTGAAGTTCCGCCGGCACTGAGCCGTGAAGGGGTGTGTCCGTACCTGCGGGCGTTCGTGTCCGACGTGTCTGCCTTTTCCGACCCGGCGGCCATTGTCCTGACAACCACGTGCGACCAGATGCGGCGCGGTTTCGACATCGTGGCACGCATGGGTCGGGCTCCGACGTTTCTGCTCAATGTTCCTCGCACGCGACAGAGCCCTGCCGTTCGGCGTCTCTACGGGGATGAGTTACGGCGGCTCGGCGGTTTTCTCACCGATCTGGGAGGTACGTCACCGTCACCCGCTTGTCTGGCGGAACTCATGCTCCACAGCGAACAGAACGATTCTGCCTCCAGGGAGCGACAGAGCGGTGTGCCTGTGGCTCTGGTGGGCCCGCCTCTACGGAAGCAGGATTCAGGCATCTTCGACCTCGTGCGTGACGCCGGCGGGTATGTCGCACTGGATGCGACGGAGACAGGCGAGAGAGGTCGCCATCGACCGTTCGACCGCCGTGCCGTCAGGGATGATCCTTTCCTGGAATTGGCCGATGCCTATCTGAATGGCGTGGTCGATGTGTTCACCCGACCCAATGACAGTCTCTACGACTGGCTGGTGCGCCGTCTCAGGCCGCGGGGCATCCGGGCCATCATTCTGTATCGGTATGTTTGGTGCGATCTCTGGCACGTGGAGTGCGAGAGGCTGAAAACCCGCACCGGATTGCCCGTGCTCGATCTGGACGTAGGTGGCGATCTGGCGCCGGCGGAAGGCAGAATGCGCAGCCGGATCGGGGCGTTCATGGAGATGCTGACGTGATTGACGCACCCAGACAACTCACTCTCGATGAATGGGAGGTGCGCTATCGGCAATTGGAGCAGGCCGGCTTTCCGCAGCCCAGCTACGGAGGACCCCTGGCTCGGCATCTGGACGAGGGAGACCACCGTCTGGCCAGGTTGCGGTTCGACAGTTCGCCTGCGGCCTTGCGCCTGTGGAACTTCCTGCTGACGGAGGAAGACCGCCTCTGGGAGGCTAGGCAGAGCGGCAAGACTCTCATCGGTACCATGAAAGACCTGGGGACGGTTCCTATCATCGCATACTCGCTCCGAAACGTCGTGGCGTTCTATCCGGACGGGGCTTGGTGGCTGCCGTGCGTCATGGAATTCAGCACGCATCTGCTGGAGGTTGCGGATTCGCTCGGCGTCGATGATTCGTTCTGTCCTGTCCGCGCGCTGCTCGGCGCCTTCGTCACGGGCGAGCACTTCCCTATTCCGGACCTGTTGACGTGCAGCGTCGGAGCGACGTGCGATGACTTCTCCGCCGTCGCCGAGCGGCTGGAGGACCTGGGGCATCGGGTCGTGTGGTGGGAGATGCCGCATCGGCGCCGCGCACAGGCGGGTGAGGAGGCTGTCATATTGCCCGGTGGATACGTAGTGGCCAGGAGCCAGGTTGACCTTGTCGAGGTCGAGCTTTCCCGTGTGCGGCAGGCGATAGAGAGACAAGTGGGCGACGTCCTCGACGAGGCCGGACTTCGCAGAGGCATCGTCAGGGCGAATGAGATTCGTCGCTGTCTGGCACGTCTCCGGCAGTTCGCTTACACCGCGCCGCGTTGCCCCATGCCGGCGCTGGAAATGCTCATTGCGGAAATGCTGGCAATCCACTATTGTTCAGACCGTGATGAATGCCTGGCCGTTCTCGAATACCTGTTGGCCGAAGTCGAAGCGCGTGTCGGGGCGGGTGCGGGAATGCTGAGTGAGGATGCGGCACGCATTTTCTGGGTCAATCCCGTGGCGGATTTGAGAATCATGAACCTGATCGAACAGTGTGGCGGCCGAATCGCCGGCACGGACTACATGCTGACGCACGCCCTGGACGAAATCCCCGAGGACGTGCCACCCCTGCGCGCCTTGGCGATGACGGCGCTGGCCGACCCGATGGTAGGCTCTGCGGTTGACAGGGCCGAATGGGTGCGCCGGCAGGTAGTGGAATGGGGGGCAGAAGCGGTGGTCGTGTCACGCATTCCCGGCGCCAGCCACTGTGCGCTGGAGGGGCAGGTGATTCAGGACAGCCTGGATCTGCCGGTCCTGGAGATCGAGGTGGCGCCGGTCTGCGATGCGGCCCTGGGAGGATTGCGGACCCGGCTCGAGGCCCTTGTGGAAACGGTCAGATATCGGAGAAGCAGATGATTTGTGCTGGAATTGATGCCGGCTCACGCACGATCAAAGCCGTGCTGCTCGATAGTGACACGACTCGGGTCGTGGGCCAAGCCCTGGCGGATCAGGGGGTGGAGCAAGCGTCGCTGGCGGCGTCGTTGTTCGACGGTCTTCTGCGTGCGCACGGACTGGAACGAGCGGACGTGGCCCGCGTGGTGGCCACCGGTTACGGTCGGACCGCCATCGATATCGCCGATACGACGATCACGGAGATTACCTGTCACGCCCGGGGCGTCGGGCATATCATGCCCGGTGCGGCGACGGTGATCGACATCGGCGGCGAAGACAGCAAGCTCATCCGCCTGGACAGGCACGGCAAGGTGCGTGACTTCGCGATGAACGATCGCTGTGCTGCCGGGACGGGTCGGTTTCTCGAAGTGGTGGCGAATCGACTGGCCACCAACCTCCAGGCGCTGGGTGAGATGGCCTCGCACAGTCACAAACCGGCGGCGATCAGCAGCATGTGCGTCGTGTTCGCGGAAACCGAGATCATCGGTTTGTTGGCCGCCCAGGCGAAGCGGGAGGATATCGTTGCCGGCGTCCAGGCGGCCATTGCCGCCCGTGTGGCGGGGATGGCCGGCCGCAGCGTGGACGCTCCCATCGTCTTCACCGGGGGCGTGGCGCTCGTGTCCGGGATGAAGCAAGCGTTGGAGTCTGCCCTCGGTAAACCGGTCGCGCCGGCGCCGGATCCGCAAATGACCGGAGCCCTGGGGGCCGCCCTCTTGGCGGCGGATCGTGAGGGAGTATAGCCACTGAGGATATCGTCATGATTGATACCGATAGAAGAAAACGCGTGATGCAGCGGTCCATCAGGCTGGGACACTGCATCTGCAATCCGAAACAGCCGTGCCCGTGTGAGCAGTTCAAGACGGAGAACATCTGTGCCTGTGCCGGCGAGCGGTTGGATAGCCCGACTGGCGACGTTCGCTTGACGCAGCTTGTCGAAAAGCCGGGCTGTGCCTCGAAAATCGACCAGGCGTTCCTGAAGAGTGTCCTGCAAGGGTTGCCGAGCAGCGACGATCCACGCGTGCTGGTGGGTGTCGCGGCCGGCGACGATGCCGGCGTCTACGATCTCGGTGACGGCCAGGCTCTGGTTCAAACGGTCGACGTGTTCACTCCCTCCGTCGACGATCCCTACCTGTTCGGACAAGTAGCCGCGGCCAACAGCGTCAGTGACATTTATGCGATGGGCGGCAAGCCCGTCACGGCGCTTTCAATTATCGGCTTTCCCACGCGGAAGATCCCCGATGCCGCGATGAGGGACATTCTTCGCGGCGGGATCGACAAGATGAACGAGGCCGGCGTGGCGATCATCGGCGGTCACAGCATCAACGACGATCAGATCAAAGCGGGTTTCGCCGTCACGGGGCTCATCGACAAGGCGCGCATCGTGACGAACGCCGGTGCTAGGCCCGGTGACGTTCTCATTCTCACCAAGCCCCTGGGCACAGGCATCGTCGCCTTCGCCGGGCAGATCGGCAGAGCGTCCACCGAACACCTGAAAGCCGCCGGGCAGTCCATGGCCGCGCTGAACAAGACGGCGTCGGAGTTGATGCTGCAGTTCGGCGCCCACGCCTGCACGGACGTGACGGGATTCAGTCTGATGGGACATCTGGCAGAAATGGCACGCTCCAGTGGGATCGATGTGGAGTTGGTCTGGGACGATATTCCGTTGTTACCGGGTGTTCTGGCATATGCCGCGGCCGGTATCCTGCCGGGGGCGATAGAAAGGAATAAGGAATCGTGCAGCAAACAGGTGGATGCCGACGCCTCATTGCCTCCGGAGATGATCGATATCTGCTACGACGCGCAGACCTCCGGCGGGTTGCTCATTGTCCTTCCCCCGAGAGACGCCAAGGACCTCCTCCGAGTCCTTCATCACAGCGGTATAGCAGCGGCGGCGATCGTCGGCAGGGTGGCCGGTAAAGGGTCCGGGCGAATCTCCCTTCGCACCACTGGACGTCGGTCTATTTCAGGCGAAGGCCCGGCCGGTCAGTTGGTGGCCGCGGACCAGGCTGCGCATGAGGAATCGCACAAGGGCACCGGCCCTTCGGCTGGTCTGGATGCCTACACCAAGCAGGCGATTGCCATCGCGATTTCCGTGGCTTTGCAGCAGGAGTCCGCCCTGCGAATACAGCTAACCAACGCTCGCCAGAAAGGTTTCACCCGGGAGGAGATGGATGAGGTTGCAGCGATTGCTGCCAGGCAGGCAGGCTCCCCGGCCCTGGTTCTCTATGAGCAATTGGTGAAACCAGCGACCTGAACTCGGCGCACGATGGGCGTAAAAGCGATTGCGTTCGCCCTCAAAAGCCGATAACATAAGAGTTTAGGGCAAATACTTTGGATCAGCTACGGAGGTGACTGGTGCCTGGTGGTGCCCCTGGTCTTCAAAACCAGTGTGGGGCCGAGAAGGTCCCGGGTGGGTTCGATTCCCATTCGCCTCCGCCATTTTGGATGTGAGATCTCAGGTCTGAGATTGAAGAGTGAGTCGGCTATGGAAAAGCGAAGAGCGATCCTGGCACTGGTACTCGGGGCAGCCGGGCTGACGCTGTTTGTGTATGGGGTGTTCTGTCACGCCGGCGACGTCTGGCCCGCGGATGATCCGACCGCGCTGGCCTCCGGTGTCGTCGATGTCGACGTGGTGCCCGCCCTCACCAGTGAATCGGCCATGATCCGCGAAGTCACTATTGGCGGGCTCAAGCGCGATATGGCAGGATCGCTCAGAAAGACCTACTCCGGCCAGGCTCCCAAAGCCTGCCCTACCTGAACGCACTGATCGAAGGGCTGTGGTGGCCATGGCCGAACAAAACTGGCTCGATTCTCTGGTGTCGAAACTCGTTCCCTGGCGTGTCTGGGTGCAGACCATGTTCCTTCTCGTCTGGCTCGATCCGCTGGGTGTCCGGTGGCACGGCATGTGTGCGCCGGTCCTCCACTGCTACGCCTGTCCCCTGGCGACTTTCGCCTGTCCGATCGGTGTCTTGGCCAACTTCTCGGCGCTGCACCTCTTTCCTTTCGTGGCGTTGGGATTGCTCGTCGGCTTAGGAGCGCTGTTCGGCAGTCTGCTATGCGGCTGGGCATGCCCGTTTGGATTCTTGCAGGACTTGGCCGGGCGGGTGCGGACACCGAAGTTCGACATGCCGCGTTGGACGGGACATCTGCGCTATGTGGTTCTGGTGGGGACCGTCTTGGCCGTCCCCTATTTCTTTGGTGAGAGTCATCCGCTGTTCTTCTGTAGTTTTTGTCCCGCCGGGGCCCTGGAAGGGGCCGTGCCGAACCTTGTCAGTCAGGCGGCCGCCGGCGGAAATGTGTCCCTGCCCAACCCCCTGAAATTGACGGTGCTGGTACTGTTCCTCGGAGCGATCTTCTTCGTGCGCAGACCCTGGTGCAGAATCCTCTGTCCCCTGGGGGCAATCTTCTCGCTATTCAATCGCGCCTCGGTCTTTTTTCTGCGACTGGACCGGGAAAAGTGTGTAGACTGTGGCCAGTGTCATCAGCTGTGCCAGGTGGGCCTGCAACCGCAGAAGTCGCCGAATGACTCACGCTGCATTCGCTGCCTGGAATGCACGCAATGTGGGCCGCAGGCCTTGATGGTAAGCACGGCATTCGGTGGAAAAAAGAAGAGAGTGGACAGCACTCCCTCCAATATGGAACGTAAGGTGTCGTAGGATGTCACGGATATGATCGAAAATACGATTGCCTACATCGATGCGAACAAGGATCGGTTCCTCGCGGAACTACAAGAACTCCTGCGTTTCCCCTCCATCAGCAGCCAACGCCCACACGATGGAGACGTGATTGCGTGTGCCCGGTGGGTCAAGGATCACCTCACGAAACTGGGCCTCAAGGCTCGGCTGATCGAGACGCAAGGACACCCGATCGTCGAAGCGCAAGGGCAAGGGCAATCGACGCGAAATGCCATCCTCTACGGCCACTATGACGTTCAGCCAGTGGATTCTGGGGATGCGTGGAAGACCCAGCCATTCGATCCCGTCATTCGGGACGGCTACATCATTGCCCGCGGCACATCCGACGACAAGGGACAGGTCTTCGCCCATGTCAAAGCCGTGGAGAGCATTCTGAAAACCGCAGGGCGGTTGCCTTGTTGTATTCGCTTTCTGCTCGAAGGTGAGGAGGAATGCGGTGGCGACAGCCTGAAGAAATACGTCGAGACGGAGAAGGCCAATCTGACCACCGACGCTGTCGTCATCTCGGACACCTCCATGTACGACGAGCACACGCCGGCTCTGACCTACGCCTTGCGCGGCCTGGTGGGCATGGAAGTGACCGTGCGTGCGGGAGCCCATGATCTTCACTCCGGCGCTTTCGGCGGCGCCGTCGGCAACCCGGCGCTGGCCCTGGCTCACATCATCGAAAGCTGCATTGGCATCGATGGACGGGTGCATATCCCTGGTTTCTACGATCACATCCGTCCGCTGGAGGATTGGGAACGCCAGAGCATGAAGAAGCTGGGTCTGGAGGAGGCGACGCTGCTCCGGGAGACGGGGGCGAAAGCCGTGTTCGGAGAGTCGGACTTCTCGATTCTGGAAAGAATGTGGGCCCGGCCGACGTTCGACGTCAATGGCATGATCGGCGGGTACATCGATAAGGGCATGAAGACGATCATCCCCGCGTCCGTCTCGGCCAAGATCACGATGCGACTCGTGCCGGACCAGGAGCCGGAGTACGTGTACCGTCGTGTGTCCGACTACATCCGGTCTCATTGCCCGCCTTTCGCGGAAGTGGAGATTGTCGGGCCCTACGCGTCGGCGCCACCCGTCCAATTCGACGTCAAAGACCCCGTTATCGAAACGGCCCGGCAGGCCCTGCAGTTCGGTTTCGGCGGCCATCCTGTTTTCATCCGGTGCGGTGGCTCCATTCCGGTCGCCAGTACGTTCTGGCAGGAACTCAAGAAGCCTGTCGTCTTGATGGGCTTTGGGCTGGATTCCGACGGGGCACACTCTTCGAATGAACATTTCAAGGTCGAGAGCTTCTTCAACGGAATCAAGACTTCTGCGTGGTTTCTCGACGCCTTCGCCCGCCACTGATCTGGGAGCGACATCTCACGCCTGAACGACTCTTGTAGTCTGCGCCGAGAGTCCCGACACACTAGAAGGCATTTCCTAACCTCCTGAGAGCAACGATCATGCAGGCGATATGGAAGAAGGCACGGTAGACAACCAAGTCGCGTTCCCAACGCACCACCAGACGTCGGCTGTTGCCCAGCCACGCGAGGGTGCGTTCGACTCTGTACCGACGCCGGTAGCGACGCCTCTTGCGGCCGTCGTGGTACTTCTTGTTCGTGTTGTGGCTCCGGTAAGGGCAAATCACTTCGATGCCCCGGCGTGCCAGGCGTTCCCGCAAGGGATCACTGTCGTACCCCCCGTCCGCAGGATCCAGAGGATCCCTTCGAACACCGCTCGGTGGTCCGCAAACGGTCGCCCGCCCTTGGGAGAAGCTTTCGGCCGGGGGAGCAGGGGCTCAATCTGCGCCCATTGCCTGTCCGTCAGTCTCCAGCGGTCCTTCTTCGTAGCCATAGAAAAGACTCCTTTCTACGGCCGAGTTTACTTAACTCGTGACAGGGCGCAAGTTCAAAACAACCAAGATGTTAGGTTGTGAAATGGCGTCTGGCCAATTGCGGCGGTATCCGGACAAGGGGGTTATGCTCATCACGACAAAAAGAAAGGCCTGTGTCGTGTGACACAGGCCCTATATTCATGCCGTAGTACGTGGGGTGTGCCGGTCTAACGCTCCCCGGCTAGATAGGCGATTTCGCCGGCGGTCAGAACACGGTTGAAGATCTTCAGTTCGTCGACCGTGCCGGTGAGGTACGGATCGGTGCTGAACATCGACCGGCCGAGCCAGTTCTGGGTCGTTGCGCCGAGATCCTTGGGCGTCACCGTCGTGGTCACGCTGCCCTGGACCAGGATGCCGTCGACGTAGAGCGCGATGGTCATCGTCGCAGCGTCGACCACCGCGGCGGTGTGATGCCAGCCGACCGACATCACCTTCGTATCGGTGGCGCTGACTTCGTCCTTGCCGGTACCACGGACGGCAAAACGCGGATAGCTGTTGCCGTTGCGGGTGGTCAGGAACATGTAGTTCGTCGAACTGGTGCCGAAATCGAAGACCCGCTGCCAGTTGTTGCCGCTGCCGGCGTAATACACCCAGGCCGTGGCCGTGCAGTTGGTGAGCTTGCTGACGACGCCGGTGCCGAACGTGGCGCCCAGATCGATGTAGCCGCTGGTACCGTTGAACACGGCGGCCTTGCCCAGGGCGGTCGTCACCGAGTCGGAAAACGTGATGGTGTTCAGTGTGCCGTTATAGCCACCCTTGCTATCCTTGGCATCGCTTTCCATGGCGTAAGAGGCCACGAGGTTGTTGGTGCCCGGATCGGCCGGCGTGACCATGGCCGGGGCGGATCGGTACAGACGAATGTCGTCGATATAGAGCGTGCCCGTGCCTGTGCCGGTCAGGCCGATCGTCAGAGTCTTGACGGCCTTGACGTTGCCGACGGCGGACAGATCGATATTCCACTGCTTCCACACCAGGGCGGACAGGATCGAGGCGTTGCCTGGATAGGTGACCTGCGTGCCGTTGATCTTCACGTACAGCTGGCTGCTGGTGTTGGTGCTGGCGCCGCGGAAGAAGAGTGTCAAGGTCGTGATCCCCGCGCGGCTCCAATCCTGGTCTGTGGTGAACGTGCGGGTGGCCTCGGAGGTGGCGATGTTGCTGTTGCCGTAGATCAGCGGCATAGACTGCTTGCCGCCATAGATGATGGACGTCTCACCAAAAGTGGAGTTGGTCGGGGAGTTGTGGCCCACCTGGGCGCCGTTGGTGCCGGTGTTGTAGCCATCGATCCAGGCACTGTAAATCGCATTCGTGGTGTCGTTGTAGCCTTCCATGTCGTCGACGACCAGGAAGTCCGACGTGGTGAAGTTCCAGACCGCGCTCGCCCAGGTGGTTGGGGCCGCGGCCGTGTTGACTTCGTCGACGCGCCAGTAGTACTTGGCGCCCAGAACTATATTTGCCGGTGTAAAGTCGGCGGTGGTCGGGGAGCCGGCCAGCGTCAAAGCATTGGCGTCGGTACCCAGGTAGACATTGTGTGTAGCCGCCTCACGTCCGGGCCGCCAGCCGAGAGCCACGGTCGTGGGATTGACTCCGGTGCTGTCGGTAGCCGGGCTGGGCTCGCGGGCGACCACCGGAAGGTAATAGAATCGTACTTCGCTCAAGCCGGTCTGGTTGAGGCTCAGCCAGGTGTTGTTGATCGTGATCTTCACCGACCTGGCGGCGACGCCGCTGAACGGAACGATCGTATTGACGGCCTGAGCCTCTTCGCCGGCGGCCTGGGCAAACTGGAAATCACCCAGCTTGGTCCATGTGGTGCCGTCCGTGGAATACTCGACCACCGTGTCCTTGGCGCCGAAACCGAGCACGCTTTCGTACGGGCTGTTGTGGTTCCAGACCTTCATCTCGTAGAGCTTGTACAGGCCATCGAAATCGAACTGGATCCAGGCCGGGAACGTGCCCTTGGCGCTCTGCCACATGGCCTTGTTGTTCGTGTCGGCCAGATCGCCGGTCATGCCGGAATCATTGACGGTATTGATCGCCGGCGTGTTCGTGGCGCTGTTGACGCTCGAGGCCGTAGCGGTAATCCCTGTCAGGGCATATGCCATCGCTTCGACGGTGAAGCTCCACACGTTGCCCCGATGAATCGTGCCGTTCTGCTCCACTTCATCGATACGCCAGTAATAGGTCTGGCCGAATTGCAGGGCGCCCGGATCGAACGTGGTGTTGCTCTGGCCCTGGCTGACGAGTACGCCCAGGGGCTGCGCGCGGGTGGCGGCGCTGACGTCACTGGAGTTCGTTCCCAGGTAGACGTCATGTAGTGTGATACCGT
Source organism: uncultured Pirellulales bacterium (assembly GCA_964421295.1). GTDB lineage: Bacteria > Planctomycetota > Phycisphaerae > Sedimentisphaerales > Anaerobacaceae > PLanc-01. Next base: position 179,471 of record CAYQXM010000001.1, read on the forward strand.
CGCCCGCGGTCCAGCTCAGATCGGCCGTGCGCAGGACTTCGGTCGCCGTGTTGGCGGGAACGGCACTGTGCGCGACGTAAGGCGAATTCAGCTCGACGATGAACACGCGGTCGCCCGGAGCGACGGTCATCGTATTGTCCGGAGCGCCTGCGGAGCCCGTCACATACGCCGTGCCGTTGGCATAGGGGTTGCCGCCCGCGGCATCGTCTCTGAGGCCCATCGTTTCGAAGAAGAATACGCCCGCCTGGCCCGAGAGGCTGGTCAGATCGAAGCCATACAGAGTATTGGCTTCCAGCGTCACCGGCTTATCGAGAGTGACATGAAACCACCTTCCCGTCCCGGTCTGAGTGTTGGTGCTCGAAGTCGGCAGCGCATTCTGCTCCTGACCGGTAATCGTGTAGATCTCGCTGGCCAACACGAAATTCGCGCCGCCCGATGCGGCCGGATTCGTGATCCGGATCTGCAGCTGACTGCCCACCTGCATCTGGTACCAGGTCTGATCCACGGAGGTGGTGTAGCTGACGTGCTGGACCCAGACGCCCGTTATTTGCGTCGTCCCGGCACCGGTGAGAAACGTCTGCCCCTGGCCGCCGCGATCATGGGCCACGTACGTCGTGGCATCGTTGGTATAGGGAGGATTCTCTCCCGTCCCGACGTTGTCGGCATCATTGGCCGAGCCGACCAGATTCGCAATGTCGAATGCTCCCACCGTCGGTGCCGTGGGGGTGATCTCCAGGGTGGCCGCCTGGACACTCGTGCTCAGAGCCAACAGGGCCACCAATAACACCAAACCTCTACTTCTCATAAAAAGCCTCCTTCACAGTGTTCGTGAGATTGAATGTTCCTCAATCATCAGACAGTGAAAATGAGATTAGTCCGACGCCAACTGCAGCGCCGGCTCGATAAACACGCACCAGTCACACGTATAAGACCGTTGATACGCTCCCAGGCGATCGACGTCTCCGCCGTCGGTGGTCACAAGCGTCAGAAAGCGATCGGCGGGACCCAGTTCCACCGACACATCCGCGAGCACCGCCTTCCGGGTAACACGCCGTTGCGCGTGCCGGACTTGTCCATCGACGAGCACCCAGAAGTCCGCGTTGCACTCCGCGACCTCGTTGAAATCCGCAATGGCGGTCTGGGACACGAAACGCGTGATCCTGAGGTCCGGACACAAGGCCCGGACGGCATTCAGATCGAACGTGACTCCGAGATTGGCATGCATCATCAGACAGGGGTGATCGTGCGCGCCGTAATCCTGATCGTTGAACCGCACGGAGCCCGTCCTCACGTTCGTGGCCCACACGCGCTGCAGCGGATTGATGCCGAGGCTGGCATAGCATTCGCCGTTCGTCGCCGGACAATCCGCGAACACATGTCCCCGTGAGCTGACCACCTGCGGCGTGTCGCCGTTGGGAACGAACAGGCCATCGACAAACCGACTGGCGGGGAGCCGATGATAGGTGTTGCCCTTCTCCACGCCATAGGAAGCATCGGTATATCCGGTGGCGGGATTCACGAAGACATTGCCGGGGCCGGTCCCCAGGCCGTCGCCGCCGGCGGCCAGATCCGCCAAGCTCAGCTTTTCGCCTCTCCAGACGAACCTCGTCTGCGAGCAGAAATGACGTACGAAACCACCCTCCTGCAAATGAATATCCGTGACCGTGGCCACCCGATCGACACTCCGGGCCTGTCCTTCAGTCAACAGGCGGGTCGCGCCGGCATGTGCGGCGGTTCCTGGTGTCAGCGAGGCTTTCCCCTTGAATAAATGCAGATCACTGACGGTGTTCGCATCCGTCGTGACACCGAATTGCGTTCCCAAGTCCACGATGCGGGCGTGAGGTGTGTCCACTCTGAAACCCCTGGCGGATGGGGGCACGTCTGCGAACAGCCGGCCCGAGAACAGGACCATCCGCCCGGCGGAATCGAGGCGGAACTCCGCAGGCGCCTCGATGGATACGCTGGCACCTTTGTGGAAAGTCAAACGAGCGTAACCTTGCTCGAGCTTATATCGTCCCTTGTGCAACGCCGCGTGTTTCTCGATACCGACATCCCACCGAGCCTCCAGGGTGTCCGCCACATTCGCCACGACCGGGTTCAGGAAGTCCTTCCAGCCGGGGTGCTCCCAGGCGTAATACACCGCCGCCGCAGCGAGGACGACGCTGGCACCGACGACCGCCAACCTGGCAGCTCTGTTGCCAACTCCGGCCCATACACCGGCCGCAGCCAACAGCGAACGTCTCCAGCGCCGCCTTTCCAGATCGGCTTCTCGGCGTTCCCGCAACTCCTGGCGGCGCTGCTCTTTCAGAAACTCTGCAAGTTTGCGGTCAGCCAACTCGCGAATCTCCTGCGGACTCAGGCGGCCTTTGCTCTCCTCCAGCAATTTCCGATCGTTCTCAACCGCCCTGCGAAAGAGCTCGGCGGCGGCGGTGCGGTTCGCTTCTCCTTCGGCACCGGCGTGCATCATTCTGGCTTCACGCCGTTGCAGGGCGAGACGGGTGGCATGATGGAGGTAAGCCTCCCGGATATACTCCTGCATATGCCGGGGATCGGCGGCCAACCAGGCACGCAGTGGTTCATACTGTTCCGCCGTGATGTGGCCGTAGAGATAAGCGCTGATGAGTTCTGCCATGGGTTCGGTCATGGGACCTCCCAGGTCAGCTTGAGCCGACGGCGGACACAATCCCGCAGAGCGGTGCGAATGCGATGCAGGCTGACATAGACCGTACTGGGAGTCGTATCGAGGGCGCGGGCGATCTCGACCTGGTTGACGCCATGAAGGTACCACATCTCCAGCAGACGGCGATTGCGACCGGTAACCTTCTCGACGCATTCCCCCAACACCTCCCGGACTTCCTCAAAGCCCGGCTCGACTTCGCGATACATCTGCGAAATCCGCTCGATGATGTCTTCGTCGAAAACGTGCCGATCCCGCGCCTTGCGTCGGCGGTAGGCCAGAATCTCGTAGCGGGCGATGCCCACCGCCCAATCCGGGAAAGACCGCTGCCGGTCGAACTCGTGGAATTTCTTCACCAGGGCGACCGCCACCCGCTGGAGCACATCCTCCGCATCGTGGAAATCGGGGATCATCAGCGCGATGAAGTTGGCCACGTGCGGCTGGGCCTTGGTCCAGTAGACCGTCAACTCTGTAACGGCTTTCTGATCGAGTTCCTTGTCCACCATCCGATTCCACAAGTACGATGCCACCATGATGCGCCGACGACCCGGCGTGACTCCAATACATCTTCCGCGGCGGCGCAATCCTTAGCAGGAAACCGGCCAAATTCCGCGAGCGACGCGGTATATGGAGTCCATTCAGGTGATTTTCGACCGCGGCGTGTGATTTCTGGAAAATCTCGCGATCATCTATTCTGTTTTCTTTCAAGTCCGTAAAAATGGCACGCCGAATTACTGATGGGGAGATCAGGTACCAAGCAGGTAACATCCGTGAGAGACTCCAATCGATCTGTGGCCAAGCTCAAGCGGGCCATTTCTCTGGCTCGTTCGCAGCGGCGGCCCATTCTGGTGATTCTGTTCCTGACGCTGGTACGGGCCGGCGTCGGTGCGATCATGACCCGGCTGGATCGCCGTGGGCGGCTGTCTCGTGGCCAGGGGCCGGATCACGCTGGGCACCCTGGTTGCCTTTCTCAGCTACATGGGAAGTCTGTTCGAGCCAGTGCAGGGTCACATCGTTTTCAATCACGTGAATTTCGCCTAGCAGCCGGGCGGCCGGACTCGACTGGATGGGCGGGATTTACGCGGTCTCCAGCAAAAGGCTCTGCGCCGCAACATCGGCGTCGTCATGCAGGACGCGCTGCTGTTCAACGAATCGGTGCGTGCCAGCATCGCCTGCGGCCGGCCCACCGCGAGCCGGGCAGCCGTTTCTCGGCGGGAGAACGCCAGCGGCGGATGTCACTGTCACCACTGAGCCGTGGCGTCCCTGGGGATGTAGTAGGTGCCCGGGCTGGTGTCACCGTCCGGGTAGGGCGGCAGGCCCGTGGAGGACAGCGAGACTTTCAGGGGCACCAGCTCATCGCTGTTGTACGTGGACACGTGGCCATCGACGAACCCGGCGCGAATCTTCGTCCTGGGCAGGCCTGCGCTCACGTCGCCCTTGACTCCCCAGTACGAGGAGAGCAGCCACGTCTCTTCGACGACGCCGGCGCCGGCGAGCTTGTCACAACTGCCGAAGCCGCTGGCGTCGAAAGCCTTGAGGGTCCGCCAGTGATTGTAGCCCAGGTAATCCGTCACGAGGAGTTGGCTGTGCGTGCCCAGGCTGGCGGGGCCCCAGGCGCCTTTGAACACGGTCTTCGTCTCCGGCAGGTAGCCGATGTAGTTCCAGAAGAAGCAGTAGGTGCCGCCGAAGGAATCGGACGACACGGGCGTGTCGGGATTGTCCCACGAGTCACCGGCGTCCCAGGCTTCCTGAAGGTGCGCGTGCTTTCGTGGAGCACCGGGACATGTCATCGTCGCGGCATCCGGCAGATACTCTTTCAGGTACGCGCTCATCGAACGATGGATCTGCGGGCTTCGCTCTTTGGTGCCCGTCATCTTCGTCGGGTCGGAGAAGTTGTAGTCCGTGCCGACTCCCACCGTGGCGACGGAGTCAGGATAGCGATCTTTGTTATCGTCAGCGAAGAGGTTCGCCGCGTTGGTGATCTCTCGCTGATTGTGCATGCTGAGCAGGGCGTACGCCTGACGCTTCGCCGCCGACAGAGTCGGTGACAGGATGCCCAGGAGCAAGGCGATGATAGAGATGACGACGACCACCTCAACCAAGGTGAATGCTCTGGTCCGAGCGACTGCGACCGAGATGTACCGACACCTCGTGCCGATCTTCGTACCCTCCGAGTTCTTAACTTAACCCTGCCCGTCCTTGGTTTGCTTTTATGACACTCATTATAGGATGCAGCAGCCGGTAGTGCAATACATTAATTTTATGTACGTACGGTCCCGGGCCTTTGTGCGATGACACCTGCATGCCTCTATCTGTTGTAGGGGCGACCTGCTCCACCACCTTCTATTGGGCCTCCGGCTTCGTTTGTCATCAACGCCGAATGATGCCTAAAAGCAGTCGATGGAAGGCAAGGGTCAGGTTCGCAGGTCGCGACCCGGACTCTGCCTTCCATTGAGCTGCCGATATCTCATCACCTTCCTCTCCTCTACCACCGCCGTACCCGTGGAAAGCTGGAGCGTGCAGGAAGTGCTGCTCTGCCGGAAACCGAATCACCCTGCATGGATCCGAAGCCACATCGGTTCCGCTCTTCCACGGTTTCGTCAATAAGACGGCCAATTGCTGAGACTGGCGTAGGGCGTGCCGCCATGAGCGCCCATATCGATCCGACGGCCGTTGGGCATGGGTTCGGCCCGCGGATAATAGTAGATCAGGTCGGGGTTGCCCGCGTCGATGCACGGACTGTTCACGCTGTCATACCCTATACCCGTCCACGAGTAGGACGACGGCAGGTACCGCCCATACCTCGACTTGAGGTGGTAGTCCCCGTTGTCGGCGTCCGCGAAGTAGGGGTCCGTGACTGCAACTTTGCCGTTCAATTTCCTGTTCCACAGACTGTACGTCGCGGTGCATTGAAAGAGGTCCGTGATGTTGCCGGCCGTTGAATAGTTGTTCCAGAAGATGCAGTTGACGATATCCGGGTCGGCATTGTCTACCGCATAGACGCCGCACGCGTTGCTCACAATCGTCAGGTTCTCCAGAGTGGGCGAAGCGCCGTCGCAGAAGATGGCCCCTTCTTTACACCCCTTGATGATCAGATTGGACAAGACGGTGGCTGATCCTTCACAATCGTAGAAGGAGAAAGCGAACGCATTCTTGGCGGTGATGATCGCCGGGTCGGCGGCACTCTGAATCCTGACCGCCATTCCGCTCACGAAGATCTCATCATTGGTGGTCTCGAACGTATAAGTCCCCGGCCAAATGAGAATCGTACTGCCGTTCCCGCTCTTCTTCGCCGCCTCGACGGCCTTCTTGATCGTCAGGAAGGCGCGATCCCTGCTCAAGCCGGTGTAGTAGTCCGAACCACCATTTTTGTCCACATGGAAGATCGTATGCGTGGCCCCCTTGGAGGCCTGAGGCGATGCGCCGTAAGCGCCCATATTGATCCGGCCGCCGTCCGGGCCAGGCTCAACGGCCGCCGACTTGTCCGGATTTCCCGCGTCAATGCAGGGGCTGTTACTGGAACTCCTGGGCCAGGAACCTGAACTGTACCAGCCGTTCATGGATAGCAGGTGGAAATCCGTCGAGGATACGAACAGCGGATTGGCGTTCAGGTTGGAGGTGCCGCTGTATCCGTATTCGATGTCGGAGTAGTTGGCCGAGATCCCGGAACCGGACAGGGGGCTGCCGCCGTTGCCCCAGATGATGCTGCTGTCGATCTCGACGGTCGAGCCGCTCGCTTGCACAGCCCCGGAGGTGTTCTGGGCGATGGTGCAATTGGAGATCGTGACCTCAGACTGTGCGGTCGCGTAGATGCCGGCCGCCGCGTTGGCGCTGTTGCGGACGATGAGCGTGTTTCCCAGCGTGACGTCAGCGCCGCTGCAATAAACGCCTCCGCCCGACTTGGCGGTGTTGTCGCCGATGCGGCAACCGCTGAGGGAGGCTGCGCCGTTCAGACAATAGAGTCCGCCCCCCAGGCCGGCGCCGGTGGTCCTGTTGCCTTCGATCGTGCAGTCGATGATCGTGGCGTTCGAGTTTGTCAGCAGGGCGATGCCGGCGCCCTGTGCGGCGGTGCAAGCACTGGTCTTGGTGCCGATCGTACAGTTGATGATCAGCGGTTGGGCTCCCGCCGCAACGCAGATGCCGCCGCCGGTGGTGGCCTGGCAATCCATGATGACGCAGTTGGCTATGGTCGGACTGCCGGACGCGACGTAGATGCCGCCGCCGTCACCCGAGACCCGGGCCCCCTTGATGGTGAAGCCCGACAACACCGCATATTGGCCATTGAGATAGACACCGCGATTGGCGGCGGTGCAATTGATGGTGGTGGCTGACGCTCCGGAGGCGCTGCGCACCGTGATGGACTTGCCCTTGAAATCGATCGGGCCCGCATACGTGCCTGCCTCAACTTCGATCACGTCGCCATTCCGTATGAGATCACTGCTGATAGTAGATTGAAGGATGGTGGAACCGCTGGCACTCGCAGAAACCCAGATCGGCAGCGCCTCAGAGTATTGCGACACGGCGAGATAGGTGATCATGGCACGTGTGCCGGAGAAGCGGAGATAGCAGGTGCCTTCGGGGCAATCGACGTCAATCTGATGATAGCCTTCCCCCAGCCATATTGGGTCGGACCACGTCATCCCGTTCGGCGAGGTCCGGTAGGATAACGTCCCGGATTCGACTTGCGAGATGTAGGTGGTGCTGGGAAAGGAGACGGCGACCTCGATGGTGCCCGTGACGAGGCGCTGCGTCTGCGAGGAAGGGAGGCTGAATGCATAGCACAGCTCGGCCTCCTGCCCCTGGTAGTCGACAAAAGCGATCCCGGTGTCCCCGTAGAGATCGAAGTAGTACAGGTAGGGCTGCGGCAGGGGCGTCATGTCGGAGGACCAGAAAAGGGAATGAGCATAGCTATCCGACTCGGCCTTCGTCGAATCGAACGTATCGGAGTAGCCATACGTCCAATCGATAGCTCCGGCGTTGGATACCAGCAGCGCGACACCCAGCCAGAGTGCCGCAAACCCGATGAGCGTGCTTCTGCTCATTCCACCCTCAAGATTCAGGACTGACCATAGATTACCGGCAACAACTACTCAATTCCTCGGCGAAGCGATATTGCGACTTAACCTATCCCCCGTCGCCCATCAATACTCTGTCGTCAATAATCCCTGATCAGCTCGCAGGGAGGCCTTTGGCCAGCCCAACCAGCCAGAGGATTCCCGGTCCTTCCTGAGTGGTCACCCGCTCATCTGTCGCTGAGGGGGCCTGGAATCGGCCCGGAGCGCCGTCCAGCCCTTGTACATACTGAAATTCGAGATACCCGATCGACGCACGAGCTTTGAAAACCTCGATCCGCGTGACCAGGTCCGCCGCCAGATCGATCGTATAGACCAGCCGGATCGGGTCCTGGTGGACCGTCACGCGGACATCCTTGCCGTTGTCCAGCAGCTCGGTTTCGAATTGTGCTCTTTTCTGCGCCGCATCGCGACGAACCGTATCCAGCGTGTGCAGGCCCATCCACGGACGGCTCAGACCCTTGAAATAGCTGCCCCGTGCGTACCGCGCCGTGGCGGTGCCCTGCTTGTCACGCAGGAACGCGCCGCTGCGGCCATCCTCAATGGCGAGCGTATCCGCCACGTGCAGCTTCAACCACGGGCCATGCGTTTTGCCGGCGTCGTAGGTGAAGGGGATCTGTCCCGATCCGGTGACTGCCTTGCCGCCGATCTGACCGGTGATATTGAAGTACGTCCAACCCCGCGCGTGCATCTGATCGCGATTGTCGACGGTCGTGGTGCCGGCGGACCAGTCGTTCTGGAAATAGCCTTCATCCAGGACGTTGGTCTGGCGTACCGCCCACGGCCGGCTGGCCGGAACCGGCTTCTCGGAAGAACCTTCCGCAGGCTGTTCCCGCTCCGCCACGACCAGGAGGCCTCTGCCCTGAGCCGAGATGGGCTCCATGTTGCTCTTCTTGCCTTCGATGGTCGTCAGGAAGCTGCTCATCTCCCGACTGTCCGTCGGCAGACGCATGACGCTCAAGTCATTCGACCACAGCCGGTAGTTGTTGATGGAGAGCGTGCCGTCACGATAGGAGTAGTTCGCCTGACCATTCTGAAGGAACTGACGCGGCGTGTCCCCGGTCTGCGGGGTCAGTTCCGCCCTGATAATTACGGGACCTTCCGGCCCATCAGGATAATAGTAGAGATATTTTTCGCGTGCGTTCTGCGTGCCCAAGGGACTGACACCCTGGTCCTGAAGAGCGACCGCAAGGGTAGGGGTGTCTTTGTAATTAAGGTAGGGGTTGGAGGTCAGGGCTCCGACGGTCAGCACGCCGGCTGCCGTCACGGAGACGAGGGCTGTTTTGGTTGTCGCCACTCCGGCTATTCCCGCCAGAAGACCAACCTTCGTCGCCGCCGCGGAGACTGTCAACTCGGCGGCCGCAGCCTGGGAGGGTGCTGTCATCTTGCCGAAGACGATCAACGCCGCCAGGAGCGATCCTTTGCCCAGGCCGCTGTGAGCCAGTTCCTTCTGGAGAGCCCTCTTGGCCCTGACAAAGAGCATCCGTGTGCTGAACTCGCTGCAACCCATCGATTCCGCGATCTCGGCATACGACATATCGTCGTAACATCGCATGACCAGGACGGCCTTGTGCCGGGTCCGCAACTTCTTCATGGCGCTGGCGATGATACCTTTCAGCTCCTGTCCGACGAGATTCTCAAACCCCGCCTGGCGGTCCAGTACCGAGTCGCGCCGGACTTGCTCCAGAGCCGCTATGTTCTTCCGGGCCTTCTCGGTCCGATAGTGGCGATGAAGCTTGTTCGTCGCGATGCCATACAGCCAAGGCCAG
>CAYQXM010000002.1:0-68304 GCA_964421295.1 uncultured Pirellulales bacterium
GCTGTCCTGGGAGGCGTTCTGGTTGATTTTCGCCGTGGTTGGGATGGTCGTCATTCCTTGGGTCTGGGCCTCCCGCGTGGTTCCGGACGTCGGGGCCGCGATCCAGGCAGTCCCGTCCGGTGACTTGTACCGATCCATCCTTTTCAGTGCGTGCTGGGGCGTCGGCGCTTTGATGTTCGGCCTGGCGATCACCTACATCGGCGTGTCACTCGCCTACGGCATCACGATGGCTCTGGCGGCGGGGATGGGCTCGCTCATACCCCTTCTCAGGAGTACAGAGCTCCAAGGCAACAAAGCCGTTCCGTGGATCATCGCCAGCCTCGTCGTCATGGTCCTGGGTGTTATGGTCCTGACCTGGGCCGGGATCCTCAGGGACAAGGTTCAGACCAGGTTGGGAAAAACGGTGGCGGGCATCCGCCAAGGTAAAATGTTCTACGTCGGCCTGCTCTTCACGGTGTTGAATGGCTTGGGCGCTGCGTTGCTCAATGTGGCGTTCACGTATGCTCAGCCTGCTGCCAAGGCGGCGGAATCGCAGGGCTCGCTCGCGCGCAATGCCAGTCTGGTGGCTTGGATCATCGCGTTATCCGGCGGGTTTCTGGTCAACCTCGCTTATGCTTTGTACCTTCTGTTCAAGAATCGATCTCACAAGACCTACGTGCAGCCCAAGGCGATCGTGGGCATCTTGTGTGCTTTGATCACCGCCGGCTTGTGGTTCGCGGCGTTGGGCGCGTACGGTCAGGGCGCCGCGATCATGGGCACGCAGGGTCCGGTGATCGGCTGGTCCATGTTCCTGGCTCTGTCACTCGTCATCAGCAGTTTGTGGGGAATGAAGGACGGCGAATGGAAGGGCATGCCGCAGCCGCTGCGTGTGTTGCTCATTGGGGACGGGGTCCTTGTTGTTTCCGTGATCATGCTCGGGTACGCCAACTACATCTCACTGAAGCCCTGAGAGGAGTCCTATCGTGGACCATATCGAACGGTTTTTCGCTACGATTGAGCGCCGCCCCGTGGATCGACCCTGCACGTGGCTGGGCATTCCCGACGGTGCTGCCCATGCGGGCCTGTTCAAACACTTCCAGGTGCGTGACATCCGAGGGTTGATCGAGAAGCTGGACGACGATATCGTGCCCGTTGAACTGCCATATCATTCGCCGGTCTCGGATGCGATCTACGCCGCGTTTGACTTCGCCAAGAAGGGCAAGATCAAGCGGGAGCACCGGACGCTCAATGCGCCCGGGTTCTTCGAGGACATCACCGATCCTGCTCGCGTCGAGGATTTCGACTGGCCGGATCCGAGCAAGTACATCGATCCGGACGAATGCCGGCGGGTGGTGGAGTCGGCTCCGCCCGGACGTACGGTGCTCGGGGTGATCTGGTCGGCGCATTTTCAGGACGCCTGTGCCGCCTTCGGGATGGAGAACGCCTTCATGCAGATGATCCAGGCGCCGGAGATGTTCGAGGCCGTCATTACGCGGATCGCCGACTTCTATCTGAAAGCCAACGAGATCTTCTACAAAGCGACACGTGGCAAGCTCCATGCCGTGCTCATCGGCAATGACTTCGGTTGCCAGACCGGCCTGATGCTGTCGCGGGAGATGATCCAGCGATTTGCCTTTCCGGGTACGCGCCGACTGGTGCAGCAGGCCAAGAGCTACGGCCTCAAAGTGATCCACCACTCCTGCGGCTCGGTGCGTGACATCATCCCCGACCTGATCGAGATTGGCGTCGATGCCGTGCATCCAATTCAGGCGCTCGCGGCCGGGATGGAGCCCCAGGGCCTGAAACGGGATTTCGGCGCCCGCATGTCCTTCTGCGGCGGCGTCGATGCTCAGAATCTGATGGTCAACGGTTCGCCCGATCAGGTGCGTGCCGCGGTGAAAGAGCTTAAGAAGATCTTCCCCACCGGGTTGATCGTCTCCCCCAGCCACGAAGCCATCCTGCCGGACACGCCCCCGGCGAACGTGCAGGCCATGTTCGACGCCGTCCGTGTGTGATGGATGGTGGCGGCTACTTTCGCCCCGGAGCCAGACCGACGTCACGCGGGGCCACTTCTGCATCTGCGGGTATCACGCCCAGGATCAGGTAGCTCCCGGCGCTGCGCGGGTCAAAGGTGATCTCTCCCGCGGCGAATGAGAAGACGTGGAGGTTGACGGCCGGACAGCTTTCCACTTGCACCGTATTCTGCAAAGTAGCCTCGATCCCGCCATGCCTCGACGCTTCCGAATCCATGTCCGGATTGGGTGGCTTGGCCCACAGCGGACGGTTTTCCGCGAAGTAGCCGATCAGTACTTTCACCGGAACAGCCGTCTTGAACCGGATCGGAGTCATCTTGCCGTCTTTGGCTGCGTCGTGCGAGAACCGGATTCCCGTCAGTCCCTCCAGCTCTTCGGCCAATTGCAGTACGGTGTACCCGCGATCTGTGAACAGTTTGGCACCGACCTTCACTTCGTACGTCTCGGCGTCTTTGCTGAGCAACTCGAACGGCACGCTCTTCAGTTTCGGTCCGGGTTTACTGCGGGCCTTCGGTGTCTCCTTGTCCAAGCCCGCCACACGCTGCTTGAATTTTGCCAGTTCGTCTTCATACAACGGCAGCATGTGCTCCCAGTGGTGATAATAGGGCTTGTCGTCCTTCATGCCGCGTGTGGGGATTCGCCTATGCCCTGTTTGCAGGGTGTTGGAGTATCGGTACGTGCCGGAGGTGCGTTCCACCAGCGTCCGGTAGGTTTCCAGACTCTTGGCCAGGTGCTCGGCCGCTTTCTGCATGTCCTGCTTGTCCGAGCTGTAGCCGTAACGCAGGACAGCCATTGCCGCACGGACCTTTTCTTCATAATTTCGGCTCACCAGATCGATGCAGTGGACGTCGTTGCGCACCCGCTCGAACTCCTCACGGTTCTTCGTCACCAGCGGCGCTGCCTTGTCAATCGCCTCGACCGCTCGTGCCGCAAACAGGGAAGCATCCTCGATCACGGACACCGGCGTTTCACCTTCGTGCTTTTGCCCGGCCCACTCCTTCTTGGCGTAGTCCTGCAGCCGCTCTCCCGGCGGTGCCTGCCATTCCCACAGACCGCTGAACGCATTGTACGGCCCCGGGTTCACCAGTTGATCGAGGAACATGCCGAGTGAGAAGGTCTGGCGATTGCCCTCCGTGATTCCGAAGCGTCGCAATAGCATCGGCGCGCAATTGCCGGAATCGTTGTAGGCGGAGAGGATCAACTCCGCCGCCTGCTCGTTGCCGTACATTTCCGTGAGCCGGCCCACCCAGTAGCGATGGTCAGCCTTCGGATCGGGATCCGGCTGCCACGCGTATCTCGCCCAAGCCTCAAACCAGATCCAATCCCGTTGGAACTGCTTTTCCAGAGGGTTCGTTTTGTCCGGCGCGTTCGGCCAGTCCCAATAGGCCAGCGGGTAGAGGTGTAGTCCCTGGGCGCCCAATCGGTCCCGGCTGGCCAGCATGCTCTTGCGGATGAACTCCGTCGCGCCGTAGCGGAAGGGCTCCAGGTTGGCCAGAATGTGGACGTTCACCACGTGCGTCGAGCCCAATCGGCTCAGGTTCAGGTGCACTTGTTGGTACTCGCCCCGCGGCTCGTATGTAGTGAGAGACTCCCCATTGTACTTGGCCATCGTGTAGAGATTCTTGTAGTGCTTCAAGGCCGAGGCCACCAGAGCGTTCGGATCTGTCACGGCGTGTGCCCGCACGACGATAGGTGGCTCTTCTGTCATCCCGAGCCGCTTCATGGCGTCCTTCACGCCTCCGATCACGGTCTCGTTCATCCATTTCTCCTGGTTCGCCGCTCCGCTCAATGCCTCTCCCAGACAAACCAGCAACCCGACATTAGGGTACGTCTCAACGAATTTCGCGATGGACTTGCGGTTGTAGTCGGAGATCAACGGCGTAGGGGCCTTGTGCTGCGTCGCAATTTCATTGTGTTCGGCGAACGGCTTGGACACGAAAATATTGTAGAACATCTGGACGACCCAGATGCCCCGTTTGTCCGCCTCTTGCGTTAGAAAGCGATACATCTCGACATTGCGCTGGTAGACCTCCTCGGAGACTTCCAGCGCGTACGGGTACTCCTCCAACTTCACCAGCGATGCGAAAGGATGCCCATTCCACAAGTACAGCGTGTTGAATCGATTGGCGACGAGGAAATCAAGGTACTCGATCCACAGAGCCTTGTCGTAGAAGAACGGGAAGTTCTCCGGCGTGTAGGGGTATTCGTACGTGCCCCGGCCGGGCAAGATAGTGGTCAACTGCATGGCGACGCAGGTACCGCGCAGCCGGAATGCGGGACTGTCCGTCACATCCAGCGTGTCCGGCAACTTCCTGGTGGCAGCCACGCGCTGGCTCAATTCCAGACATCCGTAGAGGGCCCCGGAATCTCCGAAACCCGTCACGTGATAAGAGCCGTCCTTCTCACGCGCAAGCCGGAAGCCCTCGGCGCGGGAAGGTTGGTCTTTGAGGGTTGATGTTTGACGGTCTACTTCAACGATCACGCATCTTCCATCGGGTTTGCCGTTCTGAATTGTCGGCTCGTAGCCCACTTGCCGGAGGGCCTGGCTCAGTCGCTCCGCTCCGAACCTCACGCGAGCCGATGCCTTGCTATCGACCTGAATTCCCACGGGTCCCGTAGCGGTCCCCGCCAGCCCGACAGTAGTGCTCACCCACAAAACTGCAAACGACACACAGAATGATTGCCTCATTTGGAGCCCCTCTTCGTGATACATTGCACGATTATTGACTGCCACCCAATAAGACACAAATGGAAGGCGGAATCGGTCGGACCTTCATATCACTGATTTTTGATTTTTGAGTGTTGATTTTCAAGAGCGAAACCTCAAGAATCATGGATGATTTGCAGGAGTCACTTCGATGAATCCAATTCGATTGGTGTTTCTTGTCGTGGCATGTTGCACGGTCTCCGTGCGTGCGGCCGACGTTCCCCCCGAACGGATGCAGGCGATCTACGAGGAGGCAAAGACGCCGTACAAGTACGGCATCGTCATTCCGGCGCCGGCGGGCAAGAAAGTGGATTGCCCCACCGTCTTCCGCCACAAAGACCGCTGGTATATGGTCTACGTGCAGCTGGAGAACGACCCGCAGGGGTACACGACCCAGTTGGCCGAGAGCGCCGACCTTCTGCACTGGCAGCCCAAGGGCACGATTCTGCCGCGCGGCGACGCCAACGATTGGGACAGAGCCAACGCCGCTGGCGGCATTGCCCTTTTCAATACGAAATGGGGCGGCGATTCCACTCTCGCAGCCTATGACGGCCGTTACTGGATGTCCTATATAGGCGGTGCCAAACCTGGTTACGAGAAGCCTCCACTTTGCATTGGGATGGCCTCCTCGCTCGATCCTTCGGTGGTGGGGGGATGGGAGAAGCTACCTGCGCCGATCCTGAAGCCCAGCGATGCAGATGTTCGTCCCTTTGAGACCGAAGTGCTCTTCAAGAGCTACGTCCTTCGCGATCCCAAGGCAACGCTCGGAGCGCCGTTCGTCCTGTACTACAATGCGCGGCCCGCTCGGGGTGATGAAACGATTGGGATAGCCGTCTCCAACGACATGCGGACGTGGCGGCGCTACGGCGATGGTCCGGTTATCGCCAATCCCCGCCCGGCGGACCTCAAATGGGGCACGATCAGCGGCGATCCACAGATCGTGCGCATGGACGACGTGTGGGTCATGTTCTATTTCGGTGCTTTCTGGAAACCGAAAGCGTTCGACACTTTCGCGGCGTCGCAGGATCTCGTGCATTGGACGAAGTGGAACGGGCCCAGCCTGATCGAACCCTCCGAGCCGTGGGATAAGGAGTTTGCGCACAAACCCTGGATTCTCAAGCATCAGGGTGTGGTCTACCACTTCTACTGCGCGGTCGGAAATCAGGGCCGAGCCATTGCCCTGGCCACCTCCAAACCGATGCAGGAGGTCAAGCGATGATGCGCCAGCTAGCTGCGGTGATAGTTCTCACATCAGCCGCCACGTTCGCACAGGCGGATGATCTGACCGCCCGTTTTCAGAATCCACCGTCCGGGGCTGGCCCGTGGGTGTTCTGGCACTGGGTACAGGGGGCCGTCTCGCGCGAAGGAATCACCGCTGATCTGGAGGCGATGAAAGCGATAGGCATCGAAGGGGCCTACATCTTCACCGTCCGCGGTTCGGCAAAGCCCCCACTGTTCGATCCGCCTGCCGATGCCATGACCCCGCAATGGTGGACCATGGTCCGTCATGCTGTGACCGAGGCGGACAGGCTGGGTCTGCTGCTTGGCATGCATGCTTGCGATGGTTTTTCCGTGGGCGGCGGGCCCTGGATCACGCCGGAGCTTTCCATGCAGAAGGTCGTCTGGACAGAAGTGCAGGCCACCGGCGGCAAACGCTTCGATGCCGTGCTCCCACAACCTCTCGCTTTGGAGAACTTCTATCGTGACATTGCCGTCCTGGCTTTTCCCTCGCCTCCGGATGCGGGCGTGTCGACCCGCACGGTCGTGCCGAAGGTGACGGCGAGTGTACCCGGCGTCGATCCTCAATTCCTCGTAGCCGAGCGCGGCACACAACGATTTCGCAGCGATTCTCCCTGTTGGATTCAATACGCTTTTGAACAGCGTTTCACCTGCCGCTCGATCACGGTCTATCCGGATGGCACGAGTTTCCAGCCCATGCGGTTGCGTGTCGAGGCGAGCGACGACGGCGCCTCGTTCCGTCTGGTGGAACAATTGGAGCCGCCGCGGCATGGATGGCAGAACCAGGATGCCGGTGCGACTTACGCCATCACGCCTACCGCAGCCAGGTTCTTTCGCTTCATCTACGATCCGAACGGATCGGAGCCAGGATCGGAAGATCTCGATACCGCCAAATGGCGTCCGTCGTTCCGGCTGCGGCGCCTCGAGCTTTTCAGTGAACCCCGTATCCACCAGTTCGAGGGCAAGTCCGGGCAGGTGTGGCGCATTGCCCGTCGCACGACGTCGCGTCAAGTGCCCGACAACGCGTGCGTTCCCCTCGATCGAGTCATTGATGTTACGCAATACATGGACGGCAACGGGCGTCTGCAATGGAATGTTCCTGACGGGAACTGGACCATTCTGCGCCTGGGTCACACGTCCACAGGGCATCGCAACGACACGGGCGGGGCGGCGGTGGGCCTGGAATGCGACAAGTTCAACCCCGAGGCGGCCAAGTTGCAGTTCGACCGCTGGTTTGGCGAGATCTTCCGGCAGATCGGACCGGAGCTGGCCGGGCGCGTGCTCAAGGGATTCCTCGCCGATAGCTGGGAAGCCGGCAGCCAGAACTGGTCGACCCGCTTCCGCGACGAATTCCAACGGCGCCGCAGCTACGACCTGCTGCCGTATCTTCCCACCATGGCTGGAATTCCCGTCGGCAGTGCCGAGGCTTCGGAGCGGTTCCTGCACGACGTGCGCACAACCATCGGTGAGTTGATTGTGGATAATTTCTTCGGCCCCATGGTCGAACTCGCTCATTCCCGGGGTTGCACCTTTGCCTCCGAGAACGTGGCGCCTACGATCACCAGTGACGGTCTCCGTCATTTCGGTGCGGTTGATGTCCCCATGGGGGAGTTCTGGCTGCGCAGCCCCACGCATGACAAGCCGAACGATATGCTGGATGCGATTTCCGCGGCCCATATTTACGGCAAGCCCATCGTCCAAGCCGAGGCCTTCACGGAACTCCGCATGGCCTGGGATGAGCATCCGGCCACGGTCAAGACGCTCGGAGACCGGAACCTGGCTCTCGGCATCAACCGATTGGCTATTCACGTTTTTGTGGAGAATCCCTGGCTCAACCGCCGTCCCGGCTTGACGCTTGGCATGACGGGATTGTTCTTCCAGCGTGACCAAACCTGGTGGCGGCCGGCCCGTGCCTGGATCGACTACCTCCGGCGCTGTCAGGCCCTGCTGCAAGTGGGTCAGCCTGTCGTGGATGTGGCGGTGTTCACGGGGGAAGAGTTGCCGAGCCGTGCGGTGCTGCCGGATCGGCTGGTGTCCTCGCTGCCCGGAATCTTCGGCGCGGACGTGGTGCAGCGCGAAGCCAACCGCTTGGCGAATAAAGCCCAGCCGCAGCGAGAGCTGCCCAGGGGTGTCACATCTTCCGCCAACATGAGCGATCCGGCCGATTGGGTCGATCCGCTGCATGGCTATGCTTACGATTCGATCAATCGCGATGCTCTCCTGCGCCTGGCCAAGGTGCGTAACGGTCGTATTGAGCTGCCGGGCGGGGCCAGCTATGCGTTGTTGGTGCTGCCGGCCCCGCATCGCATGTCACCGGATGGGATGTTGTTGTCTCGTCAGGTGAGCGAACGTGTGGCCGAGTGGATGGCAGCGGGCGTTACGGTCATAGACGCTGGACAGAATCTCAAATCAGGGATCTCAAATCCGCGATTCAAGACCGGGCCGTTCAAGGAAGAGTCATTTGATTCGTGTGGCGTCCACCGAGATTTGGTTGCCACCGATGTAGGGGCGAATAATCATTCACCCCTGTCCGGCATTGCCTGGGCTCATCGTTCCGCTCCCGAGGCGGAAATCTACTTCGTCTCCAATCAGCAGGATCAGACGCGGACGATTGAGGTTTCGCTCCGCGTTGCCGGCCGCGTGCCGGAACTCTGGGATCCGATGACCGGCGAGGTGACGCCAGCCCGGCAATGGCGAATAGCGGACGGTCGCACGGTTCTTCCGCTTCGTCTTGATCCCGAGGGTTCTGTCTTCGTCGTTCTGCGCGAAGCGACAACTGCGACGACGAGCGACAAGGGCACGAACTGGATTGAGTTTCGAGCGATGCAGCAGATCGAAAGCCCGTGGCGGGTGGCTTTTGACCGCGAGAAGGGCGGCCCCAACACGTCGGTGTCCTTCACGCAACTGGAGGATTGGAACCGCCGGGAAGAGTCCGGCATCCGCTACTACTCCGGCACGGCGGCTTATACCAATACCTTCGTCTGGAACGGCCCGTCCAGCGGTCGGGTTTGGCTGGATCTGGGGGACGTCGCCAATGTCGCTGAGGTAGCGCTG
This sequence comes from uncultured Pirellulales bacterium, assembly GCA_964421295.1. Taxonomy (GTDB): domain Bacteria; phylum Planctomycetota; class Phycisphaerae; order Sedimentisphaerales; family Anaerobacaceae; genus PLanc-01. Next base: position 9,013 of record CAYQXM010000002.1, read on the forward strand.
AACGGCACGGACTGCGGCGTGACGTGGACGGCCCCGTTCCGCGTCGAGATCACACGCGCTCTACAGACAGGGTCGAATCGCCTCGAGGTGCGTGTCACAAACACATGGGCCAATCGTCTGATCGGGGATCGAACCTTACCCGAAGCCAAACGTGTCACCTGGAGTACGGCCGCCGATCGCGCGGGCAGTGGCCCGCTCCTGCGGGCCGGGCTTCTTGGTCCGGTCCAACTTATGTCTATGAAACAGGAGTAACGGAATGAGAAACTTCACCGTGGGTGTGCTTGGCGCTGCGTCGATCCTATGCCTGATCGGGACCTCCGATCTGAGGGCCGGCTGGGATCCAAAGACCAAGAAGCCCATTGAACAAAAGGATGGCCAATTGGTCTACACGTTCGACGAACAGAACAACCGCCTGCCGGATTTCTCCTATTGCGGCTACATGGCGGCCGAGAAACCGATTCCGGACGTGCCCATCCGCATTGTGGTTCCGCCGAGTCAGGCGGATGCTACGCAGCGGATTCAACGGGCCTTGGACTATGTGGGTGGACTGCCGGTAGATGCGAACGGGGTGCGGGGTACGGTGCTGCTGGAGAAGGGGACTTACACCGTATCCGGCAGCCTGAGGATTACCGCTTCCGGCGTAGTCCTGCGGGGCAGTGGCATGGGCGAGGACGGCACGATCCTGCTGGCTTCGGGGCAGAGTCGGGATACCTTCGTGTCCATCAAGGGCAAGGGCGAGCGCACCGTGGGTTCCGCAGTGGCCGTGGCGGAGGCTCTTGTGCCGATCAATGCCATCGCGTTCAAAGTGGCGGCACCGCATTCGTTCCGTCCGGGCGATCAGATTCTCGTGCAGCGGCCCAGCACGAAAGAGTGGATCCTGAAATTGGGCGCGGACCATTTCGGCGGCGGCATCACGGCCCTGGGATGGAAACCCGGCTCGCGTGACCTCTACTGGGATCGGACGATCACCGCCGTGGATGGAAATCAGGTCAGGCTGGACGCGCCGCTGACCACGGCCATAGATGCGAACTACGGGGGTGGCAGCGTGCGTGCGTATCAATGGCCCGGCCGCATCACGCAGGTGGGGATCGAGAATCTGCGGTGTCGGTCCACATACGACCAGAGCAATCCCAAAGACGAAGCCCACCGATGGATGGCCGTGACGATGGAAAATGTCTGCGATGCGTGGGTCCGGCAAGTCGTATTTGAGCACTTTGCCGGTTCCGCCGTCGCGGTCTGGGAGACCGCCAAGCGGGTCACCGTCGAAGACTGCAAGTCACTGGCTCCCGTTTCCGAGATCGGCGGCCAGCGCCGTTTCACTTTCTGGACCACCGGTCAGCAGGTCCTCTTCCAGCGACTCTACGCGGAGTACGGCTATCATGATTTCGCCGCGGGTCTCTGTGCGGCCGGCCCCAACGCGTTCGTACAGTGCGAGTCCATTCGGCCCTACAGTTTCAGTGGCGGCATCGACAGTTGGGCGTCGGGAGTGCTGTTCGATGTTGTCAATATCGATGGTCAGGCCCTCAGTTTGATGAATCTCGGGCCCGATGCGCAGGGCGCGGGGTGGAATGCGGCCAACTCCTGCTTGTGGAACTGCTCCGCCGCACGGATCGATTGTTACACGCCGCCCACCGCCTACAATTGGTCGTTTGGGGCGTGGGCTCACTTCGCCGGCAATGGATACTGGGAAGAATCGAATAGTCAGGTCCAGCCTCGCAGTCTGTATTACGCCCAACTCAGAGATCGCTTGGGAAACACGGTGGCATCGCGTGCGTACCTCCTTCCTACAAGCTCTGAAGGCAGCAGCAGTCCCACGCCGGCCGCTGCCGCAGCTATGACAGCCCAAGCCCGGCGTTCGCCGCCATTGCTGACGGATTGGATCGATCAAGCGGCACAGAGACAGCCCATTCCGGTATCCCACCCCGGCGCGAAGTCGATCGACCAGATCCAGCAGCCCGATCAACCTGCTCCCGCACAGGCCACCCGTCTCATGCAGATCGAGAACGGCTGGCTGACGTATGGCGGGGCCGTGCTGACAGGCAGACGCCAGGCCGTGGAATGGTGGAACGGGGGCGTTCGCCCCATCAATGTGGCCAAGGCCACCCCTCACATCACCCGCTTCGTCCCCGGCCGCACCGGCAAGGGTCTGACGGACGATCTCGACGAATTGGCGGGTGACATGGTGAATCATGGCATCACGGTGATGGAGCATAACTATGGCCTTTGGTACGAGCGGCGACGGGATGATCATGAACGCGTCCGCCGGATGGATGGCGACGTTTGGCCGCCCTTCTATGAACTGCCCTTCGCCCGCAGCGGCTCGGGAGAAGCCTGGGACAGACTGAGCCAGTATGACCTGACGAAGTACAATGTCTGGTACTGGGACCGCCTGAAACAATTCGCCGATCTGGCCGATCAGAAGGGGCTCGTGCTCGTTCATCAGAATTACTTTCAGCACAATATCATCGAGGCCGGCGCTCACTGGGCCGATTTCCCCTGGCGCACCGCGAACAACGTCAACAACACCGGCTTTCCCGAGCCGCCGCTCTACGCGGGAGACAAACGCATCTTCATGGCGGAGCAGTTCTACGATGTGAATCATCCGGTGCGCCGACAACTGCACCGGGCCTTCATACGCAAGTGTCTCGACAACTTCGCCGAGAATCGCAGCGTCATTCAGTTCATCGGTATGGAGTTCACGGGCCCGCTGCACTTCGTTCAGTTCTGGATCGATACGGCGGCCGAGTGGAAGAAGGAAACGGGCAGGTACGCGGTGATCGGGCTGAGTGTCACGAAGGATGTGCAGGATGCCATTCTCGCCGATCCCGCTCGTGCAGCAGTGGTAGACCTCATCGATATCCGCTACTGGCACTACCGTAGCAATGGCAGCGCGTACGCGCCGCAGGGGGGGCAAAATCTGGCGCCGCGCCAGTGGGCCCGGCAGGTTTCGCCCGGCAACCCCTCCTTCGATCAGGTTTACCGGGCCGTCAAGGAATACCGCACGCAGTGCCCCGACAAGGCGGTCATGTACTCCGCGGCCATGAACGATGAATTCGCCTGGGCGGCATTCATGGCGGGCGGATCGTTGGCGCGTATTCCCAAGATGTCCGTGCCCGGCTTCCTCGCCAGCGTCGCTTCCATGCGGCCGCTGGACCTGCCGAACGGGCCGGCTGGACAATACGTCTTCGCAAATGCCGAGAAAGAGTTCGTGGTTTACAGCCGGTCGTCCTCGCCCGTGAGTCTGGGACAAGCCTCCGGGGCTTCGCGGGTATGCTGGATCGATCCTCGCAGCGGCTCGCTCCTGGGCGAACAGAAACTGGACGCCGGCGCTTCACTGAGCGATGTGAAAAGTCCTGCATCCGGTCCCGTCGTCATGTGGGTCACACGCAGCCGCTGAAGGTCTTATTGCCTTGAGGTATTGTACGTGAACGAGTAGTGTCCAGAGCCCGCCTGTACCACGACCGTGTCTCCTGCTTGCGCACTACTTGATATGCCGATGGCCTCCGCGAGTGGCTTTCCTGATTCGGTGACTTGGCCCCGCGTGGCCCTGGGTAGGCGGACCGTGCCCGTGGTGTTGGCGGGGATCCGCGCTTCGACGGTCAGGAACTCTCCGTCCTTGCGCCAACGAGACTCGATGGGACCATACATGGACTCGAGGCGGGCCTCGGCGTGCGTGAGGCTGCCGCCGGGCTGGGGCTGAATCAGGATGTGCTTATAGCCGGGGGCCTGTTCGTCCACCTCGATACCGGCGACTACCTGATAGAGCCACTCTCCGATAGCGCCGTAGGAGTAGTGATTGAAGGAGTTCATGGTCTTGGTCTGGAAGCTGCCGTCGGGCTTGATGCCGTCCCAACGTTCCCAGATGGTCGTCGCCCCCTTGGTGAGAGGGTACAGCCAGGACGGGTACTCTTTCCGCTCCAGCAGTTGATAAGCTTGGTCCGCGCCTCCGTTAGAGCTGAGGGCGTGACATATCCAGGGTGTTCCCAGGAAGCCCGTGGTGATGTGCCCGAATCGTTTGACGTCCTCCGCCAGACGCCGGGCCGCGGCAGGTCGCTGGTTTGCCGGCAGTAGATCGAAAGATAACGCCAAGGCGTATGCGGTCTGCGTGTCGGAGGACAGTTGGCCGTCTGCCCCCACAAATTTCTGCTGAAAGGCGCGTCGGATACGTTCGAGAGCCGATGAGTACTTTGCGGCATCCTCGGTCTTGCCCAGAACTCTGGCCGTTCGCGTCAGAAGGTCCGTCGAGTATGCAAAGAAAGCTTGAGCGATGAAAGCGTTGTCCGTGGTCGGCGCCCCGCCGAAGGCCAGCCAATCGCCGCGGCCGCCTTTGAAAAGCCAGGTCTCGCCGGCGGTGGTGAGCATGTAATCGACCCAGGCCTTCATACTGCGATATTGCTGCGCGAGGATGGCTTTGTCACCGTAGCACACGTACAGAGTCCAGGGGACAATTACGGCGGCGTCCGCCCACCCGGGGCAGGCCAGTTGGGTGTACTTCTTGGTTAGCGTGTAGGTGTCCGGGACGACATCCGGCACGGCGCCGCTGGGATTCTGCTCCGCCTCCAGATCGGCCAACCATTTGGCGTAGAACCCTGCCACTTGGGCGTTGAAACAAGCGGTGCGGGCGAAGACCTGGGCGTCCCCGGTCCAGCCCAGACGCTCGTCACGCTGGGGGCAGTCGGAGGGGATATCGACAAAGTTGCCACGCTGACCCCACCAGATGTTTTCCTGAAGGCGGTTGATCATGGGATCGGAACACGTGAACCATCCCGTGCGTGGCGTATCCGAATGAACGACAACTCCGGTCAGGTTCGCCCCAGTCACCTCTCCAAGCCAGCCCAAGATACCCACATATCGGAATCCGTGGAAGGTGAAGTGCGGTTCCCAAACCTCCTCGCCCGTCCCGGCGAGAGTGATTTCGTCCGTCTGCTGAGCGGAGCGCAGGTTGTCCATATAGAGATTGCCCTGTGCATCGAGGACTTCAGCGTGTCGCAGACGAATTTGCGTGCCGGCGGGTCCGCGGACTTTCAGACGCATCCAGCCCACCATGTTCTGGCCCATGTCGACAATGGTCTCACCGGAGGGGGCCTTGAGAATGGCAACAGGCTTGATCTCCTCAATCGCGCGCACGGGTGGGCCCACTTGGGCTACGAGAATATCTTTGCCACCATCAACGGCCTTGGTCTGGACCCAGCCCGAGTCATTATAACCAGGTTGATTCCAGCCTGACTTCATTAGTCGGGCGTCGTAGGTCTCCCCATTGTAGAAGTCCGACTTCAGGATCGGTCCGGTGGATGCTCTCCAGGATGCGTCGCCTGTAATGATCTGACGCGAACCGTCGGCATGCTCGATCTCGAGTTGCAGCAGGAGAGCCAGAGTGCCGCCGTACAGATTTCGCCTGCTGCCCTGGCGCAATCGGCCGCGATACCAGCCATCCCCCAGGATCACGCCCACGCAGTTCCGGCCCGGCCGCAGAAATGGCGTCACGTCATAGGTTTGGTATTGCAGCCGTTTGGCGTACGCGGTCCATCCGGGGGCGAACAAATGGTCACTGACGCGTTGGCCGTTGATGGTCAATTCGTAGACGCCGTGGCAGGTCATGTAGACGCGGGCCTTCCGAATGTCGGCGGCCAGCGTGAATTCCTTGCGCAGCATGGGGCAGGGATTGGAGGCGTTCGGGTCTTCGACGAGATTCGGCTCGATCCATTGCGCCTGCCAATTCTGAGGCTGGAGCAATCCCATCTCCCAGAATGCCGGCGGGCTCCACCCGGATTCGCGACCCTTTGCATCCCAGATGCGGACACGCCAGTATACGCGCTGTCGGGCCTCAAGGGCCGGACCTGCATAGGCCACATGCACCGACTGATCTGAAGCCACCTTGCCGGAGTCCCACAGAAGGGGCGAATCATCCCGCGGTCCTTGTGTGCATCGGATATGGTACGCTGTCTGTGACACGGCCCTCTCATCAGATGCGATCTTCCAGCTCAGTCGCGGCGGATTGACATCGATCCCCACTGGATTGACCTGGTATTCGCACGTGAGATCCGCCACCTGCATCCGGATACGGGCAGCCAGCTCGTTGAGTCTGGCGACAGTGGCTGCGGGGATCCGGCCAGTGGTATCCGGCGGACAGTTCAACAGAAGGTTGCCATTGAGATTCACCGTTCGTTGATAGGTGTCGTACAGCTCGTCGACGGATTTCGGCGACTCATTCGCCTTCCAGAACCACTTGTCCACGATCGACACGCAGTGCTCGTAGCCCAATTCGTACGTTTGGCCCTGGAAAGTCTGCCGTGCCTGGAACGGTTGTCGGATGGGCGTGATCTCTGAATTGAGGATGTCGGTGGGCCAGGTCACGTTCCGGGCCGTCTCGATCGTGTACGGGCCCTTGATGTCCCGACTCTCCGTGCCGTAGTTGAACATGACGAGGCAGTCGGGATTCAGTTCGCGGACGAACCTGTAGAGTTCTGCCCGCTGATCTCCGCTCAGATGTCGAGGGATGTCGATCCATTGGATGGCGATCTGCGGATGTGCCGTGTGCAGTTCCCGTAGATGATCCTTCATGAGAGCAAAGTACTCCGGCGACAGGACGGGAAGCTTGGGATTCCATTGGATCGTGTGCATGCTGTTGCGCAGGTCCATAGTACAATAATAGACGCCGGGCCAGAGGCCGTACTTCTCGCAGGCCTTGACGAATTCCGCCACGACATCTGTCTTGTCCTGTCCGCTGCCGACGTCGTAATCGTATTCCTTCCCTTTCCACTGCACCTTGCTGTCCCACAAACAGAAGCCCGAGACATGCTTGCTCGTGAGTACGGCATATTTCATCCCCGCTTCCTGGGCGGTGCGCACCCATTGCTCGACATCCAGATGGGTTGGAGCATACGCGGTGACAGGATCATTCCCGTCGGCCATGTCATTGGCCACGAAGGTGCTCAAACCGAAATGGATGAACATGCCATATTTCAGATCCCGCCACGCGACGACGGGGTTACGTGCCACTGATACAGAATCATCATAAACTTGACGTGCCAGCCGGGCGACTTGGCTGTCACTCACCTTGGGGCAAGGGCGGAAGCTCAATCGCAGGCTGCACGGCGTGACAGGCACTTCGTACTGCGGCAGGACTCCCGGGCCGCAACTGCCATTGCCGAGGCCGCTGTGTCGGGCGTCCAAAGACAGGACGATGTCATCCCGTCGCTTGAGTTCATAACTGTGCGTAGCTCGGCTCAGGTCCTCGGCGGTGTAGTGCAGCGCCGAAGCGGAGATGGCAGGCTCCGCTACGACCAGAAGACCCGTGCCGTCGGCGCCGGTCAGACTCAGCCAGCTCACATCGGCCTTTGCTCCGGTTTCCTGGGGACGCGGATAGGGCACGTATTGTGCATCGACCCTGCCGGTCCAGACGCCCATGTCCGCGCTCTGATTGCGGTCGCTGTAATTCTCGTGCGGCCCCCGGCCATACCAGCGCAGACGCTCGAAGCCGGGGGTGAGATGCATGACGACGCCGATTCTCGGAAGGGGAGGCAGTTGGCCGAACGGCACGAACCGATTGTCCAAATCGATCGACCCATCAGATCGAATGGTCCAGGTGACATGATGCTCGATGCCGGCACCGGCGGGCGTGCTGCTCACAGCCAGCACAGTGATCTTCAGGCATTGAGGCGTGGGGCGGTCCACATTGACTTGACGAACCTCTCGCGTCAGCCGATCCAAGCCGGCCCGTTGCCAGTCGCGGGCCCGCCCACCACCGAAGGCTCTGTCATTGCTGGTGGGGGCGTGATAGGCCTGCAGAACAGGACCCTGCCCCTGAGCAAGCATCTCCTTGCCGTTGTAGGACAGGGAAATCAGGGTGCCCATTTCCCGGCTGAATACGGCTGCGAGATCTTTTCCCTGGATTCGTATCAGAGAGCCCTCGTCGGTGGACTTCAAGGCCGGAAGCGTTGCTGTTTGAGAGGGCGACGCATGCGTCGCCCCTACGGCGTATCGCATCTGCTGCCAGGCCACCTCGTGTTCGGCCTCGGCCCAGAGCGTGCGATCTCTCAAGTGAAAACCGACGCGCAGCCAGTACGGAGCTCCAGGCTCCAGCTCGGCGAGCGGCTTGACGGGGATCGTTATTTCAGTGCTTGCTCCGGGAGCGAGATCGATGCGATCGAGCGATCCCGATTGCACTGTGCGGCCATCGCACATAAGAGACCAACGTCCATCCAGCGTGTTCAGATTCGTGAAGCTGTAATGGTTCGTCAGCCGGATGCGTGAGCCGGCCTGATCGGCCGGTTCGATCTGTACAGGCTGGTAGACCTTCTTGACTTCCCACGTCTTCGGCATCACGTCGCGATCAGCAGAGACGACCCCCTTGATGCAGAAGTCCCGCAGGTTTGGCTTATCCCCGAAGTCACCGCCGTAGGCGATGTACGGTACGCCCTGGTCGGTCTTGCGCCTCAGCCCTTCGTCGGCCCATTCCCAGATGAAGGCGCCGACCATCCTCGGGTTGGAGTAGATCTCGTCCCAATATTCCTTCAGATTGCCGATGGCGTTGCCCATGGCGTGGGCGTACTCACAAATCAGCACGGGCCGGTCGTCGCGCGAATCCTTCGCAAGCTGCAAGGCTTTGGGCCAGCGTGCCTCGCGCTGAGAGTCATACAGAGGCTCGACGCGAGGATACATCCGGCTGATAAAGTCCACGGCGGTTGCGTCGCGTGGATCGTTCTGGTTCTCCGCATCCGCTTGAGCACCTTCGTAATGGATGGGGCGGGTCGGATCGAAATTGCGGATCCAGGCCGACAGCGCCGCGAAGTTCGGACCGTAGCCGGATTCGTTGCCCAGAGACCAGATGATGATCGAGGGATGATTCTTGTCCCGCTCGACCATGTGGATGCCGCGCTCAAGAAACGCCGCCTGCCACGCGGGATCGCTGGCCAGCAGTCCACGGACGCCGTGCGTCTCCAGATTGGCTTCGTCCATCACATAGAGACCGTACCGGTCGCACAGATCGTACCAGCGAGGATCGTTCGGATAGTGCGAGGTCCGCACCGCATTGACGTTGAACTGCTTCATCAACGTGATGTCACGGATCATGCTCTCCAGCGATACGGTATGCCCCGTGTCCGGATCATGCTCATGGCGATTCACGCCATACAGACGTATGGGCCGGCCATTGATGAGCAGCCGACCGTCCTTGACCTCGACTTTGCGGAAACCGACAGAGCACGTGACGGCCTCGATGGCGCCGCCCTTGTCGTCGTTCAGGGTCAGCACCAGCGTGTAGAGATGGGGCGTCTCGGCCGTCCACTTCAGCGGGCTCTTCACCGTCGCCCGCAACCAATCGAATCGGGCGGGGCCTCGCTGCGGCGTGCGGTCGTTGAAGACATCGGCCTTGAAAGCAGGATTGAGGATCGGCACCGCATCGGTGGTCAAGGGCTTCTCGAATACGGATTCGCCCGCCGGGTCATAGAGCTGGGCTTGTACGGTCCAGCCCTTGATGTCACGGCCGCCGTAGCGGGTTAACTCCGGTTTGATCAGCAGCTCTGCATCCCGGTAGTTGGGATCAAGCTCCGTACGCACGGCGAAATCGCTGATACGCACATCGGCCGTGGAATAGAGGAAGACATCCCGGTAGATGCCGCTGAGGCGCCACATGTCCTGGTCTTCAAGGTAGCTGCCATCAGACCAGCGATAGACCTCCACCGCCACTGTGTTCTCGCCCGGTCGCAGGGCCTCTGTCACGTCGAATTCCGCAGGTGTTCGGCTACCTTCGCTGTAGCCGATCTGCACGCCGTTGATCCACACATAGAACGCACTGTCGACCCCAGCGAAGTGGAGAAAAACGTGCCGACCGGTCCAGGCTTCGGGCACTCTGAAGGTGCGTAGATAGGAGCCGACCGGATTGCGGAATTTATACGCTGTCCAATCGGAGGCGGGCTCACCCATGATGCGTGGCGGATCGATCTTGAACGGATACTCCGAACTGGTGTAGATCGGGACATCGTAGCCATGCATCTGCCAATTAGAGGGTACGGGAATTGTGTCCCACTGAGCCACATCGTACTCAGGGCGATAGAAATCGACCGGCCGCTCTTCGGGTCGCGCCGACCAGTGGAAACGCCAGAGGCCGTTGAGCGAAAGCGCATACGGCGACGCTGCCCGCGGTCCCTTCAGAGCCGAGGCGACATCGGGAAACGGCATGAGCGTCGCGTGCGCGGACTGCCGGTTGCGCTCATTGACCTGCTCGTTTTCCCAGTCGGGCTTTTGTTGTGACCAGGTGAAGTTGGACCATCCCAGAAGGCAACCGGACACGAGGAAAACGCACAGTGAACGCATTTACTTATCCTGAAAGATGGACTTGAGGTACTTGTTGTTGGCGCCGAAATTCCACAGGACGTCACTGGACTTCTTGGCACTGCGGGACCGCTCGATCACGAGCCATCCACCCCAGCCCATGTCGTCGAGGGTCTTCTTGACCTTGGGCATGTCGATCTTCGGGTCGTCCTGAAGCCAGACGCCGTCCTGATCCGTGCAATGAATCTGGCAGATGCGATCCTTGCCGAGAGTCTGTAATTCCTGGCACAGGTCCCGGTTATTCTGCACGGCGTTCGAGAAGTTGAAATAGATGCGGATGGCGGGCGAGCCGATGTCCTCCAGCAGCTTGACCTCGCCGGCGGCATCGAGGGCGGTCTCGATACCGAGCACGACGCCTGCCTCCTCGGCTTTCTTGCCCGCCGCTTTGAGTCGTTCCACCACCGCGGGGCGCAGCTCGGGTTTCTTGACGAGATCGCTGCGTACGCCGAGAGGCAGGAAGGCCACTTTGACGTTCATCGCCTTCATCGTGTCGATGCAGTCCTGCAACATGCGGGGCACGGTGGGACGCTCCGCGAAAGCCTGGGCATAGAAACCCGACATAGCCAGGGAGCAGATCTCCAGGTTGAACTTCTTGGCTTCATCCAGGAATTGCTGCCGTACGGTCGGGTCAGCGAGCTGGCTGTCAAACGTCTCACGCTCGCCCAGGCTGCCCATGTCCACTTCGACGCCGTCGGCCCCGATGCGACTGGTCCACTGAAAGGCCCCGAGCTTCTGGCGTTTAAGGATCATCCAGTCGCACACTGCGATCTTGTAGCGCCGGGTATTGGTGGGTTTGGCTTCAGCAGGTGCAGTCTGCGCGAGTGTACGCGACCCCACAACGTGGGTCAACGCCAACCCTATGCCTGTGCCTATGAAACCACGTCGGGAAATGGGGAATGCTGATTCTTTCATTTCTTCGAGTCCTCCGTTGCTGCGTTGCGTCTTGCGGCCCAGTCTTGCGACGCCTTCTTGAGGTCGTAGCCTTGGGCGGAAAGGTAATTGTTGATCTTGCCTTTGTATTTGCCGAACGTCGCGTGCTTCTGGTCGGAAGAGCCGGCATCCATGGCGAGCTCCCTTGCTTCAACCAGGAACGCCATGATGCGGTCCTTCTGTTCGATGGTCAGATTCGGCAGCATGTTCAGATAGCCGTCATACGTGCCCTTGAGCACGCCGTAGGTCATACCATCCTTGACTCTGTCCACCTGCTCGGGCGTCAGCAGGCTCGATAGCTTCTTAAGATACTGTGCGTGCAGCTTATCCTGCAGGGCCGTGGCCATATCCTGGATGACCTTGGTCGTCGCGTCGGTCGCCTGCTTGTCGGCGCCGGCCTGTTCTTTGGCCGCCTTGATGCGGGCGTCGCGCGTATCGTGAATGTCCCTCAGGTTCCGGTACTGATCCGCGATCGTGTCCCGGACTTGTGTCGCTGTCGCCAGATCGACGATGCCCAGCGAAGCCACGATCTTGGCGGCCCGCTCGGTGATCGTTCGCGTGTAGGCGGCTTCCGGATCCTCCTGGCCGACGACGGGCGTGCCCTCGGTTCTCAGGATGAGCACCCAGTCCGTCGTGCGAGTGGGAGGCGTGAACGTTTGCAGGCTGCTGTCCTTGCCGTTCACGGCCACGGGCGCGACCTTCGTCTTGACGCCGGTCTTGGCGTCGATCCAGACGTTGTTCGCGTAGCTGCCGTCGGCCAGCGTGATGGCGAAGGGCTCGCCGTGGCTGGCGAAGACGAGATACTGCTTCCCCGCTTCGGCCAAGGCCCAGACGCGCAGGGCATCGTGCTGCTTGAGCAGGTTATCCTGCGGCGTCATGCGATAAAATGCCACCTCATCTGTCATCACGTGGCAGAGAATGTCCACATATCTTTCCGAGGCGAAGTAGGGGTTCTCAGCACTGAACGGCAGACCTGTTGGCCCCGAAGCATAGAGTTCGTATTCCTTCAGGTGCCCGTTCCAGTTGAAAGAGGCGCCGCCGGTGGCACAGGCCCAGGCCGCCCGCCGCAGGTCTTCCTGATTGGCGCCCGATTTCTCGTGCCAGTACCGCCGCCAGAGGGCGTTGCCTTCGGACATATAGACGGGCTTGCCCCTGTAGCTTTCGATCACGGCCGCGTGATGGGTCCATGGCTCTTTCCAGTACGTCCGATCGTTGTCTCTGGCACTGGCGCCGATCCGGTGATTCTCGACGGCGGCGAAGTTATACTCGGGACGGTCATACGCGTTCTCGCGCGGCATCTCGTCCTCGTAGGTGCGCAGATGATCGAACACGTCGTACTTCTTTATCAGCCGGGCCAGCCCCAGCTCATAGGCTTCGCGCGTGCCCTCGACTTCCCAGACGAAGTTCCAGCCCGCCAGGTTCGCATAGGGTGCGATGCGTGACACCACGTAGCGGACATAGAACTCCTTCTCGCTGTCGCTCAGCTTGTTCCAGGCCGGTCCTTCGTTCCGTCCGCCATCGAACCCGAGGAACATGTGCACGCCGATATCGTGGTCGTTGAGAAAGCCCAGGTGTTTCTCCATCCGGCGCCACACGTCCAGCTTCATCGTGCTCGAGGCCTTGCCTTCTTCATAAAGGGCCAGGTCGAGCGTCTCCGGCTTGGGGCCGTCCAGGTAGTACTGCTTGAAGCAGCACAGGGACAGCAGCCAGTTCACCTGCAGGTGGTTGTAGCCGTGTTCGATGAACTTGTCGTAGACGTTCTTGACCACCCAGTTGAAGTCCTGCCCGATTGCGCCGTGGCCTGTCTCGTAGTAGGACTTGAGCCAGACGGGCTCCGTGCCGTTGTAAGCGAGCCAATGGGGGTTCTTCTCGTAGGGTTGAAGCACGCCTTTGCCCGCGCCTTCCTTCACGCACACAAACGATCCCTGCCTGCCGGGCGTGCCGTCGCTCCATTTGCAGGTGTAGGTCCAGTTCCCCAGCTCGTTGGGCATGAAGCGCACTTTCCAGACATTGCCCGTGCTGAGAGTGCCACCGCCTTTGCCGTCACCGTCGAAGAAGCCCCAGAAATCGGTGGTCTTGCCGGACGGTGAGGTGTACGTCGCGGTCAAGTCGACGTCCGCGAACTTGTTGGCGTAGGGTTTGTCGTTCTGCAACGATGTCTCGAATACGCGATAAAGTCCGACGTTCGGGGTCTGGCCAGAAACCACGTGGGCGGAAGCCCATCCTGCCAATACGGCGACACATACGACGAAACGCTTCATGCTCTACCTCAACTGATTGTATCGATATTGTTTCCGAGATTGGTGTAGTCGATCTTCTCGCGGGGGTTGGTTCCGTTGAGGCATTCCTCGACGTTCGTGTACCCATCCCCATCGCTATCCACGCTGCCGTCCGCGGCATCGTTGGCATTCAGCTCATATTTCTTCTCCCAGGCATCCGACATGCCGTCGTGATCGCTGTCCGCGGGCACGTCGGCCGGGGCGAAGGCGTAGTTGGGAAAACCGCCGACCTCTTTCGGGTCGTTCACGATGCCGGTTTCCGTCGTGGTCTTACCGGTACGGACCATTTCGATGACACGTTGATCCACGGCATCGCGGCGGGGACGCGTCGCGCCGGCCTTCTCCATCACGGACTTGAAGGCATCGGTTGCCGTCTCCTGATTGACGGGCCACGCCTCGAAAGGCGTATTGACGCGAGCGATTTCCTCCGGGCCCTTCATGCCTTTCCAGTTGTTGACCGTGACCTCGGGGGAGCCCTCCATGATATTGCCCGCCACGTACCACTTGCCGGGACGCCCGGCGGTCTTGGGATACCAATTGCCGGGCTCCCAGCGCCGGCCGGGAGAGTACATGTTGCGTTCCTCGATCCGCGCGAAGCAGCTGCGCATGTCGGCGTTCGTCGCGGGACCGGGCTTGTAGTAGTTCCCGATCACATTGATCATGGACGTCTCATCGCCGCCATCCATGGTGCGGTGCCGCCAGTTGAAGATCACATTGTTGCGGTAATCGAACTCGCCGGACATGCCGATCGACGGGTTGCGTCCCGTGTTGCAGGCGAACAAGTTATGGTGGAAGGTCGAGTCCTGGCCACCCCAAGTGCCGCCGAAGGCATGACCCTTCGGATTGAGAGCCTCGCTCGAAATGCACCACTGGATCGTCACATTTCGGGTCGCCAGCTTATCCTGGCCACCGCCCGGCAGGGGCTTCATATACCGGTAAAGCGAGAGATTCTCATCCATGCCCCAACTGGTGGAGCAGTGGTCCACGATGATCTGTCGCTCCGGATTGCCGCCGATGTTGTCCGAGCCCTGCCCGCCCTCGGGCCGGCCGCGCCGAACCCGCAGGTGGCGGATGATGACATTGCGCGTGTTGATGTTGAGAGACTGGTGGGCCAGGCAGATGCCGTCGCCCGGTGCGGACTGGCCGGCGATAGTGATGTCGGGTTCGTCGATGTCGATGTCCTTTTCCAGTTGGATGGTGCCGGCGACGCGGAAAACGACAATTCGGGGGCCTTTAGTGCTGATGGCTTCGCGCAGGCTTCCCGGACCACTGTCGTTCAAATTGGTCACCTCGATAACCTTGCCGCCGCGGCCGCCGGTGGTGAACATGCCGCCGCCCCAAGCTCCGGGGAATGCCGGAATGCCGTCCGGGAGCCGCGGAGGCAAGGGCGGGACCTGTGCCTGTGCCGGGACGGCCTGTGTCTGGGCCGAGCCTTCGGCCGGCGCTTGGGTCTGGGCGATCGCGACGCTGCAGATTACCCATAAAGAGGTGAGCGCCGCGACCCACCGGAGGGTTCCCTTCGTACTGCTCATAGTGCTGCTCCTCGTGCGTTTTTGGGCCAAAAAATGCGGGAAACGACCAAAAAACAATGTGCAAAGTTTAATTCATTTGGACGTTTTTTTCTATACATTTCTCACGTGAGATATTAAAATTAGATCAGTGTGTGTCGGTCCTGTCGTAGTACTACCTTGTGCAGGGTGAAGTCTTATGAGAAAGAGCAGGAGCTCGGAAGCCTTTACGTTGATCGAATTGCTGGTCGTGATTGCGATCATCGCGATCCTCATGGCCGTGCTTATGCCGGCGCTACAGCGCGTTCGCGAGCAAGCCAAAGAGATGACATGCCGGAACAATCTTCACCAATACGGCTTGGCCATGGTGATGTACCTCGAGGACTCCGACAGCAAGTTCTCTATAGACCCCGGGACGTTCATAAGAGGCGGCAACACCGACAACACCAATAAGTACTGCCGCTGGCACAATCCGTTGATTCCTGCCGCAGGACCTTTCTGGAAGTACATTCCCTCGGAAAAAGTCAGGCTCTGTCCCACGTTCAAGGTGCTCGCCAAAACGGCGGGCGAGGATCATGAGGGTCACCTCAACACCATAGCCATAAAGCCTTATTTCGGCTACTCGATGAACGGCTTCCTGGGCAATAAGATCGATAATGATCCAGGAGCGAAGAACCTTGCCGAGGTGACCCGCAGTCATGCGCAGGTCTTCATGTTCGCGGAGGAGAACATGTGGGCCAGAGGGTATCCCGAGCCCGACAGAAGTGTCCTGAACGACGACGCCCTGATGCCCAATGGCCGCGACTGGTTCGGGACATTCCACGGCACCAGTTGGGCGAAACGCAACTACGGCACGACGAACCTGGTGTTTGTGGATGGCCACGTGGGCAAAGAACAGTCCGCGTTCCAGGAGGATCAGACCGATACCAGCCGGATGGAGTTCGGCCGGATGGAGAAATTCGGCTGGACACGCAAAGCGCGGGCTGCCGTTGCCGGAGGATCGTAATCGTCTCTGAATTGTCGCATCAATTCCGCACGCCGCGGAGTAGAGCGTAAAAGATAACGGACCCACATCGCGAAACCGTGATGTGGGTCCGTGTGTTTCGTCGGACACTGTCGCAGAATTAGACCATGTCTTTGAGGTTCTTCAAAGGACGAATCTTAACCACGTTGCGTGCCGGCTTGGCTTTGAACGTCGTCTCTTCGCCGGTGAAGGGATTGATGCCCTTGCGAGCCTTCGTGGCGGGCTTCCGCACGACCACCAGCTTCATCAATCCGGGGACAACGTAGGTGCCGGGGCCGCTCTTGCCCAGGCTCTTCTTGATCTGGCCGGCCATCGCCTCGAATACGGCGGAGACCTGCTTCTTCGACAACTCGACAGACTCGGCGATTCCCGCCACAATCTCACTCTTGGTCATCGGCTTTGCTGCCATAGTACATGCTCTCCTTGCAATAAATAGACAGGAGGACATTCCGGATACGCCACGGAACCCACCCCGGTCAACCTTGAACTCGTGATTATCCCTATGAGTTTCCGGTGCATTTGTCAAGCACCAACACGCACGAAAACCGCACAAATTCCAGTGTTTCCCTGCTCCGGCGTCCCGTGGTCCGGCCCGCGCGACGCCGCACGGAAGACTCTCCGTGTCCCGGGCTCACCTTGGTGACGGTGATGCGCACCCGCATCCCGCACGGCACGATACGAGGGCCGGGTGGGCGTCACTCATAGAAGCACCCTTGTGCGAGCAGGAGATTAAAGATACAATATATCGCGAACCGTGCTGTCCCTATCTCCGGGATGCCTCCCGGTGTATTAGCGGACGATCCATGCGCGAGCACTTCGCGGAAGGTACGATGGGGGATTCAGGATACACTCCTAAGTGCCTATGTATGCAGGAGTTATGATTCCGTACTCCGCGGTGGCATCGCCTGCGAACGGGTCGCATGCGGATTGTCGCCTATCGGGCAGAGGGGAGTGACATTGTTCTGTCGCGCACCCATGCGGTGCCGGACGTGTCGGGAGGGCGTGTTCACGGCCCTTATGGCCCAGGCTCCAGCCCTGCGGACGACGGGTGGGTCGGGCTCCGGGAGAAAAAGGAACTCCGGTCTCGTGGGTGCCTGCGGGTCATCAGCACATTATGAATATCCCGCGGAGCATGGGGCCACGGCACGCGGCATACAGTTACCGGTGTCGCGTGATACAATTTTTTTGAAAATATTTGCGGAATTCCGTGGATCAGGCGATGTCGGCCAGGCCCAGGGCCCCGGCAAAACGGCCGATCAGGGCCCGACGGATCTTGTGATTCTGGGGGGCGGTGAGCATCGGATCGGCGTTGGCTACGTCGAAGGCGTCGCGACGAGCCACCACCAACAGCTCATAGTCATCGATGATGTTGGCGATTCTCAGATCGGGCAATCCGTGCTGGCGGGCGCTGAACAGCTCGCCGGGGCCGCGGAGGCGCAGGTCGTGCTCGGCGATCTCGAAGCCATCTGTCGTTCGGGTCATCACCTCCAGCCGGCTACGGGCGACCTCATTGTCGCTCTCGGCAAAGAGGAGGCAGTACGATGTCGATTCGCCCCGGCCGATGCGGCCGCGCAGCTGGTGGAGCTGGGCCAGGCCGAAGCGGTCGGCATTCTCGATCACCATGATGGTGGCGTTCGGGACGTCGACACCGACCTCGATCACGACCGTCGAGACCAGGGCATTGATCTGCCCCTTACGGAACTCGGACATGATCCGCTGCTTCTCCTCGGAGGCCATCTGGCCGTGCAGCAGGGCGACCTTGAACTCGGGGAAAACACGTTGGGAAAGCTCTTTCCAGCCCTCGACGGCGGCGCAGGTCTCCTGCCCCGTCTCCTCGACGGCGGAGATACGCGGGTACACGAAATAGGCCTGCTTCCTGGCCTTCAGGCGCTCGCGGATGAATTCATACGCACTCGGATGGTGTTCCGGATCCACCAGCCGGGTAATGATCTGGCCTCGGCCCGGCGGGGAGTGCTTGATGATGGAGACATCCAGGTCGCCGAATGCCGTCATCGCCAGCGTTCGCGGGATTGGTGTGGCGGTCATCACGAGGCAGTGGGGCGTGCCGTCCTTCCGCAACTCGGCCCGTTGGCGGACACCGAACTTGTGCTGCTCGTCGATCACGGCCAAGCACAGATTGCGGAACTCGATATCCTTCTGAATCAGTGCTACCGTGCCGACCACGATGTCGATCGCGCCGGAGGCGATCTGTTTGAGCAGGTCGCCACGTTTCTTGCCGGTCAGGCCGCCCGTGATGAGGACGCGGTTGACCTGGCTGTCTTTGAGATATCGCTCCATGCTCAGGAAATGCTGGGAGGCGAGAATCTCCGTCGGCGCCATGATAGCCGCCTGGGCCTTGTTCGCCACGGCCAGCAGGGCGGCGTAGAGCGCCACGACGGTCTTGCCGGAACCGACATCACCCTGGAGAAGCCGATTCATCGGGGTGGTTCGGCCCATGTCCGCGACGATCTCCTCGATGCAGGCATCCTGATCCTCCGTCAAGAGGAAGGGAAAACGCTTGCGAATGCGCCTGTCGATCTCGTCGCTGGACGTACATGGCGTGGCGTGGGCGAAGTGCTGGGCGCGGTAGCGACGGAGGGCCAGGCCCAGTTGCATGAGGAACAGCTCGTCGTACTTGAGGCGCCGCTTCGCCTGGGCGAGCTTCTCCTCGTCCGGCGGCATGTGAATCCAGCGCAGGGCATCGGCCCGGCTGATCAGACGGGATTTCTTCAGGTGCTCGGGACTATAGAACTCGCCATCGAGCTCCTCGATCTTGTCCAGCAGCGGCACGATGATGCGCTTGATTTGCCGACTGGTGAGCTTCGCGGTGGCCGGATAGACGCCTCCGCTGAAGTATTGGGTCTGCTCCGCGTGCTTTTCATCGAGGACCAGGAACTTGGGATTCACCATTTGGATCTGGTGTTTGTAGGCGGTGACTTTGCCGGAGGCCATCAGCATCTGGCCCACCTGCACCTGGTTGCGGAGGTAGCCGCCGTTGAACCATGCCAGCCGGCAGACGCCCGTCTCGTCGGCGATCATCGCCTCGAAAATCGGCGTGCGGCGATAGTCCTGGTAGTCCGTCGACTCGACCAGGCCGACGATGCTGGCGGTCTCGTTGGGCTCCAGCCGGCCGATTCTGGTCGGCTCGGGTGCGAAGATCCAGTCCCGCGGATAATACTCCAACAGGTCGCCGATCGTGCGTACGCCTAACTCGGCGAAGATCTCCGCTCGTGCCGGTCCAACGCCTTTGACGTACTGGACCGGAGTCGTCACGTCCAGTGCCGGCGCGTGCGTCGTCGTCTCACGCAGCGGCTCGACCGCGCTGGTGCGTGGGGATCGCTCCGATTCCTTTTCTATTCGTTGGGGCTTTTCAGCACTCATAGCAGCCACCGATTTTATCAAGCCGGTCCCGCATCGCAAGGAATATGGGTGTTATCCCTGTTCCTTGAAGCCGCACGCGCCGAGCAGCCGCACGAAGCGACAGCTGCAGACGTCCGTCTCGACAAGTTTGCCTGCGACTTTCTCCGCCAGGATCAGCTCCTGAGCTGTGACGCCGCCCACCGGAGCGACGAGGCGCCCGCGTTCGGCAAGCTGATCGGCCAATAGCTGAGGAATCTCGGGAACGGCGGCCGTGAGGATAATACGATCGAAGGTGCGGGGCTCGGGCCAGCCACAACTACCGTCGCCGACGCGGAAATCGACGTTGCCAATGGCGAGCTTCCGCAGCACCTGTTGAGCGGCCGCCGATAATTCCGGCAGCTTCTCGATAGTGTACACCCGCCGGCTCAGTCGGGCGAGCAATGCGGTTTGATAGCCGCTGCCGGTGCCGATCTCGAGAACATCGCACGTGTCGTCGAGCTTCAGCAGTTCCGTCATCAACGCCACGATGTACGGCTGCGAAATCGTCTGGTCGCCGCCGATGGGCAGAGGCTGATCCGAGTAGGCATGCTCGCGATACTCTTCCGGCACGAACTCCTCGCGTGGGATCTCGCGGATGACCCGCAGGACATTCGTATCCGCAATGCCCCGGCCTTTCAGGTCGTGCGTCAACATCCGCTGCTTGGCCTGACCGAGTTGATCGTCTGCCGTCGACATGTTCACTATTATCGCGGCGACTCCTCTGGTTGGGCAATCCTGTTCCACTACAGGAAAGGACTCAGAAGCAACCGCAATGCGGCGCCGGCGGCCAGGATTTGCACGAGGGCGTTGAAGGACTTCTGCGGGATGCGTTTGAGGAAAAGGATGCCGATCAGTGCCCCAACGGCGATAGCCGGGAGCATCATCAGGTCCAGCTTGGCCCATTCGAGTGTGATCATGTTCTGTTTGGCGCTGAAGGGGACCTTGGACCAGTTGACGATGAAGAAGAACCACGCACTGGTGCCGGCAAAAGCCACCTTCGGCAGTTGCATGGCCAGCAGATAGATGGTCATAACGGGGCCGGCGGCGTTCGCCATCATGGTGGTGGCCCCGGCAGTGAATCCCATCACCAGAGTAAACCATCGTTGCGTCGGCACGGGTGCCTCCGGCCCGCGGATGCTCGTTCGCCAGTAGTTGAGGCCCAACAGTGCCAGAACGATGGCTCCAATAGCCAGGGTGAGCTGCTCGTTGGTCACCACTTTCAGGCAGAAGTAGCCCGCCACGATCCCGACGAACGTAGCCGGCAGCAAACGCAGAATATGGACCCACTGGGCGTTGTAGCGATGGTAGATGACGGCAAACAGATCGCCCAGGATCAGGATGCCCAGCACCGCGCCGGTCGAATCGCGGGAAGGCAGCACCATCGCCATCAGTGGAACGACAAGAATCCCACAGCCCGGAATGCCCGTCTTGGACGCTCCGGTGAGCACCGCGCACAGCGCCACCACAAACCAGCCGATCCCATCCAATTGCGGCATGACCATTCCTTACACGAAAGGCACGCAATCTATCGGATTGGTCATTGGCCCGCAAGATGGTATGATTGTGGCATTCAGCCTAACTATAGAAGGAGACCGAGTATGAAAAGCAGGAAAGCTTTGTGCTACGTTCTGCTCGCCTTGGCGGCGGGCTGCGGTCCAATCTTCTCGCTGCACCCGCTCTTCACGGAGGAGAACCTTACCTTCGATGAACGACTGCTCGGCTCGTGGGTCGACGATGTCAACAAGCCGGAGCAATCATGGGAGTTCTCCCGACTCGGCCCCGTCGACCAGAACACGCTTGAGGGCGTATTCAAAGGCGTGGAGGACCGCCTCTACCGATTAACGGTGAAGGGCGACGAAAACGGCAAGGGAGTTTTCATTGCCTGCTTGGGCAAGGTGGCAGGGAAACTATTCCTGGACATCTACCCGGCGAAGTTCCCTTCCGGTCCGCAAGATGTGAAGAAGATGGAGTTGGGTTATAACGCTCTGTTCCTCATGCCGGTCCACACGTTCGCCAAAGTTGAGCTGGCCGGCGACGAATTGAAGGTGATATTGACGGACGACGAGAAATTCGACGATTTGATCAAGGCCGAGCCGAACGCGGTCAAATACGATAGGGTTGATGAGCGGCTTGTTCTGACGGCGACGCCGAAGGAACTTCAGGCTTTCGTCACCAAATATTCCAACGACAAGCGACTCTTTGCCAACGAGATGGCTCTGAAGCGCAAGCCATCCAAGTAGTCGGTGTTTTGACAATTGGCAAAGGAAAGCCGGGGCGGGTATGATATCCGGCTTTTGGCAGGGTCTATGAATGGCAGGTAGTTCTGACAGAATGATGAGCAGCACGGGTGCAGGCGGAACGTCCAAAGGGACGGTATCGCATGAGTGTATTCGTTTCGGTGAGCCGCGACGCTACCTCGTGAACATCGATTCCGTCTCGACGAATCAGGTTTTTGCGGATTGCGTCGTGGTGGGTGGGGGAATTGCCGGTCTGCGTGCGGCGATCGAGATGGCGGACCATCGCACGGTCGTTCTCGTGTGCAAGAGCACGCTGGAGGACAGCAACACCTGGAATGCGCAGGGCGGCGTCGCCTCGGTCCTCAACGCGGACGATACGTTCGAATCGCACATCGCCGACACGCTCAAGACGGGCTGCGGCGTCAGTGATGAGAAGGTCGTCGATCTGGTGGTCCGCCAGGGACCCAAGCTGATCGAGGAGCTGTGCCAGTGGGGGACGCCATTCGACAAGGTCAACGATCTCATCGATACGACTCTGGAGGGCGGACACTCGAAGGCGCGCATCGTCCACGCCCACGGCGACGAAACCGGTCGGGCCATCGTGGAGACCCTTATCCACAAAGTGAGGACGGCTCACAACATCCGGATCCTGGAGCAGTTCTTTGCGATCGATCTGCTGACCGACCAGGACAACCGCTGCGTCGGCATCATCGGCCGGCACCCCCAGCAGGGGATGCAGATCATCTGGGCCGCCACCACGATCCTAGCCACCGGGGGCGTCGGGCAGCTCTACCGCGAAACGACCAATCCCGGCGGTGCCACGGCCGACGGCCTGGCGATGGCCTATCGCGCAGGTGCCGTCCTGCGGGACCTCGAATTCATGCAATTCCACCCGACGACGCTGTACGTCGCCGGAGCCTCCCGCGCCTTGATTACGGAGACCTTGCGCGGCGAAGGCGGGGTCCTGCTCGACGTCAAGGGCCGGCGTTTCATGAAGGAATACCACGAGGCTGGCGAGCTGGCGCCACGCGATGTCGTGAGTCGGGCCATCCTTGCTCAGATGCGCAAGACCGAATCGACGCACGTCTATCTCGATGTTCGTCATCTTGACAAGGAGCGGTTTGCCAAGCGTTTCCCCTTGATCAGCGAATTGTGCGAGAGCTTCGACATCGACGTGAGCCGGGACTTGATCCCCGTGCGCCCCAGCGCCCACTATATGATCGGAGGCGTGAAGACCGACTCCGAAGGCCGAACCAGCATCGAGAACCTGCTGGCCTGCGGCGAGGTGTCCTCGACGGGCCTGCACGGGGCCAATCGGCTGGGAAGCAACTCGCTGCTGGAAGGTCTCGTATTCGGTCGTCTGACCGGACAAATCGTTTCTCAACGTCCGGCGATCGACGTCAGTGCGCCCAAGCACTCTCTCATTCGGTATGAAGTCCCGCATTCCGATCGCAGCCGGCTGGATTCGGCCGACGTGCGGAACTCGCTGCGTGCCCTCATGTGGCGCAACGTCGGCATCACCCGCAAAGCCCGGCCGCTCGCCGAAGCCAAGGAGATCATCCGCTTCTGGCATCGCTACGTCATGGACAAGATGTTCGATTCCCCCGAGGGATGGGAATGCCAGAACATGCTGACGGTCTCGCTGCTGATGGCCCACGCGGCCGAGTGGCGGAAAGAGAGCCGCGGCGTTCACTATCGCATGGACTATACCGAGATCGACGAGGCCCGGCTCAAGAAGCACCTCGAGATCATCAAGGCCAGTTGATGCGGGGCCGGCATCTGCCGTCCGCGTCTTCGACACGTCACGCGGTGGGCAGATGGTCGGGACGGATGCCGAACTCGGTAATGCTCTGGAGTGAAGCCGGCATTTCCCGGTGCAGAATCTTCTTGGCGTGAGTGGTGGGAATCTCGTTCAATACGTTCTGCGAGTGGATGACCTGCAGCCAATAAGACTTGTCCCGGACATAGCACCGCTGCAGCTGGGGAGGAATGTTGCTGTGGTCCCAGTGCCAAATGGTGCTCGGTTTGCGTGAATCCTCCACCAGCGTGGGACAGTTGTTGAACCAGTACTCCATGACCCAGATGTCCCGCCGGGCCAGGTCGAGGATCAATCCGAACGGAAAGACGATGATCCAGGGGTACGTCCGATAGGGATGCTCGACCTGATAGGTCTGCTGGATAGTCTCGATCGTCTGACGGTGGAAAGCGTCATCGTTGTCGATCCGGGTGGTAATGAGATCGTATTCGCCGCGATCGAAGGCTTCACGCCAGACCGGCTGGGTCGGCGTGGGATAGAGGGGTTTCAGATTCGCGTAGCGGAAGCTCTCTATCTCGCGCAGATAGAACTCAGGCGTCTTCCTGTCCACCAGGACAATCCAGGTGAAGTTCTGGCACGTCTGTTCCATGATGGAGGGCAAGGTGATCGTGGTGAAGAGCTTCCAGCGGTGCTCCATCCACTGTTGCGGGGGAATACGCAGGTCGGCCTGAGGTTCGTAGATTCCCACATTGAACCGAGTTGTCAAATAATGCCTGAAAGGCCGCATTTGCCTCCCTGCCTCGTCGGCGGCCGGGCATCCTCGCCCGTCACCGGAGCCGTGCCAACACCCACGACCTGTGCTCACGCACAATTCCGACCAGTTGAGAGTGTAGAACCATTCACCGGCAACGTCAAGATATATACCCGAATCGCAGGACTTATGATATGATAGGATGAGTGCAATGGTTCTCCGGCAGACAGGCAATTGAAAGTCGATTCCAGGGTGGGTCGGGCGGTCGCTCCGCCTCGTGCGAACGCGGCGGGGAGGAAAGTCCGAACAGGACAGGGCACGGTGATGGCTAACGGCCACCCGGGGTAACCCGAGGGAAAGTGCCACAGAAAAGACACGGCCGATGGCCCTTCGTTACAGGGGGATCAGGCAAAGGTGAAATGGCGCGGTAAGAGCGCACCGCGGCGGCGGCGACGTCGCCGGCAGGGAAAACCCCACCGCCTGCAAGACCAAGCAGCTGATGGACGCAAGTCGCACCCGGCCCGGGTGTGGGCGGTTGAAAAGCCGCCTGATCGGCGGGTAGGTTGCTTCCCGTTTCGGCGGGAGAGTCGGTCCGCAAGGGCCGATCCAGATAAATGATCGCCGCCCCGGCCTCGCGGCCGGGGAACAAAACTCGGCTTACAGACCCGCCCTGGAATCGATGATTGAAGAGGAAGAAACGATGGCATGGGTCTATCTGATCGTGGCGGGGGTGTTCGAAGTGGGATGGCCCCTGGGCTTCAAGTTGTCTGAAGTGACTTCCCATAGAGCCGTGTTCCTCCCATTGGCGGTCATCGCGATGGTGTTGAGTTTCTCTTTCTTCTGGCTTGCTCAGCGAGATATTCCGATCGGGACCGCCTATATCGTGTGGGTGGGCATTGGTGCGGCCGGCACCTTCCTCGCCGGCGTGACCCTCTTTGGCGATCCCGTCAGACTCCTGAGGTTCTTGTCCTTCGCCCTGATCGTCATGGGCGTCATCGGCCTGAGACTCAGCACGTAGGAGAAGCTCTCGTGTGTGCCGGAGTCCCTGCTGCAACTGCGGCCGGACTTCCGCAAAAGTCTGCGACCGCCCTTGCCGCGGGCTCCCGTCGTTGGTACACTCTCTCTATCCTGGCGGATGATGCAACTGCATAGCTCGTCAGTTTCCATGCCATGTTGCACTTCAGATGCTGACCTAGCGCGAGCTGACAACGTGTTTGGCAGGAGTAGCGAATGGATAAGAGAAGAATCATATCTGTTCACCGGAAGTGTTCGATCGCCGTGTTGCTCGTGGCCGTCGTGGGACTGTTTGTGGGTTCGATCGCCCTCGCGGCAGCCAGCGGCGGAGGTTCGGCGACTCCCGGCGGTGCGACACCAGGCGGCCGCGGTGGTGGCAGGGGAGGTTTCGGTATGCCCGGAGGAGCGCCGGCCCCGTGGATCGAGGCGGGATATAACGACCACCAGAATATGATGGGTCAGCTCGGCATCAAGACGCTGCGCCCCGGCAAGAATGGTCAGACCCAGACCGGCCCGGGCTTCGATGAAGCGACCGCCAACAACTGGATGCCGTCGCTGCCGGATGCGCTCACGATGAAGGATGGGACAAAGGTCACTACGCCGGAGCAGTGGACCAAACGCCGCGTCGAAATCCTGGAGGACTTCGAGCGTGAAGTCTATGGCCGCATCCCGCCAAACGTGCCCAAAGTCACCTGGGAGGTTACCGGCACCACGGACGGCAACGTTGCCGGCGTGCCTGTCGTCACCAAAACCCTCGTCGGTCATGTGGACAATAGCGCCTTCAAAGACATCACCGTCGATATCAGAGCCAGCTTCACCGTCCCCGCCAATGCGACGGGGCCGGTTCCGGTCCTGATGCAGTTCGGCAGCGGCATGATGATGGGCGCGGGTACACGCGGCCGTGGCATGGGCGGCGGTGTCCCCCAGCAAGCCCTCAGTAAAGGATGGGGCTATGGGTCCATCAACCCCGGCAGCATTCAGGCGGACGGCGGCGGCAACGCTTTGCGTCAGGGGATCATCGGTCTGACCAACAAGGGCCAGCCGCGCAAGCCCGAGGACTGGGGCGCTCTGCGTGCCTGGGGCTGGGGCGTCAGCAAGTTGATCGACTATTTTGAGGCCAATCCGGATGCAAAAGTCGACCCGAAAAAAGTCGGCATCGAAGGCGTTTCGCGTTACGGCAAAGCGGCCCTGGTAACCCAGGCGTTTGATCCGCGTGTCGCCGTGGCGCTGGTAGCCTCTTCCGGCGAGGGCGGGGCCAAACTCCATCGCCACGATTTCGGCGAGGCCGTCGAGAATCTCACCGGATCCGGCGAATACCACTGGATGTGCGGGAACTTCCTCAAGTACGGTGCCAAGGAGTTCACGGACGCGAGCAAGAAGGAGATGAACGCCGCCGACCTCCCGGTCGACTCCCATGAGCTTATCGCCCTGTGCGCTCCGCGCCCGTGCTTCATCAGCTACGGGACGGAGGCCAATGGCGATCCGAAGTGGGTCGATACTCCGGGTAGCTATCGAGCCGGCATGCTCGCCTCCAGGGTCTACGTGGTGCTGGGCAAGAAGGGCTACGGCAGCGACATTACGGACTGGGTGCATGCCGAATTGCCGCCTGCCGGCACGCTGGTTGGCGCCGATCTGGCGTTCCGTCAGCACACACAGAGCCCCGGCCATAGCTCCGGTGGGAACCTCGCGACCTTCTTTGACTGGGTCGGGCAGTACATCAAAGCTCCGCCGCTTCCCGCCGCCAAGCCGGCGACCAATTGACAGCTCGTGAAGAGAGCGACAGGCCGGAGCCCTTATGTGTCGGCTCCGGCGGGTCTGTATGCCGTGCATGTGACATGTAAAAGATCATCATCACTTCAGATTGGAGTCGGAGAATTCTATGAAACGAATCACCTTTGCTATCTGTGCTCTCACGTTCGTTCTGGCGGGATTCGGTGTGGCTCAGACGCAGCCCGCTTCTCCCGCCGCTCCGGTGGCAGCGACCGCGCCGGCCGTACGTCCCAACACGGCACTTATCCCGCAACTGAACCCCGGCTTCATGAAGAGGCATGAAGGCTTCGTGGAGATCGCCAAGAAGGGCGACATTGACCTGCTCTTCATGGGCGATTCCATCACGGACTGGTGGGCGCGAGCCGGCAAAGCGGTGTTCGATGCGAACTTTGCGTCGTACAAGACGGCGAATTTCGGCATCGCCGGCGACACCACCCAGGGTGTTCTGTGGCGTCTCCAGAACGGCGAGAGCCAGGGATACAAGCCCAAGGCCGTCATGCTCATGATCGGCACCAACAACGCAGGCCGGAACACGTCCGCGGAAATCGCCCTGGGGGTGGCGGCGATTGTGTTCGAACTGCGGAAGGACTTCCCGGAGGCCAGGATTCTCCTGTTGGGCATCTTCCCGCGCAGCCGGGCGGATGATCCCGTGCGGCAGAAGATCGCCGACATCAACAAAATCATCTCTTGTCTGCACGATAACCAGCACGTGTTCTACATGGATATCGGTGACAAGTTCCTGGCCCCCGACGGCTCGATCCCGCGGGACATCATGAATGATGGTCTGCATCCCACGGCCAAGGGCTACGAAATCTGGGCTCAAGCCGTCAAAGGGACGCTTGATAGCTGGCTGAAGTGAGTCCTGCTGTTCCATTGTAACCTCAGGTCGAAGGGGACTTCATGATCCGGTCAAAATGGCTGTATCTCGTCTGTCTGGCTTTTCTGCTCGCTGCGTCTTTTGCCTGTGCGCAGCAACCGACGTTCACCCCGTATCATGCCAACGGCATCTACGATGTGAACGAAAAGGTCGGCTGGACCGTCACCGTGCCGCAGGGAGCCGCCGCACCGACGACACCTTACACCTACACGATCAAGAAGAACAACTTCGGCGCGCCCATCAAGACCGGCACGCTCGATTTTGCCACCGGCTCAGCCTCCATCGAAGTCACGGTCAATGAGCCGTGCATGCTTTATGTCCAGGTCGCGGCTCCCCCAGCGAAAATGGCTCTTGGAGCTGCGGTGGCTCCCACGAAGATCTCGCCGTCACAGCCGCGGCCGGCCGATTTCGACTCTTTCTGGGGGGCGAAAATCAAAGCCCTCAACGCGATACCCGTCAATGCTCAACTGACGCCGAGCGACAGCGGCCGGCCGGGTATCGAATTCTACACCTTCACGCTGGACAGTCTCGGCTCGAAAGTCCACGGCTATCTCGCCAAGCCCGCCAAAGAAGGCAAGTTCCCTGCCGTCGTGATTCTCCAGTGGGCTGGCGTCTATGCTTTGCAGAAGAACACCGTGCTCGACCGTGCCGCCGAAGGCTGGCTGGCGATCAACGTGGATTCCCACGACAAGGAGCCGAACGCCCCGAAGGGACCGCCGCAGAATTATCCGAGCGTCGGCAATGCGGACCGCGAGACCTGCTATTTCCTGAACATGTACCTGCGCGATTATCGCGCGGTCGATTACATCGCCGGCCGCCCCGAGTGGGACGGTAAGACGCTCGTGGTCATGGGTACCAGCATGGGCGGTCAGCAGAGTCTCTGCACGGCAGGGCTCAATCATAGAGCGACTCACGTCATCGTGAACGAACCGTCCGGCTGCGATCTCACCGGTCCGCTCGCCGGCCGTTCTTCGGGTTATCCCAACTGGCCGTCGAATGATGCCGCGGTGATGAAGACCGCTCCCTATTTCGATGCCGTCAACTTCGCGGCGCATATCAAAGCCACCGCGCTCGTGTCCATCGGTTTTGTCGACACGACCTGCCCTCCGGCCGGCGTTTGGGCGGCGTTCAATCAGATCCAGGGCCCCAAAGAAGCCGCTCCCATGATCGACTCCGATCACAACAATCGGGCCACGCCGCAACAACAGCGTCCGTTCACCAGCCGGTCCACGGAGTGGCTCAATGCCCTCGTCCAAGGCGAAGCGGTGAAGCCGGATGAAGGCAAGGTTCGACCTCAGACATCCGCCGCTCCGGCATCGACCTCTGCACCGACGCGCGGCCGCGGATTCCGTGGGGTGCTGACACCCGCCGATCAACCGCTCGCCCGCATGGATCGGAATTCTCAGCTCGCCCACACGCAGTTGCTGGAGAAAGCGAAGAAGGGCGGCATCGATGTCTACTTCGAGGGCGATTCCATCACCCGCCGCTGGGGGGCGACGGATTATCCGGAGTTCCTGGCCAACTGGAAACAGAACTTCTTCGGCTGGAATGCCGCGGATTTCGGCTGGGGCGGCGACACCACGCAGAATATCCTCTGGCGTCTGGAAAACGGCGAGCTGGACAACGTCAACCCGAAGGCCATTGTCCTTCTGGCCGGCACGAACAATGTTGGCAGTAGGGCTCCCGCGGGAGAAGACGACCCGCGAATTGCGGATGTGACGAAGGGGATCAAGGCCATCGTGGACCTTTGCCAGAAGAAGGCCCCCGGAGCGACGATCATCCTGATGGGTATCCTGCCCCGCAACGATGGACGTGACAATCCCACCGGCGTCATGTCCGTCATCGACAAGATCAATGCCAATATCGCTGCGTTCGCTGATGGCAAGAAAGTACGCTATCTGAACATCAACGATAAGCTGGCCGACAAAGACGGCAAGTTGTTTGATGGCATGACCGTCGACAGGCTGCACCTGACACCGAAAGGTTATCAGGTCTGGGCCGATGCCCTGAAGCCGATTCTGACCGAATTACTGGGTGCTCCGGCCCAGCGCGATCACGCGCCGGCGCCGACAGGCGATCCGAGTGCCAAACCCAAGCCGGCTGCAACGCGCTGACCGAGCGGGACGATGTCGCTTTGGCTCTCCACGATAGGCATGGCTCCCGAGGTAGCTGTGTACAGCCCCTGGGCGGGCGCCGCATTGGCATTCCTGTGTTTGTATGCTGCCTTGAGAGCCAATCGCCGTCGCCGCTGGGTCGATGATACACCCACGTCCAAGACCACCGGTGTCTTCATCGGCCTGGTGGAAGTCAAGGGCACGGCGGAAGTCGAACGGCCGGTGATCAGCTACTTGGCCGGACGTTCGTGTGTTCAGTACTCCTGGTCCGTCGAGGAGCACTGGTCCCGCACTGTCACGGAAACCTATCGAGACAGCGATGGCAAGATGAAGACCCGCACCCGGCATGAGAGCGGCTGGACGAACGTCGCGGGCGGCGGGGAACAGATTGCATTCTATCTCAAGGACGATCTCGGCATCGTCCTCGTGGAGCCGGAAGGGGCGAAGATCGAACCGGTGTCGATCTTCAGCGAGACCTGCGGCCGCGGCGCTCCTCTGTATTACGCCAAGGGACCCTCGAGTTCCGTAGCCCATTCCGACCACCAGAGATTGTTTACGGAAACCGCCATTCCGCTTCATGCCCCGCTCTATGTGATGGGGCAGGCCAGAGAACGGACTGATGTGGTTGCCCCGGAGATTGCCCGCGACGCCGACGCTCCGATGTTCCTGATCTCCTGCCGAAGCGAGAAACAGATCAGCCGGGGTATGGCGATCGGCTACTGGGTCTGGGGCATCGTGGGGTTGCTGCTCGCGGTCGCGGGGACGGCGGTGGGCCAGGCCGCTCGGGACACAGATTCGGTTAGCCGCGTCCTGCCTTACGTCATCGCCGCCGGAGGCTATGGACTGGCCTGGATTCTGGGGTGGATCTGGACGGTCTTCAACAGTTTAATTGGCTTGCGCAATCGCGTGCGCCGGGCCTGGTCCCTGGTGGATGTGCAACTGAAGCGCCGGCACGATCTGATTCCCAATCTTGTCGCTGCCGTCACCGGGCTCCGCGATCATGAGCGTCACGTGCAGACGGAGCTTGCCGCGCTGCGCACGCAAATGGAGGCCACCCCGCCCGGCGTGGCGGGTCCCGACTATCGGGCCTGTACCCGGCTGCTCCTGCCGGTGCAGGAAAAATACCCCGAACTGCGGACACAGGAGTCCTTTCTCCGTTTGCAGAAGCAGTTGATCGACACCGAGCAGCGGATCGCGCTGGCCCGCGGGTACTTCAACGACATTGCCACCTACTACAACACACGCCTGCAACGAGTCCCCGACTGCTTCATCGCCGCGCTGGCCCGCATGAAGCAGCAACTTCTCATGGCCGCAAACGACTTCGAGCGAGCCCCTGTGGCCGTAGACTTAGCTCGGTAAATCCGCTGGTTGCCCTGCGTCGCAACGTCACGATGCGTCGGGCGGCGCCCTCCGCTGTCGCCGCCCTGACGTCAGTCGATGCGCCCGTGGTTGGCTCCCCCCTCGTCGCGCCGGCCTGTCCGCGGTTCAAAACCGCGAGAAGAGGGGCCTATTGGCGGACGTTGAAGTTGAGGAAGAAGGCTTCTCCGAGCTCGGCATCGTAGATCAGAACCTCGTGGACGCGAACCGCGTTCATCCCAGGTTCCTGCTTCAGGAAATCCAGTACATATCCCGTCGGATTCTCCCATTGTTCCACCTCCCTGAACCAGCCGGGGACCCTCACCCGCCAACCCTCTCCATAAGGGTCCATCATCTCGACGGACCTCTCGTTCGAGCCCCACTTGACGAATCCGTTTTCGCACTTGGCGCTCGCAACTCGTTTGAGATGCCGCGTCCCCACGATACCATCTACGTCAGCCTTGCCAATCTTGAAGCGAAATATGTACCCGAAGCCCAGAAGGGTCTTGGGCTGATCCACACGTATGTCTGTTACAGACGGCGGGATGGGATCGGCAACATACTCCTTGAAACACTCTGATGGATGCTTGCTCGCTGGTCTGCAGGAGAGCGACGAGAGACAGACGACCAGTCCCGCGATTGCTGCCAGAGGCGACGATAGCTCGCTGCATGCATTCATGCGACTTCTACCCTTCTATGCATGTGTGATACGTGGACTGAAGAGCGTACGCGTTGGCACTGATCTGCCTTGCTGAACGGCCACTTTCTCCGCAGCGTCGAGGAGCACGGCTTCCAGCGCCTGGAGATAGGCCAGGAAGTCGTTCCGGCCTTGTTTGGTGAGAGAAATCGTGGTTTGGGGACGGTTGCCCACGAACGATTTCTCGATGTGAACGGCTCTGCCTCGCTCGAGTGCTGTCAGGTGACGGCTGAGATTGCCATCCGTCAACTCGCACGCGGCTTTCAATTCAACGAAGGTCAGACCATCGATAGCTCCCAGGAGACTGGACATGATGGCCAGCCGGCCCGGTTCATGAAAGATGCGTTCCAGTCTGGAACACGGTTTGTCAGGTGTCTTGCGCATAAGAGTCACGTCCTTTGGAAAAGAGTCCGGTCCGAGAGGAGTCGGGCAGGCGATGATAGTGGAAGATGAAGCCCCCGACCCATTCACCGATGCCGAAGACGAGGCCCATCGGCCAGGGGTTCGTGAACGAAAGGGACGGCCAGAACAGGCAGACCGTGCCCGATACGATGTAGAACAGCCCGAGCGGCCAAAGCGCCTTCGGCAGCACTTGCCGCGACGACAGATTCGCCACTCCAAACAGGCACATCCAGGTCCCGAAGAGCGCATCGTACGCTCCCTGTCGGATCAGGGCCGCGCTGAGAATACCGCCCACAATCAGAGGCGGGAGGGCATACACGGTGGGCATGAGTCGCCGGATGTCTCGCTGCGTGTCGGGATCGAACAGAAACCAATGAAGGACGGCCCAGTAGCTGAGGATCACGGAAACGACCAGCACGGTACCCCACCCCAGCAGGTGCGCGGTCGGCGTCCTGGGGTACCACTCCGTGCTGAGGACCAGAGCGGCCAGCAGGGCGAGTGTCCCGGTCATGGCGCGACAACGCCCGGAATAGCCGGTGAAGTGCTGGGCGTTGATCACCCGCATCTTCAGTTCCCGGACCTGTGCCAGAGCCTGGTGAATGTGCATGGCCATCATGGACGGCTCCTTTCTTCTGGCATGGTACTACAAATAGCTTTGCATTACAAAGAAAAAGAAGGGGATTTTTGCCTGAGGCAGTCTCACGGTCCGTGCTCGATCCGCTCACCGTTCGGCGGCGAGTTTCCGCAACGCGGTCCGGGCCTCGTCGTACTGCCGGAACTGGCGTTCCCAGGCCGCGAATTCCCTGGTGTGGGCGGCCATGCGGGATTTCTTCCATTTGACGCCGAGGTGCTTGTGCAGGAGTTCGTGGTAGATGATGAAGTCGATCGCGCAGGCGGGGACGGTCTTCTTGTCCAGGACGATGTTCAGCATGACGGTGTCGGTGGCCCGCTCATAATGCCCCAGCTTGCGCGTGGCAAACGTCCGGCTCCAGACGAGGTGGGGCCGACTCATCTTCCCGTTGAAATAGGCAGCGTTGACGCGGTTAAATGACTCGGCCAAATCGTGATGAAGACCCCGTGTCCGCTCCACGATGCCGCCCAGCAGTTCGAGAGTTGCAGCGATCTGCTGGCAGGACTCGCCGGCGATGGCCTCGTTGACCGGCCTCTTATCGTGACTGTGCCTGAAGGCAAGTTGCGCCAGGGACTGGAACAAAGCCTTGTCGAATCCGATCATGGGCGTGGGCAAGTGTACGACGATCGCATCCTGGTAGCCGCGGACGCGGTACATCCCATGCATCGGCCGGAACTGGATGATGACGTCGACGTCCGGCCCCGCCGGCCAGATGGACGCCGCCCGGAAGGCGGGCTCGGCCCGCTTGACGGCGGCACCGTAGGCGTCGAAGTTCTCCTTCTGCGCGAAATAGGCCAACCAGCCGCGAATGTCCCGGTACTGCTTCTTCAGATGCTCGGGGCGGATGCCCTTGGTCCCAATCTCCTCCTCAATGTTCTCCGTGTCGGAGACGATTTCTTCATAGATCTCTGCCCGCTGCAAATGGCATTGGCACTCGTGCGAATGGCCCTTCTCAGCGACATGGGCCAGCTCGTCAAGAAGCCCGTTGAAGTGGCCCACGAGCCCAGGAAATGAGACGCTTTCCGGTGGGAGCGACGGCCGATGGTCATCCCCAGCCGAGGGCGGTTGGGCCACGACGGCATCGAGGTCCAGACTCTTGAGGAACTGCAAGGCTTTCTTTGTGGGCGTCGGCAGGTCCGCCGCACGGACGCGCTGGTCCTTCAGAATATGTTCGATGTTCGTGAGAGTCTCTTGAACCTGGCCCTTGAGTTCCGCCAGTCGCTGCGGCGGCACCGGTCCCGACAACTCCTGCCGAACATACTTGGCAAACCCCGCCAACCCACGGATATGCAGTCTTCTCATGCCCTCCAGTGCTACCGAATGGGCGCCGTGCTGTCAACAAAGAACGGCAGGGGCGGATGGGCTACCCGCCCCTGCATCGGCGTCACATTCTCAGGGCTTTGTCGTGGTACGGAGCTGTCCGGCCAGGTCGGTGACCTTCTGATAGGTGACCTCCGCCGGGGCTTGGCCGTCGTCGCTGAGTTCCGCCATGGCGCCGAGGACCCATTCGTCGAACTCGGTGGTCGTGTCGATTGTGAACTCGGGCTTGACGGTCATGTTGTTGAAGGTAACGCGCTGTACGGATTCGAGATTATATCGGTAGAGCATCTTGTACCCGCTCGCCTGGACATCCGTGGGTGGTGTGCCGTTCGGAACGTACAGACTCCATTCGATGAATCGGCCCTGTTTGCGTGTGAAGGCGAGGTGATACCCCGTATAGAGGGGCTCGCTGGAGCCCTCGGCCGGCTTGAGGGCATAGAATTCGAGGGGCAGCTTCGGCAGGGGCCCGCCGAACGTCACACCATCAAAGAACGGCGCCTGCTTTTCTTTGTCCCTGTACTCGAAGCTCTGCCATGCGAGAACGATGCTCCCGTCCGCCAGAGCAAAGGCCACCTTCGGACCACACTTGTAGTCGTAGTTTGCGTCGGCCCATCCGGAGAACCCGCCGACATCGAGATCCATGGGGTAAGCGGTCTGGAGGGAATTGCTTTCCGTATAGCCTTCGGGCGGTTTCACCGCGAAGGTGTCCTCGGGCGGCTCAACGTTGTACTCGATGAGCGAGTAGTCCGTCGCGACTTTCCATTCGCCCGATTTCATCTTTCGCAAAACCTGGGCCCGCGCCAGCCGGCCGGTATCCGCAGACAGCCACTGTTTCCAGCGCGACCCGTGAGCGTCGTCTGATTGCCAGATGTCACAGGCAACGCCGTCGACGCGCTCGGTGCCCACCACGACGGAACTGGAAAGCTGTGTGATGTCGCCGAACAGTTGTCCCGAAATCAGCTTCGATGTCCGGCGTGCGCCCAGCTTCTGTTGATATTCGCTCACGCGAAAGTACGAGGCCGACCTCCTGTCGCCGTGATCAATCCGTATCCAGGAAGGACCATCATGGATGACTTCGCTTCGGCCTACCTTGACACCATCGGCGCCGCTGGTCAGATATGTTGTGGTGAACCGGACGCGGGCGTTGACCACGTCAGTCCAGTTGTCAATCGGCGACGGTGGGACCGCGCTGCCGTCGGGCATCGTGAATTCCGGGAAGTAATGCCAGCCCCGCACGTGGATGGTGCGGGCCTGCTCGAATTGTCGCGCCAGATCGGCGAGGGCGTAGGCCGGCGCTGTCGATCTGTCCAGAATGATCAAGGACGCCGCCACGAGGGCGAACACCGCCGCGACGGCTCCCCATTTGCTGTATCGATTCATCATGAGGGTTCTCCCTATTGAGACAATGGTTGTTCTTCTGTGAACTTGTGGCTCTTCCAGGGTCTGGAGCACGCGCTGCTGCCGCTGGGCATTCTGGCTGTCCAGCCGGGCAAAGTAGTCCGTCAACCGGCACTCTTCTTCCTGGAGGACCTGCATGTAGCCGCGGCAGTCCTCGCAGGAGTCCAAATGCTCCTGCAACCCCTTGATCCCCGATACGGGCAGGAGTCCCGCCGCGACATCCGCGATCTGGTCTCTGAAAGCCTGGCAATCGCTACTCATGGGGGCACCTTTCGGTCAGAAATTCGTGCAACTGACTCCGAGCCTCCCGAATTCTCTGGCAGACCAGCGAATGGGAGATGCCCAGCATTTCACCGATACGGTGAGCGTTCTTATGCTCGAAGTAGTACAACGTCAGTGGCACCCGTAACTCCTGTGGCAGCCTCCGGATGGCTTGCTCCAGATCGTGGCAGTTCCCGTTTGCAGTGGCACCGTCAGGCGTTTCGTCATGTGCCCTTACGGGCACACTACCAGAGCGCTTCTGCTTTCGCAGAAAGTCGATGCACGCGTTGCGGGCGATCCGCAGAATCCAGGCTTCGAATTGCTCGGCCCTGCCCAGGCTGCCGATGCTCCGAAAACCTTTGAGCAAGGTCTCCTGAGCCATGTCCTCGGCGTCGTGGACCCTTGCCAGCATGCCGAAGCAGACGGCGAACACCCGCTTGTAGTGCTTCTGGACCAGCAGGGCATAGGCTGCCTTGTCACCCCGCCGGCACGCACGAACCACACTTTCATCGAACGAATCGTTCAATCAGAGCTCCTGAACCGGTTACCACAATCAAGACGAAGAACAATTGTAGCCCATGCAGAAAAATGAACAACTCCAGGCAAACCGGGAAGCCTTCGTGCGATTGTACGCTGCGGCGCAAAAGAAAAGGCCGGATGTGTGGCGTCCGGCCGTGTCCCATGACGGTGTGGTCCGTAGATGAGCGGCTGCGGCGTCACGGTTTGTCTGCTGTCGGCACCGAAAGCAGCTTCGCGTCCGGTGTGAATCGGATCTGCCCACCATCCTTCAACCATTGCTCCCACGCGGCGATGGCGGCCTCTTTCTCTTCCGGCGTGCCGTCGGGGTCGTACCCAAAGCTTTGACCCGAGATCAGCCGCAGGCGATTGACCATCTTGGTCACCATCTCGGAGTCGGTGGGTTTGTGCCTGCCATAGCGGATCAACGGAGTGTCTGCATACTCGAAGAAGGACCCGCCGGAGGGCGTTCGCAGCGTCTTGATCATGGCCGGCAGACACGCCTGGAGGTCGGCGGTTGCCTGGTCGAGCCTGCCAAGCCGGGCATAGGCCAGACCGCGTGCATATTGGCAGAACGGGACCTTGTCACCGGCTCCCATCCTCTTGAACGTGTCGTAGATCACGTCGAAGTTCTTGATGGCCAATTCGTACTGGCCCAGCTCGTAATAGGACTTGCCGAGCCAGAACCAGGCCCAGGTGTCGTAGCCGGTCGCATGTTCGAGCTGCTTGGCAGCCTCCGTGTAGTCGCCGCGGATGAAGGCCTGTGTTCCTTGGGTGAAGGCCTCTTGCTTGTTCGTCTCGGCCTGGTCCTCCTGCTGGAGCCAATCCGGCACATCGGTCGCCACGGCGCCCGGACGTTTATCGAGCACGGCATAGCCGTCCGGAATGACGATGTCGAAGGTCCCGGCCGGGGGCTGCTCGTAATTGAGTATGGCGGTGCCAATGGTCAGGGGCAGCTTCGTCTGCGGGTCAACGTAGCACTCTGCACTCGCGGCCGGCCACCATACCTTGTGCGCCGGGCGGCCCTCGTACGTGTCGTTCTCTTTCAAGATCTTGCCTTTCTGGCGGAGGTCATCGAAGAACTCGCCCAAGGGGCCGATCCATTGGTATTGGTGGTCCTTGCCGTAGAGGATCACGGCGTTCTTGTCCTCGCGGTACACGGCGACGGAGTCCGCGTCTTCGATCACCATCGAGGGGGCCCCGGGGTGTTTCGCGAGGACTGACGGCGGATTCTGTTGCCGGTAACGCACTTGGCGTCCGTTCATGCCGATCTCGATCCAGCGTTCGTCGTTGACCTGCCCCGTCTCATCCTGAGCGACGACGTGCAGGTACCGAACATTCTGCAGGGCCTCGACCGTCTGTGAGAGGGCGTAGGCAGGTGAGCTGGACTTGTTCCACAACACAATCGACAGAACTGCCACGGCGAGCATCGTCGCGACAGTGCCGAATTTGACAATGGGACTTCTCATGATTATTCTCCCTATGAAAGGCTCGTGCAGAGCCGGCGTGACTTCTTTGCTTTGTTCATGTGCGTCCATAATATCTGTCAACCAGCGGTGACGCAGCGTCGAGGCAGCGGTGAAACGCAGTTTCTCTCGAATGGCGTTCTCAACTTTGCCTGTCGGTTTCATTCGTCCACCTCGCCATTGAGCATCGACCGCAGCTTGTCCAGGCCGTACCGGTATCGGCCGAGAACCGTGTTGATGGAGGTCTGCTGCAATTTCGCGATTTCTCGAAACTTCATGTCGGCGGTGAGCCGCAGCAGGATCACTTCCCGCTGCTCGTCCGGCAACTGGGCCATGGCCCCGCTGAGCCGACCGGCCTGCTCGGTGTAGATCACCGTGTCATCGGGCGATGGAAGGTCGCGTGCAGGTTCCACGCGACCGTTCAAATCCATGACTTGCCGGCACCGGCGCCTGTGACGATCCCGCACGCGGTTGACCACGCTGGTAGCCAGGTAGCCGCTGAGGCTGCCCCGCAACCCGAAGCTGGGCGCGGACTTGGCGAAGGAGACGAAGACGTCGTGCACGACATCCTGCGCCTCGCCGGCGTCGTTCAGCAGACCCATCGCCAGGGTCAGCATCGGATCGAGATACTTCTCGTAGATCCGCGCCAACGCGTCACGACTGCCGCGTCTGAATTGCCACTTGAGTCGTTGATCTTCCAGCATATTCGCCCACGTACAGGCTCGATAACGGCCGCTATCACCCTATACCACGTGCGAAAGACCCGCTTAGTATACATATCGCGATTTCGTGCGCGCAAAAGAAGAGGCCGGGTTCGTCGCGGCCCGGCCTCTTGTTGAATTCCTCGCTCCTGCAACTGTCCCTAGGGTGGTGGTATTTCCACGTAGCCCTCCGGGATGTCTGGCAGGAACAGTCTCCCCTCCAATGCTCTATCCCACTGGAATTGGTCTCGGGTTGAGGCAATGCGTACCTGGCCTTTGTTCCGGACGCTCTCAAACCGTATCAGAACCGGGTAGCCCGACTCCACGCTGACCCACAACTGGGCCATGAGACTGTCAGGCGGAGTCTTGTCCCCTGTGAAAGACGGGTCCGTGGTTTCGATGCCTTCGCAGAGCATACCATCGATCATCTTCCGGCCAAGC
Source organism: uncultured Pirellulales bacterium (assembly GCA_964421295.1). Classification (GTDB taxonomy): domain Bacteria; phylum Planctomycetota; class Phycisphaerae; order Sedimentisphaerales; family Anaerobacaceae; genus PLanc-01. Next base: position 48,193 of record CAYQXM010000002.1, read on the forward strand.
TCATGGTGCTCGCAGGCCAGAAATCTTTGGACCAACTTGTTGGGATCGGCCCAGTCGTCCTGCCAACCCGCCGGCCGGTGGGTCGCCTTGATGTACGATTTGTGGACATGATCGACCAGCACAAGAACGTTCGTGTCGAAGTTGTCATACATCGTCTGGTATATCCGCCCGTCTTTGTAGTTGTCGTATCGCGACTGTGGTCTGGACAAGTACTCCATCACATAATCAGGCTCAGTGCCGCGAGGAGGTGAGTCCGTCTGTCGACTCCGGAAGACAACTCCCCGACTGGCCTGCACCTTCTGAGCGACCTCGGCCCAGGCCACGCCGGACCTGCCGCCTGTGCCGCGGAATTCGAACAGACCCAGCACGACCGCGCCGACGATCATGGCGGCGGCGGCCAATCTGATGAACGGACTTCTCATAACGATACTCCTCATACCCGGCCTTGTTCCGGCCGAGGCTTTGTCTCCTGCTTTCTCATGGGCAGCCAGCAGAGCACTCAATACAGCCTTGTCGGCCTCGGGACTTGTGCCGGCCGCCGCCTTGTCTATGAAACGCTTTATGTCATGCTCCGGTCTCATAATTCGAGCTCGCCATTCAATAAGGACCGCAGTTTCGTTATGCCGTACCGGTATCGGCCCTGGACCGTGTTGATCGAGATGTTCTGAATCGCGGCGATTTCGCGAAAGGTCAGGTCGCCCTCCATGTAGAGACTGACCACCTCACGCTGCTCATAGGGTATTTGAGCCATGGCCTTGCTCAACGATTGAAGCTCTTCGTTCAGAATCGCCCACTGCTCCGGTCTTTTGAAATCGCTGGGGATGCTGTCGGCTCCATCGAGACCGACAGCCTCGTGCCGCTGCTCGTCGCGTCTTCGGTTGCGAATCCGATTAGCCACGCAGGTCACGAGGTACTTCCTCAGATCGCCCACGATGTCCATCTTCCGGCCGGACACTGCGAAGCTTGCGAACGCATCCTGCACGACATCCTCGGCCGTATTGACGTCGCCCGTCAGCGAGACAGCCAGCTTCAGCAGGTCGTTCTTGTACTTCTCGTAGACCCGCCGCAAGGCCTCGGCGCTGCCGCGTTGGAACTTCCAGAGCAGTATCCGGTCTTCCACCATCAATCGCCCCGAACCACAGAAAGATCCTTCTTCCCTTGTAGCACACCCTACCCACCAGTTTTAGTATCCGACGCGTAAAAGAAAAGGCCGATCCCTGCGCCGGGACCAGCCTTCAACTCGCCAACTCCGGACGATCACTCGCTGGCACTGGGCAGGCTGGCTGGATCGAAGAGTTTCGGCGGGAACTCCGGTTCCTCTTGCAGAAAGAGGTCCCGGGAACAGGTCTCCAGGGCACCCCGGCCATTTGTGCGGGGCGACTCCTCCATTTTCTGGAGCCGGTGCGGATACCATTGTCCCGTGGGCGTCTGAGCATATTCAAGAATCTCCATGGACAGGAAGACTGAGCCGTCGGAAGAACGGGCGATTTCGTGTTTCTGACAAAAGAAGTCCTTCGCGGGATTGAGGAACCACCGTTCCACGGTGCCGTTTCCTCCTTCGGTTCGTCTCTCTATCAAGATCAGGTTCTCGCTTTTGGGTCCGGAGACTGATTCCATCCGCCATTGCGGGTGCGCCCATTGGGCCAAATTGATTTGGGGCCAGCCGATCTGCTCCGGATAGATCTCGCGTCCCATCACTTCTATGGGGCCTCTCTTGCGCTCGCTCTCATCGTGCCGAACCCTCGCCCCATCCAGGATTTGGTAATAATAGAAATGGCGTTTACGACCTTGATAGACAGTTGCTGCGGCAGGGATCAGGGAAGCCGCGATCTGACGCGGGTCTTGGGCCGCCTGCTCCGTTGTTGTCGCTCCCTGCGATTCTGCCGGGAGGTATCCGTGCACGTGGTGTCGATCCTCACCGTCGCGCCAAATGGCGGAAATCAGGTCGTCTTTTGCCGTGAAATAGCGTGCCGGGTAACGTCCAGTAAATGAGGTAGGCAACGTGATCGTACCCGTCGGCACCGACACGGCCACGTACCGTGTCAGATGTGTCTTCCTCAGAGTATCGAGCTTTCGGATCAATTCCGAAATCTCCGGCGGCAGAAAGAGCGATATGACCTTGGTCTCGGCCGCAGCGCCCAAATCGTAAATGCTCTGGGGTCCTTCTCCTGGGTAGTCACATGCCATGGCCAGGCTCTTGCGTGCGTCTTGAAGGTTTTCGTACGTGCTGCGGATCATGAGGTTCTTCTCAATGTCTCTTTGCACCTCGACGCGATACGTCACGGCTTCTCGCGTGAACTCCGCCGTGATGATCTCCACCTGTCGGCCATCGACTAGAAGCATCTGATGTGTCGCATGCAAAGCTTCTTCGTCCAGCCAGCGCAGCATTGTCTCCGCGAGTCCGGAACCTGATCCTCCTGCCGCCCCAGGTCTGAGACCTGCGCCGCGTAGATCACCTTCTTTTGCGGATCGAGCGTGTACCCGATGCCTTCCTTTCCACGGCGATAGGAGAGCTTCCCATTCTGGAGCCTGTAGGCTTGCACCGGGGGATCGAAACCCAGCCAGTACTCACTGACCGTTTCCCCGCTGACAACGGACGTGACTGTGTAGTGGACCCAAGGCTGTTGCTGCATAGTTCTGACCATGTCGGCCAAAGCCGTGCTCCCGTGCCCATTCCTGCCCCCGAACTCACCGATGACTACCGCGAGCGCCACAATTACTGCCGCGGCCACCGCAATCTTAAAGAAAGGACCTCTCGGGAGGAGGCTCCTTGCGCCAGTCGTCTCTTGAGTCTGTTCTTTCAGGATTGAAGCCCTGAGATCTTCATCGATTTGCACGCCCGCTTTGAACGACATGTTCCTGACGATTTCTTCTGTATCGTTTATCGGTCCCATATCAGAGTCTCCCATTCAAGATCGACCGCAGTCGTTCGATTCCGTGCCGATATCGGCCGCGCACCGTCGTGAGCGGGACATTCTGAAGCGTGGCGATTTCATGCAACCTCAGTTCGCCGTTCAGATGCAGGGCGATCACCTCCCGCTGATCTTCGGGCAGTCGCGCCAACGCCCGTGCAACCAATCGCGACTGCTCGTCCGAGAGGATTCGCTCGTCTGGTGGGGCGGCGTCCGATTCGATCGGTGTTTCTTCGTCGAGGTTCAAACCACCATTCCTACGGGCCCGCATCCGGTCTCTGGCCCGGTTGACGACGCATGTAGCCAGATAGCTCTTCAGGCTGCCCCGCATGCCGAAGCGGTCGCGGGATTGCGCGAAAGTCACGAACACATCGTGCAGGACGTCCTCGGCCGCGTGGGTGTCGTTCAGCAGGGCCATGGCCAGCGTCAGCAGGCGGTCGCGGTACTTCTCGTAGATCCGCTGCAGCGCATCGATGCTGCCGGCCTTGAATCTCAGTTTGAGCAGCTCATCTTCAAGCCTTCGCGTACGCCGTCGTTCTCTCGAAAACGATCATCGTCACTATTATCACGAGCGAGCCCCCGCGCAGGGCACAAGAATTATGTATTTTTCTTGCGGATGTATCCGCGCAAAGAAAGAGCCGGGTCGTTAAGGCCCGGCTCGGAGAGGATCGAATCGTGGGCGATTAGTCGTCCACCTGCCACCAGTCATTGTCGAAGAAGTGCCACTGGGGAGAGGTGATGACCATAGAGGTTTCACCGGTGCGGCGGATACATTGCGCCTGGGCGTGCTTGCCGTCGCTGACTACCGATCGGACGTAGATCTTCCCGGTACCGTTCAGGCCGCCGCTGGAGACGAAACGCTGCACGAGGTCTTGCGGGCCAGCGATGTCACCGAATCCTTTGCGGAGGCGCTCCAGGTCGGCCTCGTCGCCGCCGAAACGCTGAGAGTCATACTTTTCCTGACCCTTGATGAGCTTGTACATGTAATTAGTGTTGTAGTTGGCGATCCACGCCTTGGTGTCGCCGGCTTCGAGGGCCGCGGCCATCGACTGGATTCGTTCCCTCAATCGGGCGGGCAACTGCGTGTCCTGGCTGTAGTCGTAGGGCTGCTGATCCGCGGCCACGACAAGCTTCTGCGATGCACCCAGGACGCTTGAGCCCTTGGCGTTGCTGACCTGCACCTTGCCCTCCGTCACCTCGACGGAAAGCAACTGGACCTTCTCCTTGGTGTTCTGGGCCACGCCGTCGACCATCTCCATCTTGAACTGGGTGCCGAGTGCCTTCACCTCGCCATACGGGCTGGTTACGATGAACTCGCCCTTGTTCTTGGCGACGGTGACATCGATGGCGCCGGCCAGATGCTCAAAACCACGCTTGCCTCCCGCAAACGTGCGGATGCGCGCGCCGGAGTCCAGCTTCACCATCGATCCGTCCGACAGGGCATAGGTCACCGGGCCGATGATGGTCCGGGCGCCTGGATCGTTCTTGGTCAGGTGCGTGATGGCGAGAACCGCTGCTATCGCGACGACGGCGGCCGCGGCCAGTTTTGCCAGTGTTACGTTCATGGTCATTCTCCTTATGACAGGCAGACGCTGCGGCTGAGGCGGTGTCTGCGCGGTGAGCATTTGTACGGCCTCGGGGTGTTTCGCCTTCCATTGCTCGAAGTCGGGCTGCGTATCGTCCGAGTGGATGGCCTTGTTCAGTGCCTCGTCCAGCCATTTGTCGTCGTTCACGCGTCCCATGATTCACTCCCGAAACCATCCCGTTCCAGTAATTCTGCAATTCTACGTTTGGCCCGCACGAGCCGGCCGTTGACGGCCGCCGGGGTCAGGTCGAGCACGTCCGAGATCTTTGCCTGCGAAAAGCCGTTGAAGTATCTCATCACGATCAGTTCCCGTTCCGATTCCGGCAGCTTCCAGACGGCCCGCCGGACCGCATCCCATCGTTCTTCCTGCTCCGGCCGCCCATCGGCGGCAGCCTCCTGCGTTTCATCGGGCGAGGGGACCGTCCGACTCTTGGCTCGGAACATCTGCTTCGTCACATTCCGGCAGATGCCGCCTAGCCAGGCCCCGAATTTGTCCCGATCCCGAAGCGAACGCAGATCCCGGCAGGCGATGGCGAAGACTTCCTGTGCCGCATCTTCCGCCAAGTGCTTGTCGCCCAATTGAGCGTAGGCCAGAGCGACGATGGGATTGTGGTACCGTTGGTAAAGAACGCCGAAGCTGTCCAACCGGCCGTGCTGGGCCGCCTCGACCAAGACCGCATCGGATTGTTCCAGAGATTCGATTCTCATGTCCAACTCACTGCTTGCACCGGTGCGCTGATATCAGCTTCAGCTTTCGTATACAGGTGTGCTCTCTCGTTCAGAATGAGCGCCAAAATCCCAAAATATTGCGTGGCCTATCGTTCATCGCTCATCCCCCAGCACCTGTTGATGCGCGATCAAATCAGACGGAAATTCAGTGGATACGCTCTCTTGTTGTGGATGCGCCACAACCGGACCTTGCGATCCATGCTGTCGATGATCAGCATCAGGGAATCATCTGGGGCCCCGCGAATGTCAGACGCGGCGGGTGTGGCGAACCAGTACAGGTGCGAGCGAAACGTCCCCGCGATTGTGAGGTTGAGTCTCTGTGCCGCTCTCTGCACAGACCATATCTGGCGTCCATCAAGCAAGAACGAACCTCGCCTCCTGGCTATGTTGCGGGTCTGTTCCGGATGGAGAAAACAGCCGTTATCGATTAGCAGGCCGCATATCTCTCGGTGGTCCATGGCTGATTTCGCCGCCTTTGATATCAGTCGGAGAATGTCGCTCCTGCGAAATCCTCTGGCTATCGTCATACGGTGCCTTGAATGTGCCTGGCGAACCACCGAGATAGCCTACCAAAAAAGAAAGGCTGCGTCACTGGGACGCAGCCTCGTAATGACTACTGACTTGTGGGAAGCCGGTTAGGCTGTCTTGCGCAGCCGCCAGCCAGCGAAACTGAGGCCAAGGCTGCCCAGGATGAAGCCTGCCGGGAGGGGCACAACGGGGGGCTCATAGTCGGTACCGATGCCATCGAGGAAGGCATACGAGCCGTGTCCACCCCATCCGCAATCGACGACGAAAAGCTCAACCAGGATCGTATCGCCGACGCTGAAGCTGCCCAGATCGCAGCTCCATGTGCCGTTCTTATACCAGATCGTGCCGTCCAAGTACCCGGCATTGGTCCAGCTGGCGTCGTGCTCGAGCGCGTTGACCTCATAATTGTACGCCGTTGTCCCGTTCTTGGACACGGTGATGCCGAAGTAAGGCTGGGCACCTTCCGGATGGGTGTTCGAAGGCTCAACGAGCGCGGCACCCCAGTTCACATAGAGGGTCCCGCCGGCGTCGATATCCGCCTGGGAAAGGCTGCCTTGCTGCCAGACCTTCGTGGCCGCGTAGTCGTAATTGCCGTAGACGTCGCCGATCTTGGCCATGTAGCTGCCGTTGTACGGGTTGACGTCAAGCGACTGACCGGGCATCGTGCTGCTGCTCGTCCATATCCCGGCCTGGCCATTGCTGGACTGACCCCAATGGATCGTCGTTGACGCGTAGTCTCTCACGCCGTAGTCAAGACTCCACCCACTGAAGTCCCCGGTCTCAAAGCCACCGTTGGACAGCAGGTCGGCCAGTGCGGGCGATGCTGAGCACAGCAGGGCGCAGGCCAACAGTAACGAAAGTTTTCTCATGATTAGTCATCCTCCATCTATGTGATCGATATGTTGTTCGTGGCTGCACCAGGGGGACTATGCCCTCCAGCCGCACACCACACGTAAACAGTGCGGGAGTAAATCCCGTGAGATTCTCGGATGTTCACAGGGTGACACGTGGACAGGACCTTCGCCGCCCCGCTGAAGCGCGGGAACGGAAGGAACGCGCACATCCTCCCCGGATCGTGTTATGGGAATAAGTCTCCTCTCTTCGTGTCAACGGCACACGGTCTGCCCAATGCAGGCACTGACTCCAAAAGGAACAGATTCTGCGAATACCTCTCCTTCACAACTCGCGGGGGCACTAATCAGCCTGAGTATCCTCGCTGGATAGAGTTTCTCATGCCTCTAGATCCACTCAAGCTACAAGAGCCGACCGTAGCGATTGAGGCCACCGGCTCATCCCTGATCACGACATGTATGCTTATTTTACGGGCGAATTCAGTTCCAGTCAAAAAAGAGGTCGCGACAGGCTGGTGTGATGCGTGTAAGTCTTTTTATGTGCGTTAGTTACGATTGGTATGTCTTGGATATTTTTTCCAGAGAAAGGCGGAAACACTCGGGCGAAAACACCTCCGTCGTGAACACTGGCCCATGGTAGAGAAGGTTGTGACCCGGTGTTCCACCGTTCGGACATCGGATCGCAATCGGCATGATCCCGTCTTGCGAATTCACGTCAGGCGGACGAAGGCGTACGCCGCTTCATCCCGAAGTGAAGACTCCGCGCGGCGGCGCCGGCTCGCTCACACCTACAGGAATATCGCAGATCATGCGTCGGGCGCGACTATGGCTCCCGGGGCTCCAGCAGGGCGCGGATTTCAGGACGACGCAGTCTCTCGTCCAGCGCCTTCAACTGGGTCTCGATCTTCGTGAGCGTCGCGCCGTAGTAGTGCTCCGTGTAGAAGAAGAACATCGCGGCATCGGTGTCGATCAGGTGAATCTGGTCGGCTTTCAGTTCCGGCATCAGCAGGACCTTGCCCAGGCTGAAGGTGGCGAGCCGCATCTGGTCGATTCCGCCGTTGAGGACGACGATCTTCTTGAGGACCAGAGCCCGGCGGAGACGCACCATATCCGATTCGTTCTGGATGAGAATCGCGAAGTTCTCCCGTCCTTCCGTCGGTTGATTGAGTTCCCAGAGCTTGCGGTTCCAGGCTTCGCGGTCCGGGCAGTCGACCAGGCGAATCTCGGGAACAGGTTCCCGACCCAGCCGCTCCGGATCGTTCGCATCGCTGTTGCGATGGAAGACGATGGCCAGGGCCTTGTCGCCCAGATCCTTGAACGGCTCGCCCGTCTCATCGCGCAACAGGGACTCCAGGAAATCGACGTTGTAGCCACCGACCTGCTGGCCTTCCAGGTAGATGATGCGGGGTAAGCGGACAGACTCTGCCAGGTCCAGGCGTTTGACCACTTCGTAGATCATGCGTGCGACTAGGATCGGCTCGCCCGGCACGCTGTCGCGTACGAAGGAGCGGAACGGCTCGGAATGGGCCAGCCGGAAATCCTTCTCCACGGCTTTCCGCGCCAGGTTGCGATAGTTCACGAGGCGCGGGTTTTCCAGCAGGAAGCTCAAATCGAATACGTCCTCCGCGCGGATGCGATAGGAGTCGCGGAAGAGCTTGTTGCCGAAGTTGTCGAACAGGTCCTCGTCCTTGGGCAGCAGGCGGGGCACGAGTTCCTTTTCCGGCAGCACGTAAGGTGTCAGCACAATGATCACTTCGGTCTTGGCCATCTCGTTCCGCTCGGCACGGAAGGCGGCGCCGATGATCGGCAGGTCGCCCAGCAGCGGAATCTTGTTCATGGTCACGGTCTGCTCGCGTGCGACCAGGCCGCCGATGATGAACGGCGTGTTGTTTCGGATGCGCCCGTACGTCTGCACCCGGCGGGTGGAAACGGTCGGCGCCGAAGCGAGTGTGATGCCGTCGGAGGACTTCAGCGTCAAATCGGCATTGGGCACCTTGGCCGAGACGACGGTGTCGATCAGCATGCTGACCTCCGTGGCGGCCTCGTTGATACGCGGCCGGATGTTCAGCAGGATGCCCGTGGGCAGATACTTGAACGAGAAGTTGACCTTGTTGGAGCTGCTGTAGAAGCCTTCATAGCTGCTGGCGATCGGGATATCCTGACCCACGCGGATGGTGGACTGGCGGTTGTCGAGCGTCAGCACGCTGGGCCGGGAGAGGACCTCCGCCTTGCCGCTCTGGATCAGGGCTCTGAGCTTGATCGCCCAGTCCCACTGAAATTGCGGGTGAGCGAAGATCTCATTCAACTTCGAGCTATCGGGCGTGAAGATCGACAACGTATCTTCCGTGCCGCCGGCACGAAGGGTGCCATCTGTGTTGATAGCGAGAACGCCTTGATCCAGGTCCCAACTGATCCCCAGGTCTTTGAGGCCATCCTCGCTGATTTCCAACACCATGCCTTCAATGAAGATTTGTCGGGCGGGGCGGTCGATGTACGTGTCCAGCGCCTGCCGCACCCGGCTGAACTGCTCGGGATGAGCTGGATGGAACATGACCATGAGCTGCGTCATCGGCGAGGCCACGGCGTTGGGCGTGATATCCGCCGCCACGCCGGGCGTGAGGGACAGACCCCACTGCGAGTCCTGCGCGTTCGTCTTGGCACCGATCAATCCCACATCGGCCGCCACCGGGTCGGGCATCATCACAACGTACGGCAGCTTGTTGAAATCGACCGCCTGCGGCACCTCTGCAGGCTTGGCAATCGTGGTCATGCCCATGGCCTGAAGCAGCGCCAAGGCCGTGTCGACGTTCACGTAGCTGAGCTGGATGAGCTTGGTCTGGAGGTCACGCACCGTCAGACCGGTGCGCATCTGGTTCATGGCCGCGATCATCTCCGTCACGGCAGGCTCCACCCTGGCCAGATCGGGATTAGGGGCCAGCGTCCCTTTATCGCCCAGAATCAAACCCTGCGTCCAGCACTGCGGCGGCTGCGAAATGAATTGCCGGACCCCGAAGCGCAGCACGTGCGTGCCACTATCGCCGGAGCGCATGAGGACCTTGTCATCGGTCAAACCCTCCGGCGGGGTGGGTAACGTATCCGACACCAGACTCGCGGCGGGACGATAGCCTAGGTCCGTGCGCAACTTCAGTTCGAGGCGGTCGCACAACTCGTTGATCTCCAGGCTGCTGAGCTTGGGCAACGAGATCAGACGCGTCGTCTCTCCCGGCGTCGCTTGTTTGCCGGCCATGCCGGCTGCCTGGGCGGAATCGATCTTGGGCGGTTCGGCCTTGGGAGGCTCAGGGGGCTTCTTCTCCGCGGGTTTGTTCGGGTCGCTTGGTGCCGCCGGGGCCGTATTGGATCGGGCGGACGCGGGAACCGGCGGCGGATTCAGGGCCATTTTGTCGAGGGCTTCGCCGATCTTCTTCAACTGATTTGGGTCGTCTGTCTCGATGATCGTCCCGCCGGCCACACGCGGCTGATTCACCTCGACGGCGCGCTCGGTCTTCGTGCTCGAGAGGCAGCCGGTGTTCAGCAGCAGGGGCAGCAGGAGCATGCCGGCGATCGGCCCCAGCCCTGTCTTCAGGATCTTGGTCATACGCGAAGGCGTCCGCTCGGCGGCGGGGACATGATCGATCCGGACCGCGTCGGAGATGCCCAGGGCTGTCCCCGTCCCCGACAAAGAATCGGAAGGCCGGGAGATTTGAGGGACGCCGTCATAGGCTACGGTTCCGCGTTCAATGCAAATCATGCGTTCCACCAAGTTGAGCAACTCAATGTCGTGGGTCACCATAATCACGGTCCGGCCCTCCATCCTCTGCAGGATCGATCGGATGATTTCACTGGCGGCCGTATTGTCGATCGAAGCGGTGGCTTCGTCAACGATCAGCACCTTGGGATTTCGGATCAACGCGCGGGCGAGCGTGAGGCGCTGCCGTTCCCCGCGGGAGAGCACGCAGCCCGCGCCGCCGATTTTCGTGTAGTACCCCTTGGGCAGACGTTGAATGAACTCGTGCGCCCCGGTGATGCGGCAGGCTTCCGTGACCTCTTCCAGCGACGCGTCCGGCCGGGCGTAGCGCAGGTTTTCGTAAATGGAAGCGTTGAACAGGAAGACTTCCTGGAAGACGATGCCAAAGAGCCCCCGCAGTTCCGGTATGGGAATCGAGTCGGACGGCCGACCGTCGATCAGGATCTGGCCGGACGAGGGATCGTTGAAGCGCGGCAGCAAGCTGACCAGTGTGGTCTTGCCGGAGCCGCTCGGACCGATCACCGCCACGTGCTCGCCGGGCTGGAGGGTGAAGCTCACATCGTTCAGTACCGGCGTGGAATCCGGCCCATAGCTGAAACACACGTTCCGGTACTCGATGTGCCCCGTCATGGCGACGGCAGTTTCGCCGTTGACGCCGATGTCACTGGCAGGCTCGGCCAGCATCTCGAACACGCGGTCCACGTTGGCCATGGCGCGGGACAGGTGCCCGACGCCGCTGATGATCTCCAGCACGTCGGGATACAGCATGCGGACGTACAGGAAGAACATGAGGAATTCGCCGCTCCTCATACGCCCGGTCACGACATTCCATGTGCCGTAGCCCAGCAGGACGACGGTGCCCAGGCCGACAAGCAGATCCGCGACGACCTTCTGTGTGAAGTCGTACCGTTGCGACCGCATCTGGCTGCGCCGGCTGGCGTCGATGGCTTCCTGAAACGCCTGCGATTCGCGTTCTTCGGCGCCGAAGCCCTTGACCACTTCCATGCCCAGGAATTTTTCGACGACGTTGCCATGGGCGCGGGCCAGGTTCTCCTGCGCTTCGGAGTGACTGCGGCGGATGGAGTCGCGGAAGTACCGCGATGTCACGAGGTGCAGCGGCAGGACGATCGTGCTGGCGATCGCCAGACGCCAGTTCATCAGATAAAGGATGATCAGGAGGACCTGGAATTCCAGCAGATAGCGGATCAGCAGCGGCAGCTTGTCCTGAATGAAGGACTGGATTTTGAAGGTGTCATCCATCAGGCGGGCGCTGAGCCGGCCGGGCTGATGGGCGTGATAGAAGCTCAGGCTCAGGTGCTGCAAATGATCGTAAAGGCGCCGGCGCAAATCGAAGCACAAATCCTCGCTGATGTGCAGGGATTGCATCCGGCTGGCGTAGAAGAGGGCATTGCGTGCCACGTAGCTGAGGACCATGCCGGGCAGAATGAGCCAGAGCAGACGAATATTGCCGCCCCGGCCGGAGGCGTTGGGGAAAACGTCATCGACCAGGAGCTTCAGGAAGTAGGGCGCAGCCATGTCCACGAACGTCAGGAGGAAGAGAATCCCGACGACCAGCGCCAGCCACCAGGCATACGGCTTCAACAACCGGACGCCGCGCCACGACCCCGACTTGTGATTGTCTCTGAGTAATCCACTTATCGTTTTTTTCATCAGCGCCGATACAAGATACCTTGAGACTGTGATGTATCGTCATATCTCGCCCGGAGAGCCGATAAGGAAACCGGGCCAGGTTACCCCAAGAGACGTCGAAGCGACCGCGGATATTCCCCCATTTCCCGGATTAATTTTCCGGCCGCGCGCGAGCCGTGTAAAGAAATCACAACAACACGCTCCAAAACGCCCCTTTCAGGGCGGTAGGGCGTGGTCACATTTTATCGTCGGGCAGTGCCAAAGGGCGGACTATTCCTGTTCCCGGCGGGTGTTGCAGCAGGCGGCGCAAACCGAGCCGGCCTTCAGTTCACCCGTCAACATTTGCAGCCGGAGCTGGCGGAACGCGTTGCCGACCCATATCTCGTGAAAGGGCTGCTCCGTGACATTGCCCAACGCCATGCGCCCGTCGACGTCAAGACAACACGGGACGACGGTGCCGTCCGACAGAATGCACCCGTGCTGAAAAGGCGCGGCGCAGGGGGTGTAGGCCGTGCGTGCGAGAGTTTGTCCATCGCGTCGGTCCGCGACGGTGCCGAGCCAGGTCATGTAATCGACGACCGCAACCTCCTCGGCGCCGCAGGCTTTCCACTCCGCGACGAACGACGGGAGGAATTCCTCGGTATCACGCATGCGGATGATCTCGACATTCGTGTAGGGGCCGCGGCCGCTCTGGCGGCGCCGATCCAGGAAGCGGCGAATATTGGCGCGCACCTGCTCGAACTTCGCCGGCGGGCGCAATCGCTCATAGATCTCCGGTGTGCAGCCGTCGAAGGAAAACGACAGGAAGGTCAGGGAGGACGACAGAATTCGCTCGGACAGTTCCTCGGTGAAAAGCGTGGCGTTGGTGTGAATTGCGGTCTGGCAATTCTTGCCGTGGGCATACTCGATCATGTCGAAGAGCCCTTCGTGCAGCAGCGGCTCGCCGGACAGGTAAAGCTTGATCAGCGGGCGGTTCCCGCCGATGTCATCGAGAATTCGTTGAAATCGATCCAGGGGCATTTGCGCCGGACGCGGGCCCAGTCCGCGCGACTGGGGGCACATAATGCAGCGGAGATTGCACCGCCGGGTCACATCGATCCAGTACATCGAGGGCAGGGGGGGCAGGTAGTAGTCCATCATCTCCGGTATGTTGTGCCACAGGCTCATACTCCGGCCTCGATGGTGATGGAATCACTGCGTTTCGAATCAACTGCCGATGAGCGGCAGCCGGCAGAAGGTCATCCCCGGTCAAACCTCGTCGGTTCCTTCCACGATACGCCGCTGCACCCGGCCGAGGTATTCGTCGAGCTCGGCCTGGTTGCGGAAAACGTTGAGGGTGGGCACCAGGGCCATGATCTCCAGGACACGCTTGATCTGGGGCTGGAGATTGTTCATCGCCAGGTCGCCGCCTTTGCGCTTGGCGGTCGCCTTGGCTTTCACGAGCGACCCGATCCCGGCACTGCTGATCCGGTCCACACCCTGCATGTCGAGCACAACCGTTTTGAAAGTCCCCTCCAACAACTTGCTGATTTCCTGGTCGAGATTCTTATAGGTGTCGCCGTCCAGCTGGCCGTCGAGCTTCAGGCCGACGATGCCGGGGCTGATAGTCTGTGTTCCGATCTGAAGAGGCATAGGCGTCCCTTGAAATTATAGGTCGTGCCCGCACGCCGCAGGCACGACCTATTATCGGCAGGATTCCGGCCGGATCAAGGTAAAAATGCACTCACGGAGCGATCGTGAGCTCGTACCGCACTCCCTGCCGCGGCTCCCCGCCCTTGGGAGGAGACACTTCGAGGATAGCTTTCGAGCTTTCCACGCGGTAGGCAAAGGGCTGGCCGGTCGCCGGGTCGTTCGGCAGTTGAATGTCCGAGATAGCACCGAGCTTGGCCGGCAGTTGCCTGTTGTGCGTGGCGGCGTAGTGGCGGAGCGCCTCGATGCACTGCCTTCCCGCGACGTCGGCGTCGAGCCTCTGCGTCAGTTGACGTACCCGCACATAGCTCTCCTCCATTTGCTTGCGCAGCAGGTCACGGACGGCTCCGGTGTATTGCTTGTTGTTATCAAGGGCCTTCAACTCGTTCGCAATCGGCTTCTCTATGTCGATCAGAGGTCGTGGTAAGGCCGCGAGCCCCGCACACAGATTAGGGCTGTCCTTTGCCTGATCCATGTCCTCGATGCCGCGAAGCATCAGGTTCTCCATGGCAATACCCACGAGACTCTGCACAATGGTGGGTGCCTCGCCGATCTGTCTGGCCATGCCGATGCCGGTTCGCAGAGTGTCGATGGCGGCGTCATACCGCTTCTGCGCGATCTCCAGACGAGCCTTAACGTACAGAATGCGTACCAGGTCGCGATATTCGGACAGACCGGCCGGTTGGGTCCCAGGCTGAAACGCTGGCCAGTTACAGTCCTTGCACGCCACGGCCTGGGCGATCAATTGCAGGCTCGGCTGCGCTTGCTGGATGAACGCCGCCACCTGATCCTGCGGCAGCTTGTCGAGCGAGACCTTCGTCCATTCCTGGATCTGGCCGACGTTCATGTTCTTGGGCATCGCTTCGATCGCCTTCTTGTAGAAGGTCGCCGCGTTGCCGGTCGTCAATTCCGCCGGTGTGGGGAGCAGAGTGTACTTCTTGCCCGTGTCGAGTGGCGATGGCTGCAACGCCAGCGTCGTGACACGAGGGGCGTTTGCGTCGACCGGTCGCGAGGCCCGGTTCTGTGCGGCCGCGGTAGTTCCGAGAATAATTGCGATAGTCAAACAGGCGATCACATGTCTCATAGTGCTCATCCTTTCTTCTTCACGGGGCGACCGTAATCTCATATCGCATTCCGTCTCTTGGGGTACCGCCCTTGGGAGGCGACACCTCCAGTATAGCCTTGGTGCCTTCGAGGCGGTAGTTGAAGAGTTTGCCCGTCGCCGGATCGTTGGGCAACTGGACGTCCGGAATATCGCCAAGCTGGGCCGGCAACTGGTTGTTGTGGGTGGCCGCGTAATGCCGCAACGCTTCGACGCACTGCAGCGCTGCGCTCTCGGCATTGAGTCGGTGTGCAAGTCGTCCACACCGTTCCTCGGCGTCATTCGTTAACTGTTGCGCCATATTGAAGAGACCCAACACGCGCATGCTCAGGCTGTTCCGTTCACTTGCGATGGGCACATTCACATCGATCATGGGATTGGGCAGGGCCTTGATGGCGGCGTACAGATTCGGGCTATTCGGCATCTGGGCGAGTTCTTCCACCCGTTGGAGCATCATCCTCGTCATGGCGATACCGACAAGACTTTGCACAACGCTCGGGGCGTTGCCAATGTGGGCCGCTGCGCTCATGCCGGTGCGGAGGGTGCTGATGGCATCGCCATATTGGTTCTTGACGATCTCCACCCTTGCCTTGACGCATACCAGAGCCGCCAACTGACGATATGCGGGCAAGTCCTGGGGCATACTCGTCGGTTGGGACGGCGGCCAATTGCAGGCTTGGCACTGGGCGCCCTGGCTGATGAACTGAAGGGTCGCTTGCGCCTGTTGCAGGATCGCTTCGGCCTCCGCCTGAGACATTTGGCTCAATGGGATTTGAAGGCAGTTCCATACCTTCCCCATGTCCAGACCGTTAGGCATAGCTTTGACGGCTTTGTTGTAGAATGTCGCCCCATCGCCATCCTTCCGGTTGGCTGCGGCAGGGAGCAAAGAGTAATGAACCCCCGTGTCCAGTTTTGACGGTTGCAGGACCAGCGTCACGACGCGGGGCAAATTCGCATCCACGGGCTGAGACGCCTGGCCGTATGCCATGGCCGCAATGCCGAAAACTCCCAAAACCGGGCAAAGACGCCGGTATCCCATAGAACCCGCCCTTTCTCCCGGAGGAGACGTTCGGTGCCGAGTCTGCTGATGATTCCCAACAATAGACGCACGGGAGGTTGTTGTATTCAACACCCGTCGAAAAAACATTCGCCTTGCCTTTGGTCAGGGGGCCACCGTGATCTCGTACCTCAGACCCTCGCCCGGGGCACAGCCCTTGGGAGGAGATACCTCCAGAATGGCCTTCGTGTCTTCGAGACAATAAGTGAAGGGCTGGCCCGTCGCCGGATCGCACGGCAATTTCACGTCCGTGATAGCGCCGAGGCCGGTGGGCAATTTGTTACTGTGTGTGGCGGCGTAATCGCGCAATGCTTCGATGCATTGGAGCGACGCCTGATAGGCCTCGAGCCGGTGCATGAAACGCGACTCCAGGCGGTAGCCTTTGTCCGACGCCCGCATTTTCCCCTCGACCAGAGGCGTGGGCAATGCTGCCAGAGCGGTATAGAGGTTGGGACTGTCTGGCGCCTGCGCCATGTCTTCCACGCGCTCCATCGCCATTCTCGCCAGGGCTATACCGAGGCAAGTCAGCATAGCAACCGAAGCGTCGCCAACATGCCTGGCCATGGCCACCGCCGTTCGCATGACGCCCAGGGCGGCGTCGTATCGTCCCTTTTTGATGTCTAGCCGGGCCTGGAGACAAATCGGAAACATGAGAAGACGCAGCCGGGTCAATTCGTCCGCCGGCGGGTTCTCCGGGTCAAACGCTGGCCACGTGCAGGTCCGGCAATGGGCGGCCCGCTCAACCGATTGGAGGGTAGGCCCTGCACTTTTCAGGAATGCCTGAACCTTCTCCACGGCGAATTCTCCGAGCGGGACGCGTACGTTGTCCCAGATTCGCTCGGAGGTGCCGTCGGGTAGGGTGACGCCGGCTTCCCGATAGAGTGCCGCCGCGTCACCCTCCTGCAACTCCGCCGCCGAGAGGAGCAGCGAGCAGGCCTGCCCCGAATCGAGCCGCGACGGACGCAGGGTCAGGACGGAGACATGGGGTCGGGTAGAGGCCGAGGGCCGAGTTCGTCTGTCTCGAAAGACTTCCGCGATCGCAACGCGACTGGCTGTGCGTATGGGGACATTCATGTTCCACCATCTGCCGAACTGCGTGCTGCCTATGACGGCTTCGATGACTTTCATGTTGGCTACCGCATCGGTGAGCGGGGTGGGGACATCGGTGTTGTTCAGGATCGCCTGTGCGAACAGGTCGCCCTGGATCGTGTGCTGGTTGCAGACGGGGAAGGTGATCTCCTCGATGCCGGACTTGGTCTGGTGCCACATCCGGCACGGTACGTCGGGCGGGGCGTTGAACGGGATCTCGATCTCGAGGCGGCCTTCGGTGCCGAAGATGTTGACGCGCTGATAGGGCGTCAATTGGGTGGAGCAGGTGAATGTCGATGTCCCGTTGCCGAAGTCCAGAACGCCGGAGGTGAGCCGGTCGGTCCCGAAGGCGGGGTCATAGTCCATGACGCCGAGCACCTGCCGGGGTTCGGCGTCGAAGAGAAACCGCGCCAGCGAGATGCAGTAGCAGCCGATATCCATCAGCCCGCCGCCGCCGGTCTCGGGGCGGTTGCGGATGTTGGCCGGGTCGCGGTTGTTGTAGGAGAAGAAAGACTGAATCGTCTTCAATTCCCCGATCCGTCCCCCGGCAACCAGCTCTTTGGCTTTCACCCACTGCGGGTGCATCCGATACATGAACGCTTCCATGATCTTCAGATGCGGATGCCTGCGCGAAGCCGCCAGCAACTTCTGGGCCTCCGCCACGTTCATGCCAATGGGTTTTTCGCAAAGCACGTGCTTGCCCGCTTCCAGAGCTTTGACGGCCCACTCTACGTGCAGGTTGTTCGGCAGCGGAATGTACACCGCCTCGATGTCCCGATCCGCCAGCAACTCCTCATACGACCCATACGCCTTTGGTATCCCCAGCCTCTTGCCCGCGGCCCGGGCCTTGGCCAAATCCTGTGACGCCAGCGCCGTGACTTGGCAGTATGTCCCACGCTGCAGCGCCGGGATGACTTTCTCCACCCCGATCTTCGCCGTGCTCAACACACCCCACGAGACCTTCTTCATCTTTAATCCCTATTTTCCGACTGACTCGTCTATGTGATTTCGCCAGCCAGAATTATGGTTCCTGTGATCTGCTTCGGCAAGATGAAAGTGCAGGCGTGAAATGGTGTCCTCGCCGATCATTTCTCCCTGAAGACCACGAACTCTTCACAGGAGAGAGGGCAGCGGCATTGGCTCCGACACCGTCATTCCCGCGCAGGCGGGAATCCAGCAGACTCACCCCGAACTCTGGACCCCGCCTTCGCGGGGGTGACAGGGTGCCGCTCAGCTCGCGCCACTACAGCGGCAAGTTCATGGTCCGTGTCCCGCCGGAAGTCCATCACCGCCTCGCCCTCGAAGCCGCCGAAGAAGACATCAGCCTGAATCGGCTGGTCAGTACAAAACTATCCTCATGAGGCAGGAGATTGAATGGATTACTATCCCCCGGCGCGTCTTCAATGCCTGCCCCTCAATCCCCCTCCAGCATATAGAATCCGCTCTTGTCCTCCGGTTACGTCGGGCATGCCGGCGTTGTGAAGCATATCGAGGACCTCTCGCCCAGCTCGTTCGTTCGGGAACGCAAAGAGGAACGACGCATGTGAGACGTAGTAGAACGCGCGAAAACGGTTGTTCACGTTCCGAAGAGCACGCATCTTTCTTCGTCTCTGACATCGGAAATTGCAGGCATGTCGACGATGGTGGCTTTGGTCGAACGTGATCACACAGAAGACCCGGGGACAAAGAAGCTGCTCGATGATGGACTGAATGCGAATGTGACTTTGCCCTTCTTGCTGATTTGGCGCGTCAGGGAGCAGTATTCCTGTGTCTGGATCGTTCAGAATCGAATAGACGCGTGGTGGTCGGTCTGTGAGAATCGGTATGCCAGTAAGGCGAACATAACTCCTGCGGAAATCGGGATCTTGAGGGATGAAACGTCCGTTGGCATGTAGTGGTGCTTTCCCGCATAGCAGACGGCTCCAGAATCGTTTAACCAAATCATAAGAATCGCCCAAGAACTCTGGTCTCATTCCAATACCCTTTCGCATCGCAACCCGTTCAGGACAACCACTTCAATAGCAGAGCCAATTCTCGATCCGTGCTGAACGTATCCAGGATTGTTGTGCCATCGCTCGCAGGAGCTTCCGTCCTATATCCTGCTGTCGGCAGGAGAAGGGGACGATATGAGGAGAAAATAGAGAAAAAGCCAGGGGCGAGCGTCGGTGGTTCAGGGGGGGGCTTGCGTATGCAATTCGGTTGATTCGCGGGGTGGTTCGAGGATATGCTATTATGATGAAGATGAACGCTTCAGATATCGAGAAAATGAGCCGGATCGAGCGGCTTGCGGTCATCGAGGCTCTTTGGAGCTCGCTGCTGATCGAGGAATCCGAAATCGAATCGCCCGATTGGCATCGGGGTGTCCTTGAAGAGAGAAGAAAGAAAATCGAACAAGGCCAGGCCGAGTTCATCTCTCTGGAGAAGTTGAAGGCGAGTCGCAAGTCATGAAAGTGCGGAATGTCGTAGCCCTGATGATTCTTGGGATTTGTGCTTGATTAATGCGGGTATTGGTTTGATATTATAGCTGGAGACTCGGCCGAAGGGCTGCTACGGTGGCCCTGAACGCGTTGTCTCCTCTTCTTTTGCGCTCGTGATCGGTAGAACTTGGATTGGGACAGGGAGCGGGGGCACGAGGGACGTGCGAAGTTTCAGGCTTCGGACTTCCTGCTTCAAACTTCACACTTGCCACTTCGCGTGAAACGCCTCACGGCGTCACTACAAACGAGAACCCCGCATGGGCTGAAGTTCGTCCTACTGCTATTTCTGCGTCGAGGTCGGGCTGTCGCCTTTGTGTTCGGTCAGCTCGCGGAGCCAGATGTTGCGGTAGCGGACGGGGTTGTTGTGGTCCTGGAGCTGGAGGGGGCCCTTGTCGCCGTGGGGGACGTAGTCGGTGATGACGTGGCCACTGATCCAGCCGGTGCCGCCCGGGAGCTCGACGTGGTCCTGGATCAGAACGCCGTTCTGGAAGACGGTGAAGGTCGCTTTGCGAGTGACTTTGCCGTTCGCATCAAATAGCGGGCGATGGTAGACGATGTCGTACGTCTGCCACTCGCCGGGTTTGCGGCAGGCGTTGACCAGCGGCACGGCCCGGCCATAGAGGGCGCCGCACTGGCCGTCGGGATAGGTCTTGTTGTCGTAGGAGTCGAGCACCTGCACTTCGTACTGGCCCTGGAGG
>CAYQXM010000002.1:68314-160939 GCA_964421295.1 uncultured Pirellulales bacterium
CGCCGCTGTTGCCCCGGCCCTGGCTGCTGCCCGTGACGCGGGAGGGCGTGGCGAACTCGACGTGCAGTTGGCACGAGCCGAACTGCTGTTTCGTCTGGATGTACCCGGCCCCTCGGACGGATTCGATGTATCCATCGCGGAAGATCCACTTGGTGGGGTTGCCTTTCGTGTCCGTCCACTTGTCCATCGAGGCAGCGGTGCCGTCAAAGAGCACGATCGCATCGGAAGGGGGCGCGCCGGGTGTATCGTTTGTGCTGAACGTCCCCGGCGTGATGATCGGCGGCGCGGGACGGTTCACATCGTGGACCATCCACCGGCCTGTTTCCGTGTCGATGTATTGAATCGGCTCCGGACCGCGCGGCCTCGGAGCGGCGGTTTGATCTGTATTGCTATTGATGGCATTCGTCATAGAACAACCGGCGAGGGAGGCTATTGCCAGAATTCCGATACCCAACGAACACACACTTCTCATGGTCGCTCCTTTGTACGATCGACTAGTGACTGAAGATCATCGAACTTCGTCGCGAATTATCCCTCATCGCGGGCCAACAATCAACCACCTTGCGCATAGCTGTGCAGACCCGGGAACAAACGCGAGAGGTTGACCCAGATCAGCGTGATGACGATCGCTGCCATCCCCGCGAGGGCCCAGGCGCTGTTGGCCTTCGGATGCTTCGTGCCCTGCATGTACCGCCAATGGAAGTACCCCACGTAGATCAGCCACGAGGCCAGCGACCAGAGCTCTTTCGGGTCCCAGCCCCAGTAATCGCCCCAGGCGAGCTGGCCCCACACGCTGCCGAGGATCAGCCCCAGCGTCAGCAGCGGAAAACCGACCGCGATCAACTGATACGTCGCCTGCTCCGGCGGCAGCAGTGCAGTATCAGACTCGGTGCCCGACAACTGCGCTCCCGCCTGGAATGCGGCCTTGGCCATGAACACGTACGACAGCATGTAGACCGCCACGTGCGGGCCGAACAGCCAGCTTTGCAGCGCCGGCGGCAACTGCATCGGCTCGGCGCTGAAGACGAAACCGGCCGGGAATAGCACGACGACTCCCAGGAGCATGTCGGCCCACTCGCCGCCGATGTGCAGGACGCGACGCGAGAACCACGAGATCGGGTAGCACAGGGCCCCCAAGACGAGGAAGACCTCAAAGAGGTTTTGCATCGGCACATGAGCGACGTGAATCCAGCGATACGCGACGGCCGCCGCCGCGACAAGGAAGCCGAGCGAAAAAAGGACCCGGCCGACACGTTTGCGGTTCGCGACGGTCGTGAGCAGGGCCAACGCGTAGAGTGCGATGGTCGCATAGATGAGGAAACCTTGAATGGTATATTTGATGGCCATACGGCGTTCAGCCTTCGTTTTGTGTTTTTGTTCTGCGTGGTTTGCTCCAGAAGTGCCAGCAGAGGCCGATCATGAGCATGGCGTACCCGGCATAGACGGCTTTCAGGCCGGAGTCGGAAGCTACGGTCAGGACGGTGTACACGCTGCCCTGGGACTCTCCCCATGAAGACTGGTAGAAATAGTAGCCGCCGTAGTGGAGAGGGTGATTGACCTCGATGTTCTTCTGGGCGACCACCTTCCCATCCTGCACGATCTCGACCTCGCTGATATAGTCGCGCACTATCTTCGCGTAGCTCATGGCGAGCAGGTCTTCCGGCTTGCCGGGCGCGGGGAATTGCTCGAACACAAGCTTGCGGATCGTAGTGCCGTCGGGCCGGTCGAGGCGAAACTCGACGGCCGGGTTGTAGCCATCGGGTTCGTCGTACATCACGACTTTGCCGTCCTCGACGTCCACTTTGAAGTTCTCGTAGACCCGCTCGATGGTGACCCGCCCCAGCTCCTTGTTCAGCACCATCGTCGCGTTCGGCTCGGCGGCGATCTTCCATCTGTGTCCGGCTTTGTCCTGGAGCACGAGGGTTCCGCCCGGATAATAGTCCATGCGGAAGGCGACCAGTTGAACCGCGAACGGCAGGATGCGGGGCTCATTCATGTCTTCACGGTACACGCGGCGTTCCTGCATCCTCTCGGGGATATACATGTGCCCGCGTGGTATCTTGTCGATGCCGAACAGCCGCCTCTGAATCGTATGTCCACCCACCGAACTCCACATCGCGCCCATCAGAACAACGATGCAACCCAGGTGTATCAGCAGCGAAGACGGAACGCGGATCAGCCGTTCGAAGAAGACGATCCCCGCGGCCAGCAGAATGACCAGCAGCCACCAGTAGACGGCCAGCGGCAGCGAGTTGAAGAACGCCTTCGCCCGGTCGGCGCCGATGAACGCCCCGTAGACCGAGAACACCGCCAGCAGGACAATCGCTATCAGAGCGGCCCAGAGAAGGGACCGTTTGAATCCACTCATGTGCACTCCTTGCACGAACCGTTACGCATACCAAGGCTATTATTAAACAAAGCACGTTGTTCGCCAAGCATTATTCAGATAGACTGGACGGGCGAATTGGGGTAAACGCGGCGTTTCGCGTCGGTGTGTTTGGAGACCACGGTGAAACTGGTTTTGCACAGCCTGACTTATCATGACTGTCCCGTCGAGATCCGGGAGCAGGTGGTCTTTACGCCTGAACAACGGAAGGTGATGCTCAAGGCGATGCACCATAGCGGCCAGATTCACGAAGCGATGATCCTGCAAACGTGCAACCGCCTGGAATTCTACCTCTACGCCAGGAAAAGCTTCGACGACACGGCTTTTCTGACGCGCCTGCTGGGCGAATTCGGCCCTGATGTGGCGAAAGTCTGGTCCGTCCACAGCAAGCCGGGGTCCGGCCCGGAGGTGGTCCGGCACTTGTTCGAAGTGGCGGCCGGGCTGGATTCCCAGATGATCGGCGAGAATCAGATCCTGGCCCAGGTGAAGACGGCCTACGGCGAGTCGCTGGAAACGCGCATGAGTCGCCTGGTCTTCCACCGCCTCATGCACCATGCTTTTCGCGCGGGCAAAGCCGTCCGCACGCGGACCAATATCAACTGCGGCGCCGTTTCCATCGCTCTGGCGGCCGTGGAACTGGCGAAAGAAAAGGCCGATCTGGCGCACGCCCGGGTCCTCGTCATCGGGGCGGGCGAGAACGCGGAGCTGGCGGCCAAGTATCTTGCCAAAGCGGAGCCGGCCGGCTTGGTCATCGCCAACCGCGATGTGGATAAAGCTGCGGCGCTGGCCGGACGTCTCGGCAGGGCCAAGGCCATCGGTCTGACGCAGATCGCTGAACAACTGGCCGACGTGGACGTGATCATCAGCTCGACCGCCGCGCCGGAGCCGATCCTGACGTATACCAACGTCGAATGGATCCTGTCCGGCCGGACCAAGCCGCTGCTGATCGTCGATATCGCCGTGCCGCGGGATGTCGATCCGCAGCTCGGCTGGTTCTCGTGCGTGCAGCTCTTCAACATCGACGACCTCGACCAGCAGATCGCCGCCAACCGGCTCAAACGCGGCGACGAAATTCCCAAGGCCAGGGCCATCGTCGAGGAGTTCGTGGGCGAGTTCCTCAAGTGGTTCGACGCGCTGGATCGCCTGCCGGTGATCGCCCGCTTGACGCAGGCGGGTTCGGACTTGGCGCGCAATGAGGCCCGGCGCTACGCCAAGGACTTCGGCTCAGAGAACGCCGACAAGCTGGAGGCCTTCGCCGAGTCGCTGGTGAAGAAAGTCCTTCACGGTCCGATCAGCCTCATCCGGGATGGCAATGAGCCGACTTCCGATCAGCTCGTAGCCATGGACCTGATCAACAAGATGTTCTTCTCCCCGGGCGAGGGGGGCGAATGAGCCGAGCTCTGACCATTGTGACGCGGCGGGGGGCTCTGGCCGTCGCACAGACGCACATCGTCGCGGCGGCGCTGAAGGAGCGCCATCCCGACCTCGAAGTGGAAGTCATGGAGGTGACTTCCGAGGGCGACCTCGACCGGCGCACGGCCTTGTGGGACCTCAAGGACGCCGGGTTCTTCACGTCCCGGCTGGAAGAAGTGCTCCTGGCGGGTGAGGCGGACCTGGCGGTTCACAGTCTCAAGGACCTGCCCACGCACTGCCGCGAAGGCCTGGCCATCACCGCCATCTGCGATCGCCGGTTCCCCGAGGATTGCCTGCTGGCGAATGAGCCAATCCGATCTCTCGACGAGCTGGAGCCTGGCGCCAAGGTCGGCACCTCGAGCCTGCGGCGGGCGGCGCAACTGCGACATGCCAATACCGATGTCGAGCCGTCGCCCATCCGCGGTAACGTGCAGACGCGTATGCAGAAGCTGCGCACGGGCGAGTTCGATGCGATCATTCTCGCCAAAGCCGGTCTGGAGCGGCTGGGGCTGGACGACCCGGTTTCCCTGACGTTCGATCCGCATGAATTCATCCCCGCGCCGGGGCAGGGGGCACTGGCCGTTCAGACGCGGAGCGAGGACGCCTCGACCAATGCACTCGTGCGTTCCATCGACGACGAGCGGGCGCGCGCCCTGGTCGAAGCCGAGCGGGAAATCCTTGTCGTGCTTCAGTGCGGCTGTCACGCCCCCGTCGGGGCCTACGCGGAGGACATGGTCGATGAGATGCGGCTGACAGCGTTCATCGCGGATAAGTACGGCCGGCGCTACCTCCGCCGGGAGCGGATCGGACCGGCGACGCAGCCGTTGGACCTGGGCCGGCAGGTGGCGGAGGATCTCCTGACCGCCGGTGGCGATGTCATTCTGCAAGAGCTTCAGAAGCGTTGAGGGCATCGTGGAATCGACTCCGAAGAAAGGCTTCGTGTATCTGGTGGGCGCCGGCCCGGGCCGGGCCGACCTCATCACGCTGCGCGGCGTCGAGCTGATCCGGACGGCCGACTGCATCATCTGCGACAAGCTGGCCAGTCCGGCACTGCTGGAGCACGCGCGCCAAGACGCCGAGATCATTCACGTGCCCAAACGCATCGGCACCGGATCGTTCACGCAGGATCAGGTCAACCAGATCCTGGTGGACAAAGCCACGGCGGGCCATATCGTCGTCCGCCTCAAAGGGGGCGATCCGTGCATCTTCGGGCGCTGCACCGAGGAGCTGGTCGTCCTGCGCGAGGCGGGGATCGGCTTTGAAGTCGTGCCCGGTGTCACGGCCGCCATCGCCGCGGCCGAGTACTCCGGCATCATGCTCACCGACCGCCGCTACAGCTCCCAGGTGGCCTTCATCACCGGTCACGAGGCGGAGGGCAAAGAGGGGAGCAACATCGACTGGGCCGTGCTGGCGAAGTTCCCTGGCACGCTGGTCTTCTACATGGGCGTCGTGGCGCTGCCGCAAATCGTCGAGAAACTGACCGGCGCCGGCGCCTCCCCCGACACTCCCGCCGCCATCGTGGCCGATGCGACGCTGCCCACGCAGCGACTCGTCAAGGCGCCTTTGCGGGAGATCGCCAAAGCGTGTCAACGGGAGCTGATCGAGCCGCCGGCCCTGATCATCATCGGTGCCGCCGCGGCCGGCGAGGACGGACTCAACTGGTTCATGACGCAGCCGCTCTTCGGCAAAACGATCGTGGCCACGCGCGACCTCAAAGGCAACGCCGAGATGGCTCGGTCCATCGTCGCCCGCGGCGGGCGGGCCGCGGAGTTCGCGACGCTCTCCCTCCAGGCGCTGACGGAACGCAACGAATTCCTCCAGATGCTCGCCCGCATCACCGGCTACGACTGGCTGATCTTCACGAGTGCCAACGGGGTCGAGGTGTTCTTCGAGGCCCTGCGTGCCCTCGGCAAAGACGCGCGGGCCTTGGGGAAGATATTGGTAGCGGCGTTGGGAGCCAGAACCGCCGCCGCGCTGGCGCGGTTCGGCATTCAGGCCGACTTTGTCCCCACCGTCTTCACCGGCGCCCAGTTGGCCAGGCAGCTCATCGCGTACACGAATCTGCGCGGCAAGAAGGTCCTGCTCCTGCGTTCGGAGATCGCCTCGGACGAGTTGCCCGATCTGCTCGAAGACGCCCAGGCCGAGGTCGACGACGTGCCCATCTACACCGCGGCCGCCGTCAAGACCGACAGTGAGCCGCTCTCCCGCCAGATCCAGCAGGGGCACATTCACTGGCTGACCTTCGCCAGCCCGTCTGCCGTGCGGGCCTTCTTCGAACAAATCCCGCCGGCAACGGTATTGAGCAGTAGTGCGAAAGTGGCTTCCATCGGTCCGGTGACGACCCGACAGTTGGCGGAGTTGGGCGTGCGAATCGACTTGGAGGCCGCGGCACACACGATCGAGGGGTTGCTCGATGCCATCGAGGATTTTGAAAGAACTCGGGTCTGAATGATAAACGTCTCAAAGCTCTACTGCAACCTGGCCGGCCAGTCTGACGATCTGCGCTATCACAAGTCGCGTGATTTTGGCCCCATCGTGGTTTATAACTGCACGGCTCGCTGCAATCTGCGCTGCGTACACTGCTACAGTCTCTCGGATATCTCCTGCGCCAAAGAGGAGCTTACGACCGAGCAGGCCGTGCAATTCCTCGCGCAACTCCCCGCCGCCAACGCTCCCGTCGTGCTCTTCAGCGGGGGCGAGCCGCTGCTGCGCCGGGATTTGCCGGAGCTTCTGACCGAAGCCGGACGCCTCGGCCTGCGCACGGTGATCTCGACGAATGGGACATTGATCACGGACACGGTGGCGGCGGAACTGGCCCGGAAGCGTCTCAGCTACGTCGGCATCTCGCTGGACGGGCCGGAGGCGTTCCACGACGCCTTTCGGCAGGTGAAGGGGAGTTTTGCCGCCACAGTCAAGGGGATCCGGAATTGCCAGGACGCCGGGCTGCGGACGGGCCTGCGCTTCACGATCACGAAGGCCAACGCCGAACAGGTGCCGGCGGTCTTTGATATCGCCGTCGAGACGGGCATTCGCCGGATATGCTTCTACCACCTGATCCGCAGCGGCCGGGCCCGCGAGTTGAACGAGCAGGGGGTGTTACCCGAGCAGACCCGGCAGGTCATGGACACGATTATCGACAGGACGCGCGACCTGGTCGAGAGGGGCCTGGTCGACGAAGTCCTGACGGTCGGCAACCACGCCGATGGCCCGTATTTGCTGACGCGTATGAAGAAAGAGAACCACCCCGGCTTCGAAGCCGCCCGACGCCTCCTGCTCGCCAACGGCGGCAACCGCGTCGGCGAAAAGATCGCCTGTGTCAGTTGGGACGGCACCGTCTACGCCGATCAGTTCTGGCGCCACTACCCGCTGGGCAACGTCCTGCAGAAGCCGTTCGCCCAGATCTGGTCCGATCCGACCAATCCGGTCCTGTGCCGTCTCCGCAATAAGGACATTTTCGCCGACGCACGCTGCCTGAAATGCGCGTGGTTCGCCCTCTGCAAAGGCAACTACCGTTTCCTCGCCTCCGATCCCGCCGACGCCAATTGGCTGAACGAGCCGGCGTGCTACCTGATTGACTATTGATGATTGATGATTGATAATTCGACGCATGGGCTTCCCAGAAACAAGAATGCGAAGACTCCGCACGAGCGCCGGTATGCGGCGGATGGTGCGGGAGACGACGGTCAGTGTCGATGACTTAGTCTATCCGCTCTTTGTCCGGGCGGGGAAGGGGCTCAAGGAACCGATCCCGTCGATGACGGGCTGCCATCATTTCTCGCCGGATAAGGTGGCGGAGGAGACCGCCGAGGCCGCGAAACTGGGTATCCCGGCGGTGCTGCTGTTCGGACTGCCCGAGAAGAAGGATGAACGGGGCTCCGAGGCCTGGTCCGAAAGCGGGGCGGTACAGCAGGCGATCGCTCGCATCAAGGATCGCACGCCCGACCTGCTGGTCATCACGGACATCTGCCTGTGCGAGTACACCAGCACCGGCCACTGCGGCGTCATCAAGGACAACCACGTCGACAACGACGCCACGTGCGAATTGCTCGCCAGGATCGCGCTGTCCCACGCTCAGGCGGGGGCTGACATCGTGGCGCCCTCGGACATGATGGACGGTCGTATCGCCGCGATTCGCCAGGCTCTGGAACAGAACAGTTTTCCCCATATCGCGATCATGTCCTACGCAGCGAAGTTCGCCTCCGCTTTCTACGGCCCGTTCCGCGACGCGGCCGAGTCGGCGCCGTCGCCGGCAATGAAAAAGGCCGGACTGGGAGACCGCAAGACCTACCAGATGGACCCCGCCAACGCCCGTCAGGCGATGCAGGAAATCGAGCTGGATATCAAGGAGGGGGCGGACATCGTCATGGTCAAGCCCGCCTTGAGCTATCTCGACGTCATCCGCCAGGCCCGCGACCGCTTCGATTGTCCGCTCGCTGCTTATAACGTCAGCGGCGAGTACATGATGCTCAACGCCGCCGCCGACCAAGGCCTGCTCGACCGTGACATCGCCATGATGGAAGTCCTGACCTCCATCAAGCGCGCCGGCGCCGATATCATCCTCACCTACTTCGCCCCCTCCGCCGCCCGGCTGCTGGCGAAGTAGCCTGGTACGCCTTCGTCGATTCGGCCCTGCCCCCTGAAACGCCTTACGGCGTCACTACGAACGGAGAATTCCTCTTCGCCCGGTTGCGCGGCGGGGGGCGGGCTCGTCTATAATGGTGACGTTCGAAGGCATGGGTTGCTGGAGCCGCTCCTTGGGCGATCGCCAAACGGAACTGTTGAAACTGCTGGATGAGTCGGGACCGCGTCTTTTCGCTCTCCTGGCCCGGCTGACCCTGCGCCGGGACGCCGCTGAGGAATTGATGCAGGAGTTGTTCCTCCGCCTCAGCGATGTGAAAGACCGCGTGGCGATTGAGTCTCTTGGAGCGTACGCCCGCCGGACGGCGATCAACCTCGCGTTCGACTGGCGGCGGCAGAGACGCAGACGTGAAACCGTGCCGCTGGGGACTGTGGCCGAGCCGCTTTCACAGGCGTCAGGCCCCTTGGCCGATGCGGTGGCCGCCGAGGAGATGGAGCGGATTCTGAACGCGGTGACTCAACTCCACGGCCTGTCGCGCGAGGCCTTCGTCCTGCGGTACATCCAGCAGGAATCCTATGAGGTGATCGCGGAGCAGTTGGGCCGAACGCCGCACCAGGTCCGGGCCCTGTGCTTTCGAGCGATGCAACAGGTGCGTGAAGCCGTCGGAGGCAACCATCTACCCGCGCAGGGAAAGGGGGCTGACAATGCAAGATAACGATGAAGCCCGCATCCGCCAACGCCTGAACCAACTGGCGGCGGTCACTCCCTCCGCCGAGGCGACCTCCGCCGCGCTGGCCCGCGTCCGACAGAAGCTGACGGAAACGAACAAACAACCGACCGCTCGCCCGACGAGCGTGTGGAGAATCGTTATGAGGAGCAACTTGACCAAGCTGGCCGCCGTGGCCGCAATCGTCGTTGTGGCCGCGATGCTGGCCACACGAGGTAATTCTCTGAGAATCGCTGCGCCTGCTTTTGGAGTTGAAGATATTGGCAACGCCATGAAGCAGGCCGAGCGGTTGCACTTCATCCTGAAGCTGGAGCAGTCGAATCTCGACGCCAAAACGGCCAAGGGAATCGGAT
The DNA here is from genome assembly GCA_964421295.1 of uncultured Pirellulales bacterium. GTDB lineage: Bacteria > Planctomycetota > Phycisphaerae > Sedimentisphaerales > Anaerobacaceae > PLanc-01. The sequence continues at coordinate 77,773 of CAYQXM010000002.1, forward strand.
GGGAAAGCTGGCAGTCGCTGAATCCGCCGCGTTCCATCGAGAAGCATGTCGATGGGAAGATATACTGCACCGAAAAGGACACGGGCAAGAAGTGGACGTATGATCCTGCGGGCAACGTCATCACCGTAGTCCAGGGAACACCGGCCGATCCACGCGAGCTTTCCCTGACTCTCTTTGAGCAGGTCACGGAGGATCTCAAGAAGTTGGAGAAGCAGGGTGCCAAGGTCGAATACCGCCAGGGAGATCGCCAGGGCCGCCCCGTCACTATCATCCACGTGGACTTCACTCCTCCGGAGGGAGGACTGCACAGCATTTTCTCCATAACGGTCGATTCGAAGACACACCTGATTCAGGAATTGACGTGGCAGCAGGAGGACACGGCCAAGGGGTTGAAGGGAGTGACGTCAGGCACAGTGGACTATCCCGCCTCCGTCCCCACGGATATCTACGAAGCCGGGGCGCCGCGGGACGCCAAAGTGGTATTCCTGGGGCAAGTCCGCGGCACCGATATCATCGATGGCCAAGGTAAGGCGAAAGCCGACGCGATCACCAAGCTGACAGACGCGGCTCGGGACCGATTACCCAAGCGATGGATTCTCACCCTTGTCACCACGAGCGACAGCAACAGGGTGTCTCATATCAGCATGGACTACGTGGATGGGCTGAAAGAGAGATGGGAAGACCTGGGCATAGCGGAGAATAAGGTGCACACAGACGGCGTCCCCGTGTCGGCGGGCATGGCGGCCGTCCGGCGGTGGGCACACGACCTGCCGCTCTTGCCGCTCTCCATCAGGCTCGAATGGCTTTCGGATGGTTCCTATAGGTACTATGCCCAGTATCTCTCGCTGGAGAAACGGTGGCTCATTCAAGAGAAGGAGAAGATCAATCTCAAATACCCACATTCGGGTGCATGGAACCTGGAGAGTCTCGGTTGGCCCATACGGGGGGGAGAAGTCATCGAAGACGCCAACGCGGCCCAGCGGGGATTCGTTCGCATCGAGACGCGAGACCAGGCCCGCGTCCGTGACGGGAAGCTGGTCGATCCCGCCACCAGAAGGGTCTACTTCATGGACCCCAATCGCGACTATATATGTGTTCGCCAGGAGACCTATGCCCAGGTGATGCCTTACGGCAAGCCTCAACCCCGGCTGGAAGAGCTGGACTTCGAACCTGCCGCGATTCCCGATACTCCGACCTGGTCCCGAGAGATCATCGAATTCGGCCGCCTGGCCAACGGCCTGTGGTATCCCGCCAAACTGCGGCAGGTAACCGCATATCGAGCTCCGGCGGGGGGCAAGGAGGAACTTCGGCGGGGCAGTCAAATCATGACAGTCTATTTCGAGCCCGATCCCGTGTTCCCGCCGGGCGTGTTTGATCCCAACCAGTTCCCCGAGTGGAAACCGTAGAATGCATTTCACGTATCCACCGAGCCGGGTCATCACAGCCCGGCTTTTTTATTGGAGGGGATTACACAAGACGGGCTGCCGGCGGTTAATCTATGCAAATGCCGGACATGTCGGACATCGAAGTGGGCTGGGAGTTGTGAATGGACCAGGTGAGGCGAACGGAGCTTTTCGCCCGGTGCCGCCAGCGTTACGCCGGGTACATGGCGGCGGTACTCTGGAAACTGACGGGCGATCGCGAGTTGTTCGCGGAGGCGATGCAGTATGCTCTGCTGGGCCTCTGGCAGCATATCGAGGTGCTCGCAGGCGACAAGGCCACCGCCTATCTCTACCGGATCATGCTCACCGCCAACTCCAAAGCCTGGCGCCAGCGCATCGGCAAGGATGGCTCGCTCGCCCGCGACCCGGGTGTCCACGAGAACCCCGACCCGCAGACCGGCAATAGTGAACCGGTCGCAGCGGTCAGACAGGCCATCAGCCGACTGCCCGTCAAGCAGGCGAAGGCCATCACGATGCGATACCTGGAGCAGCGGGAATACGGTGACATCGCCGACCGGTTGGGCTGCTCCGAGGCAGGGGCCCGCTCCCACGTGGCCAAGGCCGTCGCGGCCCTGAAACGCAAACTGGCTGTTTTGGCGGAATAGAGGTCAGGTTATGAACAGAGATAATCCTATCGAAAACGTCCTCAGCAAGATCGGTGCCGAGACGCTGCCGCCCGACGTGCAGGCCCTGGGGGAGCGGCTCGCCGCCGACTTCGAGAAGACACGAGCATCAACACCTACTCGCTCTACGAGCGGATGGAGATCTGTTATGAGAAGCCGTCTGACGAAATTAGCGGTGGCCGCCGCGATATTGGTGGCACTAGGGAGCTTCGTATTTCGGTCTTCAGGCCGAGGGGATGCCGGATGGCCGCTGGGGTCTCGTGTGGCCTGGGGAAAGGAACTCATGGCGGCCTTCGCCACGATCCAGGCTGTGACCTGCCGGGAGCAGTCGGCGGTTGTGATGCCGGACGGCTCGCAGCACCTGTCGAGCACGTGGGACCTGTTTTACGTGTCGAAGGACAGCTACCGCAGAGACATTTACGACGCCAACTTTCTGCGCGAGATCCAGTGGTATGTGCCGGACGGGAACGACATGATTCAGCAGGGGTTCCGTTTCGATCTGAAGTGCTACAATGCCGTCAGACACCACGGCAGCTTTGGCCAGAAGAACCCGGTGGAGAGAATACGCTTCTATGTAGGACTTCTGGATAAGGCCGACCGGTTTCTGGGAGAGCAGACCATTGATGGGCACAACTGTGTGGGTTTTGAGATTCACGCCAACAAGTACGGCAGCAATCCTGACACCTGGCTTGACCGTATCTGGTTTGATCAAGTGACGAAACTGCCTGTGCGGATCGAGCAATCCGGCCGCCCCGTGACGGGCAAGCCCGATTGGACCTACACGACCATCCAGGATCAGTTCAACTATGCCCCGCAACTTCCGGCGGACACGTTCGTCCCGCAGAAGCCCCCCGAAGGCTTCGTCAACGCCCATCCGGACGACCTGCGCAAATAGCGCGCCGGGACGGTACGCAGATCGCACACCAGCCGGGCCGCAGGGTCCGGCTTTCTTATTGGGGCACTCACGCCGCGCGGGGACTGTAACATCAACGGGCATGGGCACTTATTCACAAAACACAAAAATTTGCAGATTGTTGAGATTTCTGTTTCGCGGCGGACGTATGTATGGTAGGATGAACATATATGCTCATGGGGAGCAAGTTGCGCAGGGTTCAGTGCCATTTGGGAGGATTCGATCATGGCCAGCGAAGCACAGGTTCTTGCCAATCGTCGCAATGCAGAAAAATCAACGGGACCCCGGACGACGGAAGGGAAGGCGACGTCGTCGCAGAACGCGGTCAAGCATGGGCTCCTGGCCCAACGGTGCGTCATCCGCACGGAAGACCCGGAGGAGTTCGACGCCTTTCGCACGCAGATGCTGGGGCAACTCGCCCCGGCGGGGGCGATGGAGACGGTGCTGGCGGAACGGATCGTCAGCCTGTCGTGGCGGCTCAAACGAGTCGAACGCATGCAGAACGAAGCGTTGGACTGCCTGCTGGCCGAGGAGGGCGAGAGCGGCGAATTGGGTTCGTTTGAACCAACAGGCGACCCGGCCCTGGGACGGGCCGTCGTGAAGGACTTCGGCGGGGACAGGGCCCTGGAGCGGTTGATGGTCTACGAGCGGCGCATCGAGCACAGCCTGTACAAGACGATATCCGAACTGGACCGGATGAAGATGCTCGGGTCGTTCGACGCCGAGGAAAGGCGCCGGTATCGGGACCTGATGTACGGGAATCAGGGGGCAGGGGGCAGGGATCAGGGGACAGGGGTCGGCAGGCCGTACTCTGCCCGACCGGATCTGAATCCTGATCCCCGCACTCCGGCCCCTGACCCCCGACCCCTGACCCCTGCATTCAAAACGAACCCAATTCCCGCCGGCAGTGAGGCGTGGCGGGCCCGCCCGGCAGGAGTAGGTGCACCGTCTTCGGCCCAGGCGGATTCCGCTTGTTGCGTGACAACTGCCGGTTAGAATGGTCTGCGATGACGGAATTGACGTGTCCAACTTGCCATGCGGCCTTACGCGTCGCCCCCGATCCGAGCGGCGCGGTCTGGGTGTGCCCGGATTGCGCGGGAGCAGCGGCGAGTTTGGCCGTGCTGCGGAAACGCCTCAAGCCCGGGCTGGCGACCGGCTTCTGGCGCAAAGTGCTCGCGGGGAGCGTAACGTCGCAGCGACCGTGTCCTTCGTGTGGTCATTCCATGAGAGATTTCGCGATGCCTGTGGATGGTCACGCCATCAATCTGGACCTGTGCCAGGGGTGTCAATTCGTCTGGTTCGACGGCGGTGAGCTGGAAGTGCTGCCGAAAGCGACGAAGCAGGACGAAGAGACTCGCCGGCAAAAGGAAGACGCCGTCTTCAACAGCCGACGTCAGAGGGACCTGAGCCCCGGACCTGATCCTGACGTCAAAAAGGCAGAGCAGTGGGCTTATACAGGTTGGTTGGCCATCGATTGTCTGCTCGATTTGTTCATCCATCTTTAGTCTGGGAGGTCACACCATGCGAAACGGAATGTTGTCTCTACGAATGGCTGTTGTGCTGATTGCTCTTGGAATCTTGGCGGCCTGGCCGCTCGGGGCCCATGCGGTGGATGTCACGGGGGTGTGGAAGGCGGAGTTCGACACGCAGATCGGCGTGCAGAAGTACACCTTCACGTTCAAGATGGAGAACGGCAAGCTCACGGGCAAGACCAACTCCGAGGCCTCGGGCGAGAAACACGAGACCGTCCTGACGGACCTCAAGCTGGAGGGCGACACGATCTCGTTCACGGAGAACCTCCAGTTTCAGGGCAACGAAGTCCGCATCACGTACAAGGGTACGGTCACGGACGGCGAAATGAAGCTGACGCGGAATGTTATGGACATCGCTGACGAGCCGCTGGTCGCCAAGCGCGAGAAGACCACGGCGCCCCCCGTCGATGTCACGGGGGTGTGGAAGGCGGAGTTCGACACGCAGATCGGCGTGCAGAAGTACACCTTCACGTTCAAGATGGAGAACGGCAAGCTCACGGGCAAGACCAACTCCGAGGCCTCGGGCGAGAAACACGAGACCGTCCTGACGGACCTCAAGCTGGAGGGCGACACGATCTCGTTCACGGAGAACCTCCAGTTTCAGGGCAACGAAGTCCGCATCACGTACAAGGGCACGGTGGTGGGCGACGAAATGAAGCTGACGCGGAACGTCATGGACATTGCCGACGAACCGCTGGTAGCCAAGCGCGAGAAGACGGAGCCCGCTCCCGCGGCGGCGCCGGCCGGTGCCAGGGCGGGAGCACGCGGTGGGCGTCGGGGCGGCGGACCCATCGTGCTGGGAGCGGATGACAAGCCGGCTTTCCCCGCTGCGCCGGAAGGGTTCGACAAGAAGCGGGACGGCATCGCCCGCGGTAAGATCGAGACGGTCGAATACGATTCGAAGACTGTCGGCAACAAGCGCAAGGTGCTCGTCTACACCCCGCCGGAATACTCGAAGGATACGAAGTATCCCGTCTTCTATCTGCTGCACGGCATCGGCGGCGACGAGACCGAATGGTTCAAGGGCGCCGGCCCCGACGTGATTCTGGACAACCTCTATGCGGAAAAGAAGATCGTTCCGATGATCGTGGTCATGCCCAACGGCCGGGCCGAGCCGAACGACCGGGCCGTCGGCAACATCTATGGTCCGCAGCACGTCCAGGCATTTGCCAATTTCGAGAACGATTTGCTCAAAGACGTGATCCCGTTCGTCGAGTCGAAGTACTCCGCGAAAACCGGTCCGGAGAACCGCGCGATCGCCGGCCTTTCCATGGGTGGCGGACAATCCCTGAACTTCGGCCTGGCGCATCTCGACACCTTCGCCTGGGTCGGCGGCTTCTCGTCCGCTCCAAACACCAAGCCACCCGCCGAGCTGGTCCCCGATCCGGACGCCGCGAAGCAGAAGCTCAAGCTCCTCTGGATCTCCTGCGGCGACAAGGACGGCTTGATCTACATCAGCCAGGGCCTCCATGCGTACCTCAAGGAAAAGAGCGTGCCCCATATCTGGCACCTCGATTCCGGCGCCCACAGTTTCCCCGTCTGGAAGAATGACCTCTACCTGTTCTCGCAACGCATCTTCCGTTAAGGGGTCGTGGGATGGAGCGTGGCGGACCTGATAATGTGATGACGGACAAGCTCGTCAAAATCGAAATCAGAGATCATGAGTCGCTGATGGAGGCATGTGACCTTCTCCACGACGCCCAATGCGATGTGTCCGGTCTCGAAGTGGACCAGACGGCCGGGTGCTGGGAAGCTCCGTTCGAGCGGGAGTTCTTCGAGGATCCGAATCTCATACAGTCCCGGCGCAGTCTGCTCCTCTTCACCAGGTACACATTTCCGCTCGTGTCGTCCCATCTGACGCTGCGGAATGTCGCAACGTATGAAATCAGGGATAGGTCGCGGATCGGTACGTACACGTTTGATGAGTGCTGCCTTCGCGGCGACACCTACGAACTGCTGTTCTGCGAGGACATGGAAATGGTCCTCCGCTTTAGGGATAAGCCGTGCGGTGAGCTGCGTGACCTGAGTCTCCTCTCGAGGAAAGGGTCACTCTTCGGCTTCAGAACTCCGTTCCGAAAGGAACGTTCCATTTGAAAAGTCTATAGAGGACCGCCTTGGCTGCCTGTACTGCACCTGTCGTTGAGTCACTCGCCGTCCGCCGGAGCATGGAAGCTGGCAACGAGCTCCAGGTCCAGGACGAGGTCGCTGGAGGTGGCCGAGACTTGGTGGACCTCGACGGCCAGGACGTTGTCGCCGGGGACGAGGGCGCCGAGCAGGTCGGCCTCGACCGGCATCGTGACATATTTCGCTTCGGCGGCGCCATCGACGGTCGCCGAGGCCAGGGTGGAATAGCTCACGAAGCCGCCCACGGTGGTGCCGGTGTCGACGTTCGAGCGGCCGACCTGTTTGCCGTTGAGGTAGACGACGGCGCCGTCGTCACGCATGAGACTCAGGGACAGCGTCTTCACGGCGCTGGCGTCGTCGATCTGGAAATGCCGGCGGAAGTATACGGTCTTGGTTCGGTCGGACGACGAGCCTTGTTCGACCGCCGTCAGGGTGGTGCCGAATTTCACATAGGCGCCGGAGGCCCCGATGTTGCCGAAGCCGAGGGGCGCTGTTCTGCCGGCAACCCAGTTGGTCTCGTCGTAGTCGAGGCCGCGCCAGTTGCCCGCGGGTTCGGCGCGCAAGGCCTGGTAGAGCCAGTCCGTGGCTCCCTTCGCGATGAGGGTTGCGTCCGGCGGTGCCGGCGCCATCGCGACGAAACGGAGCTCAGGTGACATGACCTCCGCTCCGATGGGCTCTTTGAGAACTAAATAGACGAAGCTATAGGTCCGGTCGGCCGGCAAAGGCAGGTTCAGAGTCTTCAAAGTCTCGCCGGGCTGGAACAGCAGAGTGCCGTTCGCCAGCAGGTCCTCTTTCGCTCCGGGAGGTGTCATCCCACCGACGAGCGTGTACGACACGCTGACGGTGCTGGAGCTGAAGGTGCTGAGTCGCACGTCGAAGACGCCGGGGTACTCGGCCAAAGGCAGGGGACCTGATAGGCCCGTGAAGGCGATGCCGACGTTGCTGTCCGCCACGGGCATGAAGGCACTGAGCGACGCGCCGTCCCGGTTCGGGTCCCAAAGGATGTTGTCCGGATGCAGGGGCGTGACCTCGGTGAAGAAGTTGTCCGCGACGGTCATCCGGTCCGTCCGATAGGTCCACGAATTCCACTCGTAGCCCCAGATATCGTGGAAGCCGTTGTAGAGGCTCAGGCAGTTCCGGACGGTGAGGTGGCCACGGTAGTCGGTGAACGAGGGCGCGCCGTAGTTGTCGCCGCTGCGGAGGCCGACCATGCAGCCCAGCGTCAGGCAGTGATCGAGGGTCGCGAGGCAGTTGCCGTAGCCGTGTTCGAGGCCCTGGCTGCAGTGGAAGAAGACGGTGTCGATACTCTGGGAATTGTGTCCCGAGGTCGAGGGCGAGAAGCCCTCGTGGAAGCAGTTCTCGATCCAGGAGTGTCGGACGATGATCTGGCCGCCGTTGGAGTCCAGGCCTTCGTCCTTGGTCGAGACGATGGCGCAGCGTTCCAGCGTGTAGAGGTTGCCGCTGCCGGGGACGAGATAGAGGCCGTCGTTGTCACCATCCACGAAGTTGGTCGTGGCGTCGGGGAACTCCAGGAGGCCGCAACGGAGGGCGGTGAAAGAGCCGCCGACCAGCTCGCCGCCCGTGGTGGCGCCCTGCACGAGGCAGTCGGTCAGGGTCAGCTTGCCGCTCTTGAGGTGGAAGGCCTGACCCGCCAGACGCAGGAGAAAGCAGTGCGTCAGCTCGGCCTGGGCGCCTTTGTCGACGAGCAGGCACGCCTCTTCCCGGCGGTGGACGTTATAGCCGGAATGCGTGTTGAACCAGGTGGGGTCGGCGCCGCTGCCGGTGAAGAGGGTTCCCGTCGCAGTCAGACGCGAGCCGGTCGTGTTCGTGAGCCGCAGGCCCCCCCAGGGCTGTGCGGCCGATGGCGGCGTGAAGACGACGGGCTGAGCCAGGGTGCCGGCGACATTCAGAACGCCGCCATCGACAATGATCTCGACACCGGGGTCGAGCAGGATCACGCTGCCCGCGCCGATGTTCAGGGTCGCGCCCGACGCGAGGGTGAGGCTGCTCGTGACATGGACACGGGCATTGGCGCCCCAGTCTTCCGAGCCGATCGTGCCGCTCCTGGTCGTCCAGATCGTCACGTCCTCGACATGAATCGGGACCGTGGCGGTCAGCGATGCGACGCGGGCATCGTAAGAATACTCATTAGCGTCCGTAAGGCCGGCCAGCAGCACGGAGCCCCAGCCGCGACGCAATTCGAGCGGTGCCGTGGGGAAGTGGGAGGATTGGATCGTGCCATTCAGCCACGCGGGCTGCCCGGCGGCGTCGCGCAACATGCCGACGACCGGCACGGCCAGGCCCTTGGGAAATTCGGCCGGCGCCACGAGAGTCAGCGTCGCTCCGGTGAACGCCGACGGGGCGTCCGCCACCAGCGGCGGCGGCGTGAAGGTCGGCAGGCCGTCCTCCGTGGAAGACCGCTGGGAGTTGCGGACGATGAAACGTATCTGCAGCGCTTCAGGCGTCCCGCCGCCGGGCTGTTGCGTCACGGCGAGCTCGTGGTAACGCACCTGGTTCACCGTGACCGGCACGCCGACCGCGACGGGTTGGCCGTCCAGAGTGGCCGTGGTCGCAGAGCCGGAAGGGGCCGCGATGGTGAACGTAACCGCATCGTAATAGCGGGTTTTGTCTTGAACTCCGGTGACCGTGATGGCCGCGTGGGCGGTCAAACACGAAATCAGGGAAGCCAGCAGGCATGCAAAATGACCCGAGGGTCTCATAATCGTCACCCATCCAAGCAGAATAGTGCTCCAGCGGGCGGGGCGCGCCGTTCTGAACCTATTCTACCGTTCGGGACCCTCGGATTCAATGGCCGTCAGAGGTTCCAGGCTTTGGCAAAGGCCTGAAAACTGCGGTCGTACGTACGCTCGACGTTATTCGGGAAGCAGCAGGCGGGCAGCTGCTTCGAAGAGAGATGGTAGCTGAGGCACTGGCAGCAGATGCCTTTGTTGTCGCAGCCGGGATAGGAGCAGTTGCAGTTCTTGAGATTCTTGTCCTTACGGCATTCCATGATCGGGGAGGCCTCCGATATTTACTATTTACGATTTACCATTTACGATTGAGTTTCAGGATTCAGACAGAATAGTAATTCGTCAATCATAAATAGTAAATCCAAAGGATATTACGTGAACGATCTTGAAGCTTACTTTGCCAAGAACACGGGGAATCTGATCCACAAGTGGCAGCACTATTTCGAGATATACGACCGCCACTCTGCCCGGTATCGCGGCACGGACGTACATCTGCTGGAGATCGGTGTGTTCCAGGGCGGCTCGCTGCAGATGTGGAAAGACTACTTCGGCCCGCAGGCCCGCATCTTCGGCGTGGACATCAATCCCGCCTGTCAGCAGTTCGAGGAAGAAAATGTCCGCATCTTCATTGGGGACCAGGCCGACCGCGGGTTCCTACGGACGCTGGCACGCGACGTCCCGCGGATCGACATCCTGATCGACGACGGTGGCCACACGATGCGGCAGCAAATCCACACGTTCGAGGAGTTGTTCCCGCACGTGCAGCCGAATGGGATTTACCTTTGCGAAGACATCCATACGTCCTATTGGCGTCCTTACGGCGGTGGCTACCACCGGCGGGGCACGTTCATCGAGTACAGCAAGGAATTCATCGATGCGCTCCACGCCTGGCACTCGCAGGAGCCGGGCCGGCTCGACGTCACGGACTTCACGCGCTCGGTGTCCGGCCTGCACTTCTACGACAGCATCCTGGTCATCGAGAAGTCGCCCCGGGAGAAGCCATACGATGTCAAGACGGGCCAGCCGCGCCTCGAGGCGTACCAGCCGCCGCCGCCGTCTCTGTGGAAACGGATTGCCCGGCGGATCGCAGGGAAGTAGCCGCGCGTGGCGGGTTCGCGGACGCGACGCTTGACGTCACGACCGGGAGAGAGTAACTAGGGTAGACGCAGCATCCACTGAATGCTGCGGACCGGTTTGGTCCGTCGTAACGCGTATGGCGGTTGAGGCCGATGACGGCGACCGAAACAGAAAGTCAATCACGTTCAATGAGGAGACAACATGAGGACGCACCGCACGGCGCTTACGCTCGCCGTTATCGCAGCCATCTTCGGCCTGCTGGGTTCCGCCTTCGCACAGGACCAGTCCGCTACGCCACCGGTCACACCGCCGGCCTCCGGTGCCTCCGTGCCGACCCTGTTTGTCGTAGGCGACTCGACAGCCAGCAACGGTGCGAACCTGGGCTGGGGCAGTCATCTCGGCAAGTACTTCGATCCGGCCAAGATCAACGTCGTCAATCGGGCCCGCGGCGGGCGCAGCAGCCGGACATTCCAGACGGAAGGAAGCTGGGACAAGGTCCTGGCCGAGTTGAAGGCGGGTGACTTCGTCCTCATCCAGTTCGGGCACAACGACGGCAGCCCCGTCAACGACACCAGCCGGGCCCGCGGCTCGCTGCCGGGATTGGGCGAAGAGACGCAGGAGATTGATAATCTCGTGACCAAGAAGCACGAGGTCGTGCACACTTTCGGCTGGTACATGCGCAAGTTCGTCGCCGATACGAAGGCCAAGAACGCCACGCCCATCCTCCTGTCGCTGACGATCCGGAACATGTGGACGGACGGCAAGGTCGAGCGCGGCTCCGGCCGGTTCAGCCCGTGGGCCGGGGAAATCGCCAAGGCGCAGAACGTCGCGTTCGTGGATCTGACGAACATCACCGCCGACCAGTACGAGATGATGGGACAGCTCTGCGTGGCCAGGCTCTTCCCGCGCGACCACACGCATACCAGCGTCGACGGCGCCAACCTCAACGCCGCACTGGTGGTGGCGGGGTTGAAGGCTGCCAAGGCGGCGGAGACGCAGAATCTTGCGTCTCTACTGTCGGCGGAGGGACTGGCGGTCACACCGGCAGGGGAGAATGTGATCGTCAAACAGGCGGAAGACCTGATGACCAGGCCGTGGATGCCCGATGCGCTGCCGGCGTCCGATCCGAACCGGCCGACGCTGTTCTGCATCGGCGATTCCACCGTCCGCACGGGCAGGGGTGATGGAGGGATGGGGCAGTGGGGCTGGGGCGCACCGATCGGCGAGCTGTTCGACCGCTCCAGGATCAACGTCGAGAACCGGGCCATGGGCGGGACCAGCAGCCGGACCTTCCAGACGCTGGGACTGTGGGACAAAGTCCTCGAACGCATGAAGAAGGGCGACTACCTGATCCTGCAGTTCGGGCACAACGACAACAGCGCGGTCAACGACGGTCAGCGGGCCCGGGGCACGATCAAGGGCAACGGCGAAGAGACGCAGGACGTCAACAACCTGCTGACGGGCAAGCCCGAGACGGTCCACACCTACGGCTGGTACCTCCGCAAGTATATCACCGATGCGCGGGCCAAGGGTGTCACGACCATCGTGTGCTCGCCGATTCCGCGGAACAACTGGCGGGACGGCAAAGTCGCCCGGGCCACGGAGGATTACGCCAAGTGGGCCTCCGAGGCGGCCGCGCAGGAGAAGGCGTGGTTCATCGACCTGAACGAGCTGATCGCCCAACGCTACGAAGAAATGGGTCAGACCCGCGTCACGGCCCTCTGTTTCCCGCCGCGGGAAGGCACGCACACGGGACCTGTCGGCGCCCAGATCAATGCGCTGTGCGTGGTCAGAGGTTTGAAGTCGCTGGAGAACTGTGCTCTGGTGAATTATCTCAAGCCCATGAAGAAGTGAAAGGGGCTGCCGCGGGCGGCTTCGGGAGTTGACCGGTTTGTTGGTGGGGAGTCGCAGCCATGAAAGGTGAACATCTTCGTCTGGTCGTGGCGCTGCTGATGGCGTCGGTGTCATCGGCGGCGGTAGCGAAGCAAGATCCTGCGTCGCTACGAGACGGCACGCTTTATCTGGGAGACCGAGCGGTCTTGAAGCAGGTGCCGGACACGTTCGCCGTCGTGAACGACCCGACCGGCGCCGGTGTCTTCCTGCGGTTCACGAACCCGGACACGGCGGCCGAGCTGCGTACGCCGCTCGGTGTGATCGACGGACTGAAGCGGTTCACGAGCTGCCGCCGGGACGAGCCGTGGTGGATGCTCCCCGCGACGGGTACGGCCAGCGCGGACGTGCAGATGGAAACGCAATGGCTGCTCGCCGAAACCGAAAGCGGCGCGTGTGTGATGCTCGTGCCGCTGCCGGATGGGCCGTTCGTCTTCACGCTCTGCGGCGACGCCCGCAATCTCTGGCTCACGGCGGAGACCGGCTCCGCCTCCGTGAAGGGCACGGGCGGTGTCGTGCTGTTCGTCTCCGTCGGCCGCGATCCGTACGCCCTGGCCGACGCCGGGGCCAAGGCCGTCATGACGCAACTGAAGACGGGCCGACTCCGTCGGGACAAAGGGACGCCCGATTTCGTCGATACCTTCGGCTGGTGTACCTGGGACTCGTTCTACAAAGAAGTCTCGATCGACGGCGTGAAGAAGGGTCTGGCCTCCTTCGCCGCGGGCGGGGTGGAGCCGCGTTTCCTCATTCTGGATGACGGCTGGCAGGACTACCGACGCATGCCCACCGGCGAGGACCGGCTCGTGTCCCTCTCTCCCAATCAGGCACGCTTCAACGGCGATCTGACGCCGCTAGTGCGCGCCGCCAAGCAGGACTTCAAGATCCGCACGTTCCTCGTCTGGCACGCCTTCACCGGCTACTGGGGCGGCGTGGACGGCAACGCGCTGCCCAACTACGGCGTGCGTGACGTCAAGCGGTCCTTCAGTCCCGGCATCCTGCACTACCACGCGAATCTCAACACCGAGTACTGGGGCTCGTGGGTGGGCGTGGTCCCGCCCCATCGCATCGCCCGGTTCTACAACGACTATCATCAGCGGCTCCGGGCCCAGGGCGTCGACGGCGTCAAGGTCGACAATCAAGCCATGATCGAAGCCGTCGCCGGGGACCTGGGCGGTCGTGTCGCGCTGACGAAGGCCTACCGCAAGGCCCTGGAGGACTCGGTCTCGACCCATTTCAGCGGCCGGCTCATCAACTGCATGGCCTGTGCCGCGGAGACGTTCTACGGCTCTCCCGACAGCACGCTGATGCGGACGAGCATCGACTTCTGGCCCCAGCGTCCCGAGATGCATGGGCAGCACCTCTTCACCAACGCCCTGGTCGGCGTCTGGTTTGGCGAGTTCATGCAGCCGGACTGGGACATGTTCCAGTCGGGACATGCGATGGGGTCGTTCCATGCCGCCGGTCGGGCGGTTTCGGGCGGACCGGTCTACGTGTCCGACACGCCTGACGGGCATGATTTCGGCGTGCTGAAGAAACTCGTGTGCTCCGACGGGCGCATCCTGCGCGCCGACGACGTGGGCCGGCCCACGCGGGACTGCCTCTTCGCCGATGTCACACGCGATCCGGTCCTGCTGAAGATCTTCAACACGAATCGCGACTCCGGCGTGATCGGCGTCTTCAACGTCAATTATCACGCGGAGGCCGCGGCCAAGACCACCCTCGCCGGGACGGTCTCGCCGTCGGACGTGGTGGGCCTTAAGGGCGAGGAGTTTGTCGCGTTCGCACAGCAGGGCAATCGGCTCTGGCGGTGCAAACGCACGGACGCCGCGCCGGTCAAGCTGGCCGAGGGCGAGTGGGACATCGTATCGTTCGCGCCCGTGGAGCGTGACGTCGCCGTGATCGGTCTGGCCGACAAACTCAATAGTACCGGAGCGGTCGTGACCAAGGTCTGGAACGCCAACGGCGCGCTGAGCGTTCGGCTTCGCGACGGCGGTCAGTTCCTCGCCTGGGCCGCGAAAGCGCCCAAGACGATAGAGGTGGGCAACGGATCGGTGGCTTTCACGTACGATGCCGCCACCGGCCGGCTGTCGGCCACGCTCCCCGCCACGGGGCAACAGACCATCGTCGTACGTTGGTAGACAAAGCATAAGCAAGAAGGTAGTGACCATGAGCAAGAATGCCCGTCGTGGAGTGATCGTTACGTTCGTGTCGGTTGTACTGGCAGGAGGGGCTTCAGCCCATGCGGTTTCGAGTGACGATGGGCTAAAGCCCATCCTACGTTGGCTGGATGTCAACGCCCCGGCCGTTTCCGTCGGTGTGAGCTGGGGCGTGCCCTGGCCGAAGGGGGCGGTGGCGAAGGAGCAGCGTTTCGCATTGACGGGCGCCGATGGCAAGAGCCTGTTGCTGCAAAGCTGGCCGCTGGCCTACTGGCCCGACGGGTCGCTGAAATGGAGCGGCTTCGCCATGGTGGCGGGGCCCAATGCCGTTGGTCCCTTGAAGCTGGCGGGGGCGGTGGAGACGCAGAATCTTGCGTCTCTACAGTACGCAGTCACTGTCAAGGACAGTGCGCAAGTCATCGACGTCAACACCGGCTGGCTCGAATGCCGCATCCCGAAGCAGGGGGCGCTGCTGGTGGAGTCGATGGCGGTCGAGGGTCGGCAGGTTGCCGGCAATGGGCGGCTGGTGTGCATTCTGCAGAACGGGGCGCAGGCGGACTCGAACACGGCCCCGGCGTTGGAATCGTTCACGAGTACGATCAAGAAAGTCACGGTCGAGCAATCGGGCCCGGTGCGGGCGGTGGTGAAGTTCGAGGGGATGCACAAGTCGCAGACAGGCGGCCGCGAGTGGCTGCCGTTCAGCGTGCGCCTGTATTTCTACGCCGGTCCGGCGCCGGTCCGGATGGTCCACGCGATCGTCTTCGACGGCGACGAGCACCAGGATTTCATCCGCGGCCTGGGCATCGTGTTCGATGTCCCCATGCGCGAGCAGATTCAGAACCGTCACGTTCGCTTCGCGGGCGAAGGCACGGGACTGTGGGCGGAGCCGATCCAGCCGCTCATCGGTCGCGGCGGACGCGCCATCATGGGCGGCAGCCGGGGCGATGTCTACTATGACCAGATCGACGGCAAACGCGTGCCCAACAAGGAGAATCTGAACGCCGGCGCGCAGCGTCTTCTTGCGTCATGGGCGGTGTGGGACGACTTCCGGCTGATTCAGCCCAATGCGGACGGCTTCACCATCGAGAAGCGGACGAACGCCCAGAGTTGTTGGCTGCCGGCGGGGGCGGGGGAACGTGCTGCGGGCCTGGTCTTTGCGGGCGATGTCTCGGGTGGATTGGCCGTGGGCGTGAAGAACTTCTGGCAATCGTATCCGGCGTCGCTCGAAGTGCGTCACGCGAGCAAGGCCTCCGCCGAGCTGCGCGTGTGGCTCTGGTCACCGGATGCCCCGGCGATGGACCTGCGTCACTACGATACCGTGGCGCACGGGCTCGAAGAGGTCTACGAGGACGTGCAGGAAGGTTTCAGCACGCCGAACGGCATCGCCCGCACGAGCGAGCTGACGCTCTTCCCGACGGCGGCCGTGCCGACGAAAGAGGACACGGTCCAATACGCCCAGCTCGCGGCGCGTCCGGCGGTGCTGGTCTGCACGCCCAAGTATCTGCACGACGCCGGGGCGTTCGGTATCTGGAGCCTGGAGGATCGCTCGACACCGTTCAAGAAGACGGTCGAGGAGCGGCTCGACACTACGCTGGCTGTTTATCTGAAGGCGCCGGAGCAGGCCAAGTGGTACGGCTTCTGGGATTTCGGCGACGTGATGCACTCCTACGACAACGCCCGTCACGTGTGGCGCTACGACCTGGGCGGGATGGCGTGGGACAACACCGAGCTGGGCACCGACATGTGGCTCTGGTACAGCTTCCTGCGCAGCGGCCGGGCGGACATTTTCCGCATGGCCGAGGCGATGAGCCGCCATACCAGCGAGGTGGACTGCTATCACCAGGGGAAGTTCGCCGGCCTGGGGTCGCGGCACAACGTGCGTCACTGGGGCTGCGGCGCCAAGGAGGTCCGCATCAGCGAGGCCTTCTACCGGCAGATCTACTACTACCTGACCACGGATGAACGCACGGGTGACGTGATGCGCGAAATGACGCTGCTGGCGCCGGACCGCATCGCTGCATACGATCCGATGCGTCTGGCTCAGCCGATCACCGAGGCGGAGAAGAAGTATCCGGCCCGTCTGCGCCTGGGGCCGGACTGGTTCGCCCTGGCGGGCAACTGGATGATCGAGTGGGAGCGCACGGGGGACACGCAATGGCGTGACAAGATTTACGCCGGCATGGACAGCGTGTGCGCGATGCCGCTCGGTTTGCGCACGGGGCGCAATCTCGTGATGGGATTCGATCCCAAGACCTGCAAGCTCTATCCGCTCTCCGAAGAGGCCGGCAGCTACAACCTCGCGCTCATCCAGGGTGGCGTCGAAGTCGTCTACGCGTTGAACACGATGGTCGATCACGCCGGCTGGCAAAAGGCCTGGCGGCAATATTGCCGGCTGTTCGGTGCGCCGAAGAACGTGATTCTGCAGGATATGACCACCGGCACCGAGGGCGCCGACGGCTCGTACGCGCGTGACGCGCGGCTGGCGGCGTACGTGTACTATACGACGAAGAACGAGGCCTTCGCCCCGGCGGGCGTCGGCGGCTTGACACGCGGCGGGCGCGGGATGGGTATGGGCATGGGACGGATGGGCGGACGCGTCGAAGGACCGCTCGCGCTGAATCCCATCGACGAAAGTCCGCTCATGAACACCAACTCTGCCGCTCAGAACGGCCTGACCACGATCGAACTGCTCGAAATGGTGGGCGACAAGCTCCCGACGGAGATGCCCGCGCAGACGGGATCATTCGGGCCGCCGCGCGGTGCGGGTCGGGGCCAGCGCGGGCCAATGCCGGGCGGTGGTGACAACTGATGTTTCAGGAGAAGCAGGGGACTGGAGAATGACGCAAATGGGACGAAGTGTTGCGGCAGTCGCAGTGGGATGCCTTTTGTTTGTTCAGGGATGCCTCGGGGCGTCATCCGAAGGACGCATCGACCGGCACGCTCTCGTGACGCGGCATAATGTCACGATCACGAAGGCCGATCCGCTGACGCCGCTGACCGTGGGCAACGGGCAGTTCGCCTTCACGGCGGATGTCACGGGGCTGCAGAGCTTCCCCGAATTCTACGAGAAGGGCATCCCATTGGGTACGGAGGCGCAGTGGGGCTGGCATGCGCTGCCGAATCCGCAGGGGTACAAGATGGCCGACGCGATGAATGAGTACGAAGTCGCCGGCCGCAAGGTGCCGTATGCCGAAGGCACGCGCACAGGCGGCTATTCCGCCGCCGCGAACTGGCTGCGGGCCAATCCGCACCGCCTGCACCTGGGACTGATCGGCCTGAAGATGACCAAGGCCGACGGTTCGGCGGTGGCGCTTGCCGATGTCAACAATGTCGCCCAGACTCTCGACCTCTGGGCCGGGAAGCTGACGTCCCGGTTCGAGGTGGACGGGCAGAAGGTCGAAGTCACGACCATCTGTCACCCCATGCAGGACGTGCTGGCGATTCGGGTGGACGCGCCCCAGCTGCACGAGGGGCGTCTGTGGGTGCGCCTGGCGTTTCCGTATGGCAATGCCGACTGGCGGCTGGCTACGGATTGGGCTCACCCGGATCGGCACAAGACTGAAGTGAAAGAGCAGGAGAATCAGGCGGATTTCACGCGGATTCTCGACGCGGATCGCTACGGCGTACGTGCCGCCTGGTCGAAAGGGTACAACCTCAAGCGATCAGGGCCGCACGAGTTCTTCTTTGGAGGCCCGAACGTGACGGGACCTCTGCAACTGGTCCTGGCCTTCTCGCCTGCCGAAGTTACGCAATCGGCTACGGATTTCCAGGGGGTCACCAGTGCGGCGGCGGAGTACTGGCCGAAGTTCTGGGGCACGGGCGGGGCGATCGACTTTTCGCAGTGTACGGACCCGCGGGCGGCGGAGCTGGAGCGGCGGGTCGTGCTGTCGCAATACTTGACGGCGATTCAGTGCGCCGGGTCCATGCCGCCGCAGGAGACGGGGCTGACCTTCAACAGTTGGTTCGGCAAGTTTCATCTCGAAATGCACTGGTGGCACGCGGCTCATTTTGCGCTGTGGGATCGGCTGCAGTTGCTGGAGCGGAGCCTGCCCTGGTATCAAACGATTCTGCCGAAGGCGCAGGCTACGGCAAAGTTGCAGGGCTATGAGGGCGCGCGCTGGCCCAAGATGACGAGTCCCAACGGCGACGACAGCCCCAGCGAAGTCGGCGTCTTCCTGATCTGGCAGCAGCCGCACCCGATCTACTATGCCGAGTTGGCCTATCGTGGACACAGCGATCGCCAGACGCTGGACAAGTACAAGGACATCGTATTCGAGACGGCGAAGTTCATGGCGTCTTATCCGATTTGGGACGAGGCGGGGCAGCGGTACGTGTTGGGGCCGGTGGTGATCCCGGCGCAGGAGAGCTACGGGCGCTACCGCCGGCAGACGATCAATCCGACGTTCGAGCTGGCGTACTGGCACTGGGCGCTGGAGACGGCGCAGCAGTGGCGCCAGCGGCTGGGGATGGAGCGCGAGCCCAAGTGGGATCGCGTGATTCAGCATTTGTCCAAGCCGACGATTCGCGACGGGGTCTACACGGCCATCGAAACGTCACCTTATACGATCCGGCAGGACCATCCTTCGATGCTGGCAGCACTGGGCGTCCTGCCGCGGACGCCGCTGATCGATCCCAACGTGATGAATCGCACGCTCGACAGCGTGTTCAAGGACTGGCAGTGGTCCAGCACGTGGGGCTGGGACTACCCCGTGATGGCGATGACCGCCGCCCGCGTGGGCGAGCCCCAGAAGGCGCTCGATGCACTGTTCCTGCCCGCCGAGAAGAACCGCTACCTGGCCAACGGTCACAATTACCAATCCGCCCGTCTGCCGCTATACTTACCCGGCAACGGCGGCCTGCTGTCGGCGGTGGCGATGATGGCCGCGGGGTGGGACGGTGGTCCCGACCGCAAGTGCCCCGGCTTCCCCAACGACGGCAAGTGGAACGTCCGCTGGGAAGGCCTCAAGAAAATGCCCTGATGGAGCAGCAAGGAGAAACGATGAAGACGGTTGTATCTGCTGTTGTGGTTGTGTGGGTGAGCGTGTCACTGTGCGCGGCACAGGGACCCAAGACAAGCTGGAGGTTCGATTTCGGGTCGGGGAAAGTGGCGGAGGGGTATACGCAGGTGCTGCCGACAAACGTATATGACGCCAACCTCGGCTATGGTTTTGAGCCGGGGGCGAAGATTGAAGCGGTGGATCGCGGCGGGAATGACCCGCTCAAAGGCGACTTCTGCACGAGTGACAAGCCGTTCTTCTTCTCGGTGAAGGCGCCGGAAGGCAACTACAAGGTGACCATCACCTTCGGTGACAGCCAGGGCGACCGTCAAGACGGAGATGCGGCGGCTCTCGCTGGAGAAGGTGCAGACGGCGGCGGGGAAGTTCGAGACGCGGACCGTCATGGTCAACGTGCGCACGCCCAAAATCGAGGGCGACGGCGCGGTGTCCCTGAAGCCGCGCGAGCGGACCAGCGAGTGGCCCGGCTGGGACGACAAGCTGACGATCGAGTTCAACAACGCCAGACCCTGCGTCTGCGCGGTAGAAATCGAGAAGGTCGACAATGCTCCGACGGTTTATCTCCTGGGCGACTCGACGGTGTGCGATCAGCCGGCGGAGCCGTGGAACAGCTGGGGCCAGATGCTGCCGCGGTTCTTCAAGGCCACGGTGGCCGTCTCGAATCAGGCGGAGTCGGGCGAGTCCATCCGCAGCTCGCTTGGGGCCAAGCGCTTCAACAAAGTCTGGAGCACGATCAAGAAGGGCGACTACCTGTTCGTGCAGTTTGGCCACAACGACATGAAGAGCCGGGACCCCAACGCCCTGGCGACCTATAAATCCGACCTTAAGAACATTGTCGCGGAGGCTAAGAAGCGGGGAGCGATTCCGGTGCTCGTGACGAGCATGGAGCGCAAGAGCGGGATCGAAAAGGATACGCTGGGCGGTTACCCCGACGCGGTGCGGCAGGTGGGCAAGGAAGAGGGCGCAGCGGTCATCGATCTGCACGCGCGCAGCCGGGCGTTCTATAAGGCCCTCGGCGCGAATCTCGACAAAGCCTTCCAGGACGGCACGCATCACAACAACTACGGCAGCTACGAACTGGCCAAGTGCATCGTGCAGGGAATTCGCGATAACAAGCTGGACCTCGCCCAGCATATTGCCGATGATTTCCAGGGTTTTGACCCGGCCCGGCCGGACCCGGTGGACAGCTTCGTCATGCCGGCCAGTCCGCAAAGCTCGGCCGTCAAGCCCCTGGGAAGTTGAGGCATGATCGACAAGAGAGGCGCGAAGTCGTGGAGCCGCGCATGAGCGGCGGAAGCCGAGTGGATCGGACTCGGGCGGGGGCGTCTCTGCCGGCGCTGAACGTCGGCATGGAGATGCGGGAAAACACCGCGCGCGAGGAGTTCCACCGCCAGTACGACATCAGCTATGTCGCCCCGGGATTGCCGAAGCTGCCGCTGCCGCAGGCGGTGAAGCACTACTTCGCTTCGGCGGCGGTCTACGGGGTCGTGCTGCTTTTCTACACGATCAATCCGTGGTTTCGTTCCCTTCTGACCACGTCGCGGGTTCACGGCGTTTCGGTGCTGACCGGATACTACTACGCTTTCGCGCTCTACCTGGTGGTCAGCCCGCTGGTTCTCCTGCTGCTGCGGCCGCGCTCGGTATGGGTATCCAAGAACCTGCTCGTGCTCGGGTACTTCCAGCAGCTAGTCCAATGGCTCACGGCCTCCGCCTCCGAGAAGGCACGCCGGAGCTGGAGACCCAGCTATGCGCAGAAACACGCGCTGATGTTCCTCCTGCTGAAGACCATCTACGGCCCGCTGATGATCGCCAACGTCGTCAATTACGGCGGAGGGCTGGCGGGTGTCTGGGCGGGCATAGGGAAACTCCGGATGGTTCACGGCGCTCCGCTGGTCTTCTGGTGCGACCTGGGCTTTGACTTCCTGTTCTACGCGGTCTTCATCCTGGATCCGCTGGTGTCCGCGCTGGCGTATCACTTCGAGTCGTCCTGGCTGGGCAACAAGCTGCGGTGTACGGACACGAACCCCTTCCATGTCTTCGTGTGCCTGGCGTGCTATCAGCCGTTCAATCTGATGACGGCGGCGGTGTTGGGGCCATCCTACCATACCCACATGATTCTCTGGAACAACGACCTGACACACCCGGTCACGTGGGTCCTCCGCGGCGCGATCGCGGTGGCCCTGTTGTTCATGCTGTCGGCCTCGTTGTCGCTGTGTACGCGGGCCACCAATCTGACCAACCGCGGCATCGTCGACTGGGGGCCTTACCGGCTCATCCGCCACCCCGGCTATCTCTCGAAGAATATCTACTGGCTGCTCACCCTGATTCCGTTCTTCGTTCCGAACCCGGCGGACCCCGCCTTCACGTGGCCGGCGTACGCGGTGTACTGTGCGGCCCTGGTCGGCGGCTACCTCGGCTGGGCCAGCCTCTACTTCTGCCGGGCCCTCACGGAGGAGCAGTTCCTCATGCAGGACCCGGACTATGTCGCCTACTGCAAGAAGGTGCGGTACCGGTTCATTCCGGGAGTGTATTGATTGCGGATTGCGGATTGAGGATTGCGGATTGAAGCGGTAGAATCGCGCCCCATGAAAAACTCATGGCTTGCGGTCTTGATCGTTGCGGTTGGGCTTGGCGGTTCCTCTCGGGGTCAAAGTGCGGCGGACCCGCTCCGCTTCGCGGACACGCCCACGCGGGACATGTTTCCCCTGGTACACGCGCGGGAAGCCGCGACTATCTACGTCGATCCGAACGACGCGACGGTCGTATCCATCGCGGCGGAGGCGTTGCGGGCGGACATCAAGGCGGTGACGGGAACGCTGCCGATGCTCCAGACGCACCGCGGCCGGTTGTCGGGCTACGTCGTCATCATCGGCACGCTGGGCCAATCCCCGCTGGTCGACCAGGTCACGCGCGGCGGCGTCCTGGCGGTCGAGCGCATCCGGGGCAAGTGGGAGACGTTCACGATCGGCGTGGTGAACAAGCCCCTGCCGCAGGTCGAGAAGGCCCTGGTCATCGCGGGCAGCGACCGGCGCGGGACGGCCTTCGGCGTCTTCGAGCTGTCGGCCCTGATGGGGGTGTCGCCGTGGGTGTGGTGGGCCGATGTCACGCCGCGGCATCGGGACGGGCTGTACGTCGCCGGCCAGTCGCTCCTCGAGGGGCCGCCCTCGGTGAAGTACCGCGGGATCTTCCTCAACGACGAGGACTGGGGCCTCAAGCCCTGGGCCGC
The DNA here is from genome assembly GCA_964421295.1 of uncultured Pirellulales bacterium. Taxonomy (GTDB): domain Bacteria; phylum Planctomycetota; class Phycisphaerae; order Sedimentisphaerales; family Anaerobacaceae; genus PLanc-01. Next base: position 100,521 of record CAYQXM010000002.1, read on the forward strand.
CAGGAACATGGACCCGGACATCAAGGACATCGGGCCCAAGACCTATGCGAAAATCTTCGAGCTGCTCCTGCGTCTGAAAGCCAACTACCTCTGGCCCGCGATGCACGACTGCACGAAGCCATTCTACTATTACCCCGACAATCCGAAGACGGCCGACGCGTACGCGATCGTTGTCGGCTCCAGCCATTGCGAGCCGCTGCTGCGCAGCAACGTGTTCGAGTGGAGCGCGAACTTCGAGCGCGAGTACGGCGTCAAGCCCGGCCCGTGGCGCTACGACACCAACCGCGAGCAGATCAGCCGGTACTGGGAGGATCGCGTCAAGCAGGCGTCGGGCTATGAGTCGGTCTTCACCGTCGGCATGCGGGGGATTCACGACAGCGGCATGCCCGGACCGCGCGACGCGCAGGGGAAGATCAAGCTGCTGGAAGAGGTGATCGGGGATCAGCGCGGGCTCCTGGCCAAGTACTTGAAGAAGCCGGCGCCGGAAATCCCGCAGATCTTCTGTCCCTATAAGGAAGTGCTGTCGCTGTATCAGGCGGGTCTGAAGGTGCCCGATGATGTCACGATTGCCTGGGCCGACGACAACCACGGCTATATCCGCCAGCTCTCAAACCCCGAGGAGCAGAAGCGCAGCGGCGCCGCCGGGGTGTATTACCATCTTTCATACTGGGGCGCTCCGCAGGATTTCCTGTGGCTCTCGTCCGTATCGCCTTCCCTGATTTCCTACGAAATGACGAAGGCTTTCCGCTTCGGTGCGACGCGTCTATGGGTTTTCAACGTTGGTGACATCAAGCCGGCGGAGATGGAAATCGAGTTCGCCATGGACCTGGCCTGGGATACGGAGGCTTGGCCGCCGCAGAAGGCGAACGAATACGCCAGGGCCTGGGCGGCCCGGACTTTCGGCAGGGAATTCGCCGAAGAGATCGCGAAGATCAAACGCGCGTACTATCGTTTGGCCCAGTCCGGCAAGCCCGAGCATTTGAACCGGTTGACTTTCACCGTGCCGGAAGCGGCCTCGCGTCTGGGGGATTACCAGATGATTTCGGGGGACGCCGAGGCCTTGTATGGACGAATCCCGGACTCGTTGAAGGACGCATATTTCGAACTGGTCCTGTACCCGGTTCAGTCCGCCTGCGCGATGAACGAGAAATTCCTCTACCCCCGGGATGTCGGCGAAGTGGCAGGGAAGGCCCAGGCAGCGTTCGATCGCATTCAGGCTTTGACCCGCAAGTACAACGACCAGATCGCCGGCGGCAAATGGTCCGGCATGATGAGTTGGCACCCGCGCGACCAGGCGGTGTTCCAGACGCCCCAGGCGACAGGGATGATTGTGGACGTCAATCAGCCGAAGCCTCAGGTTGTCGTCTCCGCCGCCGACTGCGCCGGCAAGAAGGACGTTGCCGGAACGAACCTGACGGTCATCGAGGGTCTCGGCATCGGCGGCGAGGGGCTCACGCTCCAGCCGTTGGAGGGGACGACTCGAACGGTGGAGAACGCCCCATATGTGGAGTACAAGGTCAAGGCACCGGCCGGCAGCCGGCGGGTCGTGGTGAAGTGCCTGCCGACCCACCGCATCTACGAGGGACTGCAGCTGCGCTATGCGATTTCCGTCAACGGCGACACGCCGCAGGTGGTGGACGTCGGGGCGGCGAGTGAAACCCGGCCGTGGCAGAAGAATGTGCTGCGCGGCTTCGCCCAGGGCGAAACGAATCACCAGGTCGGAGAGGGCGATCAGGTGGTCATCCGGCTGTACCTGCTCGATCCCGGACTGGTGGTGAACAGGATCGAAGTATTCTGAGCGGTCAGATTGGCGCAGAGCGGCCTGGAAGACGGGCCGGGAGATTGAATTCGATGGAATAAGCCCGACTCTATGACCGTCTCTCTTGCAGTCGGTGGGTCGGGTTCACTTTACAGGCAACTTGGGAGGTCTGCTGCTATGCAAATCGGAGTCTCCGTGATCGCGTACGTCGTTTGTCTGGCTATGAGCGGTGGCCTCATGGCAGCAAGCGGCGGGGAGGCGAATCAGCCGACGATCACCATCGACGCCACTGGGTCCCAGCGGACGCTCAGTCCCGAGATGTACGGCATCTTCTTCGAAGAGATCAATCACGCCGGTGACGGCGGGCTTTACGCGGAGCTGGTGCAGAACCGCGATATGGAAGCCAGCACGATTCCTGAGGGCTGGCGTGCGGATGCGAACGGCGTCTTCACTCCCAAGGGCTGGCGCACCGACAAGTGGTTCCAGAGCGATCTGCCGGCCTGGTCCCTTGATTCCGACGGCCAAGCCCGGGGCTCTATGGCGCTCGACGTGAACAATCCACTCAACGACCGCAATCCGCATTCGCTCAAGCTGGTCGTGGTCGCCAAAGGAATTCGTTGCGGTATCGCCAACAGCGGTTACTGGGGCATGAACGTCCAGCAGGGCGAGTGGTACGACGCGACGTTCTACGCCCGGACACAGAGCGGCGGCATGGGCGGTCCTGGCGGCGGCAGGGGCGTCGGGCTGGTCTTCTCCCTGGAAAGTGAGAACGGCAGGACGGTATGCGCCCGGGCCACGATCCCGGAGATCGGCGGCGGGTGGCGCAAGTACACGCTCGCCCTGCATGCGGAAGCCTCCTATCCGAAGTGCCGACTGGTCATCACGCCGCTCGAGCCGACGACGATGTGGTTTGACTGCGTGTCGCTTTTCCCGCGTAGGACGTTCAAGAATCGGCCCAACGGTATGCGCGTCGACCTGGCCCAGATGCTGGCCGACATGAAGCCCGGCTTCCTGCGTTTCCCCGGCGGCTGCGTTGTCGAAGGCAGCACGGTGAACAATCGCTTCCGCTGGAAGGACTCCATCGGCGACATCTCCCAGCGCAAGGGCGACTTCAACCTGTGGGGCTACTACAGCACCTACGGCCTGGGCTTCCATGAGTACCTCCAGTTGGCGGAAGACCTCGGGGCCGAGGCGATGTACGTGTGCAACGTCGGCATCAGTTGCCAGGCGCGCCGGCCCAACGAAGTGGTCGACGTCAACCAGTTGCAGCCGTACGTGCAGGAAGTGCTCGACGCCCTGGAGTATGCGATGGGACCGGCGACTTCCGAGTGGGGCGCCAAGCGCGCCGCCAACGGGCGGGCGGAGCCCTTCAAGATCAAGTACGTGGAAATCGGCAACGAGAACAATGGAGCGATCTATCAGGCCCACTACCGAGTCTTCTATGATGCCATCAAGGCGAAGTATCCGCAGGTCATCACGATCGCCGATCAGAGGATGTCGAGCCAGCCGGTGGAGTTCGTGGACGACCATTTCTACGTCCACCCGGCCCGGTTCTTCGGCATGGCGACGCAATACGACGGCGCCAACCGGGAGGGGCCCAAGATCTATGTCGGCGAGTACGCCGTCAACAACGGCGTCGGCACGGGGAATCTGCTGGGGGGCCTGGCCGAGGCGGTCTACATGTTCAACATGGAACGGAACTGCGACATCGTCAAGATGTGCTCGTACGCGCCGCTCTTCGAGAACGTCAACAAGCGTGACTGGCCCGTCAACCTCATTCTTTTCGACAGTTCCCGGGTCGTCGGCCGCTCGTCGTACCAGATTCAGAAACTCTTCGCCGGCAACAGGCCCGACGTCGTCCTGGCGACGGAGGTCAAGGCGTCGACGGTGACACTGGAAGGCGTCCCGGCCGGGCGGGAAGGTCCCCGAGGTGCGGCTCAGCCCGAAGCGACGCCAGAGTGGGCGAAGGTGCAGCAGCTCTATGCGTTGGCGGGACTCGACCAGAAGCGTGGCGAGTTGATCCTGAAGGCTGTCAACCCGACGCCCAAACCTGTCACGAGCGCCGTCACGCTCAAGGGACTATCGAAGCTCGGCGGCACCGCCAAGGTCATCACGCTGGGCAATGCGGATGTCAACGCTGAGAATACGCTGGATAATCCGAAGGCCATCGTGCCTGTGGCATCGGAGATGGCTGTCAAGGGGGCCGAGTTCGCGCTGAATGTCCCGGCCCACTCTCTGATGATTGTTCGTCTGTCAGCCGCCATCGGCAACTGATAACCGACTTGGGAATCACGTGAGGTCACTATGAGGAACATGCTTGTCTGTCTGTGGGTTGGTCTCGTACTGGTTGTCTTTGCCGGGCCGGTCTCGGCCCAGCCTGCGCCGGCGGCCGCTCCCGCTACCGTGGCGCCCGCTCAACCTCAGCCGGCTGCTCCGGCGGCGGGGGAACCGAATGCGTCGGGCGGACGGCGCGGTGGGCGGGGCAGGGGAATGCAGGCTCCATTGCCGCCCGACCCGAATGCCGTGGCCTACCTGCAGAAGATGGGCGATCGCGGCGTCGGACTCCACGACCCGTCGACGATCGTCAAGTGCAAGGACGAATACTGGATCTTCTACACCGGCGGCGGCGTGCCTTCCTACCATTCCAAGGACCTGATCAAGTGGGAGCGCGGGCCGCAGGTCATCACGACGGCGCCCGCCTGGCTGGAGAAAGTTGTTCCGCCCCGTGCGGGCCGCGGCGGTCCCGGCGGCGGACCGGGCGGGAGGATCCCCAGCTTCTGGGCCCCCGACGTCATCCACCTGGGCGACCGGTACCTGGTCTACTTCTCCTACTCTGCCTTCGGCAAGAACACCTCGGCCATCGCGCTGGCCACGAACCCGACGCTCGATCCGAATGACCCGCAGTACAAGTGGACGGAGCAGGGGATCGTGATCCAATCCGATCCGAATGACGACTACAACTGCATCGATCCGGCGTTGACGCTGGACGCGGAAGGCAATCTGTGGATGGCCTACGGCTCGTTCTGGAGCGGCATCAAGATGATCCAGCTCGACCCGAAGACGGGCAAGCGCATCGCGCCCGATTCGCCGATCTACTCGCTGGCCCGCTACGATTCCATCGAGGCGGCGTACATCTACTATCACAACGGCCTCTACTACCTGTTCGTGAACTGGGACATGTGCTGCCGGGGCGCCAGTAGCACGTACAACATCCGCGTCGGCCGGAGCCTCAAGATCACCGGGCCGTATCTCGATAAGCAGGATAAAGACCTGCTCTATGGCGGCGGCACCCTGGTCGCGGGCGGCGACGGCGTCGTCTTCGTCGGTCCCGGCCACGCCGGCATCATCAAAGTCGGCGACAAATACTGGATGGGCATGCACTACTATGACGGCTCGCAGCGCGGGCAGTCCAAGTACGCCATCCGGCCCGTGACATGGACCAATGACGGCTGGCCTGTTCTGGGAGTGGACGAACAACCCAAATGAGGCAGGGAGGCGCCATGAGAACGCTGTTTGGAGCACTGACCGTTGTTGTCGCACTAAGCTGCGGCTGCAAGACGGAACCGGTTGTGGAGAGATCCGCGGTTGCAACGCCAGCGGTCGCCAAAACCATCAAGGCGGTGTTCGAAGGCAAGGTATCGGAGCACAAGTGGTCCCTGAAAGAGCTGGACCCGAACCTGCCCTCGGACTGGTCCGAGTACGGCTTTCTCGTGATCGAGATGAAGCCTTCGTCGCCGCAGCGGTTCTCGCTGTGGCTCCACACCGCCGACGGCAAGCGCCGGGTGATGTTCCAGCCGTTCGGGCAGGGCGCCTGGCTCCGGGCGTCCATTCCGCTCCAGTACTTCCAGGGCAAGGACCAGAAGGGCATGGACCTCGCCTCGGCCAACAACCGCCGGACCAACTCGTTCTGGATGCAGGTCTGGGGACCGTTCGGTCCGTTGAAGAACGTTCAGGCGATCAGCTTCGTGATGGAGTACCCGCTGAACAAGCCGTCGCTGGAGATCCGGTCGGTGAAGGTGTCGAAAGAGGACGCCGGGTCGGAGTTCGTGGAAACACAGCCCGTGCTCGACGAGTTCGGGCAGTGGGCCCATGCCGATTGGCCCCGCAAGATCAAGAGCCGCGAGCAGCTTCAGAAGGAGCTGGCTGTAGAGGCGCAGAATCTTGCGTCTCTACGGGACGGCAGCGAATTCAATTATTGCCAGTACGGCGGCTACAAAAACACCCAGGCCCGGGCGACGGGTTTCTTCCGCGTCGAGCAGATCGACGGCAAGTGGTGGTTCGTCGATCCGGATGGTCACCTGTTCCTGTCGACGGGCTCCAACTGCATCCGGGGCAGCGGCGGGGGCCGGAGTGCCCAGCGGGCCGCGAGTTCCAATGTGCCGGCCGATCCCAATCGGGTCGCGCTCCGCATGACCGCCTGGGGCCTGAATACCGTGGGCAACTGGTCGTCGTTGCAGGTCGCAGACGCGAAGCTCCGCAAGGCCTACGTCGTGATGTTCCGTGGGCCGCGTAGCGAGCCTTCGTATCTGGGCATGCCGGACGTCTACTCGGACGGCCTCGCCCAGAGCATCGACCAGGCCGCCCAGACGCAATGTGTCCAGTACCGGAGCGATCCGCTGCTGCTGGGCTACTTCCTCGCCAACGAGCCTCCCTGGCCCGGCCGGGAAGGCGAAGTGGTCGATATGTTCCTCAAAGGGCCCGAATGCGCCACGCAGCGCAAGCTCAAGGAGTATCTGGCCCAGGGTGACACCGCCGCGCGGCGCCGGGAATTCGTCTACGGCATGTTCGAGAAATACCTGACGCTGATGGGCGACGCGCTCAAGAAGTACGACCGCAATCACCTGAACCTCGGCATCCGGTTCGGCGGCACCCCCGCCCCGGCGATCATGAAGATGGCCAAGGCTTTCGACGTGTGCAGCATCAACGTCTACGAGTACGAGCCGACCAAGCAGTTGCAGAGGGCCTACGAGCTGTCGGGCCGGCCGGTCATCATCGGCGAGTTCCATTTCGGTGTCCCGGCCGACGGCCTCGGCGCCGGGCTCGTGCAGACCGCCAATCAGGCCGAGCGGGCCAAGGGCTATCGCTACTACATGGAACAGGCGGCGGCGCTGCCCTGTTTCCTCGGGGCGCACTGGTTCCAGTGGGTGGATGAGCCGGTCCTGGGCCGCATGGACGGGGAAAACTACAATATCGGCTTCGTCGATGTCACGGACCGTCCCTACCCCGAGCTGGTGGCCGGGGCCCAGGCCACGCATAAGCGGCTGGCCGAGGTCCACGCCGGCAAGGTGCCGCCCTTCGCGGAGCGTCCGCGGGCGTCCGCAGACGGCACGCCGGGCTCGCCCTGGAGCGGCAATGAGAATTAACGCAGCAGGAGTGGTCACGCTATGAAAAAGAGCATCGTCGTTCTTTCCTTGTTGATCGGTGCGGGCGTTTCGTTCGGACAACCCGCCCCGGGCATGCGCGGCGGTCCTGGATTCGGAGGGACACGCCCGCCGGCGGACAATGAGCGGGGACTGCGACAACTCACTGCGGAAGAAATACCACCGAATCTGAACTTCTACGCCATGGACCCATTGTATGAGCCGAATGCAACTCTCGGTTGGGCTCGGGAGCGCCTCGAGGAGAAACTCAACCGAGGGATGCTGGCTCTGTCCATGGGGGAAGGGAAGGTGTACCTGGGTTGGCGCCTGCTCAAGAGTGATCCTCAGAGCGTGGCATTCAACGTCTATCGTACGACGGCAGGCGCCGCCCAGGTGAAGTTGAACGAGCTGCCTCTCACCAGGACCACGGACTTCATCGACGCGAAGGCTCCGCTGGATCGGGCCAACGCGTGGTTCGTCAAGGCGGTGGTGGACGGCAAAGAGCAGGAGGCCTCCGAGACGGCGGAAATCGCCGCGGGGGCGAAGCCGCTGCTCTACAAGGCTTTCAAACTGAAGGAGGACGTCCGCGGAGCAGCGATGGTGGCCGTGGGCGATCTCGATGGAGACGGGACCTATGACTTCGTCGTCAAGCACCCCGGCGGCGGCAAAGACCCCGGGCGGGTCGGGCCGAACAGCGGGGCCTTCAAGTACGATGGCTACAACGGCAGGACCGGCGCGTTCCTGTGGCGCATCGATCTGGGCTATAATGTGGATATGGGGATCTGGTGGACGCCGATGGTGGTGCGTGACCTCGATGGGGACAACAAGGCGGAAGTGTGCCTGAGAACGTCGTCCTACGCGGCCACCCGCGACGAGATGTTGCCCAGCGGCCGGACGGGATTCCTCCTCGACGCCCCGGAATATCTGGCCGTTTACGACGGCGCGACCGGAAAGGAAATCGACAAGGTGCCCTGGATCGAGCTGGGCCAGGTTCAGGATTGGGGCGACAACACGGGCAACCGCGCCAGCCGACACATGATGGCGGTGGCGTATCTCGACGGCAAGACACCGGCGGTTCTGGCGGTGCGCGGCATTTACGGCATGATGAAGATCGACGCTTACGTGCTCGAGAACAAGAAGCTGCGCAAGGTCTGGCGCTGGACCAACGAGCGGGCGCCGTTCCTCTACCAGGGACAGGGCCAGCACACGGTCAAAACCGGCGATATCGACGGTGACGGCCGCGACGAGGTCATCGCCGGCTCGGTGGCCATCGACCACGACGGCAGGACCCTCTGGTCTACCGGCCTGGGGCACGGCGACCGTTCGTATATGGGTGACATCGACCCGGACCGGCCGGGCTGGGAGATCTGGTACATCATCGAGGAGCCGCACCCGCGCAACGGGGCGTGTCTCGTGGACGCCCGGACGGGGCGGATTCTCTTCGGCGCCGAGGAAGCGACGCGCGACAACGAGCTGGGCAACTGCGTGGCCGCCGATTTCGACCCGGCCCTGCCCGGCCTGGAACTCGCCGGAGGCCGCTTCTACTACTCCTCCCAGGGCGTCCGGCAGAAGGGCGCCGTTCCGCCGCAGGGGCTCATGGCCTGGTGGGATGCGGACCTGTCGCGCGAGTTCATCGCCCGCGGCGGCGTGGCCCGGTGGAAAAAGGGAAGCCTGGTTCCCATCGAGGGGACGGGGATCGAGGGCAATGTGGTGCAGGTGGCCGACATCCTCGGCGACTGGCGTGAGGAGATCGTGACCTTCATCGGCGGCGAAATCGGCATCTACAGCACGGTCATCCCGGCCGTGGACCGGCGCGTCTGCCTGATGCAGGATCCCCTCTATCGCAACGACGTCTGCCATCATACCATGGGCTATACGGATCGGCACTATCCGATGACGAGCTATTACTTGGGGACGAAATAGAATGCGTGTGCGGATTGCGATTCTGGTTCTCTTGCTGGTCTCCGTTTCGCGCGGGGCGGAGGAGTCGAACTCCTACACGGTCACAATCACGGCGGCCAAACCTCCGCAGGCGGAAGGCTTCAAGATGGGCGCATCGCGACGGCCGGATGGGACGATGCTCACGGTGGATAGCTCCAGTCTCCGCCTGAACGGCAAGCCCTGGACGCCGGTCATGGGCGAGTTCCATTATTCGCGTTACCCCGAGAATGAGTGGCGCGGTGAATTGCTCAAGATGAAGGCCGGCGGGATCGACGTCGTCGCGACCTACGTCTTCTGGATTCACCACGAAGAGATCGAAGGCCAGTTCGACTGGTCGGGACGGCGTGGCCTGCGTGGTTTCGTTGAAGCGGCTCGTGACGCAGGTCTCCAGGCGGTGGTGCGCTGCGGCCCGTGGTGTCACGGCGAGGTGCGCAACGGCGGCCTGCCCGATTGGATTCTCCAGAAGGGCTGGCGGACGCGGTCCGACGATCCCAACTACCTGGCGAAAGTGCGTATTTTGTACGGCGAGATCGCCGGGCAGGTCAAAGGCCTGCTGTGGAAGGACGGTGGCCCCGTGATCGGCGTGCAGTTCGAGAACGAGTACAGCGGCCCGGCCCAGCACCTGCTCACGCTCAAGCGGATCGCCCGCGAAGTGGGGCTCGATGTCCCGATGTACACGCGGACGGGCTGGCCCAACCTGCGCGGGCAGCTGCCATTCGGCGAGATTCTGCCGCTCTACGGCGTGTACGCCGAGGGCTTCTGGGACCGCGAGCTGACGCCCATGCCGGGCGACTACCGGGGCGGCTTCCGCTTCGCCCTGCAGCGGACCGACAGCGCCATCGCCACCGACCAGCTCGGCCGGGGCCGGCGCCAGGACGCGGGTGACGTCGCCCATTATCCCTACCTGACCTGCGAAGTCGGCGGCGGGATGATGAACAGCTATCACCGCCGGATCCTGATCGAGCCGGCCGACATCGAATCGACGGTGCTGGTAAAGATCGGCTCCGGCAGCAATCTGCCAGGCTACTACATGTACCACGGCGGCGTGAACCCCGAGGGCAAGCTCACCACGCTCATGGAGTCACAGGCGACCGAGTTCTGGAACGACATGCCGGTGAAGAACTACGATTTCCAGGCCCCGCTGGGTGAGTACGGCCAGGTGCGGCCGCACTATCACATGCTGCGCCGGCTCCATCTGTTCCTCCGTGACTTCGGCGCGCCACTGTCCGGCATGCCGCCTTTCCTCCCCGAGAAGCAGACGCCGCTGCGCTGGGCGGTGCGCTCGGATGGCGTCGGCGGCTTCGTCTTCGTCAACAACTACGAGCGGCTCGCGTCACTGCCCGCCGTAGAGAAGGTGCAGTTCACGGTGAATCTGCCCTCCGGCCCGGTTGTCTTCCCCGACAAGCCGGTGACAGTCCCCGCCGGGAGCCGGTTCTTCTGGCCGTTCAATCTCGAACTTGCGCCGGGAGTGCGTCTGGCCTGGGCTACGGCGCAGCCGATTTGCACGATTGACGACAACGATGTGCGGACGATCTTCTTTGCCGAGACGCCGGGTGTGCCGCCTTACTTTCTCATTGAACACGGCGGGGAAGGATCAGGAGTTCCTGCCCAACCGAGCCGACGGCCCGCATGGTGGATGTCGCGCCCAACTGGCAGGGTGCAAATGATCGTGCTTAATGAAGCTGATTCGTTGGCTCTTTGGAAGGGGACCTGGCAGGGCCGGGAGCGGGTGTTCCTGACCCGCGCCGATCTGGTCCTGGATGGGGACAGGCTGCGACTCACCTCGGCGAATCCTTCCGATCTGACGGTGGATGTCTATCCGGGGGCGCCGGAGACGCAGAATCTTGCGTCTCTGCAGGAGGGCTTGTTCCGGCGATTGCCGGTTTCGCAGGCCAAGGCTGTCGCCTATACGCCCGAGTTCGAGCAGGTGAGGGCGGCGGGGCCGGCGCGGGTGATTCCGATGGGGAAGATCAAGCAGGCAGTAGCGGCGGCGCCGCTGGACGCCGACTTCGACGCGGCGGCGGTCTGGCGGATCAAGCTGCCGGCGGGGCTGGACCTGAGCCTGAATCCGATTCTCCGTCTGCGCTACGTCGGCGACGTCGCCCGCGTGACGCTCGACGGCAAGCTGCTGACGGATGATTTTTATAATGGCAACGCGTTCGACATCGGCTTGCGTCGCCATGCCCCGGAGATTCTCAAGGGAGATCTGTGCGTCGCGATCCTGCCGTTGCGAAAAGAGGCACCGATCTACATGGCCCCGCAGGCCCGCCCCGATTTCGGCGGGGCCGACAGTGTAGCAGCACTGAAAACGGTGGAGATCGTCCCGTGTTACGAGGTGACGCTCAATCCGTAGGTCATGTGGCACCGCCGAGAGGCTTTACGCTCATCGAGCTGCTGGTGGTGATCGCCATCATCAGCGTTCTGATGGCGCTGGCGGTTCCCGTCTTGTCCAAAGCGCGGGGACTGGCCCGGAGCGCGGGGTGTCTGAGCAATCTGCGGCAGCTCCAGACCTGCTGGCTGATGTACGCCAACGATCACGATGGGACGCTGCCGCCGAACATGTCCATCTATGACATCAAGACGGGGGAGCCGATTCTCGGCGTGGATACGCGCGTGACCTGGTGCGCCGGCAACGCCCGCACGGACACCAACACCGTGAACATCGAGAGGGGCTATCTGTTCCCCTACAACCGTTCGACGGGGATCTATCGCTGTCCGGCCGACGCGTCTCGCGTCGCGGGTTCGGCCCTGCGGCGCACGCGCAGCTACAACATGAGTCAGTCCATCAACGGCGTTCCCTTCACGCGCGAAATGGACGCGGCCCTGGCTATTCCCACGTTCAAGAAGCTGATGCAGATCCGTCATCCCGACCCGGCGAACTTGTTCGTCTTCATCGAGGTCCACGAAGATTCCATCGTCGACTCCCTCTTCGGCATCCCCATCCCGGGAAGCGAGTTCGACGGCACGTGGTTCGACCTGCCCGCGAACCGGCACAACAATGGCTGTAATCTGTCCTTCGCCGACGGGCACGTCGAGCACTGGAAATGGGTAGTGCCGAAAATCTTCCGGTCCCTGGGACAAGCCGTGGCCCGCAATGAACGGCCGGACTATGATCGGGTACGCGACCATATTCGAAAGTCGTTCAAGGATTGACGGCGGAGGATTTACGATTTACTATTTGCGAATTACGTTTTCGACCACATCTTGCATGTTGCAGGTCCGGCAGGCCATGCAATCGTAAATGGTGAATCGTAGATCGTAAATTGACGGGGCTTCTATGAAGCATCTCTTCCAGCGTAAGCCGCTCAGTCTCGTACACGAGGAAATGAAGGGCGAGAACCGTCTCCGCCGGGTGCTCGGTCCGTGGTCCCTCACCAGTCTCGGCGTCGGCTGCATCATCGGCACCGGCATCTTCGTGCTCGTCGGGCAGGCGGCCCACGACAAGGCGGGACCGGCGCTGACGATGTCGTTCGTCATGGCGGGTCTGGCCTGCATCTTCTCGGCGCTCTGCTACGCGGAGTTCGCCTCGATGGCGCCCATCGCCGGCTCGGCCTACACCTACGCTTATGTCACGCTGGGCGAGCTGTTCGCCTGGATCATCGGGTGGGACCTCGTTCTGGAATACACGGTGGCTTCCGCCACGGTGGCCCACGGCTGGTCCAAGTATTTCCAGGACTTCCTGGCGATATTCAAGCTCGGGGTGCCGAAAGTCTTCTCCAATGCGCCCTTTGCGTACGATCCCGTGCATGGCTTCGTGGCGACGGGCACCTGGTTCGATCTGCCCGCTTTGGTGATCGTGGCCATCCTGACGCTGGTGCTCGTGATCGGCATCCGGGAGAGCGCCCGCTTCAACAACACGATGGTCGCGATCAAAGTGGGCGTCGTACTGCTGGTCATCTTCGTCGGGGTCTTCTATATCAATCCGGCGAACTGGCAGCCCTTCGCGCCGTTCGGCTGGACGGGATTCAGTCTCTTCGGCAAGACGCTCTGGGGACAGGCGGCTCCCGACGGCGCGCCACTCGGCATGCTGGCAGGTGCGGCCATGATCTTCTTCGCTTATATCGGGTTCGACTCCGTGTCGACGCATGCGGAGGAGGCGCGGCGGCCGCAGCGGGACGTCCCGTTCGGCATCATCACCTCGCTCATTTTATGCACGATCCTGTACATCGCAGTGACCCTCGTCCTGACCGGGATGGTCCCCTGCAACCAGATCGACGTGGACGCCCCGGTCGCCAAGGCCTTCGCGGCCCGGGGGCTGCAATGGGCGCGGTTCATCATTTCGCTCGGTGCGGTGGCGGGCATCACGTCCGTGATGCTCGTGCTCATGCTCAGCCAGCCGCGCGTGCTGCTGGCGATGTCACGGGATGGGCTGCTGCCGGAGAGCTTCTTCGCCGCCATTCACCCTCGTTTCCGCACGCCCTGGAAGTCTACGATCCTCACCGGCGTCGTGGTGGCGACCATGGGATCGCTCATCCCGCTGAATATCCTGGCGGAGTTGGTGAACATCGGTACGCTGCTGGCCTTCGTGATCGTGTGTCTGGCCGTGCTGGTGATGCGGTACATTCACCCCACCGCCGAGCGGCCTTTCCGCTGCCCCTGGGTGCCGGCCATTCCGATTCTGGGCGTATTCTTCTGCCTCGTGCTGATGTTCTCGCTGCCATGGCAGAACTGGCTGCGGTTGCTGGCCTGGATGGTGGCGGGCATGTTCATCTACGTGTTCTACGGTCGGCACAAGAGCGTCATGGCCCGCAATCGCCAGGCGGAATATTGTCTGCGGGTTCCGCCGACGGAGTCGAGTGCCTCTCGATAATTGACGATGGATAGTCGACCGATGAGGGTTGACCGATCCATCCGTAAGAAAGGAGCATGGAGCATGGGTTTTCGTTCTGGTGCAGTGCAGCTATCCTTGATCGCTCTTATCTCGACGGGAGCCTGGGCGGCCGCGAGCAGCGACCCCAATGGCCCGCCGCCGGACTGGCGCAATCCGCAGGTGGTCGGGATCAACCGAGTTTCGCCCCACGCGACGATGTCAATCTTCCCCACCGTTGATGCGGCCAAGAAGGCCGAGGCGATTGCCACGGTCGAAGACCGGTCCAAATCGCCCTGGTTCCGCTCCCTCAATGGCGACTGGAAGTTCCTCTGGTCGCCCAGCATCGACGGGCGGCCGCTGGACTTCTTCAAGGCGGACTTCGATGATTCGGCCTGGAAGATGATCCCGGTGCCGTCGAATATGGAAGTCGAAGGCTACGGCGTTCCGATCTATACCAACTCGCAGTATCCGTGGACGCGGAGAGGTGAGCGTGCGACTCCTCCGGCCGTTCCCGATTTCAACAGTCACGTCGGGTCCTATCGCACGACGTTCGAGGTGCCTGCGGACTGGAACGGCCGGCGCATCTATATCGGTTTTGACGGCGTGAACTCCTTCTTCTACCTCTGGGTCAACGGCAAGAAGGTCGGCATGAGCAAAGACAGCCGGACCGTGGCGGAGTTCGACCTCACCGAGTTCGTCAAGCCGGGGAAGAACCAGCTCGCCGTGCAGGTCTTCCGCTGGAACGACGGCTCGTGGCTGGAGGATCAGGACTTCTGGCGCCTGAGCGGCATCTATCGCGACGTCTACCTCTGGTCCACCGACCAGCTCCACATCCGTGACTTCCAGGTCCACACCGCCGTGAATGAGTCTTATTCCAGTGCGGCCCTGACGATCGACCTGTCCCTCCAGAACATGACGACTCAGAGCCGGGACGTGAAGCTCGGTGTCGAGTTGTTGGACGCCGAAGGCAAGCAGGTCGCCACGATCGCGACGCCCTGGTTCCTCCCCGCGGCGCAGGAGACCAAACATACGCTGTCCACGACGGTCAACGAGCCGTGGCTGTGGTCGGCGGAGCGGCCCTATCTGTACCGGCTGCTGCTGACCCTGGCAGGGGCGGACGGGAAGGTCGTGGAGGTGATTCCGGTCAATGTGGGCTTCCGCAAGATCCAGTTGTGGACGGGCGGGGACCTGCTCGTCAACGGCCAGCGTGTCTTCATCAAGGGCGTCAACCGGCACGAGTTCCATCCGGAACGCGGCCAGTACGTCAAGCCCGAGGACATGATCGAAGACATCAAGCTGATGAAGCAGTTCAACGTCAACTCCGTGCGGACGTGTCACTATCCTGACACGCCGGCCTGGTACGATCTGTGCGACCGCTACGGCCTCTACCTCGTGGACGAAGCCAACATCGAATGTCACGGCGCCACGTTCATTACGCGGGACGCCACGTGGCAGGCGGCTTATATGGACCGCACCGTGCGCATGGTCGAGCGGGACAAGAACCATCCCTCGATCATCTTCTGGTCCGTGGGCAACGAAAACGGCTGGGGCGTCAACCTGCACGCCACGAGCATGTGGATGCACGAGCGGGATTCGAGCCGCTTCGTGATCTCGTGCGAGGCCGGCGAGCGGCCCAACACGGATATCGTGTGCCCCATGTACAGTAGTCCTTCGACGCTCGAACGGTACTCCTCCCGGACGCCGGCGCCGTACCGGCCGTTCATCCTGATCGAGTACGCTCACGCGATGGGCAACAGCACGGGCGACGTGTGGAGCTACTGGAAGCAGATTTACACCAAGCCGCACCTGCAGGGCGCCTGGGTGTGGGACTGGGTCGATCAGTCCTTCAAGCAGCCGATGACGGCGAACCGGAACGGCAAGTTCCTGAAAGTCAAGGCGGGCGACAAGTGGTACTGGGTCTTCGGCGGCGATTTCGGCCCCGAGGGCACGCCCAGCGATCAGAACTTCTGCTGCAACGGTCTGGTATCCGCCGACCGGACGCCGCACCCCGGCCTGTTCGAGCTCAAGAAGATCTATCAGAATATTCAGATCGCGGCCGTCGATCTGGCCAAGGGCCAGGTCTCGATCAAGAACGGTTACTTCTTCACGAATCTCAAGGACCTGGTCAAGGGCGCCTGGTCGATTCGCGTCGATGACAAGGTCGTTCAGAGCGGCTCTCTGGATGATCTGGACATCGCCCCGACCCAGTCCAGGCAGGTGACGATAGAGTTCAAGCCGGTGACGCCCGAGCCGGGCGCCGAGTGCTTCCTGGATTTAAGCTTCACCCTGAAGGACAAGCAACCCTGGGCCCCGGCCGGACATGAGCTGGCCTGGGAAGAGTTCAATCTGCCCATCGAGAAGCCTGCGACCGTCGCGGATGTCACGAAGATGGCCGCCGTGAAGCTGGTCACTCAAGACAACGCCATTCGCGCAGAAGGCAAGGATTTCAACGTTGTGTTCGATAAGACCATGGGCTTCCTGAAGTCCATGCAGTACAAGGGCACCGAACTGGTGGCTCAGCCGCTGGCCCCATACTTCTGGCGGGCCCCGACCGACAACGATCGCGGCAACCAGATGCCGCGTCGTTGCGCCATCTGGCGGACGGCGATGAAGAGTTGGAAAGCGACGAAGGTCGAGCCGACTCAGGTCTCGCCGCAGGAGGTTCAGGTTGCAGTGTCGGCCCAGATCGAGGCTGTGCAGGGCGAGTACAAGCTGACCTATCGCGTGTTCGGCGACGGCTCCGTTGTCGTCGCGGGTGAAGGCGAAGCGAAGGGGACGCAATTGCCTGAAATTCCGCGGTTCGGTATGCAGATGGCGCTGCCCAAGGGGTTTGAGAGTCTCCGCTGGTTCGGACGCGGGCCGCAGGAGACATACTGGGATCGCTGCGATGCCCGGGTGAATCTGTACGAAGGCAAAGTGAGCGATCAATACTTCAACTACGTCGAGCCGACCGAGAGCGGCAACAAGGTGGATGTCCGCTGGCTGGCGTTGGCCAACGACAAGGGCGTGGGACTGCTGGCCACGGGTATGCCTTTGCTGAGCGCCTGTGCGTTGCACTTCTCCGCCGAGGACCTCAGTGACGATGGTGACTTCGGGCCCGGTCCCAGGCACACGCCGGAGATTCCGGTGCGCGATGAGATCTACTTGAATCTCGATCTGCATCAGATGGGCGTCGGCGGCGACAATAGCTGGGGCGCTCGGACGCATCCGGAGTTCGTCATGCCGGGCAACGGCAAGTATGCCTACAGCTTCTGTCTGAGGCCGTTCGATGCCTCGACGGGGGACATCAAGCAGGTGGCTCGCATCGTGCCGCCGGCGAAGTAAAATCGATAGGACGAATAGGACACCTAGGACCAATAGGACTTATGCTCGAAGCCCTCTAAGTTGGAGGGCTTCGAGTGTTTTGGAGAAGATTATGTTGCGTGTGGCCGTCGTGGGAGCAGGGGGGTATGCGTTTTACGTCATTCAGCGTATGTGGGAGATGCCGGAACAAATCGAGGTCGTGGCCGTGACATCGAATCCCGCGCGGAAAACGCCGGGGGCGGAGGTGTGCCGGAGCAAGGGCGTTCAGGTCTTCGGGCATATCGACGAGCTGCTGGAGAAGGTCCGGGGCAAGTGCGAGGTCATTTATGTGCCCACGCCGATCCACACGCACGGGCCGTTGATGAAGAAGTGCCTGGACGCCGGCTTCGACGTGTGGATCGAGAAGCCGCCTGCCGGGACGATCCAGGAACACGACGACATGATCGCGTACGCCCACAAGCTCGGCAAAGTTGTCGCGGTGGGCTTCCAGTATCTCTATGGCCGTCTCGTGCAGGAGATGAAGGCCAGTATCAGCGAGGGCCGGTATGGGAAGGTCCTGCGCGTCCGCTCGATCGGAGCATGGGAGCGATTTGACTCCTACTACACCCGCAACGATTGGGGGGGGAAACTCCGCGTGGGCGAGGACTGGATTCTCGACGGGACGATCAACAACCCGATGGCTCACGTGTTGAGCAACAATCTCTATCTGGCGTCGATGGACCGTTGGCAGATGGCCGAGCCGGCGACGGTGCAGGCGGAGCTGTACCACGCCCACGCTATCGAAGGCGAGGACACCAGCAGTCTGCGGATCGTGACGACCGACGGTGTCGAGGTGACGTTCCAGGGGACGCTGTGCGCCGACAGGGTGCAAGAGCCCATCACCGTCGTGGACTGTGAGGAGGCGACGGTCGAATTCTCCGAGTTCAATACGGTCACGGCTAGGTATAAGGATGGCCGGAAGGAACAGTCGACCGATGGTCGCGAGCGGACGCTGGTCATGCTCGACCGGCTGGTGAGCGACTACCTCAACCACCGCATCTACCCCGGCTCGCTGGAACGGTGCCGGCCCTTCACCCTGGCCGTCAATGCTGCCTTCGAGTCCTCCCAATTCACCCATGCCATTGATTCAAAATACATCAAACGAGGCGAGAAGGACGGCCAGATCAGGACAACCGTCGAGGGACTCGACGAATTGATGCGGCAGGCCTGGCAACAGGGAAAACTGCTTGGGGAGCTTGGTGCCCCGTGGGGGGTCGAGACAAAGCCTTTCAAGGTCGCGGGATACGTCCATTTCCCCAGCCGCAGCCTGGCTGGGAAGTGCTGAAAGTCCGAAAAAACATATTGCGTGGGACTGTCAAAAGTGATATATCACATATACTGGCTGGGCACTGAATGGTGCGACGTTCGCGTAGGATGAAGCGACTGAAGCTCGCCGTGATGAATCGTGCGACGGATGCGCGGTCGTAGCCAGATTCGAGGAGCAGGTCTTTATCGGAGGTGCTTTGCGGTACATGGCGCCCAGGGATGATGGCTCGCCGGGCTCACAATTCCCAAAGTACATTTTCTTTTCCCAGTTTGCCGATGTTGCCAGGTGAACTCCAATTTGATGTGTAGCCGCAACGCGATGGCGGTGTTCGTGTTTCTGGTTTCCTTTTGCTGGAGGACTCGTATGAAACGATTAGCTCTTACATCTTTCGCAATTCTGTTTTTGTGCTCAGTGACGACTTCGTATGGTACCGTCATCGGCGACTTCGAGAATGGTATGGACAACTGGGTGGCGGGTGGTCAGGGCACGCCCACCTTGTCCACGAGCACAACGAACGGCGTCACCAACGGAACTCACAGCCTCGCGGTGAAACTGGCCGGTACGGGGTACTGGGGTCTTCAGTGGAATCCCCCGGCCATACCCACGCTGCCGGCAGGCACCAGACTGATATTCGATCTGACGATGGTTCAGTCGGAATGGGGCAGCATCTGGACCAAAGTGGCCGATAAGATCGCGATCAACAGCGACGGGCCCAGCGGATGGAAGGAATGGTCCCCGCCAGAGTTCTTTGACACGGTGACTGGAGCGGCTCTGACTGGTGTGACGGACTGGGGTGGCTGGAGTCCCACGATAACCAAGACGTACTCGGTGGATATATCCAAGCCGCCACTAAACTCCACCACGCCCTACGATTTGACGGGAGCCACGTGGTTCCAGCTCCATATCTCGATCCAGCAGGGCGACGCGGCGGGCTCGGGATACTTCTACTTTGACAACATCCGGCTGGGACTGCCCGGGCCGGAGTACGGCGCGTCGAATCCCAAGCCGGCGGACGGTGCTACGGATGTGCGCCGGGATACTCTCCTGACCTGGGGACCGAACAAGCACACCAAGACGCACGACGTGTATTTCGGAACCGCCTTCGCGGATGTCAACAGCGCCACGCGGACCAATCCGCTGGGTGTGCTGGTGAGCCAGAATCAGGATGCCAACTCGTTCGATCCGACCGACCTGCTGGCTTTCGGCCAGACCTACTACTGGCGCATCGATGAGGTCAATGCCCCGCCGGATTCGACGGTGCATAAGGGGGTCATCTGGAGCTTCACGGCGGAGCCTCTTCTGTACACCCTGAGTAATATCACGGCGACGGCCTCCAGTACCGCGCCCGGTGCTTCCGCGCAAAACACCGCCAACGGTACCGGCCTGACGGGCGATCTGCATTCCGACCTCAACACGGCCATGTGGCTCAGCGCGACGAACGGGTCGCAGCCCACCTGGATTCAGTACACGTTCCCGCGTCTGTGCAAGCTGAATTCCATGCGGGTGTGGAACTACAACACTCAATTTGAGGATCTCGTCGGTTTTGGCATCAAGGACGCCGTGATCGAGTACTCGGCCGATGGCACGACCTGGACGAAGCTGGGTGACTTCACGTTCCCGCAGGCGACGGGCCTGCCCGGTTACGCGGCCGGCGCTACCATCGACTTCGGCGGCATCGCGGCCCAGTACGTCAAGATCACCGCCGTCAGCAACTGGGGCGGCAATGCCCAGTACGGCTTGAGCGAAGTGCGCTTCTACCACATTATCGATTGGGCCCGCGAGCCGCAGCCGGCTTCCGGCACGACCGGATTGAACCCGAACGTGGACCTGAGCTGGCGCGCCGGACGCGAGGCCGCGACCCACGAGGTCTACCTGGGTACGGATCCCAATGCCTTGACGAAGAACGGCAGTGCCACGACGCCCAGCTACGCGTTGACGGGATTGAATCTCGGCACGAAGTATTACTGGAGAGTCGATGAGGTGAACGCCGCCGCCCAGCCGACCACCTGGACCGGCGATGTCTGGAATTTCTCCACGAACGAGTATGTCACCATCGACGATATGGAAAGCTATACGGACGACAAGGGTAACGAGATCTTCTCGACGTGGATCGACGGCTACGGCACGTCGGTCAACGGCGGGCTCGTGGGCTATGACATCTCGCCGTTCGCCGAGCCGACGATCGTGCACGGCGGCAAGCAGTCCATGCCGTTCCGCTACAACAATAAGACGACCGCCTACTCCGAGGCCACCCGAACGTACGGCACGGTCCAGGATTGGTCCGCCGGCGGCGCGGATACGCTGTCCCTCTGGGTCCGCGGCGAGCCGACCAGCTTCGTTCAGAGCAACGGCACCATTCTGATGAACGGCCTGGGCACCGATATCTGGGGCACGGCCGATCAGTTCCACTTCGCTTACAAGCAGATGACCGGCGACGGCTGGATGATCGCCAAGGTCGAGAGCATCGACAAGACCAACGATTGGGCCAAGTGCGGCGTCATGATCCGCTCGACCCTCGATGCCGGCGCGATGTATGCCGATTGCGTCATCGGCGCCATCGGCAGCGCGTCCTTCCAGGTGCGCAGCGCCAACGGCGACAACTCGACGAGTTCCGACGTGACGAACCGCGCGGCGCCGTACTGGGTGAAGATCGCCCGTACCGGCAACGCGTTCACGGCGGCCCTCTCGCCGGACGGAGTCACCTGGACGCCGATCACGCCCACCAGCACGATGACGACGACCTTCACCATGCCGAGCAACGTCTTCATCGGGCTGGCGGTGACGAGCCACGACGGCACGCTCGTGACCCAGGCGAAG
Organism: uncultured Pirellulales bacterium; assembly: GCA_964421295.1. Taxonomy (GTDB): domain Bacteria; phylum Planctomycetota; class Phycisphaerae; order Sedimentisphaerales; family Anaerobacaceae; genus PLanc-01. Next base: position 121,817 of record CAYQXM010000002.1, read on the forward strand.
TTCTCGAACATCTCCGCCTCGACCAGCGTCACCGGCGAGTGGAAACTGGCCGATGTGGGCGCCACGCAGCCGGCGGGCAATGGCATCGATACGCTTTACCTGGCGCTCGAAGACAATCAGTCGCACCGCAAGGCGGTCACGGCGGACACGTATGCCATCGTCTCGGGTGCGTGGCAGCAGTGGAAGATCCCGCTGAGCACGTTCAGCTCGGCCGGAGTCAAGTTGAACAGTATTCAGAAGATCACTATCGGCGTAGGCGATAAGACCAAAGCAGCCTCCGGCGCTTCAGGCACCGTGTACGTCGACGACATCGCGTTCGGTCATCCGGCGCAATAGTCGTCGCCGCCTCTGATGCGGTGCTGTGGCGCCGGAAACACATGGGGCAGCTTGTCGCTGTCCGGAGTTCGGCGCCATGGATAAGGACAGTCGTCCGGGGTCTGTGCCCATTGGGTCCAGACCCCGGCTCTTCTTGCGGGTGCGACGGCGGTCTGTGGGACCGCAGTGCGTGCCCCATCGGTGTTCATTGGAGTGCGTAACAGAATGATCGTGAGTCTTCGTGACCGCGTCTGCCGGCTGAAAAGCCTCGCGCGAGGAGGGAACGCCGCGCCGGACTGAAACCACCTGATCTGCACATGGAGACCAGACCGGGCTCGGCCGGCGTGCACCGGGCACATCCCGGGGCGCGGAACTGAGGCAACGTTGTTTCTCTTGCGTTACAGGTTCGTCAGAACTGATTTTGTTTTCGGGGAGAACTACAATGTGTAGCAGAAAGATCATTCACTTCATCTGTGCGGTTCTGTTGTTGACCACGATCGCCGCCGCACCGGCAGCGATCGTCGGCTACTACCCGATGAATGAAGGGAGCGGGACTGCCGTCAAGGACTTGTCTGGCAAAGGCCATGACGGCACCATCAACGGCACGGTCGGCTGGGTCGAGGGCCGGCCGGGCTACAGCACGGCTCTCGCCTTTCCGGGCACGACCGGCAATTACGTCGGTGCCGGAACATGGGATCCCTCCGAAGGCACGGGAAAAGTCAGCGCGGCGGCCTGGATCAAGTGGGCCGGGGCCAACGGCAATTATCAGGGGATTGTCAGCAAGGGCGATGGCGTGCTGGGGGACTTTCGCTGGCAGTTGACGATTGACACCGCCGCCACCAGCGGGATCGGGTTCGGGGGCGGCGCCGGTGCCCCGGTCTTCAACGTGGCGGCTCCGCCCGTGGGAGAGTGGCAACACGTCGCTTTTGCGCACGACGGAACCGGAGCGACGATCTACATCAACGGTGTGAAAGCCGGCACGTCCGCCGTCGCGTTGGGCACGGGGACTTCGGCGTTGGTTCACCTCGGCGCTCTGGCCCTGTTCGGTGCCGGTGACGCCGGTTTCAACGGCACGATCGACGAGGTGTACCTCTGTGACAGTGCGCTGAGTGAAGCAGAAGTGGGGCAGGTTATGCAGGGGATGTTCGCCAGCCTGTACCGAAGCTCCAACCCCAGTCCGGCGGATGCCTCGACCGACGTATTCCGCGAATCCTCTCTCGGCTGGACCGCGGGCAAGGACGCGGTCTCGCACGATGTGTATCTGGGGACCGGCGCCGCGGACGTCGAGAGCGCCAGCAAGACCAATCCGAAAGGAGTGTTGGCTGCCGCGGATCAGTCCGCCAGCACGTACGATCCGCCGGGCCGTCTGGAACTGGGACGGACCTACTACTGGCGCGTCGATGAAGTCAACAGCACCAGCCCCGGCAACCCGACGAAGGGCAACGTCTGGAGCTTCAGCGTCGAGCCGAACACGTACGCGATCGGGAAGATCACGGCTTCGGCCTCCGATTCCGTGGCCGGGTGTGGTCCCGAGAACACGATCAATGGCTCCGGGCTGGATGCCGACGATCTGCACTCCGCGATCAAAGAGACTATGTGGCTGGGCAAGGAGGCCTCCACGTCTTCCTGGATCAGATACGACTTCGACCGGGCGTACAAGCTGGATCAGATGTGGGTGTGGAACTTCAATTACATGGAGAGCATGCTGGGCTTCGGCCTGCAGGATGTCACCATCGACTATTCTCCCGATGGGAACAGCTGGACAAAGCTGGGAGATTTCCGGTTCAATGACGCTCCGGGCGAGGACGGATACGCGCACAATACGGTGATCGACTTCGCCGGCGTTGCGGCCAAGGGGGTCAAGATCACGGTCGTTTCCACTTGGGGCCCGCTGGGTCAATACGGCTTGAGCGAAGTGCGGTTCTTCTACGTCCCGGCGCACGCAACGTATCCTTCGCCGGCTTCGGGAACGGTGGACGTAATGCCGCAGACGACGTTGAGCTGGCGGCCTGGAAGAGAGGCGGCGTCGCACAAGCTCTTCCTCGGCACCGATGCCAACGCACTGTCCGGCGCCGCGCCCATCGATACCGGGGCTCAGAGCAGTTATAGTCCTTCCGATCTGAACCTCGGCGCGACCTACTACTGGAAGGTCGACGAGGTCAACGCAGCCGAAACCCCCGCGACTTGGGAAGGAAGCGTCTGGAACTTCTCTGTGGCAGGCTATCTGGTCGTCGATGACATGGAGAGTTACAACGACAAGGAAGGTACCTGCGTCTTCAACGCCTGGATCGACGGTTACGGTACGAGCACCAACGGCGCGATCGTCGGTCTGGACGCGGCGGCCAACGGCACATTCGGGAGCACAACGATCTACTATGCCGGCAGGCAGTCCATGCCGCTAGCCTACGGCAGGGATGGCATTACCAATTCGGAGGCTACCCGGACGTTTGAGGCGCCCCAGGATTGGACCCGCCATGGCGTCAAGACTCTGAGGCTGCACTTCTACGGCCAGGCGACCAACGTGACCCCCGTGCCGCTATGGGTCAGATTGACGGATCAGAACGGCAAAACGGCCCAAGCGACCTTCGGCACAGGGACGGGCGAGGATGTTGCGGCACTGGCCGATCCAGCGTGGACGACCTGGAACGTCCCGTTGAACAGCTTCGGCGGCATCACCCTCTCGAAGGTCAAGTCGATGGCGATCGGCCTGGGCGCTGGCGCAGGCTCCGGCACGCTGTACATCGATGATATCCGCCTGTACCCCGAGGTCGTGGGCCCGGCGACGGTCACTCCGACGCTGGTCGGTCAGTGGACGCTGGACAACGACGTGAAGGACAGCTCCGGCAGCGGCAACAACGGCACGGCCAAGGGCGGTCCGACGTTCGTGGCGGCCGGCAGGATCGGCGCGTCGCTGAAGCTGGACGGCACGGACGACTACGTCGATTGCGGTGCGGCGACGAACCTGAACATCACTGATCAGGTCACGCTGTCGGCTTGGATCAAACCGGCCAACTTTGCCAACAGTAGTTATCAGACGTTTGTCGGCAAGGGCGACCATGCCTATAACCTCCAACATACCGACGGCAACCTGATCCAGTTCTACATCTACGACGGCACCTGGCGCAACGCCAACAGTGCCGCCGTTACATCGACGATGAACAATGCGTGGCATCACGTGGCCGGCACGTTCGACGGCACGCAGTTGAAGCTGTATGTCGACGGTGGAATCGTGGCCAGCACGCTCTACACGGGCGACATTGACACGGCCGCGCACGCGGTCAACGTCGGGCGGAACTCGGAAAACAGCACCCGCTTCTTCGCCGGCGAGATCGATGAGGTCCGGATCTATCATGGCGCCTTGCCGACCTCGGAAATCAAGAAGCTGGCCAATCCGTAGCGGCGGCAGCCATTCGCCCATCGGAAGTCATCGTGGTTCTCAGGGGCCTGTGTTCCAAAGACACGGGCCCCTGCTGATGGACGGAGACTGAAAGAAAACTGGACTTTCAAACGTCTGACTCTTATCATTGCCAAATCACGCTTTTCTGGCATGGGGTAAGAGTAGATGGGTATCAGGCAATTGGCGGCGAGAGCGCTCGTCCTGGTCGGGGCACTGCTGTGTGGCTCATGTGCGGAAATGGGCACGCGCAGCTCGGAAGACTACATCGGGCCAAAACCTCGGGGGCCGAACGCCCCTTCGGCGAAAGCGTCTGACATCGGTGCGGCCAACGCCCAAACCCCTGTGCAGAGCCGGGAAAATGTTCCCGCCACCGGTCCTCTGGCGATCACCGTCGAACAGGCCATGCTGCTGGCCCTCGAGAACAATAAGACCTTGATGGTCCAGCGGCTCAATCCGCAGATCGAACGGACCTACGAGCAGCAGGAGCTGGCTGCTTTCGACCCGACCTTGACGGGACAGGTTGCCAGCGAGCGTGATAAGGTGGTGGACGGAGCGACGCCGCGCCGCGTGGATGGAATCACGGCCTCCGCCGGCGTGGAGGAGTTCCTGCCCACGGGCACCACCTTGGGCGTAACAGGCGAAACGTCGCAAGTGGAGCTGGCGGGGGACGAAGAGCAGTACGAATCGCGCGTGGCCTTTAACGCGACACAGTCGCTGCTGCGGGGCTTCGGACCATCGGTCAACCTCGCCTCCGTGAACCAGGCGCGGCTGGACATTCAAATATCCCAGTACGAACTGCGCGGTTTTGCCCAAACGCTTGTGGCCCAGGTGGAGGAGACCTATTGGGATTACGTGCTGTCCCAGCGGCAGATCGACATTTTCCAGCAGTCGCTCGACCTGGCACAGAAGCAATTGGAGGAGACGCAGGAACGTGTCCGGCTGGGCGATCTGGCGTCCAGTGAGCTGCCGGCGGCGGAAGCGGAAGTGGCGCTGCGCCGGGAAGATCTCATCAACGCCCGCAGCACGCTGGCCCAGACGAAATTGACCCTGCTGCGTCTGCTCAATCCGCCCGGCGCGGGCACGACGATGGGCGAGCGTCTCTGGAGCCGGGACGTGGTGGCGAAGAGTCTGCCGGTCAGCCCGTCGATCACGCTGGACGACGTCGAGGCGCACGTGACGCTTGCCATGCAGATGCGGGCGGATTTGAATCAGGCCCGGCTGCTCTGGCAGCGGGACGAGCTGGAGATCGTGAAGACGAAGAATGGACTGCTGCCTAGGCTTGATCTGTTTGTCACGTTCGGCAAGACGGGGTACGCCGAGTCATTCGGCAATTCCGTGAAGAACATCGACGATGACAACTACGATGCGAGCGTCGGGCTGGCATTCGAATACCCGGCGTTCAATCGCGCCGCCCAGGCCCGGCACTTGCGGGCCGTCCTGACGCGCCGCCAGCAGCGGGAGGCCATCGACAATCTCGCACAATTGGTCGAAGTGGACGTGCGCAGCGCGTATGTCGAGATCGCCCGGGCGCAGGAGCAGGTGACCGCCACCGCCGCCACGCGCCGGCTGCAGGACGAGAAGCTGCGTTCCGAAACGGAGAAATTCCGTCTCGGCAAATCGACTTCGCTGCTCGTGGCCCAGGCCCAGCGTGACCTGGTGGCGGGACAGATCTCCGAAGTGCAGGCCGTCGTCAGTTATCTGAAGGCCTTTGTGGAATTGTACCGACTGGAAGGTTCGTTGCTCGATCGCCGCGGCGTCGCCGCTCCCGGGCGGGAACCGGCCAAGCTGCCGGAAGACTCATGACCAGTCGGCGGCGTTGCTGTCGTGTTTTGCAGGAATGACCTATGATTGTTGGTTCTCATCCCATCCCACCTATCAAGAAGGTCTGGTGGGCTCGCCCATGCGTGCGGCTGGTCTTGTATCTGGCCGCCGCGATCGTCTTGTGCCAGATTGGCTGTTCCAAACGCTCCGAGGGCACATCCCGCCGGGGAGGGCCCAATGGCGGCGCGCCGGCGGTTCCGGTGAGGCTGGCGATGGCTCAACAGAAGACCACGGCCATCGAGGCGGCCAGCTTCGGCACGGTGGAGCCCTATGCCAATGTGGACATCAAGGCTCAGGTTACCGGCATTCTGACGGGTGTCCATTTCACGGAGGGCCAGATGGTGAAGAAGAGCGACCTGCTCCTGTCCATCGATCCCCGCCAGCCGCAGGTAGCCCTGCAAGCCGCGAAGGCCAATCTGGAGGGCCATAAGGCACAGCTAAAGAACGCCGAGAGTGAAGCTGCCCGGCAGACGCAGTTGCTCCAGAAAGGTTTCACTTCCCAGGACGAATACGACAAGGCGGTCACGGCGGTTGAGACCTTGAAGGCGGCCGTCAGTGCCGACGAAGCGGCGATCGGCAGTGCGGCGCTCCAGCTTGACTATTGCTCGATCCGCTCGCCCGTTGACGGCCGCACCGGGAGTCTGCACGTGCATCAGGGCAACCTGATCCGGGCCAACGATGTCTCGGTCGTCACCGTGATGCAGACCGCCCCGATCTATGTCAGCTTCCGGGTCACAGAGAACTACCTTCCGGCGATTCGCAAAGCCATGGCCGCCGGCAGTCTGGACGTCAGCGTGACCGTGCCGGAGGCGAATGACCCGCCGCTGCACGGCACGTTGTCGCTCATCGAGAACACCGTTGATGTGGACAGCCGCATGATTTATTTGCGGGCAACATTCGAGAACAAAGATCAACGCCTGTGGCCCGGCCAGTATGTGGACGTGGTGCTGACGATCGCCAAGGAGCCCAATTCCATTGTCGTACCGTCCGAGGCCGTGCAGACGGGCCAGGCCGGCCAGTTCATCTATGTGGTCAAGGAGGACAAGACCGTCGAGGCCCGGCGCGTCACCGTCAAGCGGTCGACGGATGTCGAGGCGGTCGTCGAGGGGGTGCGGGCGGGAGAAGAGGTCGTGACAGACGGCCAGCTCCGGCTCGTCCCCGGCGCGCGCGTGCAGGAAAAAGAAGCGGCGAAGAAGTAAGGTACTCGATCGATGGGTTTCACATCGCTTTTCATCAACCGGCCGGTCATGACGACGCTCGTCATGTCGGCGATTCTGATCTTTGGTATCGCGGCGTTCCGGCTGCTGCCCATGAGCGACCTGCCGAACGTGGACTACCCGACGATCCAGGTCTCGGCGTCCCTGCCCGGCGCCAGTCCCTCCACGATGGCGGCGGCCGTGGCCACACCGCTGGAACGCCAGTTCTCGACGATTGCCGGCATCGACTCGATGCTGTCTTCGAATGCCCTGGGCAGTACGCAAGTCACCCTGCAGTTCACGTTGAGTCGTGACATTGACAGTGCGGCCCAGGATGTCCAGGCGGCGATTGCGCGCGTGGCCCGCATGCTGCCGCGCGATATGCCCAGCCCGCCGACCTACCGGAAAGTCAACCCGGCCGATATGCCGATTCTGTTTGTCGCGCTGACCAGTCCCATGCTGCCGCTCTATACCCTGAGCGAGTACGCCGAGACACTCATGGCGCAGCGAATCTCGATGGTTGACGGCGTGGCCCAGGTTATGGTCTATGGCGGGCAGAAGTACGCCGTGAGAGTCCAGGTCGATCCGGTCGCGCTGTCGAGCAAAGCCATTTCGATCGATGAAGTCGCCGGCGCTATTCAGAATGGCAACGTGAACCTGCCGACGGGAATTCTGTACGGATCGAACCGCGCCTTCACGGTCCAGGCGTCGGGACAACTGACCAATGCCGAGGCCTACCGGCCGCTCATCGTCGCCTATCGTAACGGCGCGCCGGTGCGGCTCGACGACGTCGCCAAGGTCACGGACAGCGTCGAGAACAACAAGGCCGCGGCCTGGTACGTGGATCCGTCGGGATCGCAACGGTCCATCATTCTGGCCATTCAGCGCCAGCCCGGCACCAACACAGTCGAGGTGGCGGATGCGATCAAGAAGTTGTTGCCGACGTTTGAGGGTCAATTGCCGGCCTCCGTGTCGATGAAGATCCTGATCGACGGCTCGACGGCGATTCGGGATTCCGTCAAGGACGTCGAGTACACGCTGCTGTTGACGCTCTTTCTGGTGGTGCTGGTCATCTTCTTGTTCCTGAGAAACGTGTCGGCCACGATCATCCCGAGTCTGGCATTGCCGATGGCCGTCATTGGGACTTTCGCCGTCATGTATCTCTGCGGTTACACGCTGGACAACCTTTCCCTGATGGCTCTGACGCTGTCGGTCGGGTTCATCGTGGACGATGCCATCGTCATGTTGGAGAACATCGTCCGACATCTGGAGATGGGCAAGAACAAGCTGACCGCCGCTCTGGAAGGCTCCAAGGAAGTCGGCTTCACGATCGTCAGCATGACCTTGTCCCTGGCGGCGGTGTTCATCCCGATCCTCTTCATGGGCGGTCTGGTGGGGCGGCTCTTCCGCGAGTTCGCCGTGACGATCGGTGTGGCCGTGCTGGTATCCGGCTTCATCGCGCTGACGCTGACGCCCATGTTGTCAAGCCGCTTCCTGCGGGACCCCAATGCCGTCAAGCACGGCCGGGCCTATGCCTTCTCGGAGGGTGTCTATAACCTCACGCTTCGCTTCTATGAGCGGACCTTGCGCTGGGTGCTGGATCACAAACTCGGCACGATGGTCTTCTCGGCCGGGATTCTGGCCGGCACGGTCTTGCTGTACAAGGCCCTTCCCCAAGGGTTCATACCCAGCGAGGATCGCGCCCGAATCCAGGGAACCACCGAGGCCGCTGAGGGGACTTCCTACAAGTCCATGTTCGAGTACCAACAAGCGGTCGCCGCGGTCTTGCGGGGCCGGCCCGAGGTGGATTCCTTCATGTCCAACGCCGGCGGCGGTGGCGGTGGCGGCGGCAATAACGGCAGCCTGATGATTCGCCTGAAACCCAGGTCCGAGCGGAACGTGTCGGCGGATGAACTGATCCAGCAGCTTCGGCCGGCCTTGAACGCCATCCCCGGCATTCGCGTGTTCCTGATGAACCCGCCTACCATCAATATCGGGGGCCGCATGTCCCGCAGCCAGTATCAGTACACGCTGCAAAGCCCCAACACGGACGAACTGTACCAGTACGCGGTTCTGATGGAGGACAAGATCCGCGAGCTGCCGGGTTTTCAGGATGTCACGAGCGACCTGCGCATGAAGAACCCGGAAGTGCGCGTGAATATCAATCGGGACAAAGCCTCGGCGTCAGGGGTGACGGCGGCCCAGATCGAGACCACCCTGTTCAACGCCTACGGGTCGCGCCAAGTGTCCACGATCATGGCGCCGAACGATCAGTACTATGTCATCATGGAGTTGGAGGACCAGCATCAGTTGGACCCCTCCGCGCTGAGCCAGCTCTATGTTCGCTCCAGCAACGGTCAGTTGATTCCTCTCAGCTCGGTGGCCAGTCTCTCGACCGGCGTCGGCCCGCTGACGATCAACCATCAGGGTCAGCTGCCCTCCGTTACGATTTCGTTCAACCTCGCGCCGGGCGTCTCTCTCAGCGAGGCCGTGGCCGGCGTCAACAGAATCGGCCAGAGCCTTCTTCCCGACACGATCGCGACGAGCTACCAGGGCACGGCCCAGGCATTCCAGTCGTCGCTGAAAGGGCTGGGCTGGCTGCTCGTTCTGGCGATCCTGGTGATCTACCTCGTGCTGGGCATCCTGTACGAGAGCTTCATTCACCCGATTACGATTCTCTCGGCGCTGCCCTTCGCGGGGTTCGGCGCGCTGCTCACGCTGCTCCTGTTCCGGGTGGAGCTGTCGATCTACGCCTTCGTCGGCATCATCATGCTGGTCGGCCTGGTCAAGAAGAACGGCATTATGATGATCGACTTCGCCCTGCAGGCGGAGCGGGAGGAGGGCAAGAATTCCCACGACGCGATTCTGGAGGCTTGCCTGATCCGGTTCCGTCCGATTATGATGACGACGATGGCCGCCCTGATGGGCAGCTTGCCGATCGCCCTGGGTCTCGGAGCCGGGGCGGAGTCCCGCCAGCCGCTGGGTCTGGCCGTCGTGGGAGGGTTGCTATTCTCTCAAACCCTGACGCTGTACGTAACGCCGGTGTTCTACCTCTACATGGAGGCATTGAGAAAGAAGCTGGCTCGTCGGCCGCAGCGCGTGGGCCCCGAGTTGAGCGCATGATACTTATTGTTGGAGGAAGCACGTCATGAAGACTGCACTTGCAGCGATGATCACGGCCACAATCGTTCTGGGAACAACCGTTCAGGCGGCGGACAGTCCCCGCTTCCGCGGGCCGGCCGGGGATGGTATCTTCCCGGAGACCGGCCTGCTGAAGCAATGGCCCGAAGCCGGTCCCAAACTTGCCTGGTCCGCCAAGAATCTTGGCAAGGGCTATTCCTCGGCCGCCGTGGCCGGAGGCGTCGTCTATGTCACGGGCATGGACGATAAGAACCAGGGATATCTGTACGCGTTCAATGCAGATGGTTCACCCAAGTGGAAGGTGAACTACGGCCCCGAGTTGGAAAAGAAAGGCGCCGCCGTCGCCGGCACGCGCGCCACGCCCACTGTCGATGGTGACCGCATCTTCCTCATGACTGGGTTCGGCAAACTGGTTATCTTCGAGACGGCCCAGGGACACATCCTCAAGACCATCGACCTTGTCGAGAAGTTCGGGCCCAAACAGGCTCAGTTCGGCTTCGCCGAGGCGGTTCTCGTGGATGGTCAGCGGATCATCTGCGCTCCGGGCGGTCCCAACGCCTCCGTCGTGGCGCTGGATCGGAACACCGGCGCCGTCCTCTGGCAGACCAAAGACCTCAGTCAGCCGACAGGCTACTGTGCCGCGCGGCTCATCAAACATAACGGCCGCTCGCTCGTGCTGACGATGCTCGCCAATGGCGTTGTCGCGCTCGATGCCGGCACCGGGGCGGTGGTCTGGCAACATGCCTATGTGCATCGGGCCGCCTGCCAGCCCAATCCGCCGCTCTACCAGGAGGGGCAGGTCTTCGTGTCGTCCGGCATGGGCGTTGGTGCCGCGATGTTCGCCCTGGAAGGCAATGATCCGAATGCCGCACCCAAGTGGGCCGAAAAGGCGCTCGACTGCCAGATGCAGGGTTTTGTCGCTATCGATGCCTGCATTTATGGCACGGCTCAAAGTGGCAACAAAGGGCTCGTTTGTCTGGACTGGAAGACCGGCAAAGTATGCTGGAATGCTCCCGAGATCAAGGCCGGCATCGTGGTCGGCGCCGACGGCATGCTGTACGTTTATACCGATGACGGCACGGTCCGGCTCGTCAAACCCGGCGCCGAAAAGTTCCAGACGGTGAGCCAGTTCAAGATCGCCGAGGGAACCGACGAACACTGGGCTCATCCGACCATCGCCAACGGCCGGTTGTACATCCGCCACGGCGACGTGCTGCTGGTTTACGACATCAAATCATGACCGATCCCCGTGACATCGTGACCCCAAGCAGCACCATGCCCCGGCCTACGGTCCTGGTGTGCACCTGCGTGCATTACGACATCGTCCCGAAGGACACGAAAGACGCCGTCCTGAAGTTCTTGGAACGAGCCGGAATAAGGTACACGGTCGTAGCGGACCTCTGCGGTCTGGTTGCCGATCACGACCCATCGCTGCAACGGTGGTCCCAGGGCGAGGCACCCATCATCATCGCGTGTTTCCCCCGGGCGATCCGCTGGCTGTTCTGCGCCGCCAGCGTGCCGCTGGACGGCAGGCCTGTCCAGCTCTTCAATATGAGGACTCAGTCCCCCGACGAGATCATCGCTGGAATCTCGGTCCACGGACTTCAAACCGCCGGTTCAAATCATCAATCATCAATCGTCAATCATCAATCCCCATGGGTTCCCTGGTTCCCCGTCATCGACTACGACCGCTGCAAAAACTGCAAACAGTGTCTGAATTTCTGCCTGTTCGGCGTGTATGGATTGTCGGCAGAGGGTCGGGTGGAGGTGCACAAGCCCCAGGGCTGCAAGACGAATTGTCCCGCGTGCGCGCGAATGTGTCCCGTCAAGGCGATCATCTTCCCGAAACACGGTGAGCCGCCCATCAATGGCGACGAGACCAGCACACTGAGTCCGGCGGAAGAGAAAGCCACCGCCGATTTGCGTGCCTTCGTCAAAGGCGATGTGTACGGCAGACTCCGTCAACGTGCCGCGGGGGAGCCGAGATTCTCGACGGAGCCTAAGAAGGGGGACGGCCATGGGTGACCAGCGATTGACGCCGGCGGTCATCCTCGTTGCCGACCGAACGCTCAGCGCCGACTACCGCATCCTCTTCGACGGCATGTTCGCGACGATGCAGACGACGCAGGTGCCGGAAGTGTTCCTGCGTCACTTCCTGTCCCGCCCCGTGCCGACGGATGAGTGGGGCCGGGCGCGCACCGCTCCGCTGGGATTACGCCGGATCGAGTCGTCGCTGCTCAAGTACGCGGGCTTGGCGGAAGAAGACGTCGTATGTACGACGCCGGAACGGTTGCCGGACCTGATCGGGCCGTGGGTGAAGATCGTGGCGTTCAGTTCGAGCGATCCGCTGGGCATGGGGATGAGCAACACCACCACGGCCAATTTCTGGAAAGGCGAGCTCTACACCCGCTATTGGACCCGGCAGACCCTCGAACAAGTCACGGCCTTGAAGCGGAAGCATGGCTTCCAGACCATCGTGGGCGGCGCCGGCGCCTGGCAGTGGATCGCTCACGCCGACAAGAAGCCTGCCCAGGTCGAGATCGACTCCGTCTTCCAGGGCTACTTCGAAGCTTCGGGGCCGCAGTTCTTCGCCGACGTGCTGAATGGTCGACGGCCGGAGAGCTCCACGACCGAGACGGACATCGGGGCGTCCCGCATCCAGCCGATTCGGGGCCCATCGCTGCTGGGGATCATCGAGCTGTCGCGGGGTTGTGGCCGGGGGTGCCGGTTCTGCGCGATGGCGCGCCAGGGCATGAAGCATCTGGACCCCGACACGATTCTGGCCGATCTCGAAACCAACGTCGCCGGGGGTCTGCGGGCGGTCGTCAGCGGCAGCGAGGACTTCTTCCGCTATGGAGCGCAGGGGCTGACTCCCGACTTCGACCGGCTCTGCGACCTCCTCGCACGCATGAAGCAGATCAAAGGCTTGTCGTTCATGCAGATCGACCACGCGAACATCACCTCGGTCCTGCAACTGACGGACGAGCAGCTTCGCGAGATCAGACGCCTCTTGACGTGGGAGCGGCCGAGTGAGTATCTATGGGTGAACATGGGCGCCGAAAGCGCCAACGGGCGTCTGGTGGCTGCCAACAGCCCGGGCAAGATCGCTCCTTTCAATCCCGACGATTGGGGGCAGATGGTCCGCGAGGCTGCTGAGCGGATGAATCGCTGCGGCTTCTTCCCGGTGTTCAGCCTGGTGCTGGGGCTGCCCGGCGAGACGCCCGACGATGTCGCGGCCACGCTGGAGTTGGTCAACGATCTGGCCGCCAGGAGGGCGGTGGTCTTTCCCATATTCTATGAACCTCTACCCTCCGCCGCGACGGGCGGCGACCGGAGGTTCACCCTGGCCACGATGACGCCCATGCACCTGGAGCTTTATCGAACGTGTTACGAGTTGAACTTCAAGATGGTCCCGAAGCTATTCTGGGACAACCAGTGGGCCGGCGGCGTCTCGTGGGCGCGCCGCGCCATCATGCAGGTCCTGGGACACGGTGAAGTGATGAACTGGCGACGGGCCTTCCGCAAGCTCGAAGAGCAGATGGACCACGCGACGGCCGTCGACGTGGAGGAGCAGGTTCATGTCTGATACACCCGCGATCGCGGCCCGGCCTTCACGGCCGCCTCAAGACAACGTGCCGCAGACCAAGCAGGCTCGTGACGAGCTGTTGCAGGCCATTCGCGGCTACGTGGAGCGAATCCGTCCGGTGCCGCCGCTGTCCCTCGATGAATTGCGGGTCCATACCAACGCCATCCTCGAAAAAGTCGGGCTGGAGCGCAAGTACGCGGATTTCGCTGCGGTCCTGGTGAACAATGAGGCGTGGCGGGAGACCGTCGCTGCGATTCCCTACGAGAAGCGTCTCCTGCTGTTGCCCAAGTGCCTGCGCCACGCGCAGGAGTGCCCGGCGCAGTTCGACGAAATCGGCCTCCTTTGCGAGCACTGCGGTCGCTGTGTGATCGACGACTTCAAGAGCCAGGCCGAACAGCTCGGCTATGCGGTCCTGATCGCGGAAGGGTCGCCCGTCGTCATGTCGCTGATCGAGGCCGGCCGGATCGAGGCCGTCGTCGGGGCCAGTTGTCTTTCCGTCCTCGAAGGGGTATTCCCCTACATGGAGGCGGGGGCGGTCCCGGGACTGGCGATCCCGCTCCTGCGGGATGGTTGTGCCCATACCTATCTCGATGTGGACTGGCTATGGGAAGCCATTTACCAGACGACGGACGATCAGACCCGACGGCTCGATCTCGAGGCCCTTCATCAGCAGGTCAACGGCTGGTTCTCCTGCGAGGCTTTGTCGCAGATGCTCGCGCCGGATCCTGATGAAACGCAGAAGATTGCGCTGGAGTGGATGGCCCGGGCCGGCAAACGGTGGCGGCCCTTCCTGGCGGTCTGTGCGTGTCAGGCGCTATTACTCGACGGCGCCCGGCCGCACGAGGAGGATCTGCGCCGGATCGCGGTCGCGGTGGAGTGTTTCCACAAGGCTTCGCTCATCCACGACGATATCGAGGATGGTGACGCCGAGCGGTACGGCCAGAAGACGCTCCACGGCGAGTACGGTATTCCGATCGCGCTGAACATCGGGGATCTTCTGCTGGGCGAGGGGTACCGACTCCTGGCGGAAGCGGGGGGGACGGAGGCTCGGAGAGTGAAGCTGCTGCAGGCGGCCGTTCAGGGACATCGCACGCTGTGCCTGGGGCAGGGCCGGGAGTTGGCCTGGTTCCGCCATCCGCAGCCGCTGACCGTCCGCGCGGTCCTGGACACCTTCCGCATGAAGACGGCTCCCGCGTTTGAAGTCGCCTTGAACCTCGGCGCCATTCTGGCCGGCTGCGACGAGCAGATCGGCGATGTCCCGAGGAAGTACAGCGACGCCTTGGGTATCGCGTATCAGATCCGGGACGACCTGGAAGACCTGCGTGCGCCCGAGCCTGTGCAGGGGGGCGGCCCCGGGGGGCCCTCGGTGCTCCTGGCGCTGGCGTACGAAGCGGCCGACGCAACAGGCAAGAAGCAGATCGAGCGGTGGTGGGAGGGCTCGGCGGCGGAAGAGGATCGCGAGCAGGTCCGTCACCTCATCAGTTCACCGCAAGTCGAGGCGGCGGCGTGGCGTTTGATGGAGACGTACCGGTCGCAGGCGATCGGCTCCTTGATGCCTCTTCAGAACGCCGGTCTCAAGGGCCTGCTCCGCCGCGTGATGGGCAAGATATTCAACGATTTCGAAATCATGGGCTGCTGCAATGACCGTCAGGCTCGACATGTGCCGAGCCGTCGCTAGGGCCGCCCAGGCGCTGGGCGACTCGACAGAGGCGGTGAGATCCTTCCTCCGCGCGAGTCTCATGGAGGACGGTGGCTTCTCTGGGCGGGACGGACGCAGCGATCTCTACTACACATCGTTCGGACTTGAAGCCGCGCTCGTGCTCGACGCGGACATTCCCTACGATCGCGTCGTGGAGTATCTCGGCCAGTTCGGCTCGGGCCAGTCGCTGGACCTGGTGCACCTGTCTTGCCTGGTTCGATGCTGGGCCAACCTGGCCGATCAGGCCGGACAGACCATCGATGAACAGTCTCGCCAGGCAGCGGCCGGCCGGCTGGTCAAGTTCCGGGCCGGTAGTGGAGGCTATAACATCGTGCTCGGAGCGAATTCAGGCAGCGTGTACGGCGGGTTTCTGGCATTGGGGACGTGGCAGGATCTCGGGTTGGAGAGTCCGGACATGGAGGCTCTCTTCGCATCGATCCGATCCCTGCAAATGCCGGACGGCGGCTTTGCGAATGAACGCTCCATGACTTTCGGCGCCACGGCGGCCACCGCGGCGGCGGTGGCGACACTGCATTATCTGGGTCGTGACATCCCGCCCGCGGCGCTCGATTGGCTCCTGGCGCGTGCCTCGCCGCATGGAGGATTCTCCCCGATCCCGCTGGACCCGGAGATGACTGTGCCCGATCTGCTTTCGACGGCGACCGCGCTGCACGCCCTGCACGTGGCGGGCGTCTCGTTGTCGGACCTGCGCCGTGCCAATCTGGATTATCTCGATTCGCTCTGGACGCCACAGGGGGCTTTTCGAGGCCATCCCGCCGACGATATGCTGGATTGCGAATACACCTATTACGGCCTGTTGTCCCTGGGCGATCTGAACGAACCATGAGCGACATCGATCCGACAAGGCTGGAGCGAACGATCACCGCTTTGCGCCAGGGGCTGCTTTCGTCGCGCGGTCCCGCGGGCTACTGGACGGGACACCTGTCGAGTAGCGCTCTGTCGACCGCGACGGCCGCATTCGCCCTGGCGCAGGTGGACTTGCCTCGGCATCGGTCGCTGATTGACCGTGGTCTGCTCTGGCTATGCCGCCATCAGAATGCCGACGGTGGCTGGGGCGATACCGTTCAAAGTCCCAGCAATCTCAGTACGACCATGCTCTGCTATTCCGCCCTGGCCGTTCCGGAGGGGCCGGCCGCTTGCGTGGCGGCAGTCGAAAAGGCGGAGGCGTGGCTGCGGGACAGAGTAGGGACATTGGCGCCGGCGTCGCTGACGGAGGCCGTGGCACGCCAGTACGGCAAGGATCGCACGTTCTCCGTTCCGATCCTGACGATGTGCGCGCTGGCGGGCCGGCTGGGCGAGGGGGCGCCGGCGTGGGGCCTTGTCAAACCGCTGCCTTTCGAACTGGCGGTCCTGCCGCGGGGGCTGTTCAAATGGCTGCGTCTGCCGGTGGTGAGCTATGCGTTGCCCGCGTTGATCGCGATCGGACAGGCCCGGCATGCCCATCTCCAGCCGCGTTGTCCCGTGACAAGACTGCTGCGGAACCTGGCGCGAAGCAGATGTCTCGACGTGCTTTCCACGCTCCAGCCGGACAACGGCGGCTTCCTCGAGGCGGCTCCTTTGACCTCGTTTGTAGTCATGAGCCTGGTCGCCTGCGGACAACGAAACCATCCGGTCGTAGCGAAGGGCGTCGAATTTCTGGCGGCTTCAGTTCGCGCGGACGGCAGTTGGCCCATCGACACGAACCTGGCGACGTGGTTGACGACGCTATCGATCAGCGCACTGGTGAAGGAAGACGCCTTGCCGGTGTCGGAGCGGGAGCACCTTGCTCATTGGTTGCTCAGTTGCCAGTTCAAGCACGTACATCCCTACACGCAGGCGGCGCCGGGAGGCTGGGCCTGGTCCCCTCTGCCGGGCGCTGTCCCCGATGGTGATGACACGTCGGGCGCGCTGGTGGCCTTGCACCAACTGGGGATGCGAAGCGATGAGGTGTCGCGTGCCGCTGCCGCCGGCGTCGAATGGCTGCTCGGCATACGGAATGCCGATGGAGGAATCCCCACGTTCTGCCGCGGCTGGACGAAGCTGCCGTTCGACCGGAGCTCGCCCGATGTCACGGCCCACGCCGTCGGAGCGATGAGTCTCTGGTCTGGCGAACTGCCGGAGTCGCTCAAGACGCGGACGAAACATGCCATACGCGGAGCCTTGAGATTCCTGCAGAACGAGCAACGGGGGGATGGTTCCTGGGTGCCCTTGTGGTTCGGGAATCAGTCGGCGCCGGGACAGGCGAATCCGGTCTACGGGACGGGCCGGGTTCTGTCGAGCCTGTCGCTGGTCGCCGAGCCGAACGCCGGTCCGATCGACTCGGCCCGGCGCCGGGCGGCTCAATGGTTGCTGGACGCACAGAATCCCGATGGTGGCTGGGGCGGCGCTGCCGGCATCGCATCCTCGATCGAGGAGACTGCCCTGGCTGTCGATGCCCTGGCCAGCGCGTGCAGATGCGGGGGGGATCACGACCTTCTCTCTTCGGTTCGTCGCGGCGTCGACTGGCTCATTTCTCACATGGACGAAGGCCGATCCACGCCCGCGTCGCCTATCGGCCTCTATTTCGCCCGGTTGTGGTACTTCGAAGAGCTCTATCCGCGTATCTTCGCGCTGGCGGCTCTGGGGAAGGCTCGCCCGCTCCTGTTGTCGAGGTAGATGCTGTCGGCCGCCAGCGGTTGCTGACGAATGCCGATCCACTCTTGAGCACGAGGACCCTCCGTTTTCATGTAATTGCTCATTACGTCCGCCATGACAAACAAACCATTGCCGATGGGTGTACTGGCTTATGTGGACGAGCGACAGAAGAGATGCATGGCAAGCGTGGAGGTATGCCATGGAAAACACAGCATTCATACAAATCGTGGCCGGGCTGCCTGTCGGTAGTGCGTGCGGCGCGTTGTTGAGCCATCTCGGCCGACAACTGGTCCTGCACGCCAGGCGTCCGGTCCTGGTCAATTTCTATTCAGATAGTTGTCCGCCTTGCCGGCAACTGGCACCGACGATTGAACGAGTCGCTCAAGACTACAAGAAAAGCGTGGTCATATACAGTGTCAGAATTGAAGACGTGCCGTCGCTGGTTGTGCGGTACCGCGTCGAGGCGGTGCCGACAATGATATTCTTTCGCAACGGGCGCGAAGCGGAACGCATGATTGGCCCGCAGGATCGCGACGCGTACCTCCGGGCGTTGGGCAGGCTTCTGATTACCGATCGCATGGTCTAGCGCCGCAACGGCGGCCAGGAGAAGTCTGGCGTTCCGTTCGCTTTCGGCGACTCAGTAAAAGAGCGGCCTGGGCCTGGGAGTGACGAATAGGAGCATCAGGTCGTAGACACCCAGAAGAATGCATGCCAGTCCTGCCACGAGGCACACGATGCCGAAAAGCACGATGGCAGTGGCGATGAATGTCCCTTCAAAGTAGGGCGAGGCGGCGAACCGTTGCCTCAGGATGTGCCCGCCCAGGCAGAACGGCGCCGCAATGCCCAGGACGGCGATACCTGTCAGAATGCTGCGCAGAGGGTCCTGGAAGTGGGGCTTATCGGTGGCCGGCAGCAAGGCCAGGATCACGAAACATACGATGGTGACAACCGGGCAGAGCCCCACGGTGATCCAGAGGGCCTTTGTTTTCGAGAGGATCTTCGCGACGTTGTTCTGAACCCCATTTTCCTGATTCATTGCGGCTCGATCTTCAACGGCTGAACTGCCTGCGGACCTACTGCATCTTGCGGATGCGGACGTCGATCTTGGTATCTTTCAGAAGCTTGACCAAGGTGCTCGGATCGGTCTGGCCGTAGTGGTAAGGGTACAGAATTCTGGGCTCGAACATCTTCGCGGCGTCGGCGACCTGCTCGGGTGTCATCGTATAGGGAAGGTTCATGGGCAGGAACGCCACGTCGATGTTCTTCAGGTTTTTCATCTCCGGAACGTTCTCGGTGTCACCAGCCACGTACACGCGGGTCTTGCCGAACGTAATGACGTACCCATTGCCGTTGCCCTGGGGATGAAAGGTCTTGTTTCCCAGGTTGCAGGCGGGCACGGCCTCGATCTTCAGACCCGCGACGGTCTGCGTGTCTCCATTCCTTATCACCGTGCCGCTGCCGAGCTTGTCGGCGCCGAGCTTGCTCAGCAGCAGAACGGTCTGCTCTTTGCGGATCAGGCCTATGGCCTTGGGATCCAGATGATCGCCATGCTCGTGCGTGACCAGGATGACATCGGCTTTGGGCAGTCTGGTGTAGTCCGCCAGGTTGCCGACGGGGTCGACGTGAACGATTTTCGATTGACAGGTGAACATCAGGGTGCCGTGGCCGATGAACGTGATCTTCAAATCGTTTCCATCCGCCTTGATCGTGTCTTCCTCGAACTTCTTCTCTCCGGCGGTCGGGGCGGACGGTTGCGCCGAGCGGGCCGTGATGGCCCAAGCGGCGCAAACGATCAATGCCAAGCCTGTCATGCCCAGTGCCTTCTTCCTATCCATCTTCAACTCCTTTCCAGCGACTGTTGTCACGCCCTACGTACAGCTCGCGAAGGAGTCCCTGCATCATCAGGAATCCTTCGCCAGGTCCGACGCTGACGTATCATACCGGGAGCGGACGCGTACCAACAGGGATAGATGCTCGTTTTGCATGGGACGGGACCGGAATTGTGAACAAACCCCTCGACGGCCCTCTATCAATATGCAATAATGCGGTTCAACGCAGGCGTGAATATATGGCGACTACTGATACGAGCTCGAATCTGGATATCAGCAGCGAAGACAACGCTGCCGTCATTGCGTTCAAGAGCGCCTACATCAGCGATGTGGAGGAGATCTCGGGCGACTCTTCACGGATCCGACAGTTCATCACCCAGAACCGTCCGCAGCACGTCGTTTTTGACTTCGCCGGCGTTAAGTTCTTTTCCTCACAGGTGTTAGGTCTTCTGCTGGAGGTGAGGGCACTGCTCAAGTCCGGCGACGGGCGTGTGATCGTCTGCACGCTGGACCCGCGTCTGCACCGCGTCTTCAAGATCACGAACCTGGACCGGATTTTCCCTCTCTATCCCGATCGCCCCAGTGCTCTGGATGCCCTCTCTGCTTAGGAGCAGGCGTTTTTTCTGTTGACGCCATGTCACGCCAAGGGATATACTGGTCGGCGAAGCAACGTTATCGCGGATCAATCAGTACCATACGACCAGATTAAAGCGTTTTGCGGGAGGCAGGCCTCCGGCGCAGAGTGCCTGGTGTCCTTGCACAGGTAGTCGTCGCCACGAGGTTTGAGGAACCCGCGGGATTGGTTGGAGAAGGGACGGAACATGAGCGAACGCCCAGCGGTTGAGGTTCTGCGCGAAAAATCCAGGCACCCAAGGTCGCGTCTCAGGTCACGAGGGTCTGTGACGCCGGCCGCAGTGGGGGCCTGTGTGGCCTTGGCCCTGCTTGGGTCCGTGTGCGCCCGGGCGGCGTCGGGCACGACGACACCTCCGCCCGCGGTATCGATACCGCCGGTCATCGGCGGCGTGTATGGGAATGACACGGACCAGAGCCGCATCGACGATCGGCTCGAAGAGCGCGTCACAGCGAAGAGACAGGCGACGGCGGGAGCCGTGTCACGCGGCTTGTCGTCCCAGGCAGCTGGGGACACCGTGGCCGTGGAGCTGATCTTCTCCAAGCCGGTGACGCAGAGCCAGATCGATGCTTTCACCGGCATGGGCGGCACGATCACGTACATGTATCAGGCGATCTCGTACGGCTGGACCGGGCGTATTTCTCTGGATCGTGTCAGTGCCCTGCCCGGCCTGATGGGATCCTCCCTGGTCCTGGTGGAACCGACGGTCCGCGTAAGATTGTACAACACCGACCGCGCCACGCTGGGCGGCCGGGTCCGGCCCGTCTGGAGGCCGGGATTTGCGGGAAGCGCTCTCGGTTTCAACGGCGACCCGAATACGACGATCGGCTTCATGGACACGGGGGTCGATGCTGAGCATCAGGATCTGGCCGGACGGCTGGTCTACTGGCAGGATCTGAACCGTCACGGCAGCTTGACGCCGGTCGATCACTACGGCCATGGCACGGCCGTGAGTGGAATGGCGCTGGGCACCGGCGCGGCCTCCGGTGTCGAGGCGGGACCTTTCACCTACACCTACACGGATGCCGGCTATGGCTCCGCGTACCAGACCTATCCCATCGGTCTGGCGAACGGCCCCGTTACGATAACGACGAAGGCCTGGTGGGACGGTTCCGATGGTCTGCTGCTTCATTTCTACTGGGACCAGGGGACGTCTTCCGAGGGCCTCACGATCATCGGGGATTACGTCAGCGGGACGACCCAGACCGTTCTGACGAATTCCTTCGCCGGCAACAATCAGAGAAATTACTGTGCTTACATCCAGAGTTCGGGACTCTCCTATTTCAACGGCGGCATCTTGGTCAATACGGTGTCGACCTATCCGGCCGTCGGTGATGGATTCACCCGCTTCCGCGGCGTAGCGCCCGAGTGCAAATACGCCATGGTGAGAATCCCGGTGACCGTGAACGACGAGGCCTTCGAGAACTCCGTGCCGACGGGGCTCGATCTGCTCGTCGCCAATCGTATGGCCAAGAACATCAAGATCATCAGCCTGAGCATAGGCCTCCTCAGTGACATCACCTACATCCCCGTGCAAAGCACCTCGCTACGGTACAAGATTGCCTCCGCCGCCAACGGCGGCATCGTGGTCGTGTCGGCGGCGGGCAACGAAGCCGGCGCCAGCTCCGAAGTGGAACGAACGATGTCTGACCCGCCCGGAGCCGCTCTGGCCATCACCGTCGGAGCCTCCAATGAAAAGAACGCCCTGACCGAGTACTCGACGTACGGCTATGTGAGTCCGCGGGCGGTGCTTTCGGAGGACTATAAGCCGGATATCATCGCCCCCGGCGGCTCCTTCTATTACACTTGCCTGGCTCTGCCGGACAGTGGTTCGTCCGATGCATTCGGTGAGGACAAGGAGCCGAACGACTACATCACCACCGCGGGGACATCCTTCTCCAGTCCCTTCGTGGCCGGCTGCGCCGCGCTGGTCATTCAGGCGATGGAGCAAAAAGGCATCCCATGGGATTACTCCTCCAGCCTGTATCCGCGCTACGTGAAGATGGTGCTGTGTGCGACGGCGTCGGAGACGGACGCCGACCGCGAGTCCGGCACCTACAACCCTTCGCTGCAACGTGCGGCCCGCGGCCCCGACGGCTTCCCCGCCGGCAAGGACCGCTATGAGGGCTACGGCATGGTCAACGCCGATGCGGCCATCGAGGCCGTGAGTCTCACCTACTCAGCCGGAGCGGTAGCGACCGAAACTCTCGGCTCGTGCGTGGCGGATCGACGCGTCTGGGCGCGCACGATGGACCTGAAGCAGGGGCGTGACGTCTGTGTGACCCTGACCAATCCGAGCACGGGCGATTTCGATCTGTACCTCTACAGCAGTGTTCCCAGCGCCACCGGGACCCCCGTTCTCCTGGCATCCAGCGCGAACCCGGGGAGCGGCGGGACCGAGAGGTTGACCTATGCCGCGGCGGCCGACAGCCAGGCTCTGCTGGTGGTCAAACGGGTGGCGGGATCCGGGACGTTCGCCGTGAGTTCCGTCATGCCCGGACCGCCCACGGCGTGTGACATCCAGACGCGTGTGGCGGTGGGCGCGGCGGCAACGGTCACGCTGAATGCGATGGATGACGGGGCGCCCAACCCGCCGGGCTGCCTGACCCTTACGATCGCCTCTCTGCCGCAGCATGGTCGGCTCGAACAGGCTGACGGCGGCGCCGTGATCGCCGCGGTTCCTGCAACTCTGTCCACGGGCGTCAAACAGGTCGTCTATCGTCCGAATGCCGGCTGGGTGGGCGACGATTCCTTTACCTGCTACGGCGACGACGGTGGCGTGGCCCCGTCGGGGGGACGCTCGAATACGGCGACCGTTTCGGTGACCACCACGCCCGGGACTGCGGCGACGTATCAGGTTGCGGCCGGGGCAAACGATGCTCACGTTCTGCGCGGCGGCGGCAGTCAGAAGCTTGGCGACACCGCGCTGTCCGTGGGACTATCCCATGCGGGGGTGCGCTTCACCGGCGTGAATATTCCGCAGGGAGCCACCATCCTCCAAGCCCGTCTGAGACTTTGCTCCTACGCGAACGGCCTGTCCGCCAAGTTCACGGGTACGATCCTGGCGGGGGCGGCAGACAATGCCGGCGACTTCAGTTGTCAGTCGATCAACGCGACGGCCCTGACGACGGCGATGCAGTGCTGGGCTCTGACCACGAGCTGGCAGAGCAACACCTGGTATCAGACCCCGGACATCGCGAATGTCATCCAGGAGGTCGTGAATCGCCCGGGCTGGTCGGCGAACAACGCCCTGGTGCTTGTCCTGCAGGGCGGTGCCGGTGCCAGCAACGAGCGCAGGTTCTGGTCCTATGACGGCGATCCGACCCGTGCCCCGCAGCTGGAGATCGTCTATATCCCTTGAAAGTCGGCGTTGCACCGATGACCCGTTGCCGGGAAGCGACTCGCGTCAGCTGAATACTGGCTATAAGTATTTGTCTCGGCGGGTCTTAGGGCCTCTTTCTGGGATGCGGGTCTAACGCGACTCGGCGGACGAGGTCTCCCCCCTCTATTCGGACCATGCCGGCACCCTGGATACGAGCACCCGTCCGCAGCATGGGTTTTCTATTGACGAAATGTCACTTTATCGGATATACTATGGGTTGAGGTGATACCATGGCGGATGACCATGTGCTGGACGACCGGATTATGAAGGTGTCGCGGTAATAGACGTCGAAGAAGTGCACGTCATCCCTGACCGGTAGTGGTCGTTAAGAGGTAAGAGGATCTGCTGCACCGATTGGATAAGGGAGGGAACATGAGCCCACGCCCATTGATTGGGGTACCGCGCACGATGTCTATCCAGACGAGACCATATCTCACGTTGCCGCGGCGGGCCAGAGCGGTCGTTCTGGCAGGGGTGTGCGCGGGGTTGATGGCGATCCTTCCTTCCTCGGCACGCGCGGGTCAGCCACGGTTGACTCCGCCGCCCCGGCCGCTGATCCCGCCCATCGTTAGCGGCGCGTACGACAACGATGCGGACCAGAACGGCATCGACGATCAGCTCGAGGGGCGTGTCGCCGCGGCGGTGAAACGGTGGACGAACGAAGCGAAGTCCCGTGGCCTGTCGGCCCAGGCGACGACGGAGACGGTCTCCGTCGAGTTGATCTTCTCCGAGCCGGTGACGCAGACCCAGATCGACACCTTCGTAGGATTGGGCGGCACGATCAACTACCTGTATCAGTCCATCTCGTATGGCTGGATCGGTCGCCTTCCCGTGGACAGCGTCAGTGTTCTGCCCAGTCTGATGGGGTCAACGCTGATCCTGGTGGAGCCGACGACGGTTGCCGTGCCGCGGAACACCGACAGGGCCACGCAGGGCGGGCGCGTCCGGCCGGTCTGGAAGTCGGGCTTTGCCGGGAACGCTTTGGGTTTCAATGGCGATCCGAATACGACCATCGGTTTCGTCGACACGGGCGTGGATGCGTCCCACCGCGATCTGGCCGGACGGCTGGCCTTCTGGAAGGATTTCAGCAGTAGCAACAGCGATACGGCCGCCGATGAGGAGGGGCATGGCACGGCCACGATCGGTATGGCTATGGGCACCGGGGAAGCCTCCGGCGTGAATGCCGGGCCCTTCACTTACACCTATACGGATTCCTATTCCGACTACGGAAATGGCTACATGACCTATCCCATCGGTCTTCCCAACGGCTCGGTCACGATCACGACGAAGGCTTGGTGGGCCGGGGCCAGTGCCATGCTGCTCCACTATTACTGGGATCAGGGAACGGCCGCCGACGAAGCCTGGATCATCGGGAATTACGCCAGTGGCTCGACGCAGGTGACTCTCGCCAATACGTTCACGGCCACTAACACGAGGAATTATATCGCCTATCTGATTAATCCCCTGTACCGGCCGCTGAGCGGCGCCGTGCTGGTCAATACCGTGTCGACCTATCCGGCGGCGGGCGACGGATTCGCCCGGTTTCGCGGTGTGGCTCCCGGGTGCAAGTACGGCATGATCAGAATCCCGGTGGACGCGCTGGGGACGGAGCTCGAGAATGCCGTCTCGGCGGCGCTCGATCTGTACGTCACCAACCGCATCGCCAAGAACATCAAGATCATCAGCCTGAGTCTGGCGCTCGTCGATGACATCACCTATCTGGGGGTGCAGAGCACCTCGATGCGGAACAAGATCGCCACCACGGTCAGCAGCGGCGTCGTGGTCGTGTCGGCGGCGGGCAACGAGGCCGATCTGGATTCGGAGGCGGAACGGACCATGTCCGACCCCTCCCGATCCGCATTGGCCATCACCGTCGGCGCCTCCAACGAGAAGAATGCTTTGACGCAATACTCGACGTACGGTTTTTCCAGCCCGCGTACGGCTTTGTCGGAAGACTACAAACCGGATCTGATCGCACCGGGCGGCTCGTTCTACTACTCGTGCCTGGCTCTGCCGGATAGCGGCACGTCTGATGCGTTTGGGGACGACAAAGAACCGAATGACTACATCACCACCGCGGGGACGTCTTTCTCGAGTCCCTTCGTGGCCGGTGCCGCCGCCCTCATCATTCAGGCGCTGGAGCGGAAGGGCGTTGCCTGGGATTATACGTCCAGCCAGTACCCGCGCTATGTGAAGATGGTGTTGTGCGCGACGGCGTCGGAAACCAACGCCAAACGCGAGTCGGATGCCTACAATCCCTCGTTGCAGCGTGCCGCCAGTGGTCCCGACAGCTTCCCCGCCGGCAAGGATCGGTACGAGGGCTATGGCATGCTCAACGCCGATGCCGCCGTGGAGGCGGTGACGCTGACGTACGCCGCGGGCTCGACCGCGACGGAAACGTTGGGGTCAGGCAGCGCGGACCGCCGCGTCTGGGCGCGCACGATGGACCTGGTGTCAGGACGTGACATTTCCGTGGCATTGACCAATCCGGGCACCGGTGACTTCGATCTGTACCTCTACAGCAGCGTTCCCAGTGACACCGGCACGCCCGTGATCCTGGCCGCCAGCGCGACCGTCGGCAACGGTGTCAGCGAGAAGCTCACCTATGCTCCGGCCGCCGATGGCAAGGCGCTGTTGGTGGTTAAACGCATCGCCGGGACCGGGACCTTCACCTTGAACACCGCCGTATCTGGGCCGCCATTGGCCAACAACGTGCAGCAGGGGGCCGCGATCAACGCGGCGACCGTCATCACATTGGCGGGGGTGGACGACGGCTCTCCGAACCCGCCGGGCAGCCTGACCTACACGATTGCCTCCTTGCCGCAGCACGGTCAGCTGGAACAGGTGAGCGGGGGTGCCGTTATTGCCTCGGTTCCGGCGTCGTTGACGACGGGCGTCAATCAGGTGGTCTATCGTCCGAACAACGGCTGGGTCGGGACCGACTCCTTCACCTACTATTGCAGCGATGGGGGCACATTGCCTTCCGGGGGCACTTCGAACACGGCAACGGTCACGGTCACGACCGTCGCGGAAGTGTCCGTTACCTGCCAGGTGGCCGCCAGTGAGGACGATGTACACATCCTACGCGGAACGAGCACTCAGAAGCTGAGTGAAGCGGCGCTATCGGTCGGACTCTCCAACGCCGGCATGCGATTCACCGGCGTCAGCATCCCGGCCGGAGCTACGATCGTCCAGGCCAATCTGAAGATTCGTTCCTACACCAGCGGATTGTATACGACCTTCACGGGAACGATCCGAGCGGAAGCCGCGAACAATGCGGAGAATTTCAGCGCCCGATCGATCAGCGCCGTCACGACGGCCACGCCCAGTGTAAGTTGGGCCCTGACGACGGGTTGGCAGAGCAACACCTGGTATCAAAGTCCCGATATTGCCAACGTCATTCAGGAGGTGGTGGATCGTTCAGGTTGGGCGGCAGGCAACGCCTTGGTGATCGTCTTCCAGGGTAGTTCCAGTGCGACCAACGATCGCAAGTTCTGGTCCTATGACGGCGATCCGACCAGCGCGGCCCAATTGGAGATCACCTATCGGCCGCAGTAAAGAAGGTCGCGGGCTTCAGGCCAGAGGCTATGACTATCTGAAACCTGACGCCTGCGGTCTGAAGCCTCACTTCTTGTAGGTGGCTTTGGGGTCGTAGACTTTCGTGGCGATGGTCTCAAGGTCTGTGCTGCTGTTGGGCTGCAATGCCCGATAAAAGCATGATTGATAGCCCACGTGGCACTGCCCGGCGTCCACCGTGACCTTGAGGATCAGGCAATCCTGGTCGCAGTCGACAAGAATCTGCTGAACACTTTGGACGTGGCCGCTCTCTTCCCCCTTGCGCCAGAGCTTCTTGCGGGATCGACTGAAGTAGGTAGCTCGCTGGGTCCGAATCGTCTCGTCCAACGCCTCGCGGTTCATGTAGGCGACCATCAGGACCTGGCCCGTGTCCGCGTCCTGAGAGATGGCCGGGATGAGACCGTTTTCATCGAACTTTGGCTGAAACTGCAACCCTTCTTCTATCTGTTTGGAATCCACCACAATAGGCCCCTAAATTCGTCGGTATAAGTACCTTGTCTGCAACCCTTTTACACGGTATGCTTTATACGAACAAGCGTTTTTCGGAGAGAAACGTTGCCGAAGGCCCAAAATGGTCAGGTAAAGCGACATTGGTCGTGGATAGCTCGAACTGCCGTCGCGCTGAGCGCCATCGCTCTGTTCTGCCATAACACCAACTGGGGGGAGGTCGCAGGCCGTCTGCGAGGCCTGAATCCATGGTGTTTCGCCAGTGTCGTGCTGACGTTTGCGGCGGCCCAGATCATCCAAGCTTTTCGCTGGAAGCTGCTCCTGCAGACGCAATCCATCCAGGTCGGGATGCTCACGGTCGTCAAGTTGTACTACCTCGGATTGTACTACAATAACGTCATGCCCGGCTCGGTCGGGGGCGATCTGCTCAAAGCCTGGTATGTGATGAAACACACGGAGCGGCGTTTCGAGGGGGCCTTGAGCGTCGTGGTGGACCGGGTCATCGGCTTGGCTACTACCCTGATGATCGCGGCGGCAGCGGCTGTGTACGTGATCCGTTCGCACGGCCGCCTCGTCAACCGAGAAGGTCCGCAGGCGAACCTCACCCAACGCTCCTCTGAAGGACTCTCTTCGAATCTGATCTGGGTAGGGGCGACGGTCGGCGTCATCTTTCTGGCCTTATGGCTTCATCCTCGCAGCCGGGCTTGGCTCAAGGGCATCGCTGGTCACTTGGCCGCAAACTGGCGAATTTGGGTTGCCAAGGCGGTCAGAGCGGCATCTGTCTATTGCTCCAATCCTGTGACGATTGGTTGGACAGTGCTCCTGACGGCACTGGGGCAGGGCATCGTTGTAGTCGCGTTCTGGTATCTTGGCGGCCAACTGGGCATTAAGGTGGGGCTGGAATATTATCTCCTGATCTTTCCCGCCAGCTGGGTTCTGGGGGCCGTACCGATCAGCATTGCAGGTTTGGGGGTTACGGAAGGAAGCATGGTTGCGATGTTCGTCATCCTGGCGGGAGCTGACCCGGATGCGGCCAAGGCACTGGCGATTTGTCAGCGCCTGGTCTGGGTCCTGGCCTCCCTGCCGGGCGGGCTGATTCACATGCTCGGCGCCCACCTGCCCAAGGAGTTTTTTGTTGACGCTGGAAACCCCGTAAACTAAGCTATCGACGTTGGATAGGATATGGTCTTGCTGATCGTAACCATCCCGAACAACGTCTTCTGCGTTGAGTGGGGGTGAGGGGTTACAGTCACGGTTATGAATATCTCGAAGAGCTTTAGAGATTTCTTCCTCAAAGGCTTGGCGGTCCTGTTGCCGAGTCTGGTGACCGTATGGTTGTTGGCTTGGGCTTACCTCTTTATCCAGAAGAACTTCACCGGCTACATCAATCAGGGGCTGGTTGAGCTCCTCTACCGCGCAAAGGGAAGCCCAGGAGAACTGTACCGGGCCGAACTCGTCAAAATCTTCATAAACGGGTACGGTTCAGCCGTTGGCTTCATTGTCGCATTGTTGATCATTCTGGTCGTCGGCGCACTACTGGCCAGTGTAGTGGGACGACTGCTATGGCGCGTGGTCGAAGGCTTCATCATGAACACGCCGATCATCAAGCGCGTCTATCCTTACGTCAAGCAGGTGACCGACTTCCTGCTCTCGGATAAGGGGCAGCAGAAGGCATTCTCGCACGTGGTGGCCGTGGAGTACCCCCGCAAGGGCATTTGGTCGGTCGGTTTTGTCACTGGATCTGGATTGCGGACCATCTCGGACAATGTGGAAAAGGAGTTTCTCACGGTGATGATGGCCAGTTCTCCGACGCCCGTGACAGGATGGGTTATCATTGTACCCAAGGAAGAGGTGATTACGTTGGACCTGACGATAGAGGAGGCATTCCGGTTCATCATGAGTGCCGGGGTGATTGCCCCCAGCCGGCTGAGTCCGGCGCTGCCTCCGGCTCACGCAGAACTGTCGGGCCAAAGCATGCAAGTAGAAAAGACTCTGATTTAAGGAGACGAACGTTGGATCTCAAAATCACGGGTAGACACATCATGATTACCGAGGCCATTCGATCCTACGCGGAGGAGAAGACCTCGAAGCTGCCGCGGTACTATGATGGCGTCAGCCAGGTGGAAGTCACCGTGGACAAGGGGGAGACGGGGACCACCGTGAACGTCGAAGTCATTGCCAGGGGCGAGCACGGAAACGTGTTTGTGGCAGTTGGCACCGGCGATGACGCCCACCAGGGGATCAATGCGGCCGTGCACAAGCTGGAGGGGCAGCTACGCAAGAAAAAGACAAAAGAAAGGGACGATAAACACGCCGGCGGCCATGAGCCTGCGTGAGTGTGATACACGCGATCTGCCGGGTCAACCCACATGGAGTCGCGCAGATCGCACGATTGTCAGCACCGTTGATACTGGACGCCAGGCATGAAGTTCAATGAGTACATGTGTTTCGATGCGGTGATCCCGCAATTGCAGGCTACGACTCGGGATGAGGCCATCACCGAACTGGTGGAGGCCTTGGCCAAAGCCAAGAAGATTCCGGCGGATTTGACGGCCGAGATCACCAAGGCGGTCATCAAGAGGGAGAACGAGGCCAGCACCGGTATGGGTAAGGGGGTGGCCGTGCCCCACGTCAAACACGCGGCCGTCAAGAACGTCGTAGCGACGATCGGGCAGAGCAGCCAGGGAATCGACTTCGAGGCTCTGGATGAGCAGCCCGTCTATTCCGTGATCCTGTTGATCAGCCCGCCGGGCAATCCCGATCGGCACCTGCAGGCCATGGAGAACGTGTTCAAGCATCTGCAGAAGGAGCGTTTCCGCAAGTTCCTCCGCCAATGCCGGAACCAGGCGGCGTTCGAGGACCTGCTGCGGGAGGCCGACGAAAGCCCATCGTGGTAAACCGTTCCTGCGCCGTTCGAGAGAGGGTCAGTCATGCAGGCGGGAGAAGCGACATTGGAAAAAGTGGTTCGTGAAACGACGGTAGAGATCAAGAACGCCGACGGTCTGCATTTGCGGCCGGCCATGCGCTTTGTCGACTTGGCCAGCCGCTTCGATTGCGACATCACCGTCGGCAACGGGCAGACCACCGTGGACGGCAAGAGCATCATGCACATGAGCCTGCTGGCCGCCACGTATGGGACCCATCTGACCGTGCGCGCCGTCGGACCACAGGCCCAGGAGGCGATCGACGCGCTCCGCCACTTGGTCGAGGTGGAGATGTTCGGCGAATCGCCCCCCGAAAAAATGCTATAAATCGAGCCCACATACGTTGAGATGGACATCAAAAAAGGAATCGCAGTTTCGCCGGGCGTATCGATCGGCAAGTGTCTGATTATCGACTCGGAGGATTACCGGATTCCCCGTCGGTCCATTAAGCCGGCGCAGCAGCCGTTGGAGGTCCGACGGGTCCAGGATGCATTTCGCGGCGCCATTCGGGAGTTGATGGAACTGGCGGAAGCCCAGGGCGGCTCTCCCGGCGGACGCATCAAGGACATTTTCGCCGTACACCTGCGTTTTCTCCGGGATCGCAGTCTGCGCCGCCGGGTGGCCGATCAGGTTCGCAAGGAGTCGGTGACCGCCGAATATGCGGTGGCTTCGGTATTGCGGGACATCGCCGCCCACTTTGCGGAAGTCAAGGACACCTACATCAGCGAGCGCGCCGCCGACGTCTACGACATGGAGCGGAGACTGCTCAAGCAACTGCTCGGGCACAAACGCGAAGACGTCAGCCATCTGCGGGAAGAGGTCATCATCGTGGCGCGTGAGCTGAGTCCGACCCAGACGGCCGGATTCAACAAGGCTTTCGTCAAAGGTCTGGCCACCGATGCCGGCGGCCGGACCAGTCATACCGCTATCGTCGCCCGCTCTCTCGGTATCGCGGCCGTGGTCGCGCTCGAAGACCTGACCGAGATCGTGCGGGAGAACGACACCATCATCATCGACGGCAATCGCGGCCTGGTCATCGTCAATCCTGATGAAGAGACCATTCGTCAGTATGAAAGCTATTCCCGCGAGTTCGTCGCCTTCGAGCACAAGCTCGATACACTGCGCAGCAAGCCGGCCGTGACACGCGACGGCTTCAAAATCACGTTGCTGGGAAACATCGAGTTTCCCGATGAATCCGAGCTGGTGCTCCAGAAGGGCGGCGAAGGCGTCGGACTGTATCGCACCGAGTTTCTCTATCTCAACCGGCCTACGGAGCCTACGGAGGAGGAGCACTATCGCGCCTACGCGCAGACGGTGAACGCGCTGAAGGATCGCCCCGTCGTCATCCGCACCCTCGACCTTGGGGCGGATAAGTTCACGCAGAAGAAGCGGTCCGCTCCTGAGCCCAATCCGTTTCTGGGGCTCCGCTCCATCCGGTTCTGTCTGCAGAACCTGGCGATGTTCAAGACGCAGCTGCACGCCATTCTGCGGGCTTCCGTGCTCGGCCAGGTCAAGGTCATGTTCCCCCTGGTCACGAGCATCCAGGAGCTGATGCAGGCCAAGATGATTCTGCGCGACGTCATGGAGGACCTGGACGAGGAAGGCCTCGAGTACAATCCACACGTCAAGATCGGCATCATGGTCGAAACACCTTCGGCGGCGCTGACGGCCTCGGCGTTGGCCCGGGAGTCGGATTTCTTCAGCATCGGCACGAACGATCTGACCCAGTACACGCTGGCGGTCGATCGCGGCAATGAGCTGGTGTCCACGCTGTATTCCTCGGCGGATCCGGCCGTGTTGCGGTTGTTGCGTATGGTCATTCAGGATGCCTGCAAGGCTCACATCGAAGTGTCGGTCTGCGGCGAAATGGCCTCCGAACTGCAATATGTCATGCTGTTGCTGGGGCTGGGGGTGCGTTCGCTGTCGGTCTCCGCTCCGATGATTCCCGAGGTCAAACAGATCGTCCGCTCGGTCGCGATCACGGACTGCAACGGCCTGGCCCGGAAGGTGCTGGGCATGAACTCGGAGCGGCAGATAGCGAGCTATCTGCGCAGCGGGGCACGGAAGATCTTGCCTGAGGCCTTTTGAGGGTGCGGATATCTTGCATGATGGATGCCAGTAACACAACCAGAGCGCCGCAACCCGGGGAGGGGGCCCAGAGCTGTCCGCCGCCCGGCTGTCCCGAGGCGCTGCTGGTCGTGCGGTTCGGGATTCGCGGATGGTCACGGTTTCTTTCCCATGCCGAGACGTTGCGTGTCTTTCAGCGTGCCTGTGCGCGGGCGGACCTGCCGGTCAAGT
The DNA here is from genome assembly GCA_964421295.1 of uncultured Pirellulales bacterium. GTDB lineage: Bacteria > Planctomycetota > Phycisphaerae > Sedimentisphaerales > Anaerobacaceae > PLanc-01. The sequence continues at coordinate 154,693 of CAYQXM010000002.1, forward strand.
TCAGCCAGGGCTTCAACCCGCACCCGCGGATGTCTCTGCCGCTGCCGCGTCCGGTCGGGGTCGAGGCGGAGGACGAATGCCTCACGGCCCGGCTGTTCGACGAGCGGGGCTGGAACCCGGAGGCCGCCGCGGAAATACAGAGTCGCCTGGCGGCGCAACTGCCGGAAGGATTCGATCTGAAGAGCGTGATCCTCATCAGAGCCAACGCATCGGTGCAACCCGAGTCGGCGCAGTACGTTCTGCCCCTGACTCCGGAGGCGGCCCGCCGGAAGGGCGACGCCGTCCGCACCCGGGCGGAAGCTTTTCTCGCTCTCGACAAGGCCCTCATGGAGCGTGCTCCCAGCGACGAGGCGGGAGACCGCCGGCGGGGACGTCAGGTCGATGTGCGGCCGTTTGTCAAAAACATTCAGTACGAAGGAAGTGACATCGTTGTGGCCTACGGCGTGAGCAATGCCGGCACGATTCGGGTGGAGGAGGTCCTGCGACTGCTGGACTTGACTCTCGCGGATCTGGCCGGCCCGGTGCAGCGCCGTCAGCCCACATGGAGGATCGAAAATTAACCCTCAGCAGTCAGATATCGAGAAGGACACGCCACGAGCCGGACGCGTTGCCGCCAAAGGCGAGCCCGCGTCCCGGGGCTCCCGGCGCGAACCTTCCGTTTCCGAAGGATCAAGGAATATGCCACGAGAAATGTTGGTGAACGTCGCCGAGCGGGAGGAGTGCCGCGTCGCCGTCGTAGAGGAAGGCAAACTGGAGGAACTCTACGTCGAACGTGCCAGTGTCGGTGCTCACGTCGGCAATATCTACAAGGGGCGGGTGGTCAACATCGAGTCCGGCATTCAGGCGGCCTTTCTCGACATGGGCATCGAGAAGAACGGCTTCCTGCACATCAGCGATCTGCATCCCCGCTATTTCCCGGGGAGCAAGGGCAACGTGTTGGAGCCCATCGGTCGCCGTCAGGCGCTGAAAGACCGGCCGCCCATGCAGAACTGTCTGCGCCGGGGCCAGGAGCTGGTCGTCCAGGTCACCAAGGAAGGCCTCAAGACGAAAGGCCCGACGCTGAGCACGTATCTGGCTCTGCCCGGCAAGCACATCGTGATGATGCCGTGGATGAAGGGATACGGGATTTCGCACAAGATCGAGGACGAGGAAGAACGCAAACGTCTGGCGCAGGTGTTCGATGAGAGCAACCCGCCGAAGCAGCAGGGCTTCATCATCCGCACCGCCGGACAGGGCAGCTCCAAGCGGGACATTCAGAACGATCTGCGCTATCTGATGCGCATGTGGCGGTCCATTCAGAGTCGCATGGAGAGCGAGAAGGCGCCGACCGAAATCTACCAGGAATCCGATCTGGTGATCCGGGCCCTGCGCGACGTCTACAACAGCAAGATCGCGCGGGTGGTCTGCGACTCGGAGGCGATGGTGCGCAAGATTCGGGATTTCCTCTCGATCGCGATGCCGCGCCAGAAGCCCAAGGTCATCTACTACGATGGGAAGATACCGCTGTTCCACAAGCACGAGATCGAGCCGGAGATCGCCAAGGTGCAGTCCCGCGTGGTGGAGCTGCGCGGCGGCGGCTCGATCGTCATCGAGCAGACCGAAGCCCTCGTCGCCATCGACGTCAACAGCGGGCGGAGCCACACCCAGAAGAACGCGGAACAGACGGCCTTCGAGACGAACATGGAAGCGGCCGTCGAAATCGCCCGGCAACTGCGTCTGCGCGACCTCGGCGGTCTGATCGTCTGCGATTTCATCGACATGCGGACGCTCAAGAACCGCAAGGAAATCGAGCGGACCTTCCGCAACGCCGTCAAGACGGATCGGGCCCGGTGCAAGATCCTGCGCATCAGCGGCTTCGGCATCATCGAAATGACCCGGCAGCGCATGCGGCCGAGCCTGCAGTTGAGCACGTATCTGGCGTGCCCGCACTGCGCGGGCATGGGCTTCCTCAAGAGCCATGAGTCGCTGGCGCTGGAGATCATCCGTCTGCTGAACCTGGCGGTTTCCCAGGAGCACATCAAGCGCATCGAGTTGTCCGTCTCGCCGGAAGTGGCCGACTACCTGCAGAACGAGAATCGCGGCGCCATTGCTCAGATCGAACAATCAACGGAAAAACGCGTGATTATTCACTCCTCGCCGCAATGCATCGGTGAAGATCGCCAACTGATCTGCTATAATGAACGCGGCAGCGAGGTGAAACTGTAATTGGTCATGAATAGAGAAGGAACTCGAGAAGTGGTGTCGTTTGATTTTGACTATGCGCGGAACGTGATCAAGGCGGAGGCGGAGGCGATTGCGTCGATGACGCCGATCGTCAACGGGGCTTTCGCCCGTGCGGTGGACATGATCTATCACTGCCGCGGCTCCTGCATCGTCAGCGGCATCGGCAAGGCCGGCATCATCGCGCAGAAGATCAGCGCCACGCTCGCCTCGACGGGCACGCCGAGCCATTTTCTTCATCCGGCGGAAGCCATTCACGGCGACCTCGGCCGGCTGCGGAAAGATGACATCGTCATGGTGCTGAGCTATGGCGGCGAGACCGACGAAGTCATCCGCCTCATCAATCTCGTCAAGCAGCTGCAAATCCCGCTGATCGCCCTTACCAGCGACAACGATTCCACGTTGAGCCGGTACAGCGATGTGGTGCTGTGCATGGGCAAGGTGAACGAGGCCTGCCCGCTCGGTGTGGCGCCGAGTGTATCGACGACGTGCATGCTCACGATCGGCGACGCCTTGGCGTTCACCGTGATGAAAGCCAGGGAATTCAGCGTGGAGGATTATGTCCGCTTCCATCCGGGCGGTTCGCTCGGCGCCAAGCTGATGACGGTCGAGCAGTCGATGATGTTCCGGCCCGGCGAGAAATTGCCGACCATTCCTGTCGGCAAGACGGTGGCCGAGATGCTGGCCCAGACCAGCGACCTGAAGCGGCACGGCGCCGTCATGATCGTTGACACGGCGGGCCGGCTGGCGGGCATCATCACCGATGGCGACCTCCGCAGGTTCCTGACCAAACAGGGTCCGGCGGCCCTGCAACGCAGGGTCGAGGAGATCATGACTCCCCACTGCAAACGCATCCGGGCCGATGCGCTGGCGTCGGAGGCCACCGCGGTGTTCCATAAGTTCCGCATCGATGAGCTGCCGGTCGTGGACAGTGAAGACCGGCCGGTCGGTTTGATCGACGTGCAGGACATCGTGATGATCAAGGTCGTGGGATAGCGTGTGTTATGCCGAAGGCGCTGGATACCATCGAATTGCTGGTTCTGGATGTGGATGGCGTGCTGACGGACGGCGGCTTGATCGTCAACGGGGATGGAACGGAGAGCAAACGCTTTCACACGCTGGACGGTCACGGTATCCGCCTGTGGATTCGGGCCGGACTGCAGGTGGCCTTGCTCAGCGGCAGACGTTCGGCCCCCGTCGCCAAGCGTGCTGCAGAGCTGGGGATTCAGCATGTGCTCGAAGATTGCCACTTCAAGCGGCCCGCGCTGGAGCAGCTTCTCGAATCGTTGCACCTGAAGGCCGAGCAGGCCGCCTACATCGGCGACGACCTGCCGGACATGCCTCCCATGCAACTCGTCGGGTTTGCCGTGGCGGTGGCCAATGCGGTCGACGAGGTCAAGGGCTGTGCGGACTATGTGACGACGCGGTCGGGCGGCAGCGGAGCCGTCCGCGAGGTGATCGAGCATATCCTCAAGGGCAGTGGCAGGTGGGAGCCGTTGATGGAACGCTATCGGGCATAGGAGTTCCGCTTCTGGTCGTGCCGCCAGGGAACGGCGAATCATGGGTTTGAACTTGCGAAAAGTGATTGTGGGCCTCAGCGTCCTGGTGGTCTTACTGGGCGTGTACGTCGCCTACACCCGGTTGGGAGGGACCGCTCCCCTTGAGACGAGCGCGGTCCCGCGGCTTGAACCCAATCTGGTTCCGGTATCGGACGATCGCGCCGGCCAAATTGGGGACAATACTACGCTCCAGGTGATTCGTGACGCGCGCCTGCTCCATCGCAATGCGGTCGGCGATGTCGATCGCGAGTTCGGATTTGAAGAGCTCTACCGCCCCCAGGGCAAGCGCTGGCAAGCCACGCATCCTTACATGACGCTGTTTCAGCCCAGGTTCAGGTGTTCCATCACGGGTGACACCGCCCAGGTTCAGACCGAATCGAGTCTCGACCGGATGATCCCCAATGACGCGGTCTTCTCGGGCAACGTCGTCATTCATATCGTTTCCACCGATCCGAACGAGCCGGGCGAGGGTTTTATCTATCTCGATGACGTGGTGTTCACCGCCGAGAGGTCGCTGCTCTCCACCTCCGGACCGTTCCGGTTCCTCTCGCGTGTCGCCAAGGTTGACGGACGGGGGATGGAATTGCTCTACGATGAGCCGCGTGCCCGCCTGGAACTGTTTCGCATCCAGAAACTGGGTCGCTTTCTCATCAGAAGTGAAGCACTAAGCTCATCGTTCCGCGCGTCGGATGATTCAGGCAAGAGCCGGTCGGGCGCATCGGCCGACCGCCGTTCCGAGGATCGCGCGGAGGTTCCTCCCGCTGCAACCACCCAACCGGCAGGCCCGGCCCAGCCGGTCTATGAATGCGTCCTCTGGAAGAAGGTTCAGGTCGTGACACCTGAGGACGTCATCCGGGCCGAAGATCGACTGTCCATCACGAACATCCTCTGGGGTGGGCCCCAGACGAAGGAGCCTAACGAGGCCAAGACCGCCGAGACGGAGACAGGTGGCAAGCCGAAGGCGGAACCGAATGAGTCCCCGGATCCAACCTCTCCACGAAAGGAGACGGTGGCGACGGATACGGCACCCTCCAGTGCCTTGACGCTCGAGTCCCTGCCGGAATCGCTCTTCGACGTGGTTATCACCTGCCAGGGTGGATTGGTCATTCGGCCCATGGGTGTGACTGCGTCGGACAACGCGGCAGGGGCGGGTACCGACAACGAAGGATCGGCGGACTTTCACGAGGTCGATGATTCCCTCCGCCAGAAGGTTCTGGCGCAGCGGATCGATATCGACATGCTGGCGAAGAGCGGCGCGTTGATCGGTCCGGTGCAGATGACGTTCCTGGTCGATGCGAACAATCTGTTCGGCGCCGGCTATGGCGGCCGGAAAGTCCCTGTGACGGTCACGGCCCAGAACGATGTGCGGTACCTCTACGCCTCCAATCAAATCGTTCTCGACGGCAACTGTGTGGCGGCCGCGCGAAGCACGGAGCCCAACGGCGTGGTGGAGTGCAAATTGACCGCGCCCCGGCTGACGCTCGATCTGATGGAAGATCCCAACGCCGCGCAGAAGACCGTGGCCGCAGGCACCCGCACCCGGGGACCGTCGGTCGCCTTGAAGCGGGCGGCGGCCTCGGGCGGATTCACGTTCCGGATCACGCAACGGTCCGCCGCTGCAACGACTGGCGACTTCTATCTCGACGGCACGGAGCTCGATTACGATGCCCAAACGGATAACCTGGTGGCGACGGGCCCCGGCCAGATGAATCTGTACAATGCCCAGGAAGCCAAAGACAAGCAGGACGTCAATAGCATGAGTCTGCGCAAGCCCTGCTACGCATTCTTGCGGAACTTCGATCGCCTGACGTATTCACAGGCGTCGGGCCGCATCGCGGCCGAGTCCAAGTCAAGCCCGCTGCAGATGGACTACTTCCCCCTGGTCAACGGTCGCAAGGACAAGCACTTCCAGATCGACCTCGGGCGTGTCGAGATCGAGCTGGCCAAGACGGCCGACAATCGCATGGAATTGGGCACGATATCTGCGTCGCAGGGCATCGCCTTCCGGGAGGGAGTCCAGCAATTCGACGGATCCACCCTCTTCTACGATGAACAAAAGGGCCTGATGAGTATCCGGGGGGACGCGTTCATCCCGTGCTACCTCAACGGCGTGATGGTGGATGGGATCGAGATGAACGTCAAGACCGGGCAGGTCAGGACGAACGTGATCTCGCCGAGCACTTTCCGCACGAAATAGCAGGCCGACCGAACACCTCTGAACGCCCTGCAACCGTTGCCGCTATTCGTGCCGGTCAAATGAGCATATTCCCCATATGCCGCTTCAGGGAATCCCGCCGTACGTATTTCCAGGCGTGATAAGCAGATTGACCGATGCCTTGCGGGCGTGTGAACGGTCGCATGGCGAGTGCAAGGAGATGAGGCTACGATAAGGATCAGAGTTCCGGTTACCTGGGGGTAGTGTCAATTATCTTTCGCACATTTTCTGGTAGGTGTCACTCTGGTCGATC
>CAYQXM010000003.1:0-90132 GCA_964421295.1 uncultured Pirellulales bacterium
GGCTGCGCCGGTCTTCAGCGACCCGTGGCGTCTGCTGGCGCTGAGAGGCGCCAAGCCGCTTGGCCGGCTCGGCACAACCCCTCTGCTCGACGAGCGGCTCCTTCCCCACCCGGCGGCCACGATCAACAGGAGAGACAGAGTGAATGCGTCCATACCCAGAGTCCTTTATTGAGAGACCACTTTGTGTTTGCGCCAGTGATTGGCCAGCACGGAACCCGAGATATTCATCCACGGGCTGAAAATCGCCGCCGCCAGCCCGACCGTGGCCAGTTTGCCCATGCGTCCGGCCAGACCGGAAGCCATACCGCCATTCTGCAGACCGACCTCGATGGCGATCGTTCTGCAAGAATTCTCATCCAGGCGACACAGGCGTGCGGCCCAATAGCCTATGAAGTATCCCGCCATGTTGTGCACCGCCGCGGCGACGAAGAGCAAGGCACCGACCTCCAGCAAGTGGTCCCTGCCGGCAGCAGTAGTGACCAGTGTGAAGTAGATGATCCCGGCCATAGACAGTGCCGGCATGAGCCGATGGAGACGCTGGAGCCGGTCCTTTCTGAGCCCATTGTAGATCAACGCCGCACAGATCGGCAGCACAACCATCAGAACGATGTCGATCATCATGCTCACGAAGCTGACCTCAACCATCTTGCCGGCCAAGGTCTTCATCCAGAAAGGCGTCATGATCGCAGCCAGCACCTGAGCCACCGCTGTGAGCGTGACGGACAAGGCCAGATTGGCACCGGCGATGTAGTTCATCACGTTGGAGGCAAGCCCACTGGAGCAGGAACCGATGAGAATGATGCCGGCCCCGATCTCAGGGGGGAAGTTCAGAGCTTTGGCCAGCGCAAATCCGACCAGCGGCATGATCGTGAATTGAGCGGCCGTGCCTACGATCACGGCCTTGGGCATCTGGATGACGCCGACGAAGTCACGCAGGCTCATCTGAGTGCCCATGCCGAACATGACCAGTTGGATAACAACCATGATAAGGTTGCGATTCGTCAGGCTGAGGTCGCCTACCTTACGAAAATACTGAGGACAAACCATCCCTGCGACGACCGCCACTGTGATGCAGATCGTGAATTGATACCCGCGCACGGCACTCAATATGTCTTTGACGGTCAGTTTTCCCTGAGCCACCAGAATTCACCTCACTGTTCGGTCTCTCTTTTGCACCGCTTTCCTGGCTGCGTCGACGATGTCCGTCACACCGATATGGTAATGGTCCAACAATGCCTCCGGCTCGCCTGAGCGAGGGTAGATGTCCCGGAGCCCCACTCTCATAGTGGGGCATGGGCACTCTTCTGCACTCAGTTCCGCGATCGCACTACCCAGGCCGCCGATGATATTGTGATCCTCAATTGTCACCGCGGCGCCGGTCTGATTCAGCAAGGATACGATCGCGTCTCTGTCCAGAGGCTTCAGGGTGTGGACGTCCACAACGGTCGAGCGGATGCCTTCACGTTTCAGAATTTCAGCGGCCTGCAAGGCACGGTTAAGGACAAACCCGTTCGCAAACAGAGCTACGTCGTGCCCATGATTCGCAAGAACGCGCGCCTTGCCCAGTTCGAACGGCACATCGTCGCCGTCCACGATCGGATCGCGCCCGCTGCCGATCCGCATATACGCCGGGCCGGGGGCGCTATAGATGGCACGGGTCGCCTGCCGAACCTGCGCTTCATCCGCCGGGACCACAACGGTGATGCCGGGGATGGTACGAACGATACCCAAGTCTTCGAAGAACTGATGCGTCACGCCTTCCCGCTCGCCGGCCGAGATGCCGCCGTTGGCACCGACCAGCTTGACGTTCAGCCCGGGATAGGCGACGAAGGTGCGTACCTGTTCGCATGCCCGCATCGTGATGAACCCGGCGTACGTGGCGACGAAGGGTACCAGGCCGCAAGAGGCCATCCCCGCGGCACAGGCAACGGCGTTCTGTTCGGCGATGCCCACGTCAAAGAACCGGTCGGGGTGCTTCTGGACAAACGGCTTTCCTTTGACCACCAGGACGGAGTCGGCGCACACGAGCACGGCGTCCGAGTTGTGCTCGACAATTTCCGTCAATGTCTCAATGAAAGCAATGCGAGTATTTCCCAGTTTCGTCATGAGCAGGGTCCCTCCAACGCCCGCATGGCCTCTTCAAATTCCTGTCGCGTGGGCACGCGTTTGTGCCAGGAATTGTCGCCGATCATGTATGGGACCCCCTGCCCCTTGATGGTATGAGCCAGAATCAACGAGGGCTGCTCCGTATTGGCCTTGGCATTTGCGATGGCCTGAAGAATCTGGGCGAAGTCGTGCCCGTCGATCTCCTGGCAGTGCCACCCGAAGGCCTGCCACTTCGGCAGGATCGGATTGAGACCGCTGACCTCCTCTACGGGCCCGCCGCTCTGAATGCCGTTGTTGTCCACGAACACGATCAGTCGGCCGGCCTTGTACTTTGTGGCTGACATCGCCGCTTCCCACACGATGCCTTCCTCGATCTCGCCGTCGCCCGTGACCACGTAGGTGAAGTAGTCATGGCCCGTGACACGCGCGGCCAGCACCATGCCAAGACCGATGGAGACACCATTGCCGAGCGAGCCCGAAGTGAAATCTATGCCGGGCGTCTTGTTCATGTCGGGGTGCCCCTGCAAGAAAGACCCCAGCGAGCGCAGGCCCGGCAAGAGATCGCGGGGAAAGTACCCCTTCCGGGCCAGTGCCGCATACAGCGCGGGGCAGGCATGCCCTTTAGAGAGAATGAATCGATCCCGGTCCTTCTTGCCCGGGTTGGCAGGGTCGATGTTCATGACGTGGAAATACAGAGCCGTGATCAAATCCGTGGCCGATAGCGCGGCACCGGGGTGACCATCGCCGGCCTTATAGATCGTCGTCACCACGTCGATGCGAATCTGACGAGCGATCTCTTTCAATTCTCGAACGATATCTTGCACCATACTCTCCAGAATCACTATCGCATCGGCATCCAGACCGTCATTTCGGAATCGCCGCGGTTACCCCACGCGTAGTACGGAATCAGACGAATATTCACGGGCGCGGGCGTGGCGGCGGCCACCTCGCGGTAGAGCGTCGTGCCCCAGTCGCTCCACGCCACGCGTTGAGCCTGCCCCGTCAGAACAGTGACGCCTCCCAGAAGGTCCCGATCAAACCGGCTGTCGAATTTCGCGTTGGATGGGATGGCAAGCTCCTGGATGTCCGTGCCCTCAGACAAGTCGGCGGATTCGAGACAATACACAATCGGTCCACGTTTGACGGCCACCTGATTGCGTGTTTCCTCCACCATCGGGTTGGCCTCAATCAACTGAGCTGTCATCGGCAGCGTCAACTCGATGGCGTCGTCCTTGGACCATTGCCGGCGAATTTCAAAGTACGTGCCGCTCTGCACCGGACGGTCAATAGGTTGGCCATTGACCTTCACAGCCGCATCCCGTGCCCAACCTGGGATGCGGAGAAACACAGAGAATTCTGCGGAGGGAGTCTCTCGCAGGTTGATGCGAATAGCACCGTCCCACGGATAGTCGGCCTGTTGCGTCAACCTTAGCGCCGCCCCGTCGCGGAGCCGCGTGTCGAGCGTATTGCCGCCATAGAGGTTCACCCACAGCCCCTGGTCCGAAAGGCTATAGGCATAACTTCCCACCTCGGCGATGGTGCGTACGATGTTCGGCGGACAACAGAAGCAACTGATGTAAGATTCCCGCCGGGCCGACCAGCGAAGCTTGAACGGCAGGTTGTCCACCTGACGCAGCGCATTGCGGTAAAAGAACTTCTTCCCGTCGAGGCTGATCGTCGCGAGCAGGCCATTGTAGAGCGACAGTTCGAGCAGATCGGCGTAGCGTGCCTGGGCCGTGATGTTAAGCATCCGCGAATTCCACAGGGCAAAGCCTATCGTGGCACACGACTCGTTATAGGCGGTGATGTTCGGAAGCTGATAAGCCCGCCCATACGCCTGATGCACACGTTGCACAGCCCCCTGACCCGCGGAGCCGTCGGGGGAGACACCGTCGTATAGGGCTCCCGTGGCCCCGGTCACGTACATCTTCCGTGAAGTCACGTCCTGCCACAGCGTGTTGAGCGTATCCAGGAGAGAACGATCCCCGGTCTCGGCGTAGACGTCGGCGGCTCCGGCATACAAGTAGTTCGCCCGGACGGCATGTCCCACGGCCTGGGTCTGACGGCGTAAGGGAATCCGATCCTGATTGTCGTCCGTGCCCTCGGTGACCAAGTCACGGATATCAATGAGACCTTGGGCCAACTCGAGATAGCGAGGATCATGCACCGTGCGATACATTTCGACCACACCCATGTAGTGCGCGGGACAAACGCCGATGTTCGCCAGCGTCTTGGGTGACTTTTTGTACAGGTCGTAGAGATAGTCCGTGGCTTTCTGTGCGATGGAGAGCAGCGACGTCTTGCCCGTGGCACGAAAATGCACGCAGGCGCACGTCATCAGGTGACCCATGTTGTAGGTCTCGAAATCCAGACGGTTCCGAAATTCGCCGGCTTCCGCATTAGCAGCCCGGGCGGCGATCAGAACCGGCGTGTGAATGTACCCGTCCGGCCGCTGGGCCTTGCCGATCACGTCGATGATCCGATCCATCTGCTGATCGAGAGCCTTGTCTTTCGTGACTCCATACACGAATGCGGCCGCCTCCAACCATTTGTAGAAATCCCCGTCGCTCCACCCCGCCCCGCGATGGCGCCCCTCCTTGAGCCCTGCGGCGATCAGCAGATTGTCATACGCTCCACTGATATTCGGGTCGGAGAAGATCCGCCACATATTCGGAATCATGGCCTTCTGACAAACATCGAACCGCTCCGCCCAGAAACCTTCGGTCCACTTGACGTCATTGAGGTCCGTGCACCGCAGCGCCACGTTCGGACTGGCCCACGTATTGGTCAGCCCTTTATCCCCCGCGCCGGCCACGCCGCACGCGAGGCAGATGATCGCACTCACACCGAGCAACGTTGTATGCATGATTCGTTCTTTCTTTGCAGTTCTGGAATCAATGACCATTGAACAGGATGTAGAACCCAACCATGGTCACGATCAGCAGAATCCAGGCAATCCACACTCTTCCCGCGAGCTTCGGCAAGTTCCCGAAATCGAGAGTATTCTCGTCTCGCTGCGTGACTCTCTTGTCCAAAACGGTAACGAGAAAAGTCACGATCGCCAGAACTACGAATATGGCGAATGACCACAGCAGAAAATGGCCCCAGAACGGCCAGTCTTTGCAGGGTAGTACCCACAGGTACAGAACACCTACGCCAAAACTGAAAAGCGTTCCGCCGATCAGGGCGACATTGGCGGCCCGCGTGGTCGTCCTTTTCCACAGCACTCCAAACAGGAAGACGACCGACATGGGCGGCGCGATGAAGCCCAGGATGGCCTGGAACACGTCGAACAGCTTCAGTCCTTTGATGCTGTCGATGGCCAACGTGAGGAAAACCGCAATTACGGCTCCCGCCAGCGTTACGATGCGGCCAATTCTAATGATCTCCCGCTGCGTGGCCTGAGACTTGAAGTTCTTCACATAGATATCCATCGTGAAGACCGTGCTGAGGGAATTCAGCGCCGAATCGATAGTGCTGATCAAGGCCGCCATCACCACCGCCATCACCAACCCAATCATCCCGGGCCGGAATAGTTGGGTCACCATGGTCATGTAAGCCTCGTCGGGATTCTTCAGATTGGGAAAGAGAATGAAACATACGATTCCGGGAATGATGAACAGGGCCACATCGAGGATCTTAAGCCAGCCGGTGAAATTGGCCCCCAGTTGTCCCTGCGTCAGGTTCTTGGCGCCCAGAACGGACTGCACCATAGACTGATCCGTACACCAGAACCATACGCCCATGATGGGGTAGCCCAAGATGATCGCCAGCCAGGGATAGTCCTTGTTGTCCAACGGGAGGAAAAGATTCCAGTAATGAGGCGGCGCCTTTTCATAGACGGCCATGATCCCGCCCGCCTTATGGACGCCAACTGCCGTCAGAAAGAACGACACCGCGATCAACAGAACCATTTGAAACACGTTGGTATAAGCTACCGCCTTCAGCCCGCCTGCCGCAGCGAAAAAGGCTGAGACCATAACCAGCACGATCACGGAGGTCCACATCGGCAGATCGAGAATCTGATTGACGAATTTACCCCCCGCAAACAGTGTCAAGGCTAACCACGAAATGAGAATAGTGGCCAGCGTGTACCAGGCCAGGATACTGCGTGTGGACTGGCCGAATCGTCTACCCATGAACTCGGGGAGAGTCAGCACCCTGGCTCCCAAATAACGCGGCGCAAACACGACCGCCAGCAGGAAGATGAAGACAAAAGCATACCAGCCGAAGTTGCCGACGACGATTCCCGTACTATAGCCTGCACTGGCGGAGGCAATCAACATGGACGGCCCCACGTTCGTACCCCACATGTTCAGGCCGATGCTGGGCCAGCCCAGTGAGTGTCCGGCCAGGAAGAGGTTTTCGTCCGAGTTCTTCTTCTTGATGAAGCTCACCCAAAAGCCGATGGCGATGAGCACCACCAGATAGACGGCCACAATGACGAAGTCGATCGGTTTCAGATAGCTGTGAATGCCGGGCATAGTCACCTGTACCTGTCTGCAATTTCTACCGCGTCGTCGATATCTCTTTCTGACCGGAAATGCATGAGGACATTCAGCCCCTCGGCTCCAACCTGATCCAGCAAAGGCTTCAGTTCGTCCAATTCGACCCAGCAGGGCATGACGGACTTGCCAGCCTTGCGGATCTTCCGATACAGATCGTACCAACACGGGTCACCGCCCTGCGGCTGGCCAACGCCGGGAGTCCATTGGACGGCGTTGAGCTCCTCGATCTCCAGGACCGCGTCCAGATGACGGATCGCATCGACTCCGTCGAGATGGTATAACGTGTAATCGATCCGCTGGCATTGTTCACGCAAAAAAGGCTGGGCGAACCGCCTAAAATCCCGCTCGGAGATCATGACCGACACATCGCACTGGAGCTTGGAGACCTTGCCGGGGCCCCAAATCGAGAAATAGCAGAACGCCATTTCGCCGTCCCTAGCAATGAGGTCATAGATGCGATCGAATACCTGGAAGTGGATATCATTGATCTCCCGAAGCTGTTGCTCCAAGATGTCTGGACGCAGCGCCATATCCATCAGAACAGTCTCGGCGCCCTTCAGACCTATCAGTGCATCGAGGCCTTCCATCAGGTCGGGACATCCAACGTAGTACCTGCCCTGTGACCGCGTGGCACAGGCTCGGAGCAAATCGAGGTGAAGCCTCCACCAGGGATTGCTCTCCTCCAGCCGAATAACGTCCCCCGTTTCCGGATTCGGCTTAATCCAGATCGTGTCTTCGGCGCCCTCCAGACTCGCTCCCAGAATGGCTGACAGAGAGCCCGGCCCGAGGTGCGTGTTGGCCACCGGCAGAATGTCGGCCTTGAAGGAACTCCGGGAAAGCTGGTAATGAAGGTTCTGCGCCCTCCATGCGGGATCGAACCAGTACTGATTCCAGCCCTGCGCCGCAGCCGGAGGCGAAACCATCTCGTGGGGTGGGCCATCCACCTGCAAATGCTCCCACATGCTGATGACCAGACCCTTGCCGCGCCACCAGTCGAGGTAGTGTCGTTTCGACTCCTCCCAGTTATCTTTCCACGTCGTGTTCATGCCGGCCACAGAAAGTCTGCCAAGCAGGACTGGTCCAATCCGCGATAGGATTCATCAAACGCGATTCGCACTACTTTCGACAAATCCATCTCGTCGGTGCAACTCACGGCTACAGGGTAAACAGGTACTTGTGCCCCAGCCCTGACCCAAACGGGCATTTCATCGAGAGGCACGCTGTACCCTCGGAGCCACTTGCCTCCCGTTTCCACCGAGCCATCGAACAGATTCACCCACCGGCCCAACGGGAGATAGATATCGCGCTGGCCCGCCGAGTTCATGACAGGAGCGACCAGAAAATCGTCGCCAAAGTAATACTGGTCGTGAATATGCCAGCACAACGTGTCCTCAGGATGATGGAAGATCAACGCCTGCAACAGCGGATATCCCGATTGAGTGACCTTTCGGCTCTGCTCCAGAATGTAAGGAATGAGTGCATAACGGAGTTTCAGCCAGCGTCGGACGATGGGGGCAATCTTCGGAAAATGATACGGCTCGCGCTTGGAGGTCCCGTGATACCGGATGTGCGAGGAAAAGACGCCGAACTGCGTCCAGCGAACGTAGAGATCGTCGGGGATCACGGAGTTCATAAAGTTCGGTACGCCATGAAAGCCCGGCACATCGTGACTCCAGAAGCCAAATCCGGAGAGGCCCAGGTGCAGCCCCCCTTTCAGGCACCCGGCCATCCCATCCCAGGAGCAGGCGGCATCGCCACCCCAGTGGAGCGGATACCGTTGACACCCCGCCCAGCCGGCCCGGGCCCAGATGATGCCATCCCCCGTCATCTCCTTCGTGATCTCGTATGCGGCCTTCTGATAGAGCAAGGCATACAGATTGCGCAGCAGATGAGGCTCCATGCCGTGATACCGGGCGTTCAGATGGATTTCCTCACCGAAGTCCGTCTTGATGCAGGCCACACCCAACCTGAGAAGTTCTCTCAGCAACCCTTTGTACCAGTCCACCGCCTGAGGGGACGTGAAATCGATTGTCCCGGCGTAGTCCAGGGCGCTGAAATTCGAGCCCCCCTGCTTGACCGCCTTGCGCAGAGGACCAATGTATTTGTTCTGCACGGCTTCATCGTGCTGCTGGGCGGCCGCCGCGATGTAGGGCATCTGCCACAAACTGACCCTGAACCCGCGGGCTTTCAGATCGGCAATGAACTTCTTCGGATCGGGGAACCGCTCCTTGTTGAACGTCCACTCGCACAGCCAGTCGGTCTTGAACCAACCCGTGTCCAGATGAATCACGTCGCAGGGATAGTCCTCCGCGCGCAGGCGATGACAAATCTCGTTGACTTCCTCCGCCGAGAAGTAGGTCATGCGACTCATCCACGTTCCGAAACTCCACCGCGGCGGCATGCTGGGGAATCCCGTGAGTTGCCGATAGCACCGAACGATCTCCTCAACCGTGCGTCCGCCGATCAGGAAGACATCCAGCAAAGGCTGCTCCGCCAGAATTTGTACGGACCGCGTCGAATGATCCGCAAAGGAGAACTTGGTGGGGGCGGAGGTGTGCAGGAACAGTCCATACAACCGGCTGGAGAGGAAGAACGGCACGTTCTTGTACGTCCGGCGGTTGTTCACCCCCTGGCCATCCTGGTTTTCGAGCTGCACCGTTCGCCCCGCCAGGTCCAGTTTGGCGAATCGTTCGCCCGTTCCGACGAATGCTTCATCGGGATCGGCATGGAACGAGACTGTCGCTCGGTCGATGGTGCGTTTCTTCTCGACAAACGCCAGAGCGAGGCCATCGTGCCGGGCGGGAAAGAACTGGTCATACGCACTGATCGGAACCGCCTTGTCACCATCCGGAGAGAACGTGACATCCAGCGTCTCCTCCGGCGGGCCAATCAAATCACTCCAATGATCGATCGGGGGAGTCCTGCGATTGAACACCGCCCGTCGTCGGCCCCGGTTGTCTTTGACCACCCATTCCGCCTCCGACTTCTCGACTGAGAGAGGTTCGACTTCCAGGCCGGGGGCAATGTCCAGCATTGGGGAATCCGCCATGTCGGGGACATCGAAGCCGATGCAGATCCTCAGGATATCCGGGCCATAGGCACGCAGCTTCAACTGATAGTCCTTGCGTGGCGTCTCCCGGTCCGGCGCCATGCCGGCCGAACACTTCTGCTTCTGAAAAGGCACCGACAGCGTGACATCCCCATTCGTTTCCCGGATATCCGCCGGCGCACAGGCACGCCACAGGATTTCGTCCCCTTTGAACCTGGGGTCGAAGTCCAGAAAATCGACAAGATAGTTGTTCGTCTGCTTCATGGCTTTAACAGATCCCGGTACGCAGGCTCCAGCCCGGCCCGGTTCTTGATCTCTTCCGATACGGCGGGGCCATTGTTCTTCCACTCGTTCCCCGGCCCGGGCGTATTGGAGAAGAACTTGTCCTTCTCCGTCCAGTTGTCCGTCACGCGAATGTAAGACGAGTTCTCATCGAGATAGATGTACTGGTAGTGATTCGGATCGTGGGCATACGGGGCCTTCGCCAGGTCATGAATGCTGTTGCCCTTTATCTCGGTATCGGGCTGCGGCGACAACGTGTACACGCCACCCACGTCATACATGTTCTTGGCGAAGTGGTGAATGTGATTGGCCATGACCTTATTGCCATGCGTGGCGGAAAGAGTTCTCGACCAACTCCACCCGAGGGAAACCCCCGAGTAGTTCAGGTCGCTCAACTCATTGTGCTCGATCGTAACGTCGTGGACGTATCCCGCACTGATACCGATGCAGCCCCAGTCTTCATTCGTGCAGTCCGTGATCAGGTTATTGGCGATCCGCTCGAACTGACAGACCTCCCGGGCATCCGCAGGGTCATAGGGTAGATGGGCCTCAAATGCCGCGTCCCCAAAGAAGCCTACTTGAATGCCGGTCCCGCCGATGTCACGAAACACACAACCCTGCACCGTGTCATTGTGGGTCCCGCGCACGAAATCCAGGCCGGTCGCAGCCATGTGCTGGAAGCGGCATCTCTCGAATTCAATGTGATCAGCGCCGCGAACCGTGACCCCCGCCGGCTGACGACCTGTCCACGCCTGGTTCTCCAGGTACGATTTGTCGGGTGTGCCGGGGGTGAGCAACTTGTATGCGTCCAGGATGTACATCCCGGCCTGCAGCGGCACGTGTCCTGCTTGCGACGGCCGCAGCCAGGAGGTGTGTTCGAAGCGTATTCCTTTGAAATGCAGAAACGAGACCGGGCGATCCAGCGTCCCCTCCACCTGAACCAGCGTTTCCAGCACCGGCACGATCACCCGCGCCTGGCTCAAATCCTCACCCGCCCGGGGCCAATAATAGATCTTGCCGGCACCGAGGTCTTCGAACCACTCCCCCGGCTGATTCAAGAGCTCGATGGCGTTGACCAGATAGAAGGCCGAGTTGCCGTTCTTATCCTTCTTCTCATCGATGAACGGAGCAGGCCAGGGGTGCTCGAACTCGATGCGGCTTTCCGGCTGGCAGAATGTCACGCGTGTCTTGCCGCCCGACGCCTCCAGCGACTTCACCCTGAGTATCGCGATGGCCCACCACTGATGAATTACGAACTCCATGCAACCGGGGCCGGCAATCGCCTGGGCCGGCGTGGGGATCCACATCTCCTGTTTCGCCTTGTCCACAGAGAGGATGCGAGGCAGGACGCCATCATTCAGCGTGCTGGCCCGCACGGCCTTCTTGTCGTTCACCCACATCTGGCGAAACTCGACGACGCGTCCTCCGTTTCGTGGAGCATCGGCAATCCAGATGTTGCCCTGAGCCTCTCTGGGCAGTCCCCGGATCTCGCCGGAGGTCTTCTGCCAACCTTTCACCACAACACCCCCGCTCAGGATGGGGCTCTCGTTGGGTGCGGCCTCTATGAACGTGGGGCTGGCCTGGGTGCCGGAGTCTTCGGGGCGGAAGAGCAGCGGCTCCGCCAGCTCGTAGATGCCCCCTTTCAGAATGATGCGGACACCTTCCTTCACCGACGGATCGTTCAATCGTCTCAAGTTCCGCGCCTGGCGCTGGGCCATCAGCACCGTCGCCAGCGGCTGGTCCTGTGTCCCGGGATTCTTGTCGGAACCGTTCGGCGCCACCCATATCTCAGCCGCTGCGGCAAGAACGCCGGGTAATGTCAGACACACACACAGCACCTTCACACCCAATGAGTTCATAGCTTGCTCCTCAATTGTTCGATGGCCCTGAGCCAACCTTTATGAAGTGCGCCGGCATGCTGTCGCGCAGACTCGCGGCCCGGCCGGTACGATGTCTTGGTGATGCTGAGTCGCGCGATGTGGTCGATGTCACTGAATACGCCCTGCGGCAATCCCGCCAGGTACGCCGCCCCCAGGGCGGAGACGTCCTGCATGCCGATGTTGACCACCTCGGCCGCCAGCAGGTCGGCCAGGAACTGCATGACGAATCGATTGGCCGTGATGCCGCCGTCTGTGCGCAACTGCTGCAGAGGGACACCGCTGTCCCGTTCCATCGCCGCAATGACGTCCTTGATCTGATACGGGATCGACTCCAGCGCCGCCCGTACGATATGATTCTTGTTGCACCCGAAGGTCAATCCCAGAACCGCGGCCTTCATATCCATCTGCCAGTGCGGGGCACCCAGACCACTGAAGGCCGGAACCACGTACACGCCCTGCGCGTCCGGCACACTCAGGGCCATGGCCTCGGTGTCCCGGCTCTGGGCAAAGAGGCCTAGGCTGTCACGCAGCCACTGGATCGTGGCGCCGCAGGTGACAATGATGCCTTCCAGCGCATAATCGACGCGATCCGCCGTGCTCCAGCAGATCGTCGTGACCATGCCCTGCGTGGACGGAATGCGCTTGGGACCAGTGTTCATCAGGATCGAGCAGCCTGTCCCCAGAGTCGCCTTAGCCATGCCGGAGGAAAAGCACCCCTCCCCGAAGGCCGCCGCGTGGGAATCGCCGATCATGCCCCCAATGGGAATGGGTCTGGGAAGCAGGCCCTCGAAATCCGAACTGCCGTACAAAAAGGAAGAAGGTCTTGGTTGCGGCAGCCTGATCTTCTGCAGGTTGAACTGCCGCAAGAGCTCCTGGTCCCACTGAAGTTTGTCGATATTGAAGAACAGCGTGCGCGAGGCGTTGGTGTAGTCCGTCAGGTACTGTTTGCCCTGGGTCAGCTTGTAGAGCAGCCACGTATCGACCGTGCCGAACAGCGCTCGACCCGTGTCGATTGCTTCGCGTACACGTGGGCTGTTCTCATGAAGCCAGATGAGCTTTGTGCCGGAGAAGTACGGATCGATGATGAGGCCGGTTCGTTGGGACACCGCGCCGGCGAGCCCCTGGTCTTTCAGGCGATTGCAGATTTCCACGGAACGCTTGCACTGCCACACGACGGCGGGACACAAAGGCGCCCCGGATTCCTCCCACAAGCAGAACGTCTCCCGTTGGTTCGAGATGCCGCAGGTGACGATCCGCGTCAGATCAGCCGAGACATTCGTGGCAAACTCCCTGAGGCATTCTTTCACCGCCGCCAGCACGTTCCGATAGATACCGTCCGGGTCCTGCTCCACGAACCCTGGCGACGGGAACGAGGAAGCGAGAAGTTCCGTGGCTTTGGCCACAATTTGGCCTTCGCGATCAAACACAACGGCCTTGGTGCCGCTGGTCCCCTGGTCGATGGCCAGGATGAAAGCGTCACTCATGCTGGCCTCCCCTCAACAGTGCTCGCACCGTGCGGGCGAGACCTTCGGCGGAGATGCCGTAATGCGCGAAGATCTGCTCCTGGCTCCCCGTCACGGTGTCCTCATCCGGGAACGCGACCATCTTGAACGCAACACGCAAACCCGCCTGCATCAGCACGGCGGCACAGGCCTCGCCCAGACCGCCCGCGCCACTGTGTTCCTCAACGGTCACCACCACCCGACACTCCTGGGCGGCCTGGATGACAGCCTCGGTGTCCAGTGGTCTGATTACAGGCATACTGATCACGCGAACCGAGACTCCGTCCTTCGCCAGCTCTTTCGCGGCACTGAGAGCATGAACCACCGTCTCACCCGCGGCGATCAATGCGACATCCGCACCGTGTCGGACGAGCAAAGACTTGCCGATGACACACTCGGTCCCGGGCGAGTGCAGATGGAACATCCGGCTCTTGCCCAGGCGGAGGAACACGGGATGCGTCATCTTCGCGGCAGCCTTGACCGCCGCCGCCGTCTCCAGGTTGTCAGCCGGCACGATGATCGTACAGTTGTGAATGGCGCGCAGGACCGCGATATCATGGATCGAATGATGGGTGGAGCCCAGAGCCCCGTAGCTCACGCCCGCGCTGATGCCGACCAGCTTGACTGGATGATCGGAATAGCACACGTCGTTCTTGATCTGCTCCAGCGACCGCGCGGTGAGGAAACACGCCGGTGACACGGCATAGACGATCTTGCCGGTCGAGGCGAGCCCGGCGGCGACTCCCACGAGATTCTGCTCGGCAATGCCCACCTCCACGATCTGGTCCGGGAGCGCCGCGGCAAAAGCGGACAGCTTGCCGGAACCGCGGGAGTCACTGGTGACGACCAGAACGTTCTTGTCGGCCCGCGCCAGCTCCAGCAGAATCTCGGAGAACACCTCAATGTTGGCCTTGCCCAATTCGATGCCGGGTTCAAAACTCATCCCTGCACCTCCTTCAGAGCCGCGGCCAATTCCCGCTGGGCCTGCTCGTACTGCTCATCGCTGGGCACACCGTGATGCCATTTGGCGTTGTTCTCCATGAAACTGACGCCTTTGCCCTTGACCGTGTGCGCGATCACGATGCTGGGCTTGCCCGGCTCGAAGGGAACGCCGGCCAGAACCTTGGACAGCGCGACGACATCATGGCCATCCACCTCGCGCACGGCCCAGCCGAACGAACGGAACTTATCGGCAAGGCACTCCAACGCACAGACCGCCTCCGTAGGGCCGCTGATCTGCAACTGGTTGCGGTCCACGATGGCCGTCAGATTATCGAGATGATAGTGCGCTGCCGCCAGCATCGACTCCCAATTCGAGCCCTCCACCAGTTCGCCGTCACCCAGCAGGACGAAGGCACGATACTGGGCGTGATCCTTCTTGGCGCTCAAGGCCACCCCCGTGGCGAAAGCCAGACCGTGTCCCAGTCCCCCGGTGTTGTGTTCGATGCCGGGAATCTTGCGCGTCGGGTGACCCACGTAGCGCGAATTGTACTGGCATAACGTTTCCAGGTCCGCTTCGGGAAAGAAGCCTTTGTCTGCCAGCACGACGTACAGGGCTTCCACGGAATGTCCCTTGCTTTGGATATATCGGTCGCGAACCGGGTTCGTGGGGTTGGCTGGTGAGACGTTCAGAATCCGATGGTACAGAACGTTCAGAATGTCCACGCAGGACAGATCTCCGCCGGTATGCCCGGCCTTGGCCTTCTTGACGCACTGCAGCAGCCGCATCCGGTACTGGATCGACTTGATCTTGAGTTCAGCATCCGTCATGGCGTCTCACTCGTGGCGGTAGAGGTCCCAGCCCAGGTAGCGCGATGCGGCTTCCTCCAGCACGGACGCACAGTGCGTCCGCGCCATGGCCACGTGATGCTCGAAGCCGTTCCGGCAGATGTGGGCCAGCAGCTTCCGCAGCCGCGCCACCTCGCAGACCGCGATGCCGCCATCCATGCCGAATGGATCGTCCGTAAACCGGCCTTCGCCGACGTAGGCCCTGATTCTGCCTGCGGAGTCGTCGGTCGAGATCCGGAAGAACGTCATGTCCCCCGCGGCGACATGTCCCTTGATAGCGCCGAAGCAGTTCGCGCGGCCCAGGGTTTTGCCCAGAAGATCCAGCGGCGAGATTTCGATCTCCTGACCCATGAAACTCTTGGGGAAGTTGCTGCAATGGGTACAGACACACTTGTCCGCCTCGTAGCCGTAGTTGTTGTTCCAGTCCAGAAAACCCGGGACTTCATCCGAGGCCAGCAGCAAGGCGTACATCGACACGGCCCCGGCCACGTCCACCTCGCACGCGCTGGGCAGCCGCTGCTCGCCCATGAGGCTCATCGACAGGCACGCCGCATTGCCATAGTTCTTCTGCACACTCGTCCAGCACTGCACTGCGCTGGCGTCGCACTCGTTCTCGGCCATCCACTCGTCGATGGCAACGGACAGCTTGGCCTGCCGCAGGATGTGTTCGTTCGGAACCTCGGCCGGGATGGTCCCGTACGCGCGGATTTCGGCGAGCTTATCCTGCACGCTGCCCGCGTGATCGTCGCAAGCATGCGCCCGGGCGAAGATGTCGGACATATCCACCGGGACCACGGTGATGCCTGACTTCTGCAGGAGCTTCTCACTGTATCGCACGGTCTGAAACGCCGCCGGCCGGGCACCGATCGCGCCAATACGCGCCGAACGCAGGCCGCGCACGACCCGGCACACCCGGGCAAAGAAATCGATGTCCGCGGCGAATCTGTCACTCTCGATGTCACACGTGTGCTGGGCAGTATCGGTAAACGGGATACCATAGTGATAGAGATTGTTGCAGACGGAGATCTTGCCACAGAAGGCGTCCCGCCGGCCAGATATATCCAGGGCGTCCGGCTGGTCGTTGCACGCCTGGACGAGGACGGGAACGTTCAGCTTGGCCAGGTCGAGCGTCTGCACGACGCCCAGTTCATCGCCGAAGTTGGGCAGGACCACGATAACGCCGTCGATGTCCTGGCGGCGACTGTCGAACAGCTTCGCGCATTTCTGGGCGTGGGCGAGCGTTTCGATGGCGCCATGTTCCGTCGCCTCGGCCGGCAGGATCACCTGATCATAGCCGAGATCGGCCAATTGCGTTTCGAGCTGCACTCGGCCCTGCTGGGCCAATTTGGGATTGAAGAATCCCCGTGTACCGACAATGACGCCAAACGTGATGTTCTTTTCGATCGTTTTCATGTGTTGTCCCTATAACGGTTCACTAAGGCCGTGAGTATGATGCCAGACAGGAGGATCGCAAGGGTTCCGAAGACCGGGATCAAGAAACTGTTGAGGCGTCCCCCGCACCCTTTCGTCAGCGTCATCAAGGCCATAATTGACGCGCCCAGAATTACACTCGTTATGGCCACAGGATTCCGGGCCTTTCTGCTGATCATGCCCAGCAGGAACAGGCCGATCATGCCACCGCCCAGAATACCCGCCAGCGTCCACCAAATATCCAGAATGCTCCCGGAGGTTCGGGTCAGCAGCAGAGCAATACCTGTGCCCAGAATGCCCCAGATGATGGTCGCGGTATACAGCGCGACCATCGTGCGTTTCTCGTCCGCGTCGGGGCGGAAGAAACGCACGTACCAATCTGTGACGAGCAGCGTGGCGGAGGAGTTCAAACTCGTCGCGATCGTACTCATACCGGCGGCGAAAATCGCTGCGATGAGCAGCCCCGTGACGCCGGGCGGGAGCATCCGGCCGATGAAGTGCGGAAATACGCCGTCGCCGATCTCCTGATCGCTCAGAGATGCCGCTTTCAGCTCACGCTGCCGAGCGAAATCCGGCGTTTTCAAGTCGATTCCTTCATACATCAACTTCTGCGTCGCCACCATCTCCCGGGCTTCCTGCCGGTGATCGGGGTGCACCGTGTAGAACGCGAATAACTGCGTCCCGATGAAGAAGAACATGGCGGACAGCGGGAGGTACAGCAGGGCGCCGATCCAGATGCTCTTGCGGGCCTCGCGGTCCGACTTGGAGGCGATATAGCGCTGGATGTAGCCCTGGTCGATACCGAAGTTCTGAAGATTGATCACGATGCCATAGACGAGAACCACCCAGAACGTCGATTCCGCCAGCGACGGGCCGAAGCTTCCCAACGAGAATTTGTTGTGTTCCGAGGCAATCTGAAAGACTTGCCCAGGCCCTTGGGGCATGTTGAAGAGAATGAGAAGGGAGCACAGAGCCGCTCCAACCATGAACACGATGGCCTGCAGGCAGTCCGTCCAGATGACCGCCAGGATTCCACCCACGAAAGAATAGAGCGTGACGGAGAGCCCGGTCACGATGATGATCCATTGAATGTCCTTCTGAAGCAGGACGCACAAAGGCATAGCCATAAGGTACGTGACGACGCCTATCCGCGCCAGTTGCGTAAGGACGAAGAAGAAACTGGCGTACGCGCGAGCCCAGGGGCCGAAACGGCGTTCCAGATGAGCGTAGGCGGAGGTGTCGCCCGTGCTGCGGTAGTACGGCATGAAGTATCGGACCGCCAGCCACGCCGCGATAGGTATGGAAAGGCTGAACACAAAGGGGTTCCAGTTGGAGGCGTACGACTTGCCCGGCAAAGCCAGGAAACTGATGCTGCTCACGTACGTGGCAAGAATGGACAGGCCGCACACCCAGCCCGGCAGAGACCGCCCCGCCGCGGTGAATCCCTCGGCGCTGCGGCTCCTTCTGTAGAATGCAAAGCCCAGGCACATCGTGCCAACAAAATAGGCAATCAGGACAATCCAATCCAGGGTTCTGAAGTATGTTGGCACGCCTCAGCCTCCCTGGTCCCGCCGCAATTCGCTAACGGCATCGAAGATGGCACCGATCTGCGGATCGGAAACCGTGTCATCCATGTTGATGCAACAAATGCCGGTGAGCGTTGGCTTCCGCGAGGCCTCGGCCAGATCGTGTACGATCTGGCGAATTTGCTCGGGTGTCTCCTCCCGCAGCCTTACCGGGTCCAGACGCATGTTCAGGAAAGTCTGGGGCAGATGGTCCCGCAAGACACGGGCATCACCG
The DNA here is from genome assembly GCA_964421295.1 of uncultured Pirellulales bacterium. Lineage (GTDB taxonomy): Bacteria > Planctomycetota > Phycisphaerae > Sedimentisphaerales > Anaerobacaceae > PLanc-01. The sequence goes on from CAYQXM010000003.1 coordinate 18,347, forward strand.
CCCGCCCCCACGTCTACGAAGTACAATCTCGGAATCTTCGCATACGATTTGGCATACCGGTGGGGATCCGGTCCGCAGTAATGGACGCCGAACGCTTTGTAGCGCCGACTCCACTCGACATCGTACTTCAGAAGGAACTCCTCATAGTGCTTCTCGGAGATCATCGTGTGCGTGCACTCGGAATGAAGCACGACCGGGTCGCGCAGATTGCGGACATTCCGATTCACAGAAATCGAGCTGGTTCCCGTTCTGGCTATCACGAAGTCCACGAACCGCGTGATGACCTGGGCGATGTTGGCGAACTGCTGCTTGATATGATCCGGGTCCGTGTAAAAATCGACGAAGAGGTCCTGCCCCCGCAGATCGAGCGCAATATTCAGAATCCCGGCGAAATTGACATCGCCCGTCAGATAGCCATGAGTCTGTTGGAGCTGGTCGCACATCCGGGCAAATGCCTTGAACGCATCACTGGCAAAGGCGGCCTCCGGATCGACGTGCAGTCTTTCCTGCTGGGCACAGATGATCTGCGGCGGGTGGCCGTCACGATACTCGATCTGACAGCCCAGCATTTCCTGGAGGAGGTACCCGGACGCCAGGTGGACGGGCCCGATCTCGGGACGCGACTGGCGGGAGCCCAGGCCGTGCTGTCCCCAGCGATCGTACAGCACGCATTCCATCTTCGCCTCTTCTTCCACACGCCGGGCGGGATGGAAGAAGAAATCCCGGTCGAAGCTGATCCCGACGTGGCGATGCCACCACTCCGGGGCCAACACGATATCCACTGGGTAAGAAGAGGATGCCTTTTTCATGACTGCCAGTCACACCTGAGATGTCTGAAACGCCACGTCATAGACCCGAGAATCCAGCTACCCGACATTGCATCCGTTCAGGTCCACCATAGTACCCTATCGCAGGGTCGGCGACAAGACTACGCCTTCACCGCAGCTACCCCTTCGGTACGACGGCGGGACAGCCACCCGTAGAGCGTCAGGTGCCGGACGTCCCGATCCGGGGGAAAGAGGAAGCTCGCCAAGTACCCGACACCAAAGAGCACGAGGTGGCTGTATACACCCAGCATGTATTCATGATGCGGAAAGTTGAACCGGCCCAGGTCAAGGAGCAGTTGCTTCTGAGGCCCTACGAGGGCGAACTTCTGCGAGGTCAGGACCGCGTAAGCTGTGAACAAGACGCATGCTACGACGCCCACGATCAAGCCCCTGCGATTGGCGCGGGTAGTGAAGAACCCAAGAGCAAACAGACCTGCAATACCTCCTGAGAATATGGCGTATAGCTTAAAAATAGTCCCAAGTATGGCTTCGCCTCCCAAGTGAATGTACAGGCACGCGATACCGGTCGCGGTGAGTCCGCTGGCCACGACCAGGATCCGCCCCATCCGGAGACACTGCCTGTCCGTGGCGTGAGGACGGATGCGCCGGTAATAGTCCTCGACACCAACGGCCGCCAGGCTGTTCATGTCTGAGTCCATGATAGACATCCCCGCTGCGATCAGCGCGGTCAGGATAAGACCTTTCACGCCTATGGGCAGTTGGTGCATGATGAAGTACGGGAACACTTTGTCGCCGGCGATGCCCGCGGGAAGTTCATGGCCCGGCATGCGATAGTAGGCCCACAAGAGGGTACCGATGAACATAAAGAGGACCCACACCCCCACGCATAGCGCGATACCCATGATCGCGGCCCGGATGGCGCTGCGGTCGGACTTGGCCAACAGGAAGCGTTGGACAACGGTCTGATCCGTGCTGTACTTCTGCAACGCATAGAAAATGCCGTTGATCACCATTACCACGAATGTCAGGCGGGCGAAGTTCAGATCATAGGGTCCCATGCTCATTTTGCCGCTTTCCCACGCCGTCTGCACGACCGCCACTGGCCCTTGCCCCGATCCAAAGAGCAGCACCCCGGCGGACACCAACCCCCCGCCCAGAAGGACGGTCCCCTGTAGGCAATCCGTCCAGATCACCGCCTCGATCCCTCCCAGAAGCGTATAGATAACGGCGGCGATGCCCAATCCCACGATCATGACATACGGATGATCCAGACCGATCATCGACGTCAGCGGAATAGCCAGGAGGTAGAGTGCCGAGCCCATCTTGGTGAAGTGTGCCATGAGAAAGGCCAGCGAACTGTACAGGCGGGCAAAATACCCGAATCTTCGTTCAAAGTACTCGTAGGCGCTGAGCCGGATGACCTGCCGGTACATGGGCACGATGAACCAGACGATGGCCAGCAGCACAATCGGCACCATCAGTCCCTGAACCAGGAGGATCCAGTTACCCGAATAGCCATGGCCGGGGTAGGCGAGAAAAGTGACGGTGCTGACAATCGTCGCCATCAGAGACATCGCCAGAGCCCAGGCAGGAATGGACCGGTTCGCGGTAAAATAGGCTTCCGTCGATTTCTGTTTCCGGGAAAGGGCGAAACTGATGTAGAAAATACCACCCAAGTACGCCAGGATCACCACGTAGTCTATCGGATGCAAACCTTTGGGCATGATGCGACCTTCCTATTGTCAATCTACTGCCTTATGCCGATCCCGAGCCGCGGCACCACACACCGTCGGGCCAAGGATAGCTGCCGGGCTTCAGAGTAATGATCTGGCTCTGTTTTCCGCGCACGGCCAAACGTACGACTCCCAACCCATACTCACCCAGCACGTCGAGCGTGTTCCAGCCCATGCGATCGAGAATGGTCCTGGCAGTGGCGCCGCCCTCAATGAACAACTCCTGAATCCTCGTTCGGCCGACCACCTGCTGCACCAGCCCGGCCATGCACGTCCTGAGGCCCAGAGCCAAACGGGCGTCGGCCTTCACCGGACGATCGATCACGGAGATGGCACATCCGTGTGCGGCCAGTGCCGACACTGTATGATCGGCCCACTGCGCCGTCAAGGATTCGCCGGCCAGCGGATCCTGGAACGAGGCCTCGGGCATGGGGCACACGAGCAGGCCCGAGTTGCGCGCCACGGCGAGGGCTTGGCACGAGGACGCGGATCCACTGCCGCATACGAACCATTTCGGCCCTGCCTGCGATACGAGTGTCTCGGAGACTCCCGCGGGAAACCGTCTTTCGAGAATAGCCCTGAAGAATTCCGAGCCCCCCGCGGCCAAGGTCCCTTCGTCTACGCAGTCGGCCCACTGCGCCAGATCGGCAGGCGTCTGCGTCTCCGCCACAATCACACCATCTTCTGTGCCGGTGTACGAGGACCGCTTTAGAACACGCACAGAACACGAAGTGGGGGCGTGCAGCAGATCCGCCACAAGACAGGATCGAGCCGGATGCTCGGGATCATTAGCGAATTCCGTTTGATGCAGAGGTACACGATTGATCAGGTACCGACCCTCTGCGATGACTCGCCCTTTCGATGGATTTGCCGGGGCCAGGATGATTCGGGATTTGTGCAGAACGCGAGCAAGCGTCTCCAACTCGACGGCGACGTTTCCGCGCAGAACAGAATCCACTTTCTTGTAGCAGCAGGATACCCCGGCAGATTGCAGACGGAGAGCCGTTTCCTCCATAGCCCGCCGAGCGGCGGCGGGAGTCGCACTACGCGTATCCGTGTCGATGACGACCAGATCAGCGTCCGAGCTGGCGTCAAAAACCGTACACACCTGTGCCTTGAGGCCGTAGCGCCAGGCGATTCCGGCGATCTCCGCAGCACCTGTGACATCGTCCGCTATCGCCGCGATCATTGTGTTTTCGCCATCACCAGCCTTGCGGCGTATTCGATTGCATGGATCATGCTGTCGGGCGATGCTATTCCCTTGCCAGCGATGTCGAACGCCGTCCCATGATCCACCGATGTTCGGATGATCGGCAGGCCCAGTGTGATGTTGACACCATTGACCGAACTCCACCGGTTGTTCAGGCGATCCCAGGTGAAGCCCATGACTTTCAGAGGAATATGTCCCTGATCGTGGTACATGGCGACGCACACGTCGAACCAGCCTCCGACCGCCTTCGGAAACAGCGTGTCGGGAGGTATCGGTCCTTCCGCGAGTATTCCGAGCGCCCGTGCAGCTTCGACAGCCGGTGCGATCTGCTGCTGTTCCTCCGATCCGAACAATCCACCGTCGCTGGCATGAGGATTCAGTCCGGCTACACCGATGCGCGGCTTTTCCATGCCGAGTCCTCGGCACGCCTCGTGCGCCAATTCGATCACTTTCAAAACCCTGGCCTTGGTAACGAGGCTGGGAACCTGAGACAGCGACACGTGCGTGGTCACATGAATGACACGCAAATCGCCATACACAAGTAACATGGCGTAGTCTTTCACGCCTGTGTAGTGGGCGAAGATCTCCGTGTGACCGGGGAATGGATGCCCCGCCGCCCGAATCGCTTCCTTGTGAATCGGCCCCGTCACGACGGCCGCGATCTGACCCGCGAGGGCCATTTTGATCGCCTTCTCGATAGCGAGAAACGCCGCGTGTCCGGCCTCCGCCGAGACTTTGCCGTACGTCTGGCCCTGTACGCAGCAACCTTCCGGCTCGAGCATGTCGATCGTTCTGGGATCGAGACCTGCATCAGCCGCGGCTCGCGCAATCGCCCGCGCATCACCCACTAACAGCGGCCGACACCATTCTCTTACCTTCTCGCAGCTCAGGGCCTTGACGGCAATCTCCGGGCCGATGCCGGAAGGATCGCCCATGGTGATTCCGATAACAGGCTTGAGCGCGCTCATGGCTGACGGATCAATGCCTCCATGATGGGCAACTGGTTGCGGACGTCTCGAATCTGGTCAGCGGTCAGAGCTTGAAGCGGAGGCAGCATATGAGGCTCGCACAGACCGATGACGTGCATCATCGCCTTCAAAACAGAAAGCGATTGGCCCAGCAACCGCCCTTTCGTGTACATCTGGCCGAGACAGTCGGCGCGGGCCTGTAGTCTCTCGGCAACCTCAAGATTGCCGTTGCACGCAGAATCGTAGAGTTGACAGAACAACTCCGGCGCCAGATTCGCCGCACTCGGAACGATCCCGTCGGACCCCCACGACAATCCCATCACCGACAAGGCCGCACAGCCGGTCAGATGGGCAAAATCCGTGCGGCCCTTCCACATGGCCGTGGCTTCTTTAAGACGCTGTGTATCGTTCGCAGAGTCTTTGAGGCCTACGATGTTGGAATGATGGCTGAGCGTCTCGAGCACGCTTAGCGGAAGAGACATCTTGCACAAGCTGGGCATGTTGTACAGCATCAGCGGGATGGGGATTCGGTCGGCAAGGGATTCGAAATAGCGAAGTATCGACTCCTCATCCAGGGGGAAGAAATAGGGCACGTGCGAAACGCATACCTGCGCGCCTAAATCCGCAAAACGCTTCGCCAGATCAACGGACACGGCGGCGGAATTGTCAGATATGCCCGCATAGACCATGGTTCTGCCGGCGTTGGCGCGGACCGCAGCCTCCACGAGTCTTGCCCGTTCCGCCGGGGCGATGGACGGCGCTTCGCCGGTAGTCCCCAGGACGAACACCGAAGCACCCGCAGCCGCAAGCGAATCCGCGATGCGGGCCGCAGCAATCGAATCGACCTCTCCATTCGGCGTGAACGGCGTCACCATCGGCACGACCACGCCCCTGTATGACTTCACTATATTCATGACCATACTGTAGTATATCAGTTTGCCGTTGACAACAGTGGAATTTTGCAGTGTGATTTCCCCCATGACCACTGAACGGAATTCGACTCCGAAACACGGGTGTGACCATCCGGTGGCCCATGCGCTGAGGTATGCCTATGAGTGATCCAACCCCAACATCCCCCTCCAAGAGTGCCGCCATGCCCGCAGTTGAAACCGGTGCCGTCACCCGCCAGCAATGGAAATGGTCGGCCCTGGCCGGCATGGCCTCGTACCTCGACGCCGGCTCGATCGTCGCTTTGGGTGCAAGCCTGACGATGTTCAAGCAGGAATTCGGTTTGACTCGAGGCAATGTTGGTGCCATTCAGGCCATCGGTCCTAATGCCATCGGCTGTGCCCTGGGGGCGTTTGTCGGTGGGTGGCTGGGCGACAAGCTCGGGCGCAAGCGCATCTACCAGTGGGACCTGCTGGTGTATGCGGCCGGTATCCTCTGCATTGCCTGTGGTGTCAATGCCACCATGCTTTTTATCGGCACCTTCATCGTCGGCTTGGCCGTAGGCGCGGACGTTCCGACGTCGCTGGCGCTGGTCGGCGAATTTGCCCCGGCCAAGGCCCGCGGCAAATTGCTCGGTTTTACGCAGGTGGCATGGTGTCTTGGGCCGTCGGTCGTGCTGTGGCTGGCGATGGCCGTGGCGCCGCTGGGCATGTGGGGAATCCGCATTCTCTTTCTGCACCTGTTCGTCGTTGCTCTTGTCACGTGGGCGCTGCGGCGTGGCCTGGCTGAATCGGCCCGGTGGAAAGCCGCCTCCGCTTCCGCCAAGCAGCAGATGGTTGCCCTCTTCACCCCGGCCAATATCCGCGCCATGCTCTGGACCGGCACGATCTACCTCTTTTGGAATCTCACCGCCGGGACCAACGGCGCCTTTGCTTCCTACTTCAACAGCGTTCTGCTGGGCGGGCAGCAGGCCAGTTCGACCAAGACGCAGGCCGTGAGCACCGGCCTGGCGAGCCTCTCGTTTCTCTGCACCATGATCGCAACCGTCTTCATCTTCATGCCCTTCTCGGACCGCAGCTTCCGCGCCCGCAAGTGGCTGTGGGGGATCGGGTCGATCGTCCAGATCACCGCCTGGGGGATGCTGATGTTCGTTCCGTATACGATCCCGACGGTCCTCGCCAACACCATCATGTACGGCACCGGCGCCGCCCTGGCCGGCGAGGCCTTCTACAAGGTCTTCAGCCAGGAGCTCTTCCCCACCATGCAGCGCGGCACCGCGCAGGGGATTACCTTTGGCGCCGCGCGCACGCTGCTGGGTGTCTGGAGCTTTATCGCGCCAATGCTGATCGATGACAAGAATCCGAACTTCACGATGCTCGCATTCATCTTGAGCGCCTTCCTGGTGGTCAGCGGTGTCGTCGGGTTCTTCGGGATGCCCAATACTTCGGGCAAGACACTGGAGCAGATCGAAGCTGAGCGTGCCCGCGCGTAGAGACGCAAGATCTTGCGTCTGCACAGCCGGTGGCGCACGCGATCGACGGAGCAGAATCCTATGTTGACTATCTCACATCTTCGCTGTGAGTATCTCGTCGATCCGTTGGGCCTCGATGAGGTCAAACCGTGCTTGAGCTGGGTGATTGAATCGGATCGCCGGGGCACGCGACAAGTGGCCCGGCGCATACAGGTAGCTTCTACGGCGGCGCAGTTGACGCGCGGCGAAGCCGACTTGTGGGACAGCGGACGAGTGGAGGATGACCGCACCTCACAGGTGGAGTATGCCGGCACTGCCCTCAGCTCCCGCATGATGTGCTACTGGCAGGTCCGCATTTGGGACGACCAGGGTGCCACCTCCGTGTCTGCGGTGGCTTTCTGGACCATGGGATTGCTCCAGCCGGACGACTGGAAGGCTCGCTGGATCGCGGCACACCCGGACTATCTGAAACGTGCTCCGCATGCCGTCCAACCGACGCTCACCGAACCCGGGACACCGCCTTGGCTGCGGAGGCAGTTCACGTTCGACGGCCCCGCAAAACGGGCCACGCTCTACGCCAGTGCGCGCGGGTTGATCGACCTGCACCTCAACGGTCATGCTGTGACCCATGACATGTTCGCCCCCGAGTGGACTGACTACGACAAACGGATTCATTACCGCACCTATGACGTGACGGATCTTATCAAGAAAGGTGAGAACGTCCTCGGCGTCGTCCTGGGCGATGGCTGGTACAGCGGCTACGTCGGCTGGCAGGAAACACGCGGCCGGTACGGACTGCAGAGCAGTCTCCTTCTGCAACTGGAGATCGAGTTCAAGGATGGCGTTCGTCACACTGTCGTCACGGATCGTTCCTGGCGGTGTTCGGCCGGGCCCATTCTGTTCTCGGATTTCATGATGGGCGAGACGTACGATGCCCGACACGAACTGACGGGATGGGACAAGGCGGAGTACGACGACAGCGGATGGTCCGGTGCGGTTGAGGTAGAGCCTCCGAATGCTGTCCTGGTGGCGCAACGGTCGGAACCCGTGTGCAAGACCGAGACGCTCGCTCCGATTTCCCGACGAGAGATCCAGCCGGGCGTCTTCATCTACGACCTGGGGCAGAATATCAGCGGCTGGGTCCGGCTGCGCGTCAGCGGACCGGTGGGCACCCAAGTGACGTTGCGTCACGGCGAACGGCTCAATCCCGATGGCACGCTCTACACGGAGAACCTGCGCCGCGCCAAGGCCACGGATGTCTACGTATTGCGAGGCCAGGGTCAGGAAATCTGGGAGCCGCGCTTCACCTTCCATGGTTTTCAGTATGTCGAGCTGACGGGGCTGCCGAACGCGCCGGAAGGCGATGCTGTCACAGCGTGCGTGGTTCGCTCCGGCACGAAGCCCGCGGGGCAGTTCGAGTGTTCACATCCGGGCGTCAATCGCCTCTGGCTCAATGGCCTCTGGAGCCAGAAGGACAACTTCCTGAGCGTTCCCACTGATTGCCCCCAGCGCGACGAGCGTCTGGGCTGGATGGGCGACGCCCAGGTCTTCCTGCGCACCGCGACGTACAACATGGACGTGGCTGCCTTCTTCACGAAATGGATGACCGACATCGAGGACGCGCAGACGCCCGAGGGGATTTTCCCCGACACGGCGCCGCGCCTGCGCGAGGACCGGAATTTCGTCGGCCTCGACCAGCTAGGCGGCGGGGCGGGCTGGGCCGATGGCGGGGTGATCATTCCCTACACGCTCTGGCGGGTCTACGGCGACCGGCGCATCGTCGAACGCCATTGGGACGCCATGGTGGCCTGGCTCGACTGGCTGGAGCGCACCAACCCCGACGGCCACCGGATCCGCGAGCTCTCGAACAACTACGGCGACTGGCTGTGCATCCCTTCCGACCGCGAGTTCCGCACGCACTCGCCGATGAAAAACCTGCTCGCCACCGCGTACTGGGCCGACGACGCGGCGAAGCTGGCGCGGATGGCCCGCGCGCTCGAGCGTGAGACCGAGGCGGCGCGTTTCCAGGCGATGTTCGAGAAGGTGCGCGGCGCGTTCCAGCAACACTACCTGCTCGCCGACGGTCGCCTGACCGTGGAGACGCAGACCGCCTACCTGCTCGCGCTCGCGATGGACCTGCTCCCGCCGGAGGTGCGCGGGCGGGCCGCCGAGCATCTCGTCGCCAACATCAGCGACCTCGACTGGCACCTCAGCACCGGTTTCATCGGGATCAGCCACCTCAACCCGCAGCTCACGCTCGCCGGCCGGGCCGATGTCGCCTACCGCCTCCTGCTGCAGGAAACCTATCCGGGCTGGCTCTACCCGGTGCTGCATGGCGCGACCACGATATGGGAGCGCTGGAACGGGTGGACGGAGAAGAACGGGTTCTTCAACCCGCTCATGAATTCGTTCAACCACTATTCGCTGGGCTCCGTCGGCGAGTGGCTGTATCGATGTGTCGCAGGCATCGAGCTCGACCCTGAAGTAAACGGCTTCAAGCGATTCCTGATCCGGCCTTATCCGAGCCGCCAGCTGAAATACGCGCAAGCGTCCTATGATTCCATCCAGGGAACCATCGAGAGCCGGTGGCAGTGGCAGGAAAACCAGCTTACCCTCAGGATCAGAATCCCGACTAATGCACAGGCGCGTGTCTATGTGCCAAGTGACGAAGGTACTCTCATCCTGGAAGGTGGCCTGCAGATTCAGAACGTTGCGGGAATCACGCGCGTCGGCCGAGAAGGCCCCTTCGCTGTCTACGACGTGCCCTCCGGACAGTATCAGTTCACCAGCACGTTCACCGCGTGATCACGGAAGCTTGTTCCCCGCGGCGAGCCAGTTGAGGTACTCCTCCAGATTCGTGTAACCGTCGCCGTTGGTGTCGGCGGCGCCGTCCGCGGGACTGTCGGGATTCAGTCCGTGCTGCTTCTCCCACACGTGGGGGAGGCCATCGCCATCGGTGTCCCAGTCGGCCGGACGCTTGACTTCGGGATAATCCTCCCAGCCGCCTACGTCCGCCTGATTATCCGGCAGCCCGGCAAATCCGGTCTTGCTTCCCTTGTACGTCGTAGTCCCCTTCCGTGTCTCGTCGATCACACGTTTGTCGTGGTCATCGAGCATCGGCACATTGCAGCCCACATCCGCCAGTACGCTCTCGTACGCGTCCTTGGCGGATTGCGTCGTGACATAGTGGGGGAAGAACGGGCTGTCCACAGTCACCGGGGCCTCCTGGCTGCCCTGCGGTTTCATCCCGGCAAAAGGTCCCTTGGGGCCCTCGGGTTCCGAGACCCCCTGCACGATGTTGCCTTCCACGTAGTACTGCTGGGGACCGAAGGCAGGATTCTCGAACTGCGGAGTGAGATAGGTCATTTTCGTGGAGGCGGGGCCGGGCTTGTAGTAGTTGTTGACGAACTGCACCTCTTTGGCGCCACCGTCGGTGGTGCGCGTGCCCCAGTTGTAGACGACGTTATTGCGGAGGTCGAGGCGGCCTATATGTCTGCTCGCCTTGTCTGCTCCGCCCGCGAGGCTCCAATTGCGCCCCGAGCAGTGGGCGAGCAGATTGTGGTGGAAACTGCCGATATTGCCCCCGATACTGGCCGCGTAGCCGTGGGCGGTGCCGGGAGCGTAGTTGGCGTGACCGGCTACATTCAACGCCTCGGAGAGGAGTGATCGCTGCAGCGTGATATTGAGAGCCCCGCGCGAGCTGAACGCCTCATCCTGCGTCCAACTGATGGAGCAATGGTCAATGATGCAGTGGTCGCAACTGGCCAAACCCATGCCATCCATCGTTATGCCGGCCAGATTGCCCAGGCGGAGACGCATGTAGCGCACGATGGTATCGCGAGCGCCATACCCGCCGAACGTGTAGTTGCGAATGCAGATTCCCTTACCGGGCGCCGTCTGCCCCGCCACAGTGAGAAACGGATTTCTGAAGACCAGCTTGCTCTTGAGCGTAATCAACCCACTGACATCGAAGACCACAGTGCGAGGCTCATTCGCCTCCACCGCTTCCCGCAGACTCCCCGGGCCTCTGTCGTTGAGATTGGTGACATGATAAACGCGTCCCGCGCGCCCACCGATGGCAAACCGTCCATAGCCCTCGGCGCCGGGAAACGCCAGATGACGCACGCGGAAGCTCCACACATCGCCCGGCGTGGCTAAACCATTGGCATCGACTTCGTCCACACGCCAGCAGTAGGTCAACAGACTGTCATTGTCTGCGATATCTGCACGGTAGCGCGGGGATTCAACCGTGGCGACCAGCAGTTTCGAGTTCGGATCCGCCGTCCGGATCGCCTCGGCGGCAGCAACGGGATCGCGGTCCGACGCGAGATACACACGATGACGAGCCGCACCGGCGGCCGGCGTCCAGCTCAGTTCAACGCCGCCCCGGTCGCCGTCGGCGTGCAGATTGCCATGTGCCGGCATGGCATGGCTTGCCTGACGTTTGGGATCCTGGGCGTCGATCTCGAAGCCATTGAGGATGATACTGTTGGATTTGGTGGTATCGGCAGACTCGATGCGTACCACTGCGGGCTGATTTACCTTGGCCTCGAATGCAACGAACGCGCTCGCGGCGTCTTCATCGCGACTCACCTGATCGGAGGGCACAACGCTGCGAATCGTGGGTTGGGAGTCCACTGAGACAGAATACGGATCGGGCACCTTGCCCCCAATTGAGTTGTGATACGTTACCAGCGTGTGCGGGCCGGGTTTGAGGCCCTCCAGAACAATCTCGATCGAGCCGGTGGTCGCGGTGACGCCGTCGCACGCCATTGAGGCCCCGTCGGCGAGCCCCTTCTTGGACCACTGCCCCTGCAACGCCTCACCTTCGGCCCCCCCCTGCCGCAGCGTGATCGTGATACCCTGGATCGTGCGTTTCGCCGCCCGGCCGTTGGGTACCTGCCACTCCTGCCAGAAGGGCGCCCCGGTATCATTGCGTCCGAAACTGCCGCTCACATCCACCCGAATCGGCGCAGCGGGCGAAACTTGCGCCCAGGTTGAGGCTTGAAGGGAACCCACGATCATCAGTATCATCAATGCAGTCTTCATAAAACTATTGTACGATCGAGGTTCACGTATGACAAGAAGCAGCGACATTCTCGTTAGTTCCATTCTCCTCATGTCACTATGGCCTGTGGTAGCTCAGGCTGCGCCCGGAAAAGAAGATGAGCCGGTCCGCTACATCGGCGCCAATAAGACGTCCAACAGCGGCTATACGGACGGATACCACGATGGCCAAATGCGTGTGGCCATTGGCACGCAGAATTATCAGGTTCTGCGCGCGAACCGAACGCATCCCGAGTGGTCCGACGGCCTGGGCTGGACGTACAATCACGCACCGATGCTGGCCTACGCGAACAACCAGTTCTATGGCCAGTATCTGACGAACCCGTTCGGCGAGCACCTTCCGCCGGGCGCCACGATGTGGACCCACTCCAAAGACGGCCAGCACTGGACACGTCCTGAGGTTCTATTCCCCATCTACTTCACGGCCGGCGATGCGACCTCGACGGCGCTGTACGTCATGCATCAACGGATGGGCTTCTACGTGGCGCCCAACGGGCGATTCCTGACGATGGCATTTTACGGCGGTCCCTACGGCGATGGAATCGGCCGGGTCGTTCGGGAGATTCATACGGACGATTCACTGGGACCGATCTACTTCATTCGCATCAATGACAATTGGAGGGGCGAGGTCAAATACCCACTGTACAACAAATCGCCCGACCAGGGCTTTGTCGAAGCCTGTGACGCCTTCCTGGCGGACCCGATCCGACGCATGCAGTGGTGGGAGGAAGATCGGTTTGCCAAAGACAAGGATCAGTTCTATCGCGTGCCGTGGCCCACGGCGGACCACAACGAACCCGCCAAGGCGTTCTGCTTCTACACCCGGCCCGACAAGACCGTCATCGGATTCTTCAAAGACCGATGGGTTACGATGTCCAAGGACAAAGGGCAGACGTGGTCGCAGCCGGTCAAGTGCGACACACTCACGTACGGCGGCGCCAAGATTTGGGCCCAGGCTCTGGACAACGGCCAATTCGCCCTCGTATACAACCCGACCGGAACGCCGGCACGCCACCCGTTATCGATCGCCACGAGCGACGACGGAATCTCCTTCGATGGCCTGGTGAATGTTCACGGCGAGGTCCCGGTCAAGCGGTTCTGGGGCCGGGAGAAGCGCCCCGGTTCGCAGTACGTGCGCGGCATCATCGAAGGCAACGGCAATCCGCCCGGTAACGACCTGTGGGTCGTGTACTCCGTCAACAAAGAGGACATCTGGATTTCCCGCATTCCGATTCCGGTCAAACGTGATGTGACCGGACCCGTGCAGGATGATTTCAGCGCCCTGGAGACGGGCGGCGTGATCAAGGATTGGAATATCTACACGCCCCAGTGGTGCCCTGTCGAGATCGTGGAGTTCCCGAGCAAGAGCGAAAAGAGCATGAAGCTTGCGGACTTCGACCCCTATGACTACGCCAAGGCGGTCCGCGTCTTTCAGCGCAGCGAGCGTCAGTCACTCTCTTTCAACTGGTACGCTGAATCCACTGCCCAACTCCTTGACATTGAGGTGACCTCGCCCAAGGGAGAGCGACTGGTGCAGACTCGTGTCGACGCCAATGGAGTCCTCCTGGCCAAGAACGGAGACCGTGACTATGCAACACTGACACCACTGACGAACGGTCAATGGCATGCGTTCGAGATCACACTGGACGCAGCGGCCCGGCAATTCGATTTGCTTGTCGACGGGAAGACCTTCATCACGAAGGGTGGCTTCTCCGCCTCTGGAGGTGTCCCTGAGAGAATCGAGTTCAGAACCGGGCCTTACCGGCTCACGGATAATGTCCAGAAATACAAGAGTGGCGATGAGAAGAAACCGGGGTGGGACGAGCCGAACGCCGACGAGAGAGTCACCGCCGCGGTGTACTACGTGAAGGATTTCAAAGCCGCTGCTCTTCAAGCACCCACGCTGGTGCTGAAACCGGAGGGTTTCAAGCACTACGTCGATACCTTCAACAGCATGGAAGACGAGCCGGTGGTCAACGCCATTCCCAACGCACGGTCGTGGCCGTGGATGCAGGCCAATGTCCCCCTGTTTGAATGCCCCGATAAGACGTTGGAAGAAATCTACTTCTATCGGTGGTGGGCTTACCGGAAACACATCAAGGAGACTTCTGCCGGCTGGGTCCTCACGGAGTTCATCACGCCCGTGGGTCATGCGGGCAAGTACAACACGATCAGTTGTGCGCTGGGACATCACCTGTACGAGGGCCGCTGGCTGGAAGACCAGAACATACTGAACAAGTACCTCCTCTTCTGGTTCCGCGGGCAAGACGGGGGCCCCCAGGCCCATCTCCATAAGTTCAGCAGTTGGGTGGCCGACGCCGTGTACCATCGGTACCTGGTGAATGGTGACAAGGCTTTTCTCGTCGATCTCCTGCCCGATCTCATCAAGGACTACGAGCTATGGGAGAAAGAGAAGCGACTGGACGACGGGCTCTTCTGGCAGTTCGATGTGCGCGACGGCATGGAGGAATCCATCAGCGGCTCACGCACGGCGAAGAACGCCCGCCCCACCATCAGCAGCTACATGTATGGCAATGCGCTGGCGATCGCCAACATAGCCGAACTGGCCGGACAGGCCGATGTGTCTCGATCATTTCGCGAGAAAGCCCAGACCATCAAAGGGCTCGTTCAGGATCGTCTTTGGGACAAGGAAGCAAACTTCTTCAAGGTCCGCCTGGCCGGCGGCGCGCTGTCGGATGCGCGAGAAGAGATCGGTTTCATCCCCTGGTACTTCAACCTGCCGGACACTGGGTACGAGGCAGCGTGGACGCAGGCCATCGATCCGAATGGTTTCAAGGCCCCCTTCGGCCTGACAACTGCGGAAAGACGCCACCCGAAGTTCAGAACGCACGGCACGGGCAGTTGCGAATGGGACGGTGCGGTCTGGCCGTTCGCCACATCACAGACCCTTGTGGGCATGGCCAACGCGATCCGCAACTACAGCCGGGCTCCGATATCGGCCCGGGATTACTTCGATGCCCTGCTGACCTACGCGAAAGCCCAGCACTGGGATGATAAGCCCTACATCGGCGAGTACCAGGATGAGAAGACCGGCGCGTGGCTCAAGGGAAACAACCCACGCAGCCGGTACTACAACCATTCGACTTTCTGCGATCTGGTGATTTCGGGCCTGGTCGGACTGTGCCCGCGCGGCGATGACACGCTCATTGTTCACCCGCTTGTGCCCGATGGCACGTGGGACTGGTTCGCCCTGGATCATGTGCCCTACCACGGCAGGACGGTGACCATCCTGTGGGATCGCACCGGACAGAAGTACGGAAAGGGACAGGGGTTGTCCGTATTTGTGGATGGGGCCCTTGTCGCCCACTCCCCAACGCTCAAACGAGTCGAAGGCACGATCCGCCGGTAGCCGCCGGCTAACGCAGTTGTGTGGTCGTCCGGAGATCCAGCAGAGTTGTGTCTTCGCCTACTGGGGAGCCACGCGACAGAGGCGTAGATCGTCAAAGTACAAAGTGCCGGAGCCTCCGTTGTCCACCCCGATGGCCAGCGTACTGACTTTGGTGAGGTCTGTCGGAACCGTGGACAAGTCGATAGCCCACGTGATCCAGGACCCTTGGGCGAGATCTGACGAGGGACCGCTGTAAACCACTGTGGCTCCATTGATCTTCACGTAGAGCCGCCCGGTCGTATTCGTCTGGACACCCTGGAAATACAACACGAAGAGCTTCGCTCCACCCGGCGTCCAATCCTGAGCCGGCGTGAACGTGCGGACCGCCTCGGATAGAGTCTTGGCCCCCTGATTGCCGTAATAGAAAGGCATGGACTGTGTCCCTTCGTGGACGATTGTCCTTTCGGCATAAGGAGTCGAGCCGTGCCCCACCTGACAACCGTTGGTTGTCGTGCCGTATCCGTCCACCCAGTTCTGCCATATCACCAAGCCGGTCTTCTCATCGTCGTTGTAGGCCTCGAAGTCTTCCACAGGATTGAATTCCCGCGTCGTGAATTGCCACACGTCGCCTTCCCACAACGTGATGGGTGCCGCGACGTTGACCTCGTTCACCTTCCAGTAGTAGGTTCGGGACAACTCCAGCGCCGGCGCATAGCGACTCACGCTGACGGTCGCGGCCAACGCGGTGCCGGCTGCCACACTCTGCTGGTCCGTGCTCAGATAGACTTCGTGCGATGCCGCGTCCCGGCCGGATCGCCAGGACAGAACCGCGTCGGGATGGACACCCGTTGCTCCCGCGGCCGGATCGGGCATACGAGCGTACGTCGGAATATGAAAGAACCGGACTTCGCTCAAGCCATAGCGCCCCGAGCTACCCCAGCTGCTCTTGACCGTGAGCCGCACGTGCCGGGCAGCAGCCCCCGCGAAGTCGATCTTGGTATTGGCGGCGTAACCGGCTTTGGAGGTCGCCCGGGCAAATGTGAAGGTGCCGAGCGGCGTCCACGCAGCGCCATCCAGAGAGCAGTCAATCGCGACTTCCTTGAGTCCGAATCCGACCAGCCACTCTATGTCGTTGTTGTAGTTCCACACCCACATTTCATGCAGCTTATAGACCCGATCAAAAGCAAACTGAATCCAGACAGGCTCGGTCGCCCCCGCAGCGCTCTGCCACATGCCGGCGGACGATGTGGCATGTCCATCCTGAGCGTTGAGCCCGGAACCGTTGACGGTGTTTTCGGGACCGCATCCAGCCTGGGAACTGGAGGCGGTGGCGCTGACAAGAGTCGTAGCGATAGCGTAGCTCTTGGCTTCGGTGGTGAACTGCCAGACGGCCCCTTTCGTGAGGGTCCCGTCGGCGCTGATCTCATCTACGCGCCAGTAGTACGCCTGCCCCGCCCGCAGCGGAGATACAGCCAGAGCGTTGGCGTCCTGACGACCCAGGTAGACCCCGGCAGGGTCCGCGGTGGCGGTGGCGTTGTTGACGTCCTCCAATCGTGTGCCCAGATAGATATCATGCTGAAGGCTGTCCAGCCCCGGCCTCCAACCAAGTTGAATGTCACGACAGGCCACTTCCACCGCCTTGTCGGCCGGTGAAGGATGGATCGCCCCCCTGCCGTTGAGCAGGTCCAGATGGACATTGTCGAAGGCCGAGTAGCTGTACTTCTCCTCGCTGGGATTGTCGAACAGGACGCCGATCGGACGTCCCAACTCCGAGTTCGCACCGGTGGCCAGATACGTCAGACGGCCGGCATAGGCGACACCACCGTTCATTCCGCTGACGGTGGTCGAGGCCAGGATGACTCGGGCTCCCGCGCTGTCGACGTAATAGAGGCGACCCACGAGGGCAGGACCGCCCCAGCAGTTGTAGGCATCGAACGTCAGCGTGAAGAGTTCGCCGTACGCAATCGCGTGCCCCGTCGTCTGCCAGACCTCGGGATCGGCGCTCCGGATGAACGCGTAGGTCCTCCCGTCCATGACGGTCGTCACCAGCGCGCTACCGGCAACATCCACCCCCGAGTCCGTCGCCACGGCATCGCTGTTCCAGCCCTCTACGTTGCCGGTCCAGGAACGATCCACAAGCTGGAGACGCGCCTGATTGGCCTCGAAGCTGTGATTGGCGATCTCTACGGATTCTGCCTGCGCCACCACAGCCACGGTCGCGACTACGGCGAGTATCGTCCAATTCTTCATGCCCATGTCTCCTCAGATCTCAAGATGCCGTCGCCAGAACGCTCCTTTCCGATCTACTTGGGAGCAACGCGATAAAGTCGAATGTCATCGAAATAGAGAGTGCCTGTGCCACCATTATCGACGCCGATGGCGAGTTTCGTGACATTCTTCCGGTCCGCCGCGATGCCGGACAGATCAACGGTCCACTGGGTCCAGGTCGTCTTGACCAGGTCCGATACATCTCCGCCGTAGACGGTTTTCACCCCGTTGATCTTGAGGTACAGCTGACCCGTGGTGTTCGCCGCCAAACCACGGAAGTACACGACGAGACACTGGGCGCTCCCCGCCGTCCAGTCCTGCGCGACGCTGAACGTGCGTGTGGCCTCGGAGAACGTTTTCGACGCATCGTTGCCATAGGAGAACGGCATCGATTGCTTGCCCCCGTGAACGATGACTGTCTCGGCAAACTGGGGCACGGCGTTGCCGGCCTGTCCCCCATTGTCGCTCGTGCCCCAGCCATCCACCCAGGTATTATAGATGCAGGCGGGTTCGACATCCGTATAGCTTTCGAAATCGTCTATCGTACGGAAGTCCACCGTCGTGAAGTTCCACTCGTCACCCACATACAGCGGAATCGCCGCGGCCTGATTCACCTCATCGACGCGCCAGTAGTACTTGGTGCCAAGATCCAACCCCAGCGCCTCGTACTGGTTTCCGCCGACGGTTGCCGTCGGTACGGTCCCGCCGGCCACTTGCACATCCGAGCTTAGATAAACATGGTGCGACACGGCCTCACGGCCCGCGCGCCAGGAGAGTGGCACATCCGTGCTGATGCCGGTGGCGCCGGTGGCGGGAGAAGGCTGCCGGGCCTTAGTAGGCAGATAGAAGAAGCGGACCTCGCTCAGACCGTGGTGTCCCGAGGTCCCCCAACTGCTCTGGACCGTGAGCCGGACATACTGGGCCGCAACCCCCGCGAAATCCACTTTGGTGTTGACTGTGTAACCAGGTTTGGAGGTCCCTCTCTCGAAGGTGAAAGTGCCCAGCGTCGTCCACGCCGCGTTATCCAACGAGTGCTCGATCTTGACGTCCTTGAGCCCAAAGCCAACGAGCCATTCCAGATCGACATTGTAGTTCCACACCCACAACTCGCTAAGTCTGTAGGCCTGATTGAATGCATACTGAATCCACACCGGTTCCGTTGCCCCGGCGACACTTTGCCACATGGCGTCAGAGGACGTCGAATGCCCATCCTGAGGATTCAGGCCTGAACTGTCGATCGTCTTCTCCGGACCACATCCGGGCGCCGAACTGGAGGCGGTTGCCGTGATGAGATTGCCCGCAACAGCCAGCCCCTTGGCCTCTGCCGTGAACTGCCAGACCGGCCCCTTGGCGATGGATCCCCCTGCGGTTACTTCATCCACACGCCAATAATAGACCTGACCGTACGCGAATCGTCCCGCCGGATCGTAGGCATTGACGTCCTGATTCTGGCTGACCAGCACGCCCAGCGGGTTGCTCCGGCTGGCATTCGTCACGTCCGCCAAGACCGTCCCCAGGTACACATCGTGCGTCACCGCATCGACTCCGGGCTCCCAACTCAGTGCCGCGTCACACAACACATCCATCGCCTTATCGGCGGGGGTGGGTTTGCCCGGCAACAGAGCCGTCGGCCCCGTCAGTTTCAACTCAAAATTGTCCACGGTCCCGCCGGCAAGACCTATCTTGGCGAAACCCACGCAGGTGATGGCCGGATTGATCGTGTAGGCGACGGGGCCGCGAATACTCGCGCCGTTTCGCAGCCACTCCACGGTCCATTGACTGGCTGTCGTATCCAGAAGAACCGTCAGTGTAACCTTGCCCGATTGTTTGCTGGGGTGGCTCTGAGGGTTCGCCATTGCCGGGCCCACGAAGGTTTGCAGTTCATCGTTCTCCGTCCTGCTCCGACTGATTCGATGCAGGGCCCACGCGACCCCAGTGTTGTAGAAGTCCGCGCCTGCGGTGGAATCCGAACTGGTGAAGCCCATGGCAAACCACTGGGTCAAATCCGTGTTGCCTGCGGTCGAGGGATCGACATCCAACGAATAGGCATAGACCCTTCCCGACTCCGGAACGAACGGCAGCACCGCCTGGTAGGTATAGCCGGCCTTTCCCCGGGCCGTGCTGACCGCACCGTCCGCAGTGTACACCTCCGCTGCCCGCCAGATCTCCGCCCCCGGCCGTGCATCCGGCACGGCACCGTTCAGCGGGCCGGTCCCGCTGAAATCATCGGAATAGATCGTGGCACTTCTGACTGAGCCGTATGACCAGGGCGCCACACAGGCCAGAGTCAGTGCCATCGTTGCGATTCTCTGCATCAGTTTGGTGACCATGTCGATATCCTTCTATTGAAGTTGTTCGGTAATCGTCCGGGCGTCCAGCAACGTCCCATCCTCATGGTCGGCCTTCATCTACGGTCTGACATTCCTGGCAACTCTACTCTAGTCGCAGGGAAGATCTCGACCAGTCTGTGTCTACCTACAAGAGCGATACCTCATCACATGCCCATGGACACTTTGGTTTCTGGCGCACGCTTGATGACGAAGAATTGACGTGAAGTGCCACCGCACCGTCGATGGCCCCATAGCGGGACGCATGTCCGACGTGCCACACATCGTCCCATGCCCACCCCAAAGCATGAGCCCAGAGCCTCCCGACCGGTGAGTCATCTCGTCCGTTTCCTCCGGCCGCACATCGCCTGTGCAGCAGCTAACGTGTGAATCACCCGAAAAACACCACACACATGCTCTCAACTATACCACGCCAGAGACATGCATGCAACAGGATTGTTCGTGTAACGAAGGCCTGCGGGGCCTTCCAGAACCTCCAACGACGGCTTCCGCACGAAGGGCCTTACCCCCTCCGTCACCGCTGCGACCGGGCTCCGGAGGGCACAGACCAGCCCGAATTTCTCTTGATACCCATCCCGCCGGAGTGATATAAGGGAATTGTGAGCTTGGATGCGTTATGACGCTGGCGACGCCTGTTGCTGGCGGTCGGGGGGGTGTGCGGCTTGGATAGTACTTGATCTGGCGGTCTGAATATGCGTACGGGTCCCTGCGATCTTTCGCAAGAGGACTTTGCTGCTTATTGGGCTAGCCCGCTCCGGTCGGGCCCACCTGAGAAGAAAGGAGGTCGTGCTGGGATCAAGAGAAGACCTTTTCTAAACAGGCTCACAGTCACTTCATTCTTTATTCCTTTGGAAGGAGGACAGTCATGTCTAGGAGGTTCATTCATCTGGCTTCTGTTCTTGTGTTGTCGGTCTTGTGTGTCGGTTATGCCTCAGCCGGAATCGTCTACGTCGATGCGACCTTCGGCGACACGGGGAATACGACCTTGGCCGCAGGAGGCACGGTCCCAACCGTGAGCGGCGACAGCGGCTCGGACAACTCCTGGCGTCTGCGTGCCTTCGGCAACGACGCCACCATTCTTGAGGCTGGCGGCCAGTATGGTGATGGCAACACAGAGGATTGCCCCCGTCTGGTGACCGCGGTCGCCGTGCCGGAAGGCAAGTACCGGGTGTATGCCTACATCTGGAGCGATGGCGGCCCGTGGTGCGTCCGGGCCGCATTGGCGAACAGCGACGCCAACCTGCCGCTTTTCGCCGTAAACGCCGGCAACGCGGCCGTGACTTTGGCCCAGGCCACCGATTTTGCCGGAGCCGTACCTATGCTCACCGAAGGCAACCGGACGCTGTGGCAGGTTTACGTCGGCGACACGGCATCGACTTCGACGATCACGGTCTTTGTCGATGACGACGCAGCGCACCTCAGCCACACCAAACGTACCTGGTATGACGGCATCGGTTACACGCCGCTCCCGCCCCAGATCATCTGGGTTTCGGACAACAAGGGATACAACCAGACCAACGTAACCCCGCCGGTGGACCCGAACAAGGCGGCGGATCATGGCTTCGTCGATCTGCTCCGGGCGCAAGGTTACGATGTGGTCTACAAGAACGAGAACTCCGGTGTCACCGATACGGCGTATTGGCGGACTCTGGACGCCGGCAAGATCGCCGAGCTGGAAGCAGCGGATCTGATCATCCTCAGCCGCAATGCCGACAGCGGTTCCTACTCCACCGCGGCCGACAATGAGCCCAATCAGTGGAACGCCGTCACCACCCCGATTCTCAGCATGAGCGCCCATATGTCGCGCATCGGCGGCAAGTGGGGATGGCTCAACGGCACCGCCACTTTCCGCGCCAAAGAGGCCAAGATGAGAGTAAAAGACGCTGCGCATCCGGTGTTCGCCGGCGTCGCCATGGATCCCAATCTCGATGTTACCGCCACAAGCGATGTGTACAACATGGACTGGGTCACGGGAGTCACGGACGCCGGCAACGGCAAGATCCTGGCCTCGCGTCCGAGCGATGGTCTGGTCTCGATCGTGGAATGGCAAGCCGGTCAGAAGTTCCTTGAAACCGGCACGGCCGTCGCGGGCGGCCTCCGCATGCTGTTCGTCGCCGGCACCGGAAGCGGTAATAACTCTCCGGCCTATTCTCCGGACGGCGCGTACAACCTGACGGCCGAAGGCAAGGTCATGTTCTGCAACGCGGTCCGCTATATGCTGGGCCAGCAGCCTCCGGCGATTGCCCTCACCAATGCCAGCTTCGAAGAACCCGCCGCCAAGCAACAAACCTGGGATGGCGGGACCAATGCCAAGGGCACGTTTGTCGACGTTCCGGGCTGGAGCAGCGATACGATGGCCCAGGATTCCGGCATTGAAGGACCGAACGCCTGGCCGGGCACGACCGACGGCGTCATGTCCGGCTATCTGATGGGAACCGATCCGGCTGTCTGGAACGTGACGGCTCACGCCATCGATGCCAATGACATCTTCGTCCTCTACGTGGATGCCAGGGACAACTGGACCGCCGACGCGGCCAAGCCGACGGCACTGCAAATCACGCTGTTCGGCGATGCCTCCGGCGTGCGTATTCCCTTGGTGACCTCATTCGCTCCGCTGGCTACGACGTGGATGACGTTCGAGATGCCTCTGCGCGCCAAGGACTTCCCCACCAGTGCCGGCCTCAATATCGGCGTCGAGCTGAAGAACGCCAGCAACGCCACGGAAACCGACAATAGCTGGATCGGCATCGACAACATCCGCCTCTTCAACGTGGCGCCTCGTTAGTCGCCGAGGCTCCTGGTGTTGGACCAAACCATCGCTGCCACAGGATGGCCGGAAAACGAAAAGGGCCTGCATCAACCGGTGCAGGCCCTTCTTGTGCCAAGAGCAAACGAAACACCTGTCGAGACTATTATCCGCGCCGGGACCGCACTGTCCCGCCTCATTATCAGACCCGCCCCCTCCCGGCCGAACGCCGGCACAATCAAGGTCCGCCGGCCGGCCCGCCACCCATCATAAAGAATTCCATTTTTCTATTGCCTAATTAAATTGCTCAGTTAAATTATATATTAGACCTCAGCGTTGAGGCCTTCGTTGGAAAGGTTGGCCCGATGAGAAGAAGGCAAAGAAAGGATGCCCAGGAGACACGGCAGCGTCTGTTGGCCGCCGCGGCGGAGATTTTCGCCGCGAAGGGTTTCTGGGAGGCCACGCACGCGGAGATCTGCGCCAAGGCGAATGCCAATACCGCCGCCGTGAACTACCACTTCAATAGCAAGGAGAACCTGTACGTCGAAGCCTGGCGGCACGCGTTCGAGGAATCGATCAAGGCCTATCCCATGGATGGCGGAGTGGGCCCGAACGCCCCCGCGGCGGAGCAGCTTCACGGTCGGATTCTGGCCTTCATGCAACGCATGGGCGACCCGAACAACTACGAGGTCGAGATCATGCACAAGGAAATGGCCAACCCCACCGGGCTTCTCTCCGAGGCTATTCACCAGGTCTTCGAACCGGCGCAGAAAGACTTGCAGCGGATCGTTCGGAAACTACTGGGAGAAGGGACGACCGAACAGCAGATCGTGCTCTGTGAGATGAGCTTGATGGGTCAGTGTTTCGGCCCGATGCTGCACCTGCGGGGCACCCGTATGGATCCCAACGCTCCCCACCCCCCTGCCCCGCCGTTTGAGTTCGGCGTTGAGGAGCTGGCCGATCATGTCACACGGTTCACTCTGGCCGGCATTAAAGGAATTCGCGAGAGTATCAAGAAAGGCCGGAAGGCTCCCCAGACGCGGCAACGTGGACATGCTTCAAAATAGGAGCGATTCATGAGTGTTCGACAACGTATCCCCCGAATCGAGAAGATCTTATGGCAATGTATCCTGCCCCTGGCTGTGACATTGTCCGGGTGTACGGTGGGACCTGATTACGTCCCTCCGGAACCCAATGTATCTGGGAGCTGGCACAGCGACACCGGGAATGGTCTGGCCGCCCAGCCGGTCGATCCCAACACTCTGGCGACCTGGTGGACAACATTGCAGGATCCGCATTTGTCCCGCCTGATCGAGCGGGCCGTGGCGAACAACCTGGATCTGAAGGTCGCTCAGTCGCGTGTGCGTCAGGCCCGCGCGAGCCTGGGGGCATCGAGAGCCGGCCTGTTCCCCTCCGCCAATACCACGGGATCGGCCACTTGGAGCCACTCCGGCGGCTACAACGGGACAGGCCATTCCGAGTTGTACTCCGGCGGCTTTGATGCGGGATGGGAGCTGGACCTGTTCGGCGGCACCCGACGGTCCATCGAGGCGGCGGAGGCCGACCTCCAGGCCAGTTGGGAGGACCGGAACGATACGTTGGTGAGTCTGCTCTCGGACGTGGCACTAAGTTACGTGGAGGTCCGTACCTATCAGATGCGACTGGCCGCGACCGAAACTAGTTTAGCGGCACAGGAGCAGACCTACCAACTGACGTCATGGCGTTCCGAAGCGGGACTGAGCGACGAGTTGGCGGTGTATCAGGCCAAGTACAACGTGGATAGCACGCGGTCGCAGGTTCCAAGCCTGCGTGCGGGACTGGACGCGGCTATGAACCGCCTCGCCGTGCTCCTGGGCGAACAGCCCGGCAAGCTTCATGACGAGCTGGCCGCACCGGGACGCGTGCCGGTCGGCCCAAACAACATCGCGGTCGGGGTGCCGGCAGACGCGCTGCGCCAGCGCCCCGACGTACGCAAGGCCGAGCGGAATCTCGCCGCTCAGACCGCACGCATCGGTAAAGCGACGGCCGACCTCTATCCCAAGTTCTCGCTGAGCGGCTCGATCGGCGCCCAGGCTCCGGTCCTGGTCTCCAATACCGCGCTGACAACGAGCGGCGGCCCGCAGGCCACGTGGGCCATCTTCGACGGCGGCGCCATCCGCCAAAATATCGAGCTGCAGTCCGCGGTGCAGCAGCAGTATCTCTTCCAATACGAGTCCGCCATCCTCACAGCCCTGGAAGAGGCGGAGAACGCGATGGTGTCCTACATGAACGAACAGCAGCGGCGCCAAGCGCTTCAGGATGCAACCCAGGCGGCCCAGACAGCGGCGGACCTGGCTGAGTACGAGTACCAGGCGGGGCTCACCGATTTCAGCAACGTGCTGGACGCCCAGCGTTCGCTCCTGTCGTTCCAGGACCAATTGGCCCAGAGCGATGGGACCGTGACATCGAATTTGATCCGGCTGTACAAAGCCCTCGGCGGCGGGTGGAATTCCCCAACCACCTCCGAGCCCCAGACGGCACGACAGCTTTGAGATGTGGAGAAGAAAATGACCGAGAAATCACAGACTGAATCGGATATGGGCGAGATGTTGGGCGTTGACCATGCCTCGCGGCGCGGCAAGCGCCTGAAGCGATGGCTTGTCATCGTTGGGGTGATCATCGCCGTGGTGGTCGTGCTCGCGGCCCGGAAGGGTTCCGGCACGTCGGGTGTCACCCAGTACAAGACCCAGGAAGCCAAGCAAGGGAGCCTGGTCGTTCGCGTCACCGCCACGGGGACGCTCGAACCGACGAATGAAGTCGAGGTGGGCAGCGAGATATCGGGCATCGTCAAGGCCGTCAACGCCGACTACAACGACAAGGTGAAGGTCGGTCAGCTCCTGGCCAAAATCGACACCTCCAAGTACGAGGCGCAGGAGGCACAGTTGAAGGCCGCCCTGGATTCCGCCAAGGCCAAGGTCCTCCAGGCCAAGGCCACGCTCAGTGAAACCAAGACCAAGCTGGCGCAACTTCAGCGTGTCCGCGAGTTGAGCGGCGGGAAAGTGCCTTCGCAAACCGATTTTGACGCGGCTCAGGCATCCTACGAGCGTGCTCAGGCTGACGAGGCCAGCGCGACGGCCGCGGTCGCCCAGGCGCAAGCCTCTTTGACCGCGACGCAAACAGATATTGCCAAGGCAACCATCAAATCGCCCATCGACGGCATCGTCCTGACCCGCAAGATCGAAGCGGGACAGACGGTGGCCGCTTCGTTTGAGGCGCCGGTGCTCTTCACCCTCGCCGAGGACCTGACGCAAATGGAGCTGCATGTGGACGTGGACGAGGCGGACATCGGCCAAGTGAAGGAAGGCCAGGATGCAGAGTTCGCCGTATCCGCTTACCTGGACCGGACCTTCACAGCCAGGATCATACAGACCCGGTATGGCTCGCAGACCGTGGACGGCGTGGTCACATACGAGACCATTCTGAAGGTCGACAACAACGATTTGTCCCTACGTCCCGGAATGACCGCCACCGCCGATATCACGGTGCACAAGGTCGACAATGCCCTGCTCGTTCCCAGTGCGGCACTGCGGTTTTCCCCGCCGGTGCAGGCGCAGAAGGGCGCGTCGCGCGGGTTGGTCGGCATGATGCTGCCGGGCCCTCCGCGCATGAATGCCACGCAGCCTGTAGTGGACACGACGAAGAGACAGCAGACATTGTGGGTATTGCAGGATGGGCAACCCAGGGCCGTCGCGGTCACCATCGGAGCCTCGGATGACACGATGACGCAGATCGTTTCCGGCCTCGAGCCCGGCGCCCAAGTGATCGTCGACACCATCGGGATGGGGAGCTGATCATGATCGCCTCCAATCAAGCAGATACGACACCCCTGATTGAGTTGCGGGGCGTCACGAAAGTCTACGGCGAGGGTCAGGCCGCGATGCAGGCTCTAGCCGGCATCGATCTACGGATCGACAAAGGTGACTTCGCGGCGATCATGGGCCACAGCGGCTCCGGTAAATCCACCTGCCTGAACATTCTCGGCTGTCTGGATTCTCCAACCTCCGGCTCCTATCGCTTTCAGGGTGTCGAGGTCTCGCAACTCACGCGCGATCAGCGGGCGCGGCTGCGCCGGTTCTATCTCGGGTTCGTCTTCCAGGGCTACAACCTCCTGAAACGCACCTCGGCCATCGAGAACGTCGAGCTGCCCCTGATCTATCGCGGCGTGCCCGCACGCCAACGTCACCAGAGGGCCCGGCAGGCCCTGATCTCCGTGGGACTGGAGGGCTGGGAGTCGCACACGCCCAGCGAACTGTCCGGTGGTCAGCAGCAACGCGTGGCCATCGCCCGCGCGATCATCACCGACCCTTCGGTCCTCATGGCGGACGAACCCACGGGGAATCTCGACTCCGCCCGGAGCGAGGAAATCATGGACCTGCTCACCCGGCTCAATCATGAACACGGCATCACGATCGTCATGGTCACGCACGAGCCGGACATGGCCCAGTACGCCAAACGCATCACCCATTTCAAAGACGGCAGAATCGCGTCCGATGCGCGAAACGGGAGGACACACTGATGTTCGGCAATACTCTCCTGCTGGCGCTGCGGGAAATCAGACGCAATCTCATGCGGTCGTTCCTGACCGTGCTCGGCATCGTCATTGGCGTCGCCTCCGTGATCACGATGGTGACGCTCGGCAACGGCGCCACCCGCTCGGTGACCGCCCAGATCGCCAGCCTGGGCAGCAACCTGCTGATGCTCTCCCCCGGGAAACGCATGGGCCCCGGCGCATCGAATTCCGCCCCCGCGTTCAAGGCGGAAGACGCCGACGCGATCGGTCGGGAGATCAGCGGCGTCTCCACGGTGGCGCCGGTCTCGACGTCGATGGCCAGCGCCATCTATGGCCACGAGAACTGGTCCACCACGGTCACAGGCACCACCGGCTCTTATCTGCAACTGCGCAACATGACCCTCAACAGCGGGCGGAACTTCAGTGACAGCGAGTCCCGCGCCGGCGCGTCCGTCTGCATCGTCGGCGAGACCGTGCGGCAGAAGCTCCTCGGCAGTCAAGACCCCTTGAACAAAAGGATTCGTCTCGGTGCCTTGTCCTTCCAGGTCATCGGCCTCCTGGAGGCCAAAGGCCAGAACAGCATGGGGCAGGATCAGGATGACATTGTGCTGCTGCCCCTGCGCACGTTTCAACGCAGGATCTCAGGCAACCATGACGTCAGCATGATCCAAGTCTCCATGAAGGACGGCGAGTCCACCGAGAAGGCGCAGCGCGATATCCGGCTGCTCATGCGGGAGCGGCGCCGACTCGCTTCGACGGAGGACGACAACTTCAGCGTCATGGATACCAAGGAGATCACCCGCATGCTCACCGGCACGACGCAAATGCTCACCGGCCTGCTCGGCGCGGTGGCCGCGGTCAGCCTGCTGGTCGGCGGGATCGGCATCATGAACATCATGCTGGTCTCGGTCACCGAGCGCACCCGCGAGGTCGGGACGCGTCTGGCCATCGGCGCCCTCGAACGTGAAGTGCTTACGCAGTTTCTCGTGGAGGCCGTCGTGCTGTCCTCTTCGGGCGGCCTTTTCGGCATCCTGCTGGGTCTGCTGGCATCTCTCGGCCTCAAGAACGTCCTGCGTGTCCCCTTCGTGCCGGACATGGAAATCGTTCTCATCGCTTTCGTGTTCTCGGCGGCGGTGGGCGTGGTCTTCGGGTATTTCCCGGCCCTGAAAGCGGCCCGCTTGGATCCGATCGAAGCCCTCCGGCACGAGTGACATAGCATCATTGCGCCGGCCCCAGGTACTTGTTCAAGAACTCGATCTCGTCCTTGCGGACCTCGTTCTTGAGCCAGGAGGAATGTCCCGTTTCGTAGATCTTGTGCCATTTGTCCTGCGGCGCGGTGCCAAAGAGACTCAGATAGGGTTTCTGGCTCGACTCCACCGGGAAGATGGTATCGTACCTGCCATCCTGCAACAGGACCGGGATCGTGACGCGGGGCGTGAAGTTGACGTGACTGTATTCCTGGGGGACGTCGACGCGCAGACCGCCGCCAAACATGACCGCCACCTTGATCCGACTTTCGACCGCCGGCAGAACGCCGGCCCACATAGCGCCCCGACTCAATCCCTCAAACGCCAGCTTGCTCAAGTCGAAATCATGGGGGCGCGTTTCGAGGTAGTCGATGGTCCTCCGGAAGTCCTTGGCACGCATGATCCACTTCTCAGCTTCCGTGGACCTGGCGAGTTGGTCCGCAGCAGTCGCCCGCTCGAACGTCCCCTGCAGGACCGGAAAGACGAAGGCACGGCCGCTCAGCGTGTGACTCTCATACATATCGGAAGATCCATATCCGGAGATGGAACGGAGGCGCCAGGCGCCGTCGCCGGGATAATATACGATGGTCTGAAACGGAGATTTGCCGGTGCGCGGGAGGTAGAGATAGGCGATCATCCTTTCGTCACCATAGGCGGTGTTGAACGATACCTTCTCCCGGCGGGTGCAGATGCTCACCTCTTCCGTCGCCTCAACAACGGGCTGCAGGTCCGATTTGTTGTAGTCGTACAACTTCCGGTAGACCTCGAAAACCTCATCGGAGCAAGGTTTCCGATCGCCGAGGGTCTCCGGCGGCCGATAGGGAACCGGACGCCCTGCCCGCGCCCACACACCGTCATTGGTCAGCGTCTTCATGCAGCGGAATCCGAAGTTGGCCTCGCGGAAGAGGGGCGGATACTTATCCGCATTCCGAAACATGTACTCCGGTTCATTCCAGGCGCCGCCCGTCATGGCCCGACACCCGTTGGGGGCCTCATTGAAGCACCATTCTTTGACATTCCCCGCCATGTCATAGACCCCGGCGTAGGTCATGCCCTGGAAGGTTCCGACCGCGGCAGCACCCTTGCCTCCGAAATTGCTGAGCGGGAGGACATAACCGACATCTATGTGCGACATGTCCCCGGCCGCCAGACTCCAATGATAGATCGTGGGCAAACGCTTGCCGGCGAACTCCGCGTATGCCGCGGCCTCGTACCAACTGACGCCCCCGACAGGGTCATCCTCGCGTCCCTTCGGGAAACTCCCGTTCGCCCAAGTAGCGGGACCGGGCTGACCGGTCTGGTCCACGAACATGCCTAGCGCTGCCTGCCAATCGATCTCGACACCGTCCCGGACAAACGGGTGTTTCCAGTACTCCGGTTTTTCGTAACCTCCGGCTTCCACAAATTCCTGGAACTGCCGGTTCGTTACTTCATATGTGTCGAGAAGAAAGTCCGGCAGATCCAGCATGGGCACCGCCCGATCATCGAGCCACGCCAGATTGGCTTTCCAGCGTCGCCCCCGGATCCGCGTCATCCCTGCAGGGACAGTCCCAATAAGGTCCAGCCCAACCCGAAGTTCGACAGGCCCGGAACCGATAAGCAGAGCGCCTTCTGCGGGCTCGTGCCCGGGCATGCTGATCCGCCAGCGTTTGAAGCCCCGTGACACTTTCATATCCTTGAGAGGAGTTGCGCCCATGGGCTCCCAATCGGCGTTGGGGTTACTATAATTCCTGAGCACGACTTGGGCGCCGGAGGGAGTCGTCTCGATCGAAATCACCCCGGCGGCTCGCGCCGAGAGCAGTTGGAATCGGGGATCGTCCGCAATGAAGGGGCGGATCTGCTCCGCCAGTTCGAAGGCGGCGGCATAATTGTCCTTTTCGAGCAAGCGCTCGATCTGGGGCAGCGCCGTCCCCAACGCCCATTGCACATTGCGGAGGCCCGTGCGTTCGTCTTCCGCCCGGCCGGCCCGCCGGGCCTGCCACAGGCCGAATGTCGTTGCCAGGATCAGCAGCGGCGTGAAGACCCCCACCACCATCAGCACACGACGATGTCGGCGCACGTACTTCCTCGTTCGATAGACGCGCGTCGGTGCCGCGGCGATTACGGGCTCATCATGCAGATGATGCTCAATATCCTGCGCCAGGCTGCCGGCCGTCTCGTAGCGACGACACCGGTCTTTCTCCAGGCACTTCATCACGATCCAATCCAAGTCCCCGCGCACGGATCTTCGCAGTTGGTCCGCCGTGACACGGCGCTGCCTGGCAATATCTTCGAGCTTTTCCCCGAGCACCGTCAGCTTCGTCGACGGCCTGACGGGTTCCTGCTCGCAGATGATCCGCTGCATCTCGACGTACCCCCGGCGGCGCAGTTCTTTGGGGTCGAAAGGCGTGCCTCCCGTCACCAATTCATACAGTAATACGCCGAGCGAATAGATGTCCGTGCGTGCATCGACATCCGGACCGGCGAGTTCCGCTTGTTCCGGACTCATGTATTCGGGCGTGCCGAGAAATTGGCCCTGCTCGGTGACCAGTGTCCTGTCCGTCAGGTGCTGATGGAGGACCTTGGCCACGCCAAAATCGATGACCTTGGCCACGGGTTTGCCATCCTGCAGCATCACCAGCACATTGGACGGTTTGACATCCCGATGGATGATGCCTTTGTCATGCGCGTGCTGAATGGCCTGACACACCGAGATGAACAGCTCTAGCCGCTCGCACAGGTTCAGCCGATGCCGATCGCAGTATTCGGTGATGGCCGTCCCCGACACGAGTTCCATCACGAAATAGGGGCGGCCTGTCTCGGTGGCGCCGGCATCGAACACCCGGGCAATGTTGGGATGATCCATGACGGCCAGGGCTTGTCGCTCCGCGCCGAACCGGGCGACGAACTGCCGGGTATCCATACCCAGCTTGATGATCTTCAGGGCAACCCGTCGTCGCAGCGGCCTTTCCTGCTCCGCCAGGTAGACAACCGCCATGCCCCCTTCGCCAATCTTCTCCAGGAGTTTGTACACCCCGATCACTCCGTCCGCACTGTCGATCGTGGCCGACAGCTCCTGGACGTCGCCGTCGCCGATTTCCGGGGCGGCAACGAACTGCAGGATGCACCGAGGGCACTGGCCTCCTGAGGCGCCGCTCGGAAGAGCGGTACCGCACTGCGGACACTTGTTCTCCTGCGTCTCTCTCATGACCATCTCCGGTCTCCGTAGCGGCACCGCACCCTTGAATACGGAAGAACTATCCCGGCGTTACACGGATTCACGCGATTTCGTTCGTCACGCCCCGCCGCGGAGCCATGCTGGCGTTGCCTGGCGGGAACTTCACGGCTCGAAGGCGGCGAACAGATCCCGTATCTCTTCCTCGACCTGCTCGGACGTCGTTACCGTTTCGGCAATCTCACCGCGAATCAGTTCCCGCAAGCGCCGCCGCAGCCGGTGTGCCGCCACTTTGACAGCACCCTCGCTCATACCCAGGTCCTCCGCACATTGGCGGTAGAAACCCACCGACGGTTGGAGCGTAACATGATCGTTCAGCTGCTCGAAAAGCTCGCCTTTGCCCTCATCGGCATACTCGCAACGGATCCTCTCCAATGCTCGCTGAATGATCGTCATCGCCCAGGATCGGTCGAAGAGCCTGTCGGCGGAGAGTCGGTCCGCGGGCTCCAGGGAATAACGCGATTCTGCCTGCTCGAATTCCAGCGGCAGGGTGTGACGGCCGCCGCCCGAACGCTCTCTCCGAGACCGACGCCACTCGTCTACCGTGAAGTTCTTCAGAGACGCCAGCAGGAACGATCGAAACTTGTGCTGGTGAGGCTGTACCATCTGCAGCCCCTGCTTCTCGAGCAGATGTGCGAAGAAACCTTGAACGAGATCCTCTGCCTCCGACTTGTCGTGACCGCGTCGGCGGAGGTAAAAATAAAGGGGAGACCAGTACCCCTGATACAGGAATTCCATCGCCCGTCGTGCGGCCGGTGAATCCTCCTGGCCCGCGGCAATTACCATGGTCCAGCAGGTCGTGGCGAACTGAGCAGATCGAAGCGAATCGTCGTTCATGGCATCCCCCGGCATGATGAAGACTCTGGCTCAACGGTTGCCTGACTATACTGCGCACGCAGACTTATCTTACCCGAAACGCCGCCCCAGGCAAGGATGTGACATACGAGATCGATAGCACGGCCGAGAATCCGTCCCCCTACCAATGGAAAAGGCCTGGGATCAGCGATCCCAGGCCTTTTCAATAGCGGGGGGAGGATTCGAACCTCCGACCTCCGGGTTATGGGCCAGTTCCGCCACCTTCCCGGAAGTCCTGCATTTTCCGTAACTTACAGAAGCAACAACACTTTAGGGACAATCCGTCAAATCGTCATGATGACCATAATCACCATGATGTGCATGATTTTAGTTGCATTTTAGTTGCACGTCAAGTGACATCCAACCCATTCCTATATACCCCACTGGGGAGTCGCTGCTCTATACACGCATTTCTGGAATTTCCTCGCACACGGTATCAGCTGCACCGGCCGAATCAGGAAATAGTGAACCCCGCCAGATGCCGTGCTTCTCCCTAAGATCCTGACGTAGGATCGGCTTAAGTGCCGCAGGAACGGTATATAGGTGGTAGGCCTCCGGATGATCCACGAGAAGCTGTGCGATCGCTGTGGCGTGATCCACGCCAAATTGGGGAGTCATGGTAAAGGCCCCTTGTTGGGCCTCCAAGCGAGGGAAACGGTGCCTGTAGAACTGACATACAAACCATGGAATGGGGTCATCCAACGAGAATGCCGTCCACCACGGCCATTCTCCTCCCCAGGCATCCCACTGCTTCTTCCCCAAGTCCTCGTACAGCGGTTCGTCGAAGGCCCATATCTCGCCGGTTTCCCTGTCATCGCCGTGGACTGCAAAATAGGCCGCTATCCAAGGTGACGAAGACCAGTCAAGCAACCGAGTCGCGACTCCGTAGTGCCTCAAGACCATCAGGGCTGTGAGGTCATTATGCAGGGCTTCCTCCTCACCCGGGGCCGCGAAGAATCTCGCAGTCGAGCGAAACAAATCAATGCTCCTCCGCTCAATGACAAGTTTCTGGCCCCGTGAAAGTCCTTCTCGCCCATTGCGGTCGATCGACGGCACGAGGCCGCCCCGTTGCCGCGAGTGTCCGCGAAGGAGCCAACGCTTGCCTCGCAGGTCCGCCAGTACGCGAAACACCTCCGCTTCGGTATTGAGACTACTTGTATTCTTCTCCCAAACACCATGCATAAATGCCTCCGGGCAAGCGAACAGAATCTCAGCGAATTCGAGACGGAGACTCAGGATACTCGGTCTGTAGTCGTCTTAACACTCTGCTCATTGAACTTCGCCTCGACGTACCGTTGAATTCCTGAGAACCCGAGCGCCCAACAACAATTGCGTAGATACTCGCGATGCTGCCGAGCAATCTACAATTACGTAGGACCGTGTTCTCAGGCGCCGTCCCGAGTCTTTCATTCCAATTCTCTCGCGATGGCATACTCAGCAGAACTCTCCAACTCCCTCTTCACGGGTTCTCCTGTTGGTACTCGTCAACGATGTCAGAGGCAGTACGCGTAGCTATTGCTTCAGAACTCCGCTGGTACATTCTGTAGTAGAAATCGGGAACGAGGGGTGCGTCCTTCCGGTGCGAGTAAATGCGGTCCTGAATCTGCCGAGAAACCGCTGAGGCCCCGGCTTCATCGAGCTTGCCCTCCAAGCATGCCTGGAGAGAGTTCTGAGTCCTCCGACGTAAATCATCTGTCGATTCGATGGTTCTCTTGTTGGCCCGAGCCTGGCGAATAGTGAAGGTAAGAGCAGGCATGAAGGGAGCGAGAACGAAGGCCAAAAAATCAGTCACCGTGAACCTTCCAGCCATTGCTATCCCAAGCAATAATACAAGAGTAAGAACGGCAGCAAGAACAACATGCCCGACGAACTTTCTTCTGAGATCGCTGTCCCAAGCCATGTTCTCACGTTGACAAAGAAGACGCGCGCAATGCTGAGGCAATCTCGCTGCAACACATGGATACCAATTCTCCAATTCCAGGAAGCCTTCTCGATTCCTGCAATATTTGGCTGCCATATTCAGGACATCTTCCCTGTCTGGCTGTTCCCCGACGAAGACATCGTTCCAGGGAAGTTCAAGAACACGCGAGTCAAACAACTCCTGCACTCTCGCACCACGAAGCTTGCATGAGCCGGCATGTCGTTCCAATAGGAGAGAATCAAGCAATGCGACCGCTAGTCCCGATATTGTGACGAACCACTTCAAGTCGTAGGGCTGCAGCCCTAACGCTCCCATCGCGGTCGAGGAGCGTAGAATCGCGGCAAAGCCACCGAGAAGAAGCATCACAGGCATATCCAATATGAATTGCAGGTGCAAAGTTCGCTTGGCCGACGAGTACAGATACCGCTGTGCCGCGAGAAGCTCTATGTTCTTCTTTTCATTCTGTTCTGAGATCATCGCTATGCCTATTCACCAAATGAAGGGAATTGCGGACCAAAAATCTCTCCCCATTTTGATATGGACCCTTTCTGATCGCCTTTCTGCTCAGTGGAGCGGGCTTCAACCGCGAGCGAATGATCCATTTTCGCTCTGACGTGGATCTTCACTTTGTCTTCCCACGACAAGTCGTTGAGGTCACCTTGGATGCCCTTTAGATCGTATACCGGCCCGAGAACGCAGTCTGCAATTTCAGATAGTAGTTGTGGTATTTCCAAATCCACGTAGTCACTGGCTACAGTGTGTAAGTCTCGATAGAGAGTGACTATCATCGTCTCCAACAGATAGGCAGGCATGGCGGGCGTGGTATGCCTCTGGTTCCAGAACTTCATCAATCGAATTATGTTGAGCAACTTTCCTCCGAAGTGCTCATTAACAGCCGCCAAAACATCGCGATCCCGGCGAGGATCCGTCTTCTTCCAATGGCCGACTCCGTCGGGTATGATGTAGTATGTCTTTCCTTGTGCGTCGGGTACAGTAAAGAAACATGGTACGACATCAAAATTCCACGCATAGCTCTTCAATTTGAGGGTCGCCGCCTCTGCCCTTCGGTTGACCTCCGCCTTCTCGTATTGAGGTACACCATTAAGCGCTGTAATGATCGCATTTATGACACGGCGTGAGTTGAGGGTGCTCGTTCCGTCGGTACACAAACCATAGAGTCTTCCATTGGACTGAGGCACTGTGATCTGCAATTGGCGTCCAAACTCGGTGTAGTACGCTCCGTAAGCCGCGAAAGCGACCATGACGTCGATATCATTCAATTCCCGGATTTTCGTATTCCGCGCGAAAGAGCCGAAGAAGATGTCCATTTCTGAGTACAAATACGGGAAATCGTCGCTGCCGCTCGGAAAACCGTGGACCTGTTCCATCAGCCAGTCACGACTCGTACGGGCCGTTTTGGTTACTTCCGGATCGAGATTCACTATGTCGCGAAGAAACTGCGCAAACGCAGCATTTACTGTAGTCGCCATGACAGTCTCATCAAGATGAAAATGCTCGTTTGCCGGTTTGACAAACGCCTGCTGTGCTGTATCGAAAGTCGTGAGCCGTATCCACTCTGGGACGTTTCCTTCTTAAGTCATCCTTGCGGAGGATAGGGGTCCTTTCCGTAGCTATCCTTTTCCCGGATGCGCCCATCTCGCCCGTGAATGTGGAATTCGGTGCCCTGGTTCCTGCTGATCTCTCGGCCCTTCTCAACTGCCTCCAGTTGTGTGTCGAAGTGGCCCGAACTCTTCTCAGCGCCACCTCGTTTGATATCCCACCCTCCATTTGGGTTAGGTACTACATGATGAGATTTCCCTGACATTGTCACAGCCCTTTCAAGAAAGATATCCACCAACCAAACAGACTTGTACTCAGAGCGTCAGTGTGGTGTGTCGAGGCGTCTCGCATAGACGGCGACCGGGGCACGCCAACGGTCTCGGTCAGCGACCCAAGCACAACTATTGCCAGTTGTTTGTAGCAATCCCTATGCCAACTACGGCACGCAACAAGAGATTCAAGTGGCACAACTCTAAGTCACGCGTAAATAGAGTTTTATCATCATTGGCAAGAACGATTATCTTCTGTACCCAGCCTCATTGCACTGTGCGTGAATGCCGATGTGGCGGATAACCGATGGACCGGATGGCCAATATGGCAGCAATCCACAAGGGATAATTCGGGAACACCCATGAGCAAGGCATTGTCAAGATGGCGCTGCTCCTACAGTACCACTTGCGGGACATCATTTACGTTACAGCATTTTCTGCAAGCCTTGTACAACCGGCGGATCCGATGCTGCGGCGGTACTAGTGGTATCCGCCAAACAGTCTGTAACTTATCCGCTGGCAAAAACGCGGCACGAAGGCATGTGTTAGTCCCGAGAGGCCACCAACGTGCAGCAAATTCGGCCCGCCCATATGTTTCACAATATCAGACGGATACCACTAGGGTGTTACGACAGGAGGCAATTATGCAACAGCATGAGCTTCTGGAACTTGTTCTTGACGCGCTTGCCGAATTGGCGACTTTGCACTCGGCCGCGGCAGCTGCCGCCGAACGGGCGTGGTTACTGTTAGACAAACAGGCCAGGGCCGACCTTCGCATTACTCCTTCCGGCGACCAATCTACAGACTGTCTGCCCTGTGACCACCTTGAGGTCAATCCTGTGACGTTCACGGTCGAATGGCATGGCCGATGTTGTAGCCTCGGCCCAACAATTCTCTTCAAGTTGATTGATCGGTTGGCACACCGGCCAGGTCGCTATTTCACCTACGACATTCTAATGCAGGATGTATGGGGACGGCGGTGTTCGCATGCGACTATCAGAAGCGCCGTCAAACGGCTCCGTCAATTGCTGTGCAGTGTGGGAATGCCCCACGTGGCAGCGGCGATCAGAGGACGGCGAGAATGTTATGGCATATTCCTCGATGACAACTATGCTTGAGGATGCCACAGAAATGCCACAGAAATGCGTCCTATTTTGCCACAGCGATGTGGCATAATTCTGGCAACGTCAGGGATGAACGCCTACGGCTGACAGGTGGCTGAGGTCACGGAACGGATTCCCGAAAGGTCACAATTGGGGCCGAGCCATGACAGAACATGAGCCAAAACGCGAAGTCGCGGGACCTGATGCCAAGCCAGCGGCGCAATACATCCGCATGTCCACCGAGCACCAGCAGTACTCCACGGAGAACCAGGCAGATGCCATCCTTGAATACGCCCAAAGACGTGGCTTCAGAATCGTCAAGACCTATGCCGACGAAGGCAGAAGTGGCCTGCGGATCGAGGGACGGGATGCACTGAAGCAGATGATCGAAGACGCCAACAGCGGCAAGGCAGAGTATGAGGCGATCCTCGTCTATGATGTCAGCCGCTGGGGCCGGTTTCAGGATTCAGACGAGAGTGCGTATTACGAGTACATCTGCAAGCGGGCAGGCATCCAAGTGTACTACTGTGCCGAGCAGTTCGAAAACGACGGTAGTCCCACGTCGACCATCATCAAGAGCGTCAAGCGCGCCATGGCCGGGGAATACAGTCGCGAACTATCCTCGAAGGTATTCAAGGGGCAGTGCCGACTCATCGAGTTAGGCTATCGCCAAGGCGGTCCGGCGGGCTTTGGACTTCGACGAATGTTGGTGGACATACAGGGCAAGCCCAAGGGTCTACTCAAACGCAACGAACAGAAGAGCCTGCAAACAGACCGCGTCATACTCGTCCCAGGGCCGGAAGAGGAAATCGGTATCGTTCGTCACATGTATCAGATGTTCACTAAGCAGGGAAAGTGTGAGCGTGAGATTGCGGAACATCTGAACAGCCGAGGCATCAAGACAGATGCCGATCATCCATGGACGCGTGGGAGCGTCCGACAGGTCCTCACGAACGAGAAGTACATCGGCAACAACGTCTACAACCGCAGGTCCTTCAAGCTCAAGAAGAAACACGTGGCCAATCCCCCCGAGATCTGGGTCCGGGCAGATGGTGCGTTCGAGGCCGTTATCGATCCCGCATCGTTCTACACGGTCCAAGGCATTATTCAGGAACGGGATCGACGTTGGTCCGATGAGGAGATGATCCAAGTGCTCGTTGAGCTTATCAAGAAGCAGTCGGCCGTGTCGGCCTATTTGATTGACCAGACCGACGGCATGCCGTCCAGTGCTACATATCGGTCTCGTTTTGGCACACTGATCGAGGCGTATCGTCAAGCGGGATACACCCCGGACCGGGATTTCAATTACGTAGAAGTCAACCGCCGACTCAGGGAACTGCACCCGACGCTGATCAGTGACACGGTTCAGCGACTGAAATCCGTGGGCGCCTCGATCGGGATGGAAGACGGCGGCAGCCAGTTCATCGTGAACGGGGAGTACACGGCCGCACTGGTCATGTCGCGATGCCTGCAGACTCCGGCTGGATCGTTGCGTTGGGCTATCCGATTCGCCAGCGAGCGGTTGCCCGACATTACCATCATGGTCCGGATGAACCCAGCCAATGAGGAACCGTCCGATTTCTACCTACTGCCGATTTTGGATATTCGGACCTCGTGGTTACGTCTTGCAGAGTACAACGCTGCTTATGTTGACACCTACCGGTTCGATTCGTTGGACGGATTTGCCCGGCTGGCCCTTAGAACCCGAATCGAGGCACGATCATGACCTGCCAGTACGATGATCCCATACAGTTCATCCCGGTTGACCAGATCAACGTCGTAAACACCCGGTCAAGAGCTAAGGAGAAGTTCAAGCAGATCATCTCCAGCATCAAGGCTATCGGGCTAAAGAGGCCCATCACCGTTTCGCCGGCCAGTGGGAAATACGGTCCAGGCAAGTACGACCTCGTGTGCGGTGAGGGGCGCGTCCTGGCGTTCCGCAGTTTGGGCGAACAGGTGATACCAGCGCGAGTCCAAGATGTGCCAAGCGAGAACCTATTGCTGATGAGCCTGGTTGAGAACCTTGCACGCCGGCAAGCTCGTTCGGCGGAACTGCTGGAAGAGATCGCCGCCCTGAAGAAGCGCGGATACAGAGTCTCGCAGATCGCGGCCAAAACCGATTTGACTCCCACATATGTCACCGGGGTCTTGCGCCTGTTAGCACAGGGCGAGGTCGGTCTCCTGCAAGCTGTGGAGAACCAGCGCATACCGCTCAGTGTAGCTGTCGAGATCGCCACGTCCGACGACGAAGGTATCCAGAGGGCTCTTCGTGAGGCCTACGAGCAGAATCAGCTTCGCGGCAAGAAGCTCTTGAGGGTTCGTGACTTCATCGAGAAACGGAGGGCAGGCAATGAGCTTGGGGGCGAGCACACCAAGGACGGGGATAAGGCTTCTCTGTCCACACACAAGATGCTCAAAGCCTATAGTGACGAGACGGCACGCCAACAGGCTGTCGTCAAACAGGCCCAAATATGTCAACGTCAACTGCTGTACATCGTTGCCGCATTGAAGCGGCTGTTTACGGACGAGCACTTCATCAATCTACTGCGGGCCGAATCCCTTGATTCGCTGCCGCAATACTTGGCCGAGAGGGTCCTCTGAGAAAGGTCCATGTATGCGCGAAGAAGTACCGATTGCATTCAAACCAGAAGGCGTGACATTGCCCCTGGACAAGATTCTCCCACTCAAGGCCCTGCCCAAGCATGTCCGTTCCTCGGCCCGATACCTTCGAATCAAGGCGTCGATGCAGGAAGTCGGCATCATCGAGCCTCCGATCGTGTTCCCCCAGAAAGGCGACAAGGATGTCTATCTGCTGCTTGACGGTCATGTGCGCCTCGACATAGCAAAGGGTCTCGCATTCGAGAGGCTGTTCTGTCTCGTCGCCACCGATGATGAAGCATTTACCTATAATCACAAGGTGAACCACCTCCAGCCGATTCAGGAACATTTCATGATCTTGAAGGCGGTCAAGAACGGAGTATCGGAGGAACGAATCGCCAGGGCGCTCAACCTCAACATCGAGACAATCAAACAGAAACGCGACCTGCTGACAGGGATCTGCCCGGAAGCCGTCGAGGTTCTGCGGGAACGCAGTGCTTCAGCCGGCGCGCTTCGGGAAATGAAGCGAGTCAAACCCATGCGCCAGATTGAGATGGCTGAGGTTATGGTCGCCTCGAATAATTACACCGCCGACTACGCCAAGTGCCTAGTCTTGGCCAGTCCACCAGACCAGTTGCTTGAACCAGATCAGCGGGCCGCCCCCAAGGGAATCGACGACCACGACGTCATTCGCCTGCAAAGGGAAATGAACAGCATGGAACATGAGTTCAAGTTGGTCCAGGAGGAGTATGGCCGGAACATGCTCAACCTCGTCGTGGTGGTCGGATACTTGCGGAGCCTCCTAAACAATGCAGCAGTGGTCCGCTTCCTGTCCCAAGCGGAGCCCGCGATGCTGGCGGAGTTTCAAAAAATCATGGATCGAGCGGAGATGAAGGCTACTGGATAAAAACGTGAGACTGACTCCAGCCCTGTGGCTACAAGGACTTACGAACGGAAGTCTCAAAAAACGCCAATTTTCCATTCTGCGCCTCTGCCAATGACCCTCAAGACAGACAATTCGACTCCAATACCTGCTGACGCGATCGTAGTGACAAACTACCACGATCTGGACCGTTATCTGTGTAAGTTTGCTGAAGGTGCCCTCGATCTTGTCTTATTGCTTGGAAATCCCGGCATTGGCAAGACAGAAGCGGTCAAGCAGACATTGGGCATAAACGATTCCAGGCACAATCAGGTCCTGTACGTGGAAGGACGTGCGCAGCCCTTCGGTCTGTACCAGGGCCTGTGGCGCCATCGCGACAATCCCGTGGTCCTCGACGATCTCGATGGCCTGTATGCTAACCCCGACTGTGTTCGCATCCTCAAGCCACTGTGCAACACACGACGGACGAAACGGATCAGCTGGTTGAGCAACGCTGTGACGGCCGTACGGGAACTACCGACCGAGTTCGCGACTACCAGCACTGTCATGCTGATCGCGAATGAATGGCGATCTCTCAATAGCAATATTCGTGCCCTTGAGGATCGGACGATCATCCTGTGGTTTAGCCCATCCCCCGAAGAAATCCATCGCAAGACGGCCGAGTGGTTCGACGAGCCGGAGATCTATCATTTTATCGGCAGCTATCTGCCGCATATCCCGCAGCTTTCCATGCGGTACTACGAGAAGGCCAAACGGTTGCGTGATGCGGGTTTTCAGGACTGGAAGAAAAGCCTTTTGCAGATGATGCTGAGTGATCGAACCGTCGCTGTGGTCGCGGGGCTTCAGCTCGATCCTCTCCTGTCTGACGATACCCAACGAGTCAAGCAATTCACTGCCGAGACCGGACTATCTCGGGCGACGTACTTCCGGTTTAAAGCCAAGCTACTGGTGCCGGCATCGCCGCCGAAGAATGTCCTACGACGATCCGCTACACTGCGGCTTGTAGGGGGCGACCAGTAGCCGAAGAGGACCACTCCACATACAATCAATGGTGTGACACGTCCAGGTCCGCCCACCTCTTTTTTTGGGACGGAGACAGCCTTCCCTTCTTTCTTCGCCAGCATTGACGCCACCCTCAAGTCACGGCAACACGTTGAGTAAAACCTGTCCCTGCAGCTTACGCCACTTACGCAATTACCCAGCGACGGTTGTCCATCCACCGACACAAGATCCTCGCCCGTCGTGGATCCTGGGCAAACTCCCCGTCTAGGCAAATGCGGGGGTAGATCTCGACGCAGGTCTCCTCACAGCCAGCGGTCCCCCGAGGAATGATTCTGATGATGTTATACTGAAGGTTCGTCCGTCCCTGTGCTCTTGATCCCCCGCTGGTTCCAGCCCCTATCGCAAGAAGGTCTTGGTCGCCCAACACCTCAACAACTTCCTTATGCACGTGACCTGTCATAACGACAGCGACTCCCAGCCTCCTGACGAATGCTGTTCTTAACTCTCGAATCCCATCCTCGTTCATCCGTTCATCGGCGGCCGGCCCCGCCCCTATGGAGTGGTGACAGACGGCCACCCCCGGGAGTGCTGCCTTGATTTCGTTCTCGTTTTCCTTCGCCTGGTCAAGATCCCGGAGTGTTTCTGGAGTAATTCGCGGAATGTTCTGACAGTGACTGACACCTCCAGCGCACGAATTGAATCCGACCATAAACAGGCCATATTCGGGGAACAACCATTCCGCTGATGCAAACTCTTTGGTGATGTTCCAATGAGTTCTTACCGTGGGCGAGCGTAGCCTGAGGGCCTGAAGGAAATGCTCAAAAGGCGCCCATACGTATGGTCTGAGGTATCTCAACTCCTCTGGTACTTCTTGTTCAGAATGTAGTTCATGGTACTTGATTACCTTGCCGTAAAGAGCCCGCGCCCTGGAGATGTCCCAATTCAGATCGTGATTCCCAGGCACAACTACGAGGGGCCGTTCCTGCGAAGACGCCGCTTTCCCTTTGGACGAGGTGCTGTCATAGAACTGGCACAGGAATTGTGCGGCTTTTGTGAATTCCGGATCGCGCCCCCGATGCGTGCAGTCACCTGAGACCACAATCATGTCGTTCCTCTCCGGATATGCAGGCGCCTCTTTGGGGAAGACGGACTTCTGGTCCCGCACAATAGCGTCCAACAGCGCGCCATCCTCGGCTAGACCCCAGAATCTGAACCTCTCGGAGTCACCAAAGTGCAAATCCGATAGGTGTGTAAGCCAAAGCCCGCCTTCACTCACTTCACCCATCGGGAATAGCTGGTTGTACGCCCGTGCGTATATTTCTCCTTCAGGGAAAATACTTCCCACATTCATCCAATCATCAGCAAGGTGCCGCCGCAATGCCTCGACAAGGATATCCATGGCTTCCCCGGCGCCGACCGTGGTCACCACGATGACCTTGAGGTGTGGGAAATTGCTACGGATGTGCGGCAGTATCTCATGCCCGAGTAATCGCATGTCCTCCCCACCCGGCTCTGATGGGAATCTCAAATCTAGCATCAAGAGACGTATATGCGGCTCAGATTTCAGGACCTGTTCGACCTGACTCGGATGCTCAACCTGCAGGACTTTGGATTGTGGCAACTTCTCCAACTCGCTCCTTATCCTCGCACGCATATCTGCCCGATCATCACATATGAGAACAGTGTTCTGTTCACTACTCATTGGGAGCCTCCTTATACTAATAGAAGCTGGATGGTCGTTATTACTGCTTTATCACAGTATTCGGAACTATAGTTGCCACCATATCTGGCCAACTCCCGCGAAGCCTGGATGCTGTGACGGCGTAGCTTGTCGCTGATGTCCTGGTCTGCGCGGCAGGAGTTCCTTACAGAAAGCTGGCAGTAAGTCGGACCAACTGTCCCTGAGATTAGCACAGGGAGGAGAGAGTCGCAATAGTCCTTAATGTTCTGGACAATCCCCTCCTTGGTGTAAGAGACTGCCGGTGGATTAGCGAGCACTTGCTCGTCGCCGAGGGAATTCTCAAAATGCCTGTCAAGGTCAGAAGTGATGTGTGCGTTCTTTAAGGCCGTCTGCAATTCATAGACAATGTCTGATTTGAATGAAACGATCCTGGGCCTGAGGAACTCCGCAAGTTCATACCCGGCCGTTGTGGGACTCTTGGGATCAAGGCATCTGCAAATCCTGCTCAAAGCCGCGCTGAAGTAGACCCAGTGGTCCCGAGTGTCCACTGATACCAGCCTCCCGGAAGCACCCAGAAGGCGTCTCACGGTAGCCCTGTGTTCGAAGAACATCATTATTGCATCATGGAGCTCATCTATTGCTGGGGTGCTCTTGAGTTCGCGATTGCGCAGAAGGATCTGCACTGCATCCTCAAGCTCGCCGAGGGAGATCATGGCTGCCAGGTTGTCAATCGACTCGTCCGCAGGCGTGAGGTTGAGGATACGCAACGCTACATCTGTGGAGGCCAGATCAGAGGACGTACTCGCGAGTCTGCCAAGCGATTCAGTTAGCCTATGGTGCTCCTTCCGGTGGAAGAGAAGCCGCCTCGCCATAATTCCGATCGCCCACGGAACCTCTGATGAAGGATCTATGCGGCGAGAGACCATGGCGGCGAGGGCCGTGACCTGCGGTTCTTTCCTCTCGACGGGACGGGTAGCCTTGACAATAGACTGGATGCAATCACCTATGTAGTGTCGGCTCTCCTCCGTGGAGTATCTCAGTGCATGAGCAATGACCGCA
Organism: uncultured Pirellulales bacterium; assembly: GCA_964421295.1. Lineage (GTDB taxonomy): Bacteria > Planctomycetota > Phycisphaerae > Sedimentisphaerales > Anaerobacaceae > PLanc-01. Next base: position 63,124 of record CAYQXM010000003.1, read on the forward strand.
TACAAGGAAGAGATGGCTCCATCCTCGGTCCATGTGTCCCTTGACATCGCCTCTAGGAGCTTCGGCAGGTACTGCAAAATTGCCTCAATCGGCCAGATCAGGACCGTCTCCAACAATCCTCCAACTGTCGACGGCTTGGCCCTTTTCAACGCACCAAGGAAAACCATGGGATAATCAGAGTCAAGACCAAGGCGACACAGACCCGCCCAACAGTCCGCCAGAATGCGAGCCAAAAACACGGCGTATTCGTCACCAAGGGGTGTGTCAAAGATCTCCACCAGGGTTCTCAATCCACAATCTGTGTTTGTCATCTCCAGGAAAGCCAGGTAGACCACCTCTCGCTGTTCAACGTGTTCTGGAATGCCCAAGGTCGCATCGGTCATGCCAGATATCGTCTCACCCCGCTGCCCCAATTGCCACGGTGCCAGCCGGAGTTCCCTGTAGTCAACTGGAGATATCTGGCGTATTCGGCCCCGAAGATCACTGATCAGCACGGGCTGAGGGCATTCTGTTGCTGCGGCCTCAAGTGAGGTCGAGATGCGACACCACGGACATTCTGTTGAGGTCCGCCAGACCGGAAGGAAGACGCGATGGAGGCCGTGCTTGGCTATGGTGATGTCATCTCGCCCATCGAGCGTGAATGCCCTAGCCAGAGCTGCCCCAGGCGGTCGATTATCGACAAGAGAGAATACCTCGACACGCAAGATCCTGTGAGAAGCCAGCAATTTGATCATTGCCCGAAGGACGCTTCCGTGGCGGACCGCGTCATCGATGAAAACCACACTGCCGCCTTTCGCACCGATCCGCTCAAGAGTCCTTGCGTCCCTGGAACCCACAGAAAACACGGGTTCTTGGCGGTTGCACAACACTGCGTAGATTATTGACTTAGAGACAACGTTCAGTTTGGCTGCCAGCTGCGGTGCAACTGCAGCTACAGCAGAATCCTCGGGCACGACGATAGCATCAACTTGTTGGACTTCCAAAGCGATTTGGGCAATAAAATCCCGACTGATCTCAGGTCCCAGGAGTCTTCGGTAGTCAATAGCCAGAACAAAGTGGTGGCCGTTTGGATTTCGGTAATGGCCCTCCAGAAGGGCTTTATATCTACCCAGAAGGTTGTAGACCTGTAAACCATTTACCCGGGAGCGTAATGCAGGCTCCGCAGTCTCCACCTCAACGGGCAAGACCGAGAGTGTAAATGGATCCAACGAGTGCGTTGGGCTGGTCCCTCGCGGGAGATCCTCCGCAGGAAAGCGAACAAGGGCAATGCCAGGGGCACGAAGGTCCTCCATCCACTGCTGTTTCACAGAAGTATCCAGGATGGCCACAACACCACGCACATCAGCACCCGCCGCCCTGCAGCCGTTCAGCACCTTGTGCATCTGGGTACCACTGTGCACACCATCAGCCAGGAGAACAACTTTCCTCCCGACGAGTGCCCCAGCTTTGAGCACCTGACTCACTGGGGTGTAGGCATCAGGAAGGTCCATCTGGGATGGTAAGTCGGGTCTGTCTAGGGCCACGCTTTGAGCGAGAGCACGGGAACAAGCCGAGTAAGTCACCAAGAGATCTGGTTGAAGCAGCCTGAGCCATCGCTCCAATCCGTCGCCGAGCAAGGCGAGGATTCTGGTTTCACGTAACATTTCATGCAGGTCAAGATAGCGGTTGATCAACCCGCCACCAGGCAATCTGAGAGCGATTCCCTCATACAACAAGTGTCTTGCCCCGTCTTTCATGATCCTAAGAAGCTCCGCGTTTGCGGCGGCATCGCACGCCAATAGGATGTCCTGAGGGCTGAAAACAAGTTGGCCGCTCAAATCGAGCAGTCCGAATCTGCGTTGCAGACGTCTTGACGCCTCCTTGTCGATCCGGGGCGCCCGGCCATGGGCGAAAGCCTCTGCAAACGCGGGAGCAAGATCGGCTTCCGAAGATAAGCAGTAGGCCCGAAGTCTCTTGCTCAACGCCAGCCAGCCGCCACTCTTGACCGCCGGATCGCAGTCCCGAGGTGGGTCCAAGGCCAACGCATCAAAGAGACGAACAACCATTGATTCTGGAACACGGACTAGTACCAGCGGAGTTGCGGTTGTTTCCTGGACTGCAGCCAGATCCCGCAGGAGTCCCGATGCCGTGTCCTTCTGAACAGGAAGATCCCCGATATCGACAAGAATCCCCGCAAAACCCATCGGCAGCGATGCCGTCTGCTTGCAGAGGGGAAGAAGCCCCCCTGAAGGGCCGACCTCTTCGGCCCGGACATAGAAGAAAGGCTTGCTGCTCACGGGTAGCGTCACACTGAGGGCCGATCCGCGCCGAGATTGGGGTTCAATAGCCAAAACAAGCTGCAGGTTACATCCTTGAAAATTGGTGGAGTCGGGCTCGGCGATAGAAGTGAACTCCAATGGCAGCATCTCCCCAGATCGACCGGTGCCAGCCCGAATATCCCAGACTTGATTGCACTCCCTAACACAACAAAATGCGTGCAGGCGTTGCAGTGCAAACGCGCAGGCGCCGAGACCCGTGAGCCGCGACTTGCCCCTCTCGAGTCGATATTCGTCGCCGTGCCGACTGGTGTACGGCTCAAAAGCGTACTCGTAGCAGTTGCGTGCTCTCGACGTCAATGCCGCAGCCGGAACAGGCAGGGTGCCCTGAATGCCCGACCCCAAGTCCGCAACGTGCATTTCAATGTATCCGTCGTCCCTGTGTTGCTCCATGAATCTGCGCAATGGCTCGCGTTTGCCAGCCAACCGATACAGGTCGTTCCCCGGACGAGATCGCTGTATGTCATAGGTGGATCGAATTAGTCTCGCAGTGGTGATAGCCAGAGCCCCTTCGCTGTGCTCGATTGAGTTCTCGGCCAACTCCCTGAAGAAAGTGTCCGGTAAACACCCATCTATGAGGCAAGTATCGTAATCGTAGTATCGGCTGATACCCTCAAGGTATCGACTCAATCGCTTCTGCAGGTCGTCCACCTCGCGTTGCGTGGTCACTTCGGTAATGGGGAGCAGTATACGGTCCTTGTACTCTTTGGCTTCATATCCGTAGATGCCTAAGAGACCACGGGTCTCCTCGTTCAGCCCGCTAGCGTCTTCGTCGGACAGGCCAGTCGAGAGATCCGCCAAGCGAGGCACACATATGCGAGATCCTCGGCGTAGGGCAAAAGCAACAAAGCCAATGTCGACGAGGAAGCACAATGGTTTGCTCCGGGTGCCGGAGGAGATGGGCAATCTGATTCTGACATCTGCCTGACAGCGGCTCCTGAACATGTGAATTAGCTTGCAGAGTTGCACCACAGGCCACAAGTCAAACCAGGTGACCGTTGATAGGTCGAGATCGACCGGCCCATCTCCGTGGAGTAGGTGCTCCTGAAGATGACTACAATCCTCCTCTCCCCACGACAGTTCGGTCATCCGATGGAAGCGATAAGAACACGCCATTGTCTTTTTCTCCTGAACCCACCTATCCACGTCCGAACACTCTGCGCCGGCATGAGCGGCTCTCATGCCGCTCCATCCAGATCGCCAGCGATCTTGAGGAACTTCTTCCGTGCATTAGGAGGAAGCTCCTTGAATTTCTCGACCAGCCAATCAATCTTCAATACATCAAGGCGCGCTTCGACCTGAGCAGTAACCCGGTCAAGCCGGTTGCGGTGTGGATTGGTGAGAACGGCGGGAGGATTGACTGCCCTGTCGCGCAGACGATTGGCATCAACTGCTGTCATCGTGGACAGAGCCTCAGCATCAGATTCCATCTGGCTGATCCATGAAAGGCTTGCCTGCTTGCGATCCTTTGTTATCGCATCAGAGAATCCCGAAATTGCTTCGGAGACAGGCCAAGGTAGCTGCGCACTACCAATGCTGGCCTCTGCCTCCTTCTGCAGCTTCTGAGTAAGAGCTTCAAATTCTGTCCAAGTAAGCCGATCGGACCGCAGGTAATCGTAGTCTTGTAGAAGTACCTGAAGTCCTCGCCGGATCAACTGAAGGTCTCTACAGTCGCTCTCGCAGCCTTCGAAGACCCGTGCAAGGTCTTCAGCCTCCTGAAGAAGGGACTCCATTTCCTCTCTGGACCGGAGCTTGGAATCCAATAGAACTTCGTACCTCTTAACTGCTTTCTCATCCGTATCTTTGAGCATCGATAGAAACGAAGTGAGTCTGGTGCGGATGCTGGTGATCTCCGGCATATCAACTCTCTGGGCAGTACTCTGGGCGATACCCTGGAGTCTGGATGCAAAAAGCTTGCCGGCATCTCTCAACCCTCGGATCGTAGCCACTCGCACAAGACGACAAGCATCGACGTGCTGATCGAGCCATGATGATGTCTCTCGGACTAACTGATGCGCTTCTGCCACAATCTCGGCATTGCGCACCAGCATCCCCACACGGGCCTCCAGGCTGTTGTATTGCTCATCCAGGCCCAATTCCTTCAGATTCCCCCCGATCGCCCGAAGCATCTTCTGCTTGAACTGGCCGATGTTATCGGGAGAATCGCTGAAAGGCGCCTGACGTAGCAACCATTGTGGGAAGTCTTGTATTATGCTTTGCTTTGCACGATCTACCTGAGGTTGGATCTCCGCAATCTGAGAAGAGGTCCAACAAGGCTTTTCCACCTGCATTTGGTCACAAAGCTTCTTGAGGTTGGCAGCACCCCACGACAGTTGGCCAACGTCCTTACGTTCTTCCCCTTCTTCTATCTTAGAAAATGCCTCCTCCTGCGCTTTCTCCATCCTCGCCAGTGCCTCGATCGCCGCTGAGGTCTGAGCATGGAGATGCTGTTCCTTGTAGGCTAAGGAAGGTGGGACAGGAATCCGGCCTTCCAGCTCTCTGGAACGTGCGAGACAGCCCTGTTGAGAGAGATAGGTTTCCGCTTGCTCCCATTCGTCTAACAGCATCTCCCACTCTGGTGGAGTCTCCCCTAAGAGAGTTAGGGCCACGTCGTGAAGCACCGATAGGTCGATGACCTTGCTTCGAAAGATACCATCCTGAACCCACTGTGAAACAGCGAATTGCTGCTCATCACGCACAATCACGAGTCTTTCTAATCGTGGTGACACGAATACGCCCAGAAGAAGTCCAGCTGAGGCGATGTTCGCGCCATAGGGTGGACGACATAGCTGACGAATAGTATCTGCCACAGACAATCGCTGGTCGCCTGAGGCAAGTGCATCGTCCCACTTCTCCGTGAGGATGCGAACAATCGGGTACTTGGGGCGTCTGGAAACATCACCTTTGGTGGTGAAGATGTCCCACGTATCGTCGAGCACCGTCAAGGCTCGGTTCTTTGACTTTATTGGCTTAGCTATAACGACTGCGTGGTCAAGCCTTCCGAGAAGTAACTCGGTTGTCAGTTCCTGACATGTGTCCGCTGCATTTCCTTTTGTCGTGCTGAATCCGTCAAATGGGAATGGTATCGGGCTCTTATAGATTCTGGCAAACAGTTCACTTCCTGCACGGGTGAGGCGATGCGCCTCTAGTTCGTCCTTCAAGCCGGTCACATATAGTCTCTGTTTCACCATGCCATCAATCTGATCTCGGATCGTGTCGTGAAGCCTTCCCCGATGCACACCAATAAGATTGCCGAACCGCACGCGATCCTCATCTGTTAGGGACTCCTCAAGGATCGCATACTCCGCCAAAGCCTGGCCCAAAGTGCCACTCTCATCCCAGAGCAACACAACGAGAATTGGAGGCGAGGGAATCTCAAGGTCACGTGCCGCAGCCCTCAGATGTCTCCTGGCATCAGAGGCAACCGCGGCTGGATCGGCACTCTGTGGCACATATGTGTACACCACTGTTCCCCGAGGATCGTCGACTCCTATAGCCTCGGCCCAGCGGTCACTGGCAATCTTGATCTGTTGCGGCAGGTAGTCCAGGTTTGAGGTGACCGCTCGGTATCGCCATTCGCGCGTGGTGATCTTGTTCTCCTCTGCAAAGTCACAGTCAAGATCCGTGAGTAGGTCACACCAATCCATCGCCTTACCTGCAAATAGTTTCGCTTTGCCTGCTTCATCGTAGGAATTCGCAACGCGCTGCCGGACAAAGGCCAGGAACTGATTGCGAGGAACTGCATCACCCAGGATGTCAAACGCTCTGAATGCCTCGTCCCATTCCAGAACATTGTATTCCTCCTGGAGAAGCCGGATACCGTCGTCGGCGATGAGCGGGGACACTCCTGCAAGTTCCCCTAATGCCTCGATTGCGTCATCCTTGTCTGTGGCCTGCAGCTTGAGCTTCGACGCCAGCACAACAGCACAAAGAAGTCTCCGCAACTCAGGCGATAAACGCAACCCATGTCGTTCCATTACGGAGGCGTATGCATGTGTGATTGAGCCTTGCTGGCCTGTCTCCTCGGAACTGATGAGTTCTTGCTGTAGAGCATCGGACCATAAATCCACTGGTGCTAACGACCACTCGCCAGCATCAGGCACTTCTGCCTTCTCAAAACGATGAAAAGCATCGTCCAGCAAGGATAGGACGGAACGTTCCTGCAGGTGCTTGCCCGCAGCAGCGAGGTAGAAAAGGAACCACGTTGCCCAGGGGGATAGTGGCCAACATCCCTTTCGGATGATCGCATGAAACTGATTGGCATCACTCCAAAGGCGGTGATTCCTCGACTCAGGAAACCATCGGGCGAGAGCACTCATTATGTTGTGCGAACCGTTCTCAGCTTGTGCGCCCACAAACCACTTGTCTATGAGTTCAGGTTGTCGTCTCTCCAGCAAGCTGGCAATCAGAGTTTCAAGATTAACGGAAAGGTACACGCGGTGCGCAGCCTGGTAGCGTGTTACGTACCGCAGGATCTCATTCTTGTACTCTGGTGCCACGCGCTGCAGGTACGCGTTCAGCTCAAACTGAATGAAGCCCACGAAACAGGCGCTATCAGCATTCGATTGTATCGCCTCAAACAGATCCTGAAGCGCTCCGCTACCTGCAATCTGGCTATGGACAGTTGCAAACTCCGTGTACTTGCCGAATTCATCAAACAGCACCAGAAGGCATCGATATGGCTTTCCCTTGCCACAGTACTCACGCACCGTGACGTCTATAACATCGCGGATGGACTCCCCTGCAAGTGCTCTGATTGACATGCCCTGCGCTGCGAAGAAGTCATGGACCTTCGCGTATACACGCTCGTCTTGTTGTTCCAGGGCGGCCAAGAGTTCTTGGGGCCCGCTGGCGTCGCACGCTGCGACCAACTCCTCGATGATCGTTTCATTAGATATGTGGATCAGATGAGCAGCTTGGCCAAAGCGGGGCCGCAGATCGTCCAACGGTCGTGGGTCATGCCCATCCGCCTTCAAGGTACGCACAATCTGCTTCGTGACCTCAGCAGCAAGGTCGAAACTCCGCATTCCGTTGAGAGCCAGCGGTAGACAGGGCTGCTGCGCTTCCTCGAACACGATTCGGATATCGTCCGCAATGCTCACATCCGCCGCTCTTGTGGCGGAGAGAATGCTTTGGGCAGTCTTTCCATAGGGCGAGTGAAGTAAGCTGGCAAGTGTCAGACCTAGATGTGACTTACCGGTGCCGTATCCGGCTATGGCAAGTATAAATGGGTGGTCCTCTATTCCGTAGCAACTCCGTACCACTGCACGAGCGAGGCTAGCCGTATCGATTAGCCTATGGCCGTGTGCGTCGCCAATATCCTCCTGATGCACACCGTGGTATTGCGGACCATGAAAGACAAACGCTTCACTGGCTGCCCTCGTCTTTTCCTCATCAGTGCCGTACCAACTGATGTCTACCGCCCCATTGAACAGGCGATCCCCTCTGAAACTCACCACATTCCCGAGCCGCTGAGGCATGGTCCCTCCTTTCACAACATGTCATCATAGATACGTTTCCAGGTCACGTCTGGGGCTAACTTTGGAAGGAGTAACCAGGGTATCATGTGCCGGTCAACTTCGATCAGTCCCTTACGTTGGACGAGCTCTAGTGCTCGCTGCATCAAGGTCACGTCCCACCCTGGAATCGTTCGCCACCCTGCCATGGTGTCCAGATCCGTAATCGGAACCTGCTGTTGTTTTGGGAAATGATCTGCAATTAACTGAAGAATCCATGACCCATATGCGAGCCCTAGTTCATCTGTTATTGGCGCAGACTTCCTAAGGACGATTCCGTTCGTCTCAGACAAGACGCCACACACATTGAATGCTGCATCGTCGTCGTAAGCCCCTATAAGGGGGCCTATGAGCCCACTTTTCTCAACACCATAGATAGCGCCCAGATACGATTCGAGCTTTGTTCTTGGGAACATCATTCCCAGAGCCTGTGTTCCCTCAAAGAAAGTGCGATACCACACATCCGCCCCGGCAAGGCGTCCGCAGAGGTTGAGGTGCGCAATCCACTGGCTGACGGACAGTTTCAGGAATGGGTCTTCAAGAAGGACAACTCGGCCGAATGGAGTTAGGTCGGGTCTCTTCACCGAAGACCGGTCAGGACCCACAATGCGAATCAACCCCATTCCGCGACAATAGTCTAAGATAGCCGGGACCTTACCACTCGACGTTCCTGTTGGAATTCCCGTAGCTGCCGCAATCTCCTGATAGTCTCCCTCACGGCCGGAAGCTGCGAAACAAAGCATCGCATGTATGTACTGGCGTTCAGGTTTGAACGTCCTATGGAAGTTCCGCGGTAGGCGGTCATGTTCCGAGCCTTCAGACATGGAATCCGCGCTCCTCCAGCGGCGTAATCCTAATTCGCTGAGCTTGAAAGACCAGCTTTCTCGTCACGTCATTCATACTTCGGCCCAGAGACCAGCATTCGCCTATCTGGAGTGATGCTAAGCGCGCGGCCCAATCTTGTACACTTACACTGCTGATAGCATTGTGAAGGAGTTGAGCGTGATCGCGAATCTCATTCTCGGTCGGTTTGAAAAACACCTTGTGTTCAGCCTGAAAAAGTCGGCTCACACGGGCATCATTGACACCTCCGACACCCTTGACCGTCTGCGTCGCGGTGATCAGGGCCAGCCCGTGCTTCCGACCCTCGGTGAGGTACTTGGCCACAGGTGCATCTGGACCAAGATCGAGATTCTGCACCTCGTCAAGCACGACCACGCGCGGAGTCTGCTTGTTGCCAACGCTGGCAACAAACGCATACAAGTCCCACAGGACGAACTCAACCAACGCACGTGCAGAGTGCTTATCGACCTTGAAGAACTGAAACACGTGACAACGAGACTGTACGTCAGAAAAGAGATCTATCCAGCCAATTCCGTTCTTGTCGCCTGCGAACGGATTGCTCTGAATAAATGGCTTCAGCTTGCTGATGGTCGTTCGCACCGTTCCGGCTCCGTGTATACCATCGTCGATGTAGGACTGAAGTGTCCCCAGAAGCCCGGCCATAGTGAAGTCATCGCCTGAATGCTCTATCCCCTCAGTGATAGCGTCAATGAGGACTGGGAACTGCTGATTTCCGAGCTCATACACGCTCTTGAATATGGCGGCGACTCGTTTTGCGACGGTAATTGGGGTGTCCTTGAACGTCATGCCCGCTTCCTGGCTGACCTGTGACTCAAACGGGCTAATCGGCAGCGGTGCTTGCTGGATGAAATGCTGCTTGGGATTCAAACAGGCTGCGGTTATTTTCTCCAATTTACTCGGGATGAACCCATCAGTGTAATCGATAATGAGAGAGTTTTGACCCAAACGAGATAGTTCACTCAGCACACATTGAACTGCATAGGTCTTCCCCATGCCCGACGTTCCGAATACGAGCATGTGACGATTTGCCAGCTCTGGGTGGCCAAACTCCCAATAAACAGGCTTGGCCCCATTGACCGTTCTTCCCAAGAGAACGCGATCAGGAATGGCCGGCACGGAGGACTTGGTCGGCTCTGCAACTAGGTTGCCGGTGATACCCACTAGTTCAGGTTCAACTGGTGCGCTAGGAGCGATTACGTCAGGGATAGGATTACCAGTGACCGCTGTTGCCTCCTCCTCGGAGGCAGCCACGGAGCCCCCGCTTCCCGTCAGATCCTGTTCTGTTCGCTGCAAGGGATCATCAGCAGTGTAGTCTTCGTCGTCTTCCCGATCCTCTTGCTCATCCCATAATGGCGTATCCTCATCGTCATCATCGCCCGGTGGTAGTTCTACATCGTCCAAGTTGTCGCAGACATTGCCGCCTGCATCCTGTGCCTGCCCGTACCATTCAGTCCATGTCAGTGAGGGGCTAGCAACATCTATAGCCAGCCTGCGCACGAATTCGCTACCGATCGCATAGATGTCCGCAGTCAAATCTTCGGTCTCGACTGGCCTCCATCCGCCAATGCGTTTGACATCACCTGAATTATCATCGCTCCAGAAGGCAAAGACCGAGGCACCCCAGTCGATGGTGTAATCGCCCTCAGCAAGACGCTCCAGAGCAGAAAGCACGTCTGCATTCTGCTGGGGCTCAATCTCGGCCTTGCTAGTTATCAAACGATGGAGCTGGAGCCACCAATACCTCTGATCCGGACGGTTGTCCTCGCTCAAGGTGGCATTATTCTGAAGTCGCGAAGCGAAACCAGGGACCAATACGCGTAAACCGTTAGTTATCTGTGCCCGTGCCTTGGCCAAATGTTCATCAGACCGACGTGCCACTTTGCACTCGATCAGATGTGCTCTCAAGCAGACGCGGTTATCAGCATCAAGCCATGCTGTCAACCACATCAAATCCGGTCGCCGCTCGTCATCGGCTATGTCAAACCAGTGCCGATAGGCATCCAACGACACCAAATGATCACACAGGACCGGCCGTTTCTCGCGCAGCATCTTCCTTGTGAGACAATAGGCCATGAAATCCCGAATATAGTGTCCAACACCCGTTGCACGTACGAGCGATAGGCCAGAGAGCTCACGAGCTTCGCGTAATACACCCGTTGCTACCGACCGACACTCTTCATCACTCCATCCGCACCCTGCGTACACCTCTTGAATCGATGCGGTCAGCCGCATTTGGACATCGGCCAGTGAGAACTGTTCCGTCGAAATAGTGTAGTTAGCTTGACCATGGGACCCTACACCGGACCCAAACCCAATTATCTCTCGCTCTCGGCTTCTTCCCCCTGGAGGAAGCTTGATCAGGCGTTCGTCCATGCTGGGATCGATGCAAACCACCCACTCCGCCTTAGTATGGATCAGGTCCACTACATCTCGCCATGGGGCGAAGTCACCGACGCCGAGAACGACAAACTCCTTGCCTGGTTGTACCCCCTGATTCATTAGGCGGTGCATGACCTCAGCATGTAGTGTCCCCAGGGTGAATTGACGGTTGCTTATGATCCTGAATCGCTTGAATCTATCTTTTACACTACGAACAGCACAACACGATTTGTGCAAGATAGGGAACTTGAGTTTACATGAAGTTACATCGAAGGGCGTTACCTCAGTGAATCGATTCACGCCTTGGCCAGCACTGATGAAATCGTACAGGACTGCTATGTCGGCTTCGAGACCGTCATTGATCAGCTGCTGGAAAGAGCCATGTCGATGGGCCTCTGCAATCCGATGTGCGACCGCGAACCGACAACAACGATATGCCTGAAACTTATTCTCAGTCTCTGCTGCCTCCCATCGTTCCCGCCATTGCTCAATCCATCGTGCCACGTCCACATCATCCCCGGATTCAGTGAAGATGGTCACGCTCATCGCGTACAGCTTGCGTCGCTCCGGTGATAACACGTAGTAGCGACGATCTCGTGCATCAGCGAGCTTGTTCAAATACTGATGCACAGCAGCAATGGTAGGTTGGATATCTTGATTGCGGAACACCGCCAGGCTCAGACCGTCTCGGGCATGGGGATGAAGCCGGAAGTAGTCCGTCATCAGGCGAAACAGCAGCTTCGATTCGCGACCTTCTCGGAACATCTCAGCATCACCGACATCTTCATCGTCGCTGCCATTGTCATACCGCACCAGTGGGCGAGTGGAGAGAGTGGCCTCTCGATCTTCCGGAGATCCAATACAATGAATCAGATCTTGGCCGCGTATGCTCGTGTCCAGGTTCTGCCCATCGTTGTACAGCAATCCCACAATTGGCGACTGCACTGCTGCCAGATCAACGTACCCAGTCCAGACATTTTCCGCAAACGCTCTGCGTCGGTCTTCCCGGCGCAGTTCTGCAGATCCTACAGCATTGAAGCAGGAGAACAAGAACAGCACATGGGCCTCCAGCATCTCCAGCATCGTTGGATGCAGCACGGTGGCTATCCCGGATCGCTCGCCTGCCTCCGCGTGCCACTCCGCACCAAGTTGAGGGTCGCGCTGCTGCACGACAAGAAAAGCTCGTAGGAGCATTGCGGCCATCTGTGAGCTGGTTCCACCTGTGTCTTGGACTACGACTTCACAAGCAGTCTTGTACGCCTGACGCAATTCAGACCAATTGTTGCTGAACAGTGCGGCGTGCAAGCCAATCTTGTGTGCGGCATAGATGAACGTTACGTACTTGTCGGCCAACGCTTTGAGGGGCTCCAGTAGTATGTCGGCACTCGCAAGCCACTCCCGGCTTAGCAGATTGGTCATCTTAGGATCGTCAGGTTGGTCGCCACGACGGATACAGTGCCACATTACACGTCGTGTTTCTTCGTCATCCGTGGCTCGGAGGAGTTCCTCGTAGTACGGCACGTGAAACACGGGCAATCTCCAGCCGGATGAGCCTGGCTCTGGTTCCAGCGAACTTTGAGCCCAGTGTATCAGAGCTTCGACTAGTCGGTACGACTGGATCTCTGATAACCGCCAGGCGAATCTACGCCGGCATGGCTCTTCCCTACCGTCGTGGGTCAACTTAACGGAGAACTCAAGTTGCGGCTCGGCGGTCTTTCCGTAGGTACATTTGACCCCTTCATCAGCCAGGCGACACACCACCGGTAGAGTCTCATCTCCGCTGCTCGGCAGTGTCAAACGTGCTGCTATTAATTCGTCAACACCCCCAAGTAAACGTGTCAGATATTGCTGGGCAGAACTCGTACGATCTACGGTTGCATCGATTTCGTCGCTATCGCTCGCATTCTCATAATCATGCCTGAAACGATCTGCCGTGATCTCAATTCGCTGCACGCGTGCGTCATGAAATCGTTTGTCGCGGCTAAACTCACGCAGTGTCTGCCACACAGCATGCAGGGCCATCTCCACCGGACCACCAGAGAGCTTACGAAGGGGATCACGGTTCTTTGAGCTTGGCTCCTCTCTCTTCCGGAATTTGAGGATCTTGTCCACAATCGTGACAAAGTCGCACTGCTTCAGTTGATCTCGATGCGTTCGATCGTCAGTCTGTACATAGGTTCTAAGGCCGTCGAGGAACGTCTCACCATTCGGATAGGGGCCACGAACCTCCGGATCTTCCAGGCTAAACCCAATGTCATCTCCGTTCTCATGGGCAAGGCGGACCCCCTCAATGGCCTTTGTCGCTTTGTCCCGTTCCTTGGCATCAAGGAACCCGGTATACGCGAAGAAGGCATTCGCCTTCTCGATATACGGCGACAGTGAGGCTCGGGCCTTCCCCAGAGCAAAGCCGGTGAGCTTCGGAAGCTGGAAAGCCTCCAAACACCCAAGCATGATCTTCATGGCGTCACGCGCCGTGTTCGCTGATCTCAGATCCAGTGTTGCCAGCCAATCACCAATACTCAGTAGATCTGCCTTGTGGTCCAGTAGTGGTTTCAGCAATCGGTCAAATTCCGCCAATTCCGCCGCCTCAGTGTTCCCCAGACCCACACTCTTCAGTTTCTCTCCGATCCAGCCCCGGAGACTGCTCTTCATCTCCGTACGCCAGATGGTGTCTAAATCGCAACGGTGGAAGTCCGCAAGACCGCCAGCATCCATTATGCGGTCAACTCCGCACAGGACGACCAAGTTCGTCTTGTTAGGTACGGAGGGTAGATTGCGGTAGTAAGTCAGGTTGCCTCTGTCATCAACCCAACCACGCTGCCTCGCCTTGGCAATTCCTGCCGAAGACCAATCCTTGAGCACAATTTGGGCGATCTTAACTTGGAGCACCAGGCTGGCATCAGCAATACATCTATTGGTAAAGGTCTCCGCCAACGTTAGTGTCACGTCTTCTGGGAAGGAGGGCATTACTATCAGCAATCGTCGCCCGCGTCCCTTGTCTTTCTTCAGTCTGTCGATCTTCCTTGCGAAGTAGTTCCACGTCGTATCCGCGAAGTAACTCATGGTTCAACACCTTTCTGTGTCGCGGGATTCTCGACTAAGGCGCAAGAGTCAGACAGACGGATCAGCAGGCCGGCCGCCTCCAGCATCTCCTGCAGCCATGCATCGATATTGTTGCCAACAAACGTCTGGCCAAGACCGTCCGTCCATACGCCGGCACGGGCAAAGCCCTCCGCGTCAAACACTAAGCCGTGCCGCGCTTCAACAAGTTGCTTGAACACGTCATAGGTCAAACGCCCTCCGATTGGAACGGTAGTCACCACCAATAGCCGCAACAGTTGTTCGTTGAGAGTGAACCTTGCACCCGCACCACGCCGTGGCACGAGCAGCCCAATTCGTTTAGCCATACTGACGAATAGCTTGCCGCCATAGCTCTTGTCGGCCTCTCTGAGCGACTTCTCTCGTTCGGTATCATCATCAGGCAATTCGACCACTCCACACCGGATAGCGCGGTAGATCAATTTCTCTGCCATTTTGGCGGTGTGCCGCGACAATCTTTTCACGGCAGGAGCTTGCTCATCGGGCGCGGAGACTGCCAGGCGATATCCAGGCCATGCTACCCTGTATTCCGACGGGCAATGTCGTGCACTCTGCGATGCCAGAGTGCGAAGTAGCTGCATGGCGCAGGCCGTTTCGAGCAATCGCAGACGTTCAATCACATCAAGATTCGCTTGGCACAGGCGCAGCAAGTCTACGGCGAAGAGATAGCCTTCCCGCCAACTATCTTCCCGGCAATAGCCGGCTGTGGCGTAATGAGGCTGACCGTCCTTCTGGTTGACGTCGGTGGCGATTGCAGTGTCAGGTTCTACACCACTATCAAGGAATTCCGCAATATCGGTGACAGTCTGCGGACAATGGTCCAACAGAGTTGCCAACTCATGTTCTAGTGCTTGGTGCAGCCATGCCGGGTCTTGTTCGTTCACCTCAAGAGCCACTCCGCTTTCTTTCGCCCATCGCTGAATGACTTCAGGTTTCTGCAGTAATGCGTTGCAGACCTGCAGGTACAATACCTCCCCACCGCGTGCGAGAAACAGATGCTTGTCATCGTCGAAGTACTTCGACCATCGTTCAGGTCCAATCAAATCCTCCCAGTGACCGGGCTTATCGCGCCGAGCCAGCGATTCCGCCCAGATAGTCTCCCTTGCCAGCAGACCCCGGCAGATAGGCATGAAGCTCTGTGCACACCATGTGCGCCCGAATCCGGCACCTTGGAAGCCAAGGAAGAGATTCTCCAGCGTTCGCAGCACATCGCCTTCGCTGCCGGCTTCGGTTACCCGTATCCTATCGTGCAGCTTCTCCAGAATCGCTCGATAGTGCTCCCGATGGGTCTCGTGACGGGAATCCAGCCGGGATGCACCCATGAAGGCGAAGAGCTTAAGATTCAGCCTTGCTTTCGGCACATAGTACAATTTGTCAGTCCCGGGCCAGTCCCTGAGTGTATCCGCTGCTGGCAAAGCAGCAGCAAATGGTACACCTGCTTCTCCAATTCGCTTCGGCGACGTTATCACGAGCAGCAATTCGATCAGCAGTTCCAAAGGCGATTGATCACCGACTAAGCGGTTGCCGAACAATTGGATCGCTGGATTCTTCGCGGGCTTTGCATCTATGGGTGGAAAGGAGTCACAGGACATTGTTCACCTCCAACTTCCCGTCGTGGACCGTGTACTGCTGTCGACGAAAAGTGTGATCTGTCTTGAGCCTCACTAGCATGACTCGGGTACGCGCCTCCTTGGCCAATTCCTGCACTCTGGCTTTGAATCGCTCAAGACGCTCTACGTAGGCCGGTTGGAGCGTTTCCCCCACCTCGCCAAAATGCCGCATCTGTACATAATCCAGAAAGGGCAACGTCAGCATGAGGCTGGCCCCTGCAATACGGCTACGTCCCTGCAATTCCAGGTCGGTACGTACTGCAGCCACGGCGTTCTGGTGTGAGGTCAAAGCCAAAGCGATCTCGTTGTTCCAGTCAACCTGCGCCACCACTACCTGGGCACTTTGCCGGATTTCGCTCTTGCCGCGATTCAGTGTGATATAGAGGCGACGGTCGCTCCCGTGGGATTGCTCACATCGCTCGGGTAGACGCACACCCGTGAAATGCTCTTGAAGGACATGGTAAATACACTGTTCAAGCAGATGCCCCTCCGTCATCTCCAACTGTGCACCCTGCCTCTGCCACTTTTCCCACTGTAGAATAGTCGGTGAGTTGAGGAACCGTGTGAGGTAGGAGGAATCGTCCCCTGGGAAGTCATAGAGAAAGTAGAGCATCCGACGCACCTGTTCACGGGCCTGATCGGGAGTCAGTCCGGGCTGGCGGTCGCTCCCTGGACCAGCCCCATGGGTTCGCAATATCTCGAATTCTGCGTCACAATCCTCCACGCCCAATTGGAATCTATAGTCCCGCGGCTTGAGCCATAGCTTCCGTTCCCAAGCAGGGCATGGGCGATCGCCAAACGCTTGATGCCGGATTTCGTGCACCGCCTGCATCTGCAGCGCAGCCGAATCGTCTTCCCTGCCGTTATCCCCAAAGAAACGATTGAAGAACATGAACTCGGCTTTAAGCGGGTTCGCTCTCTTCTCGCGCATCTCAGCCAAGTCGATTTCTTCCAGTCCGGACGTAATCAGATAGGCCAAGTGCTCAGTAAGCTGTCGCAGCGTCAGACGCGTCCCATACTCATACATGCGTCGATAGGCTAGGAACAGGCGATCGAATATAATGTCCCGGCGGTGAGTGATCAGGTCGACGTTGAGGCATATTGGGCAGCTATCCCGGCAGGGAAGTCCGTCGCAAGCCGTCCAGTTTGCCGGGTCAATCATGCGGGCAAAAATGTCACGGGCAATTTTCAGATTGTCGATGCGAGCGAGGTTGATCACAAGGAAGTCAGCGCCGGGTAGCGATAAGACGTCCTCACCGCGTTCATTGCCGACAGCTATCAACAGCTTACTTTCCAACTGTACTTGAGAGAGGCCGCATGCATCGGCCTGACTGCGGAACAGATCCAGAAGTGCACCTGTATTAGAGACAATCAGAAACCGCCGGTTGTTGCCAAGGAAATCCCGGATTAAGGACGCATCGTCCTCTCTTCGACGCTCACTGAGGTCTTTCAGGATGGAGATGCTGGTGCCTGGCAGGTCCTCTCGCGGCCGCAACTGTTGGTCCAACGGCTTGCCCGCTGGAATCCCAGTCAACTGCTTATAAACCTCCAGGGCAATCGTCGATTTCCCATCACCGGCATGGCCAGTCAGGATGATCTGACGTCCGTCGGGCTTGCGCAGTTCCGCAAGGATGATCCGCGTCAGGGGATGCGTCACATGGATCTGAGCAAAGAATGGATTGCACGCCTGATATTCCGCCAGCGCGTTTTCATTACCGGCGTTCAGCCGCTGTAGTGAGTTCAGGTAAGCAATAAATGGGTTCGTAACTCCTGCTGCGCCTTCGGCAAGGTGAATGCGAGGGAAGGCTGGTATCTGTTGCCCTTTCTGAACGTGAGGATTCCCTACATCAGACAACATCTGCCTTATCTCCATGACGATGACGTGTCGAGCACGTGGATCGCGGAAGCAGGAATCTAATGCGTTCGAGAGACTACCATGCTCCACCGTTTCTGCGAGGCGCTTCCGAGTCAGCCGGCTGTGGGGCGATTCCTCATAATCTCGGAAGATGCGTTCCTTACCGTGTCGAAGCGATAATGCCCAGATATGATCTCTGCTGAGATGGTAATAGGGGTACTCAATCAGAATGCTGTCAGCATCACTTTTCGGGTAAATCTCTCTGCACACGCATAGAAAGGCATTCTCGAGTTCGGTATCCAGAGGGAACGCATTCGGATGCTGAGGGACATTCTCGTACAATCTGGCGAGGGCCAATAGAAAGAGGTATTTGTGCGGACTCTTGGCGTCACCAACGCTCATTACCCGTAAGTTGCGGACGATATCCAGAGCCTCATTAACGTCACATGTCATGGCCAACTCCCTCCAGCTTCTCGTGGCAGATCCTCCGGGGGCCAAGTCTTGCCTTCAAGTCTGATGCCGCGTCAATGATCTCTCGGCCACCTATCTCGATCTCCGATTTCGCGGTATATCTACCAAGACTAATACGCACAGTGCATTCTGCTTCCGAGCGGCTAAGCTTCATGGCAAGGAGCACGTGGGACGGTTCCGGTGCTCCTGAGTTGCAGGCTGATCCGTTGCTCACACACACGGTAGACAAATTGGCAATCAACATATCTGCAGGTACATCAGGAATGGTCAGACTGATCGTGCCTGGAAGTCTATGCATGTGTTTACCATTCACGGTTGCTCCAGCGATGCTCATCAACAGACGTTCTTCCAGCATCTGACGGAGCGCAGATACTCGCTCCATCTCCGAAGTCAGAGTCTCACACACGATCCGACATGCAGTTCCGAGTCCAACGATAGCAGGCACATTCAGTGTACCCGGCCGCAGTCCAAATTCCTGTCCTCCCCCAGATAAGATCGGTTTCAGGGCTGACCTCACGCTCCGATTGGCTAGAAACAGAGCCCCAATACCCTTGGGACCATACACTTTGTGACCCGATAGCGAAGCCAGGTCAACCTCAAGTTCCCCAACATTCACCGGGATCTTACCAAGCATCTGCACGGCATCACAATGGCACAAAGCTCCACAACTATGAGCGAGCCGCGCTATTTGGCGGACAGGCTGAAGAACTCCGGTCTCATTGTTTGCGCCCTGAAGTGACACGACAAGCGTATCGTCATCAATCAAGTCTCTGGCCGTCACAAGGTCAACAACACCGTTCCGGTCGACGGGAAGGACTCCTACCGTGTAGCCTATTTCTGAGAGCCGAGCTGCTGGCTCGAGCACGGATTTGTGTTCAACGGCACTAACAACGATCTTCCTACGTTTATCGTCTCCTGCTGCCAATCCGAGCAACGCAAGGTTGTTGGATTCAGTCGCACCGCTAGTGAAGATCACACAGTCACTCTGTGTCCCTATTGCCCGGGCGATGTGCTCACGCGCTTCTGCAACTGCCTTCGAGGCGACATGTCCTGCTGCGTGAGGGCTAGCAGCATTGCCGTACTTCTCAGTGAAGTAAGGCAACATCTCGGCAATGACCTCAGGTGCACATGGCGTTGTCGAATTGTAGTCTAGATATACTCCCATTCTACTACCTACAGATGACATATGAGACAACCTTCTCGATCCGTGGTGTCAGCAGAGAAGATGTCCTTAAGCGATGCTTCTTTACAGGACGCTGGGTTCTGACGCATTCTTCTCTCATAATCTGCCTTGATTTGGCGGATACGCTCCGGCTGAGCCAGATCATGGAGGCTCTCACTATCATTCCAAGTAAATCGTTTGCCAGAGACCGGATCATGCTTTTCAAACTCCGCCGCCTTCCAGTATAGGTCCGGGTGTCTTTCCAACAGACCGACCCACTCCCGTAGTTGCTGGAAGAAGCAGAAATAACAGCCCGAACGAGATCGCCACTTGTAGTAGTCAGGCAAGCCAAGTCCGGAGTCATCGAGCAGGCGCAAGACATCGCGACGGGTGATCCCATCTTCAACGAAAGGGAATCTCGCGCAAATATTGGCCTTGGTGGAGACATACCCCGTTCGGTGAGGTTCGTCAGCGCGGATTCCCACATACAAGGAGACAGGGCTGTCGCCCACGAAGTTTTCAAAGGGACGCAATTTCAACATTCGAGTGCACCAGCGAGTCCTTGCATCTGGGAGCACTCCACGATAGAGATCGAGCCAGTGCCGGAACTGCCGATCCGGATTGAGCCGTATGATCTTGATCCCCAATTGAGCTTCGATTTTCAGCAAGTAATCATATGTCTCGGCGAGTTCTTCCCCCGTGTCGCAGAACACGTATTCCATCTGTGGGACGCGGTCGCGCATGTAGAGGGCAAGGGCGGTGCTGTCCTTACCACCAGAGAGCGAAAGAATGTGACGGCCGGACGCCGCGTCGAATGCTGCCGGATCCTGTTTTAGAGACGTCATTTTTTCTCGATAGCTCCTTCACATAGTTTCGCTGTCAATAATGATAGAGCAGTGCGCAGGACTTCAGGTGCAACGCGTTTCAGAGAGACGTTGATCTTCCGCTCAAACTCCAGCGCTAATGACTTGGCTTTCTCACGTTGGTCCGGTGTTAAGGTGTCCAGTACGTGATGAGGTTCGCCGCGGATGTCTGCCCGATCCATGGCACGCTTGATCGATTCGCCCAAAGCATTAGCCAATTGCGGAAACCGATCGACATCGCTGTCCAGCCAACTAGCCAGGGGACGATTGGCGACCAAAGCTAAAATGGAATCAATCCCGGACTCGTCACAGTTGGACTGAATGACGCGGCGGAGGAACTGCAGCAAGATCGGATCGCTCTCGCGCGGTTCCAGCTTCGCCGCAATTCCACGAAGCTGTTGCCATCCAGCATCGGTTGACTCAAGCCCGCACGCGGTGAGAAGCATCGCCTTCGCCTTAGAGTAGACTTCTGGAGCGATGCTAGACCACCGCCTCAATGCCCCATTCAGTTTATCAAAGAATTCTTCTACTGCCGATTGTTGAAGTTTGTCCTCCGGAAGTGGCGGGAGCCCCAATGCGACCGGCAGGTCACTATAGAGGAACTTCTCCGGCGACTTGGCTTTTTCAAAGGCAGTTCGAAGCTCGATAGTCTCTGCCGGCAAGCGATTGGTTCGCCATGCGAATTCTGGAAGCGATTTGACCATCCGGAACATCGCTCTGACAATGGGTACGGTCGCAGGCCGCGTCTTTAGTCCCTCGGCAAGACGTTCAACCACAGCCCCGCGGACTCCACTAATGCGGCATCCTGCAACTGCGAAGAGCTCTGGACGTCGCATCATAACTTCGAAATCAGCGATCGTAGGCTCAGGGATGAAGGTTCCTTCGCGGTAAAGAGTAACCTCGTCGGAATGCGCCTGCATGAACGCGCACAGCAACACCGGACCGACCCCATCCATTACGCCGTACGGTGCGTCGGCCAGTAACCGAAAGACAGTGTCTACAGATGTAGGGTCACCTTTCGACTCAAAGACAATTTCGCGAAGTCTATCCCACACGGCGGCCAAGCCGTGATGCTTTGCTTCCGGTGGGTCGGTGAATCGCCATGTACCCTTTCCCGCTTCACTATGCAGTCCTGTTGCCTTTAGAACGGACTCATACATGCTACGTTCCGGGGGATAGGACTCGATTCCCAGAGCAGGAAGGGAAGGCGAGGCCAACATCTTCTCAATGAGGTTTCTACGAGCCGCGGCCGCGGCCGATGACAACGTCCTGCGTGCGATCAACTCGTTCCGAATCCAAGGTGTCTTAGCATAGACCCTATCGCATATGGTCGAGAGCTCACGCGAAACATCCGTGCGTGAGCCAACGGGCAACTGTTTGCCATTCCAGTACCACAAACACTCGCTGCCCAGGGGCTCTTTCCTGGGGTCCAGAAGCGTACCGACAGTGTGACGGAGGAAGTACTCTGCCTCCGCAATGCGCAGAGCTATCTCTCGTCGAGCGACCCGGTC
The DNA here is from genome assembly GCA_964421295.1 of uncultured Pirellulales bacterium. Classification (GTDB taxonomy): domain Bacteria; phylum Planctomycetota; class Phycisphaerae; order Sedimentisphaerales; family Anaerobacaceae; genus PLanc-01. Next base: position 84,769 of record CAYQXM010000003.1, read on the forward strand.
ATCTCGTAACCCTAGGGTATTCTCCGAAACCCATTTGAGAGCCGCCAACTCAATCACAGCTGACTGCATTTCCCCAATCTGCTGCGGGACGGCAAAGACGATGGACTGCTGCTCACGAGAGATAGACGTTGCTCTATCACGAAAATCTTGAAGAGCTCCTGCTGATGATGAGAGGCATACCAATACCTGTCCCGCAGCTCCGATATCCGGAGATGGATTGCTCGGTATCTTCGCTGGATCATCCAGGTAGGTGACCGAGAAGTATCGCAATGATCCGGTGAGAAAGCTGTGTTTCCGAGCAACAATTGGGCGAGGGGGCAGATACTGCTGTATTCCTGAGGCTAAGCTGATCTGGCCGCGCAATTGCCGCATTCCTTCAGCCACTTGCTCATCGATATCTACATCACTGCCTTCCCATATCCGATAGGTCTTGTTGAATCGGCGATATGTGAGAACGGACTGGGCTTGCAGCGAATGAAGAAGACTCCCGGGCCCAGAAGGCATCTTGGCAGTATCGTACAGTGAAATCGCAATCAGAGATTGAGTCGATGAAAGGTGACTAAATTCGCCAATCGCACCGAGGACACCGATCGTCTTAATGAGTTCGTTGTGTTCGAGAGTCAGATCCTCTTTTCGGTCCAACACATCCGCTGCTTCTAACCACCGTCGTGCCTGTGGCTGCCGAAATAATCCACTGCCGAAGTTGACTGTGAAGTAGTCAAACAATTGATGCAGACGGAGGAAATTTGGAGTGCCATCAGTAACGGAGTGCGTCCGCAGAAAGTCCTGGAAACCACTTGGCTCCAAGCTGCTCAAATAAGAGAAGAGTGACCTCTCGTTCTGTGCAAACCGCCGGAATATGAAGGGAAGCGCAGCGAGCGTTATCGGGTGCAGCGGATATGCATCGAAACAGACGTCTTCGAACTCCCGCTCCTTCATGCCTGGAGGACAGACTCCATTTGCGGCAGCTACCTTCGCCACCTGCCTGATTTGCTTCGTGAGAGTGGTGGAGTGCGACCTGCCAGTCCATTTCATCGCGGCTGCCACCATGCGCGCAACTTGGTCAGGAGGCTCAAGAAAGGCGATATCCTCAAAACGTCCATGGATCTTCGCCCACTCCTTGCGTATTAGGCCATCGACATGCTGGCCATATTCCTCGAATGACTGATGCAGAAATCCCAAGAACAGCGATGGGAATGCCCCGCTACGGCTGGCCTGTTCTGCGAGTTCCTGGAGAACGAAGACATCAGCCATCTGGGGCGTGCGCGCAGCGAACTCGAATAGCTTTCCAAGTTCATCTATCATGAACAACAGGCCGGAGAACCCAGACGTGCGCGCGACGTCTGTCAGTCCCGCGGTCAGTGCCACAACTCGACGGTTGTCCGTAAATAGACCCTTTCGTGCATCCCGCAAGAGCGCATCACATTCGGAAACAAGTGGCTTCACGTGACGAACATGGGTATGGGAAAGGCTGGCCCGAATTCCCTCAGTAAGGCATAGGATCGTCGGGGCGCGGCGGGCCGTAATGGCAATAGGCAACATTCCCTTCCCATCACCCATTTTCCGAGATAGATCAGTTGCCAGAGACTTGTCGGCACTCTCAAGGTGCTTCAGGGCGGTCTTTCTGGCGGCTGCTTCTTGACAGAGGAGTCTCGTCAGGAAGACAGCAAAAGCGGACTTCCCAACTCCATATGGGCCAGTGATCGTCCAGGCCCTGCAGGTTGAGGCTACGTTTAGTCCCTCTGCCACACGGTGGAGTATCTGCCGTGAGGTAGGGGTGATGATGTAGTCACCATTCTGAACGTTGGTCCTACAATCTCTCTCCAGATGCACTGAGCGCATGAAACGTTGTCTGATTTCGATGCAGTCGGAAAGCTGTGTCACTGAAGTCACTTGCTAGCCTCCCTCCTGTAGTACCCCTTGAGCAACTCCAATGCATTCATCTCCTGCCGGCGATATATCTGCTTTAGACCTGTCGTTTCGTCCAACACGACCTTGCTTCGCGTGATCTTCTCCAACTCCTCCATGTGTGCGATGAGCGTGTTCTCGTCAAGCTTGAACGCCTGCCCGGGGCTCCCCGGCCCGTAGAGACATTCTTGAACGCTCATAGTATTGCGTCCGGTCCGCGCGGCGTCAAAGTACCATAGCAGTGCAAAGCCAAAGACAGCGCTGGGTAGCGTGGGTTTCGTCCCCACCGAAAAGCGGTACACTTCACCATCTGGAGACGATTGGATCAGACTCAACTCCTGCAGAGGGCAATCGAAGCTTTCTTCCATGATAAGCTGCTTGGCTTTTGTTCGAGCTGCTGTGTATGTGCGAATGAAACAATCCACGTCGCGAGCCAGAGAACTCTCGTTGACCGAAATCGCATTCTTATCGGCGAACGCAGCCACATAATCAGCCAACTCACGTCTTGTGAAATCCGGCCGCTGGAACAGCGAAAATGCAATCTGCCAAGTAGTGACGATTGTCGGATTTGAAACCAACAGCCAATGAACAAGCCACAGCGAGGCATCATCCTCAAGGAATGGGTCCCATCCATCATTCCTGTCCAATAACATTTTTCCGATGGCTGAAACCCGTAGTGCGGAAGCCCCGATCTTCGTACTTTCGTCATCCTCCTCTGTCAGTTGCGTCACGCTGCACCAGTGCCGGATGCTCTCGACCATGTTCTTCCCAACGCCGAGAAGAACGAGAGCATCGTCACGAGAAAACAGATCATGGTGCTCCAACATCCCGCGGACACCTTTCTCAAGCCATCCGTAGCGAAAAGCAAAAGTTTGGTGTCCCGAAAACTTATACTTCCGCTTCTTGCTTAGCCTGCCAGCTACACACTGCTTCGCCTTCATCTCAAGCCCTTCTCCGCTTGTCTCTCGCAAGTCCACTTCTGACCCACTGGTCAACCTCATCTTGCCTGAATTTCCACAGTCGGCCAACCCTGTGTGCTGGCATCTGTCTTTCGCCGATCCATGTGTACACTGTGTCCCGCTTTATGCCCAAATGGGCCGCAATCTCATCAACGGAGAGCCATCGGTCTTCCATCTTTGACTCCAGCCATGTCTAACCGTACAAGAGTCCGGATTCCAACCATTGCTACTATTGCTCGCCCACTCCCTGGCAGTCAAACTGGCAACTGTTGTGTCAAACCGGCACAAACAGGTCTGGATCGTACCACTCTCATGAGGGAGTGTCAATGCTCTTTCCCTGGCCCAAGCCGGAGACATCCTGAAGAGTGAAACGTCGCTCCCTCACAGGGAGGGGTGTGCTATGAAAGGCATCAACATCCCCGGCGGATCTACCATTCGCCGGGGAGAAGATGATGGTAGTGTTGGTCATACCCTTCCACATGCCATTCGGGCGTGAAGACGGGTCCACCGGATTTCGCCTGCACCTTGTCGACCGTGACAAGTGCCGCCAGTAGCTAAAGGACCACCGGACTCACGTGCTAGGGAAGTAATCGTGGAAGCCGCCAAGCAGGATACCTCACCTGTCGTTGTGTTTATGAACCACACTCGCCCCACATAATGGCCTCCGATCGAGAATCGACACCTGTCTGAATAGAGTAATGCCCACGCCGGTATGTAGCACGACCCATTGATGGAGCGCGTTAAGGCCCGATCTTGCCTATTCCTTCACATTTGACGATCTGGCCCGTCGCTTGAACAGGCCTGTGCGTAGAAACAAGCCCATATGGTCCGTCTTCTTCACATTTGTGCCCAAATCTGAAACTCGGAGACCTTAGTAGCCCTTTGAGTCCGCGGTCAGAAGTGAGGGTTCGCGATCTGTCCGGGCCGCCAACCTCAGCATAGCAGGATGTCTTATCACCGGTCGGTGAAGACAGGCAGCGACAACTCTCACTCATAGACCGGTTTTCAAGCGGCAGCAAAGGACTGCGCACGCAGATGCGGTCAGAGTCCCAGTCGAGAATACGGCAGACATCTGCCCAAGGGATAGTTCGTGGGTAGTTGAAGGCACGAGATGGGTGCATGGAATAACTGGTTGCACCGCCGGCCAGTAGTTCTTCGCCTCTATTGGCTGACTTCTGAGCGAGATTGGGATGCCATGGTCTATAGGGCGATCCGATGGGTATCCGACGCCTCAGTGGAGCGCGCAGGCTTCCTATTCTCAGCCACCCAAGGGCCTATGGGTCTCGCGAAGCGTTTTGCCCATCAGGCCTCAACCAACCCCTTGCTCTCCACTTCTCCATGTACTTCGGGTCTGGAAAGGTCCTCAGCGGATCGAAAGCACTGTCGTCTTCTCCAAGGAAGATACACCCTTGCTTGTTGGGGTGTGAATAGCCGAATTCGATCTCCCGATCACATCCGCCACAGCGAATGGTCAGGTCGCCAGCATCGTCATCTCTGTCAACCTCAGGCTCACAGATCTCCTCCCATAGGTGAACCTCGTGCCCATACTCTTCATAACACTTAGTGCAGGTGACTTGCTCGTCCTCAACATCACGATCTATCTCCTCGAGTATTTCTGAGTCCTCCACCTGAACATGCCGGTCCTTGGTCACATACCCACTCTCCTCCTGTCGTGTTGTGACCTGTTCCCTTCGAGAAGCAGCCTGATCATCCTTCCCACACTGGCAGGCTAGGGTCGATTCGTACCTTGTGCACACATGAACCAGATACGTGAACAACAAGGTCCGCGAACCACAGTGCTTACACTTGAAGAACGCTACCTCATCTTCTTTCAGATCGTCTCCATCAACTTCAATCTCGTCGGCCATAATACAATCTCTTCTCAATTCGGATCAGCCGACATCTTCCACATGGCCTTCATGTGGCAATAGTGCCGGTCTGCTATTCTGCAAGGATACCACCATTTCCCCGGGGGCAATTCAAGTGAAAAACGCCTCCTTAGAGGTCAATCGACGGTGGAGCGAGGCAAGACTGGCATTCAGGAAGAGACAGATGTCCTGTCCAAGATCATCGGTACTCGTCGAGTTGCTCCTTCTGTTTCGCCAAGCTGTCCCCTGCTGCACCCGGTCATAATGACGCGGCCCTCGCGAGCAGTCCTGTATGCCTGAGCCATTTTCTCGGTTGAAGCAGACAGGTACACTGAGGTGGTCTTGAGACTGCGATGACCAAGCTGCTTCTGCACTATCGGGATGGGCAGCCCCCTGTCGACCACATAGTGGATCGCATGTGAATGCCTCAAGCTATGAACCGTGAATGTTCTGAGGCTTCTGCCACGGCTATCTTTTCCATAAACCTGCTGTAAGCCTGCCTTGGTGACATAGTGCTGGAAGATCTGGCGGATTCGGTTCTCGGTGTAGTGCCTATTCCAAGTTCTTCCAGGATGGAATAGGTAGGCGTCGGCTTTCTGTATCTTCTCCTCCCTTTTGTTCATCAGGCC
>CAYQXM010000003.1:90142-111587 GCA_964421295.1 uncultured Pirellulales bacterium
AGCTCTTGATCTCGTTGGTCAGCCCCTTGGGCAGGTAGCTGATCCGCGGATGCTTGGTCTTGGTGTTCTCAGGTGGGAAGAACACGGTGCTTCGGGCGAAGTGGACATGCTTGGCTTGGATGCGAACAAACTCCCCTACCCGACAGCCCAGCTCATAGGTGACTTGGAACATCAACTTGTGCGTGTAGTTGTCGATCGAATCGAAGAACTGCTGGAGTTCATCCTGGGTCAGGTAGCGTATGATCTCGCCGAAGCGTTCGTAGTGCCGAGTGCATCTGGCCTTCTTGACAGCGACGGGATGGGTGGCCTGCGAATATTCCGCGTGTTGCGTTTGCATTCACATGTGAAGTGACACAGGCTTATATACTTGCGCTGTCATTCTGCAATGGTCACGAACCGAAAGATTTAAGTACTACCGCGTCTTGATAGTCTTAGAAAGCCAAGATGCCTACATAACGAAAACCGCTTTCAACCCTGACTATCGCTCCCCTACTACAAACGAGCATCACTCAGAATCTGAAAGTCGCCTTTCGAATTGTTGGCCTCAATGGCCTTTCACGTTGGCCTGTGCCAGCCCACGACTTGGAGCACCGCGTACAGGCAAAACTAACACCTCTAACCATAGCTGAAGCTATGTCAATTGGTCTTCTTCACACTGTTTCCGAGCTGCCATCTGCCGGAATACCCTTTCACCAACGCCTGCTTCTGCAGGTCAAATTCACCGTCTTCCAGCCCCTAAGATCCGGAATACCCTGAAATACCTTTCGTGGCGGAAGAACCCAACTCTATCGTCACATCCCTGCATTACTTTGTTCTTGCTCAACCCGCCCTTCCGCGCCTCCTAAGCACCACGTTCGTCACGCATCCCACTGCGCCTGTTCTCTTTCGCCACGCTGGCGCACTCTGCCCGTCACTGATGGGCTGCTGATGCTGATCACCCTACCTCGGCCTACCAGAAGGTCCGCCCGCATGATCGCTGCCCCCCAATGGGTCGCTTCTTGGGCACCTTCTGTCGGCCTGGAGACTATCAGCATCAGCCAAAAGATATAAATACCCCTATCACCTTGTACGATCGTACAGATTGGTTCCATCCAATCGATTTGGAATAACCGGAACATGTCTAAACCCGAAATTTCCTTCAAGATCGGCGCTGTCAGAGCCTCCATATTTAGGAATGTCGTTGTCAATAATGGCCGCCCCGTGCCCTTGCCCAAGGTCGTTCTCGAAGTCCGGTATAAGGATAAGAAGACCGGCCAATGGCAGGGTACCAACAGCCTGAGTTTGAATGACATCCCCAAAGCGATTCTGGCCCTCCAGAAAGCCTTCGAGTACCTCACCCAGCACAAAGAGCCGGCCGCCCGGGAAGATGTTGATACAGGCCCCGAATAGGCTCACACGTCCACCTCCAGCACACCCGCAAGAACCCAATTCAAATCCTTCTACTTGGAAGACTCCTCTGAGTCTCTCCACACCCACTTCTCAGCAATGACGCTCGGGCGTATTGGCTGAGTGACCACCTGCAACGCCTTTTGCGAGCCCCTGGTTGTTCCACGGGCTCCTTGTTTCTGTGCGCACAGAACCCACGAACCCAACAGCACGCCTTGCGCACCAGACGTGCCACCTGAAAAGTCCAAGGAGGTATTACCATGATCCCACACACATCAGTCCATCCACAGACACGAAGAGACGTCTACGATCCCATTGGTTTCCGCCAAACGGGTAACCCCAAGGAGAGAGTCACTGAACCCCACGGAAGCGATTCCCTTGCCGCCGAGGTGGTCTCGGAGTTCGACCAATTCCCTGCCACTAGTGAATTCCGGCAGACACTCTGGTACCAGGCTTTCTATCACCAAGTCCTGGCTGGCGTGTCTGTCCTGTACCCTCATATGAATGCACCTGCCAAAGCGAAGATGGCACAGGAGTACACCGATGACCTCGTTTATGGCGGCTATCTGCGCGCCTTGCAATCCCTGACTGTGCCCGGCGGGTGCAAGCACGCGTCATTTGCCGAGGAATTTGCCAAATCTCACGGTATAGCGGTGAGGACCCACCAGCGGGAGATGGACCGGCTCTACGCAGCGTGCAGGGATTTGCTTGCCGTTATCCTGCCATGGTGCTGGAACCTTGCCAAATGGTGTTTGTATCACGGCTTGCGTCTTACCTGGAGGATTCTGACCGGGTTGTGCCGGATCATTGTCAGCCGAATAAAGGACCACTGGCTTATCCCGGAAGATCAAGCGTCCTCTACCCAGAATCACGCTGCGTCCCGAAGAACCACCCGTCGCAGATGGCGACAACACCGCAGAGAGAACCGTCTGCTAGCCGTCCGCCGCTTCCAGAGTCGGTAGACGCTCGGCCTAGCCACCACGGACGAAGCCGTAGGCAGAAAGATCGCCGCACGGCGGTCTGTGCAAGAGACAGTCCCACATCGGTGGTCAATATCCTGGCGGGTCACCTGTCCAGGTCGAGTCCCCACCGCATCTCTGTAACGCCCAGGCGTCTTGCCTGAGCGCCTATTCAAGATCTCCAGAGCCCTTGGTCGTTCCAAGGGCTCTTTCCTTGCGTGCTGAACCATATCGCACGCCCCAAGCACCTGTTATGCCATCGCCTTTTGACGATTGGAGGTAATTCTTATGGAAGTGATTCAAGCGAAGGTCAATTCAAGGTTGCTGTCGAAAGCGAGCCGATTATTCACTGGCAATCTGTGCGGCCGGATCATCGAGATCCTGCAAAACGCCCGCCGTGCCGGTGCCACACACGTGGAGATCACTAATAGAGACGGCCAAGTGACAGTCCATGACGATGGCCGAGGCATCACCGATTTTGCTGCCCTGTTGGACTTGGGCCGATCCAACTGGGACGAGCAGCTGGAGTCTGCGGAAGATCCCGCGGGCGTGGGTATCTTCTGTCTTGCGCCGCGAGAGCTCACGATCCAGTCCGGCTCCAAACGAGTCGTCGTTACGAAAGAAGCATGGACGGGCGAGCCGGTCCCGATCCAGGAAACGACGGACTCCAGTGCAGGCACAACCCTTGTGTTCCCGGATGAGTCATGGTCAGCCAATATCGTGGAGAAGCACGCCGTCTTCACCGGCCTGAAAGTGACTGTCGATGGCGAGCCCTGTGCCAATGAGCCGTTTGTCTCCGGGTCGGCTGTGCCGCACTTGGAATTGGGCTGCCGAATCGCAGTCCTGGAACCGGAACTACTGGGCAAATGGCACGAAGCCTTCCGGCACACCTCCTGTGGGGGCAACGTGCTGGTCAATTTCCACGGCCAGGTTGTCTCGCTGAGGTACATGCCCATCAGTGAGCACCTTGTTTACCTGGTGGATCTGACCGGCGAACCGACCGAGATTCGCATGGTACTGCCGTCAAGAATCCAGGTGATCGAGAACGCTGGCCTCCAATCGCTGAAGGCGGTCCTGGAAAAAGAAGCCTATCGCTACATCCAGCAGCGTGGCAGCCACCAGCTCACGTTCGCGGAATTCGTCCGGGCCAAGGAGCTGGGAATCGAGCTGGCGGAAGCGGTGCCTGCCTTCAGGGTGGGTCTGTTGCACGGACAGCCCGATGAGCCGGTCGCCGTGACCAAGCCCGCGGATTGGCCCTTGGCCGAGTGTTACCGCGTGAGCGAGGAATGTCTCCAAGAGCCTCAGCACAACGAGGCCAATATTCACCTCTTGTCCGCCTTGGGCGTCTTCGATCATCCTTTCGTCGTGGTCGATATTGCTGACGCGTATAGTGGCTATAGCTGGGCCCAACTGCCCACGGTGGATCGTGTCGAGGTCGCCGTTGGCAAGGAACTGGTCCACGACCACTTGTGGTGTGAGAGGATCGTTGCCGTTAAGAGTCTCCAGATCACGGCCCATACCAGTGATGGTAAGGCTTTCACGTCCTTGGTGCCGATGGCCATCCGTGACACACCCGAAGACCAGAACCAAACTCGTTGGTCCAGCATCGATGTGCTGGTGACTCCGACAGCGCAGGAACAGCTGGTGCCCACCGACATTTGGTATCACGTGGGCGGCTGGTCGGAGGATGGCGACACCTACGAGACGCAGTTGCGTGATTTCGAAGAAGAACTGGAAGCCTTCTGGGCCAAGCTCGTAGGGCCGAGTGAATACCTCAGGTTGATGCTGCTGGACGGCGCGCGGGGCTTGGGCGCCAACTGGCAGAGCATCAGTATTGAGTCAGACGGCAAGGTCGCGATTCATCTCAAAGATGGGACCTGCCAGCTTCTTTTTCCGCCCCCGATCTCGGCCACCCCATAGAACGAAACCGTCTATCGAAACCACGACCAATCCCGACACCGCACGCTATCTGTTTGGAGCGTGCCTTTTCATTTTGGAGGTATCAACACATGATTCAGGAAAGAACCAACAACATCGATCACGATCAAGAGGCCAAACGAGCGGCCAACGACCGCATCCGCGGGATGAAGCTATTGACGGCGGAGATGAGACAGATGCTCCCTCCATTGTACGCCCAGGAAGACAAGGGCGGCGACGCCGTGGTGCATCTGAAGCTATTCACGCCCGACTCGAATTGGACGTGGTACCTGACCGAGGGCTCGCCCATCCCGGATGAGGACGGCAGAGAGGTGGATTTCCACTTCTTCGGTCTTGTCGATGGCCATGAGAAGGAACTGGGCTACGTAGCCCTTTCGGAGCTGGAGAGCGTCCGTGGTCCGATGGGTCTGCCCATCGAGCGGGATCTCTATTGGCGGCCCAAGACGCTCGCAGAGATCGCTCCGGAGATGTTCGAGACTCCAGAAGAAACGGAGGATTCCATATGAGAATACTCTGTGAAGAAGCACGGGCAATGAAGCTGTTGCCCTATTCAGTCCGCGAGAATCTGCCGATCCTGGGATCCCAGCAGCACCTCGGCGGCAACGCGAAGGCCTGGGCCAAGTGCGCCACGATCGATCGGTCCTGTGCATACTACATCACCGAGGGTTCTGCCCGAAGGAATCCGGCCGGCGAGGCGGTGGACTATCTTCTCTTCGGCTTGGTGATCGATCAGGGCCGCAGGCTCGACTACTTCTGGCTCTCCGATCTGGCAACCTTCCGCAGTCCGGCGGGACTGCCGTTAGTGCGGGACTGCTGCTGGAAGCCCAGACTGCTGGAAGAGGTTGCACCGGAGTTGTTTCAACTACAAGAACAAGATTCTGTGAGGTGACTTATGGAGAAACACTGTCAAAACCCACACTGCGAGAACCAAGCGATCAAAGAAGTGCCCATCTCCGTCCGAAAGCCCTCCGATCAGAAACGCTCCCTCTGTGGCGCCTGCGAGGAAGCGTATAGCTGGGGCGTTCAGCAGGGCGCCATGTCATTGAGCCGAAAAAGGCTCTGGGTCTTGGCCATTGCGGATCGGGGCATGGTTGTGCACGGCCAGGCGTACGGCAGCAGGCAACGAGCCGTGCAGGGACTGGCCCAGTACCTGAAGAATAATGAGAACTACACCGGCCCGGCCGAGATGCCTGCCATCAGCGATTGGTTGGCGGAGCACGATGAGCGGCTGAGTGTCGAACTCTTCACGGCGTCACTCGATCCTGGAAACAAGGAAAGACCCGAGGAAGAACTGACCATCGAGCCGCCACCGATGGAACATGGGTCGGACGAACCCCTCTATCGCGTCGTCTACGTCATCGATGTCAATGCCGCCCATCCCCGCGATGCGGCCGAATACACGCATCGGATCATGACTGATCCTGACTCGATGCGACCAGTGCTGCACGTTCTGGATAGCACAGGCTGTAACACAACGATCGATCTATCGAAGGATTGATGGATCGATCGGAAGTCACACAAATCTATTCAAGGAGAATTCCCATGTTGAACGAAGTCTATGACACCCTCGAAACACTCTTGGAGTGCCTCGACACCGGCGGCGATCAATCGCTGCGGTTTGCGGAGGAGATCAAGATGCTCAAGGACTTGTTGAGCTATCCTGAACCTCCGGCTGATGAGCTCGACGAGAACCTCCGTCGCTGCGCAATCTCCCGCAAGTTGCAGCGGCTGGCGGTCCAGGCCGATGGCCTCACTGCCGATCTGCCGACACTGCCGGTTACCCAATGGCTGGATGGCACTTTTGAAGAACCCAATGTCGAGGTTACTTTCCAGAAGTGCGACCTGGCCAGGCTGTTCCAATTCCTCGCCGATTACGGCGTCCACGACACAGGTCACGAGGAGTGACCAGCTTAACGAGCCAATCACTTCCGCATGTCAGATCACAGTACAGAACATTCCACTAATCTACCGTCCGATCAGGACAGAAAGGAATCCATCATGGCAACAGAAGATGCAGTACTACGAAAAGCCTTCCGGCAAGGCGAATTGGTGTTCATCCCATTGAACAAGGAGGACTGTGCCACACTATTCTACGGCCACACGGACCCTCTAACCGCAGGGTGGGATCGACTCGACACCACCGTGATTCGGGAGGGCGAGGTCACGGGCCACAAGCACGAGATCCTCTCGAAACTGGCAACCGCCGCGGCCCTTTTCATTCCACCGATACCGCTCTTGGCACGCCTCTCTGGGATGGACCGGATCGGCAACGAAGACCGGCTCCTGGTCGCCGATGCGCCGGTCGAGATCGTCCATCCCGAGCACAACACGCTCAAGCTACCCCAGGGGATTCACCTAATCGTTGTGCAGCGCCAGTATGACGAGGCGGCCGCTCAGTTGGTCCGGGATTGACGAGAAAGGAGAACTGATCATGTATGTGCTATCACGACATGGAGGCTTCGGCCGGGGCATCTGGCGCAGCATCGAAGAAGGTACGGTCACGATCAAGGACCACGGCGACTCTTTCACAGCCGTCGTCAGTGGAGGCCTGATTACTCAGCAAGTCCACCGGACCGGCCGCGAGTGTACGACGATCCGCTGTGGGCAGGATCTTATCGTCACTCAATCCGGCAAGATTGTCCAGCAGGTGTTCTATGAACCCGGAACCATTCGGGCGATCCGGAAGAGCTGTCTTTGGAAAAGGCAGACGAATCTCAAGCTCTGTAGAACGCTTGGCGTTCTGGAGTGCCACTCCAGCTCCAACGGCAGCTACGCCAGGGAAGTCTTCACCTATAGTAATGGCGCAGTGGCCTACGCGGCCACCAGTAGCAGCAGACAACTGGAGATTCGCCGCCCCAGCGGCAAGCGTTGGGTTGTCATCGATGTAGAAGGCCGGATCCAGTTGACCTCGACCTCGATTGTGGAACGCCTGGATCTGAGAGAGGAGCGCCTCGGATTGTGGTCTCTCATGGGCTGGCAGGACGCAACGGTGACGGTCTACGGTCCCAGTGGAACCCGACCTGTCACATGCGGCCATTTTGAGAATCACCAGCGCCAGGGCCGGTGGCTTCATCGGGGCAAGGTCGAGTACTACCTGTCCGGCGTGCCGGTCAGCCGCAGCGTTTTCGAGGAGGACCCCGGCCAGTGGGATCCGCAGGAAGTTCTGAAGGTCCCCAATACTCAGCTTCGCAGCAGTCTCCTCAACCGGATGGGCTACGAGAAGCTCTTAGCCAAGCTGCCGCACGAATTGATCGACTCGGACGCCAGCGACGGCAGCCAGTTGCTCTCGATCAAGGCTCCCCCCGAGGACGATGAGATGTTCCTATCACGCGATCCGGTCTTGCGGCTATTGCGAGTGATCTGCCCATCCACCGACGCCAGCTACATTCTGCGGGTTCCGCCCACCGTCGAAACCTGTCAGCAGGCCCGCCACTGGACCTTCGGCCTGGAGCTCGACAAGGTGCGCAGCGGCTCTCACCTGCAGCTACTTGCCGAGACCTAAGAGCCTTCGCTTCGCGATTCCGTCCGCTGCACCTGTCAATAGCCCCCCTCCGGCACCTTCTGTGCCCAAACCCTTTTTTGAAAGGACCCCCATGCAATACCGGAGAAACTGCGCACGAAGCCCACCAAGGTGGCTTTGCCGCACGATTGTCACACCGTAAGTCAGTGAGTGAAGAACCAATACAACAATCACCTACAATGTGAAAGGAACAGACAATGAGAATTCTCTACATCAACAACCTGGGCGGCGGTTTTGCAGATTATGTCGAGACCAGAGATGGCATCACGGTCGAGCAGTTATTCAAGGAGAAGATGCCCGAAGCCAGCGCCGAGGATTACCTGATCCGAGTCAACCGCCAGCCCGTGGCGCGGGACTATCGCCTTCAGGAAAACGACCGTATCACGATCACGCCGACGAAGATCGAGGGGGCGAGATAGGCGTCACAGCCACTCCAGAAATGTACACACAGGGCATCTGCCTATGCACTTGTGATAGGCGGATGCCCTTTTCTTTTTGAAGGGAGTTTTCGATGACGGATAAAGAACTGTACTCGATTGCCGCGGTCATCCATCAGGAGTTGCTGCTCTTGCGGGAGAATCGCTACAAGGAGCAGCTTCGCCAATTGAGCCTCTTCGTCAGCCACCTCCAAGCAGTCGCTCATGATGCCAGGCGGTTCGGCGTGGCGATCTCGCGCCACTGGTATGCCGCGGCGGACCACTGTGCGGCGGGTGTCTTGAGGCGCCTGTACGAGATCCCGCATTGTCAGTCGCACATCGAAGCGATCCTGGAAAGGCGTTCGCAGCGGGTGCTGGGGCCGGCGATCATCTTCGAGGAATTGAAGAGTGCCCAGGACGAGTTCGATGACCTCACCTATGACGACGAAGAGAACATCCTATCGGTAGTCACCGAGCCGATCACGCTGGAAGACATCGATCTGGGGCCGTTTCGGATCGAGTTGCATCCGGACAGGCTGCGGGAGATGTACCAGAAGATCCCGTACCATGTCATCGCGGTCGAACCCAATCCCGCCGCCACGGACGAAGGGGTCACGCATCCCCACGTCAATAATGAGACCCTCTGCGAAGGCGAGGGAGCCGGGGCCATTCGGGCGGCACTGGAAGAAGGCAGAATCTACGACTTCTTCTGCATGGTCCGCAGTATCCTCCAGACCTATAACCCCGACAGTCCCTATGTGGCCCTCAGCAACTGGAGCGGCACGGCCTGCTCGGACTGCGGCTACGTGATGGATAGCGAAGAGATCGGCTACTGCCACCACTGCGATGACGCCGTGTGCGACCAGTGTTCGAGGGTCTGTACCGACTGCGGCGAGATCGTCTGCAATGACTGCGCCAGCCACTGCGAGGTCTGCGACAAGCCCCTGTGTCCCAACTGCGCCAAGAACAAGTGCAGTGAATGTGAAGCCTTGTGCTGTGAATCCTGTATCCACGATGGGCTCTGCCCCGCGTGCCAAGAAGAAATGGAGAACCAAGACCATGAAGAACAATCCAATGAAGATGAGCCTCAAACAGCAGACGTATCGAAGAAAGCCGTTGCTTGAAGATGACTGGCTCGAGGACAGCGAGTATAGTCCCCGGCAGCCGGTCCTGCGCTTCAGTCCCACCGCCTGGGCGAAGCTCCTGTATCTGCGGGATAAGTCCGACAACGAGGTCGGGGGATTCGGGATCACCCGAACCGACGACCTCCTATTGGTGGAGGACTTCGCCATAGTCCAGCAGGAAGTCACCTCGGTCAGCGTCCGGTTCAGCGATGAATCGGTCAGTCAGTTCTTCGATCAGCAGGTGGACCTCGGCCGAAAGCCCGAGCAGTTTGCTCGCGTCTGGCTGCACACCCATCCCGGCAATTCACCCGAGCCCAGCATGACGGACGAGGACACGTTCGGCCGGGTTTTCGGCAATTGCCAGTGGACAGTCATGGCTATTGTCGCCCGGGATAACAGCACCTATGCCCGCCTCAGCTTCAACACCGGTCCGGGCGGTGACATCCTGATCCCAACGGCCGTGGACTATGATCTCGCCTTCGGACCCAGTGATCACAACGCCTGGGATCTTGAGTACAAGGCGAATGTCCGGCAAGAGGTGTCGCTGACACCCAATCTGACCGCCGGTACCAATGCCCGAGCGGCGGTTGCGGCAAATGCAGACGAGTCGGTCCTCTCCTATGATTTCATGGAGCGGTTTGAAGGGATGGATCCCGTCCAGCGTCAAATCATTCTCGATGAACTGGCGGACCGGCCCGAACTATGGGATCAGGAAGACGAGGTGATCGTACTATGAACAAGATCGCTACTCAAGACAGGTACAGCCGCCAGCAGGACATCGTACCGGCTGAACGGATCGCGAATTGTCGAGCGACGGTGATCGGCGTCGGCGCCATTGGCCGACAGGTCGCTCTTCAACTCACAGCAATGGGAATTCCGTGGCTACAATTGATCGACTTCGATTGCGTCGAGATGGCCAATCTGGCCAGTCAGGGCTACTTAGAATTGGACCTGGGATATCACAAGGTCGAGGCGACGGCGGTTCTGTGTCGTAAGATCAACTCCGAGATCGAGATCACCACGGTGCCCGAGCGGTTCCGGCGCAGCATGGAAATCGGCAATATAGTCTTTTGCTGCGTGGACCGGATCGATATTCGACGGCTGATCTGGGAGGCGGTCAAAGACGTGGTGTCCTTCTACGGCGATGGCCGCATGAGTGCCGAGACGCTGCGAATATTGACCGCCTGTGATATGGAATCACGACAATACTATCCGGGCACACTCTTCCGCACGGAAGAAGCGTTCGTCGGTCCTTGCACAGCCAAGACGACGATCTACTGCGCTAATATCGCAGCCGGCCTGATGGTCGCCCAGTTCACCAAGTACCTCAGGGGACTGCCCATCGAGCCTGACATCCAATTGAATCTACTGGCTTCGGAGCTGAACGTCGCTGCCTGCACACTGGACAAGGGTTGAAAGGCAGGGAGGGCCCGGCAGCGGCCCTCCCTTACCTTTTTTCATGATCTACCATCCACGACATGCATACTGCATTCTATATACTGCCGCACCACAAACCTTAAATACTCCTTCTGCGTTACCTCTCTAAAATGACACCAAAACAAAACCCCTCCTATGATGAAAAGGCCATCCAGATCCTGGATGAGATCTGTGAAAACACCCGTGCGATTCGCCGGGTCGTCAATCGCATTCTGGACCATATGCACGAGTTCCAGGACAACGATGAAGACTATGATCCTGACTTGGCTGACTGGGAAGACATGGATACTCGGGATGATATGTATTACTGAATATCCAGCCTTTGGAAGGCACGCCCCTCATCTCCAGTCAAATCTGTCAGAGAAGCCATGGTAGTATGACTCCCCCGTTCGCTCTTTCACCAATTGTTCCCGGTTTGTTCCCAGCCGAAAGGTATATATAGGAGTGACTCGTTTCTTCTGCATGGAAGGCGCAGAGTTCCAATCCAACCTCGAAAGGCTGGCCTCAAGCCTGCAGCGTATGAAAGCTCTTTTGGCTTGGAGTAGGCTGAAACAGTCCGAAGCGAGGCCGGGCCAGCCGCCTTCGTTTCAGATCTATGACCCGACCGAGACCGACCTGCGTAATGAGTACTCCTTTTTCTGGTTCACTTCGCAGCGGGTCCAAAGCCTGATCCTGGCCCCCAAGGGTTCCCTGTCCGAGTCCACGGTGGACGAGACCAGGAGAGCACTGGCCCAGCTCCATCAAGAGGTGCAGGAGCTGAACCTCGATTTCCGGTGGCGGAGGTTGGAGTAGATGGGATTCTTCAGTCTATTCAAACGAAAGGAGAAGATAGCCGAAGTTGGCGGTGAGCCTGGTCACGTCACAATTGGCGAGTCGATCCACCAGATACAAGGGCAGATCGTTTCACTCCATAGCCACCTCAGTGAGATCGATGTCACACTCAAAACGCATGACGGTCAACTTGTCGAACACGCAACCCGCCTGCAGTCCCAAGGAGAGAAGCTCCATGATCTGGAGCAGAGGATTCTGTCCGCCGGCGCCCAGGCGCCCCGATTGGCGGCCCGCCAGGCCATGGAAGGCGACCGCCCGGCCGGCCCAATCGAGACGGGTCGGCAGTTCGATATCAACCGCTTCACGGAACAGGAAAGACGCATCCTGGCCGTGTTCTTTCAAAATAGGGAGAAATTGATGTCTTATGCGGACATCGGGTCCATTCTGGGCAGATCCCCGCATACTATGAAGAACGCGGTCAACCATATCCGGATAAAGGCGGACATATTCGAACGCACAGTTGGCAATGAAGGCCGCAATCTGTTCAGGCTCAGGGGCGACCTGCGAGTCGAGAAGTATCTCAATGTGGGTCAACTGGACGAGCCGCCCCAATCGACCCTTGTGTCCGACCCATCGAACAGCAGCCAGCTTGTCAGCCCCCCGCAACCGCTTCTTTAGACCAGTCAAACATGAGGTTTCAACAGTACTGGTGCATGTACACTGGCAATGCGGGCCATTTCCTGAAGAGTGTGACTTTCTTTGTGAGAGTCACACCTACGTGCCAGACCGAACACATGGGGTGGATTTTCGATGTTTGCAGGACCCGTCAGAATCATTCGTTTCACCGAATATCTTCGCCAGGCACCTTCTCCGGATCAAACCGGGCCCGTGAGCCCACCACTGGCGAACGATAGCTTTTTAAACCCCGGTCGCTTTATGCGTTCAGTGAGGTTTATACGTGCCATGGACATCGAACAATATGTGTCGCACAGACAATCGCTCTTGGATGAGAGCAATCATCGCATTCAGAACTTCGAAGTCTTCGACTTCAACTACGTACCCGAAAAGCCTCTGATGCGAGAGGAGGGAAAGCCGGTGATCGATGCCCTACTGCGCTATCAGCAGACCGGCATCGCCAACAATATTCTCATCCTGGGCTCCCGCGGTTCCGGCAAGAGCGTTCTGGCCAAGTACCTGATGCGGCTCCTGTCAGACAGAGGCGGCTTGACCTTCGCCTATGCCAACTGCCGCCATCACAATACCAGCTTCAAAATCCTCGCCTCCGTGCTCAACCTTCAGCCACGCGGCTGCAATCTGGATGAACTGTGGCAACGCTTTGAAACCTCCCGCCCGGGCAAGGTGGTGTTCGTACTGGATGAAGTCGACCTGATGAGTGACAAAGACAAACGGAAGGACATCCTCTATTTTCTCAGCCGATCGCCCAACAACTACATGGCCATTCTGCTGAGCAATAACCCCAAGTTCCTCGGCCAACTCGATGAGAGCATCCAGAGTACGCTTCAGTCGGAGATCGTTCACTTCGGCAGCTATAAAGCCGGCGAGATTGAGGACATTCTGATTGAACGAGCCAGGATCGGCCTGGTCGCCACGCCCGCCCAATCGATCGCCGAAATCGCCGCCATGACCGTCAAGAACACCAACTCGGATGTCCGGGTGGCGATCAAGACTCTGTACCTATCCGCCCTGGAGCCGGAGATTCCGCTGCGGGACCATTTCGAAAAGGCCAGGCGCGATATCACGTTCGACGTGATCAAAGACCTCAATGACAAGAACCTGCTCATACTCCGGGCCGCCCAGGCCACAACCGATGGCCTGGCCAAAGGTGTGTATGAAACGTACCAGCAGATCAGCGCCCAATTCCATGAGGAGTCCCTGTCTTATATGGCGTTCTATTCCAACCTGTCTTACTTACAGAGTCTCGGCTTGATCGTGCTACTCTCCACCAAGGTCAACCGGACTTACACCAACCGGATCCAATTGACGTTCGATCCGGGTCTTCTGGATGCCATTGTGCAGATGCGGTTCACATAGCATATCGCTCCCTCAACCATACCGGCCCATCGGCGACCGTTAGATTTATAAACCCCGGAATCCTCGTATTACTACTTTGGAGTTACACCATGGCATACGAACACCTATTGGAAGCATCGGGGATATACGGCGATCACAGTCAGAACCCTCTCTATCACATGACGCCGTATGCACCTCGATTGTCTATCTTGCCGGTTAGCGGATATGCCGACGCCATCGTGTCTGATGCGGCCCTGCTGAGGCAGGCCATGACCTCCTATTCCATGCCTCAAGGGGCGACGCTCGCCGACCAGGTGTTCGGCCACCAGAGTCACCAGCAGAGGATCAACCTGCAACACTTGGCCAATGTCCTCTATGAACGAACGGCCCTGCACAAGAGCCATCTCAAGGACATCGACCGGCGTCTGATGGAGTCCTTGGAGCGGCTATCTATTATTAGAATGCATTTCCAATTGGATGGCGGAAAGACTCAGCAGACCCTGGAACGGCTGGTCATTGACTTGGAAAAACAACGGCACGAGGAAGAGACCAGCTTCTGGAAGGACAGCACTGAGGTCCGCCAACAGCTTTTTGAAGGCGCCACCACCTACAGTGCCACGACTCGCCGAAAGGACATGCTCCTGGGTCTGGAGGCACAAGATGTTTGAGGGCGTTTCCAGCAAACCGGAACAGGTGCGGGAGATCTGCCGCAAGCTGCGGCCGATCTTGGGTGCCAAGATCGACCAGATCTACAGTGCGTATCTGGCTGAGGATGCGGAGGGCCGGATTCAGATCCAAAACTATCTGGAGCCTCTGGCAGCGCGTTACCTGTCCCAGGGGTTGGCTGAAGAGGATACGGCCCTGATCCCGCCTTCCGAACAACAGGCCTATGGGGAGTACCCTTTTGGTCAGATCCACTATCTGGGCAAACGCCTGTATCCATTCGGCCTGCGGGAAGACGAGTGGATTCAGCACATGGCCATCCTCGGTCGATCGGGCGGCGGTAAGACCAACCTGGGATTCCAGATTCTCAGCGAGCTGAAAGAGAAGGGTAAACCCTTCCTGGTCTTCGACTGGAAGCGGAACTACCGTGACCTCTTGATCTTGCCCCAATTCCAGGATGTCGAGGTTTATACGATCGGACGGGACATCGCCCCTTTGACATTCAACCCACTTATCCCCCCTCCCGGAACCGATCCCAAGACTTGGCTCAAGAAGCTCAACGAGGTCATCGCCCATTCCTACTGCCTGGGCAATGGCGTCTTGTTCCTCCTGCAGCAGGCGGTGGACGCCGTCTACGAGGAGGCCGGAGTCTACGACCATCTCGTAACCAAGTGGCCCACCTTCAAGGATATCCTGCTGAAAGCCCGAACCATGGACACGCGAGGCCGGGAGGCGGGATGGCTTTCTTCAACGCTTAGGGCCCTGTCATCGCTTTGTTTCGGCGGTATGGGCGACCTATTGAATACCTGTGGCAATAAGAGCATCGACCACATCCTCGATAGCAACGTCATCCTCGAACTCGATGGCCTCTCTCAGGCGGACAAGACCTTCTTCGTGCAGGCGTGCCTGCTGTATCTCCATCATAAGAAGATGGCCGAAAACGAGCGGGAACATTTCGACCGGTGTGTGTTCATCGAAGAAGCCCACCATATTCTCAGCGGCCAAAGGACGCCGCTCACCGGCGGGGAATCCGTGATGGATACAATCTATCGAGAGATCCGGGAGTTCGGCGTCAGTCTCGTTCTGCTCGATCAGATGCCGTCGAAGCTGTCCAGCTTCGCCATGGCCAATAGCTACACCGTGGTCTGCATGAGCATGAGCAACAAGGCCGACATCAGCGCCGTCGCCCAGAGCCTTCTGCTCGATACGAGCAAGGACATCCTCGGTACCCTGGGTGTCGGGCAGGCGGTTGTCAAACTTCAGGGCCGAATCCCACGGCCGTTTCAGATATGGATCCCGGAGTTCAAAATACAGAAAGGACGAATGAGCGATGCCGATATCCGCAGCCACATGGAGCATTTGGTCCCTGGGGCACCGGATGAGACCGTCGCATCAGATCCAAGTCGGGATGAGTCCGCCAAGATAGGACAGCCGGCAGGTTCAAGTTCAGGCTTGGATGCCGGAGCCATTGCCTTCCTTGATGACGTCAAGCATCACCCCACCAGTGGCGTCGCCGCCCGGTACAAACGCCTCGGCCTGTCTGTCAGACAGGGCCAGAAACTCAAAGCCCAACTCCTTGACGAGGGGCTTATCGAAGAATCCCTGGAAACCACCCACAGCGGCCGCCTGGCGGTTATTCAGATCACCAAACACGGCCAAACGCTGCTCCCGCACGGCGGATCAAAAGAGATTGAGTAACGCAAGGCTGCCGGGTTCACACAAGCAAGGAGAGAGTGCACTTTACACGTCAAGTCGATTGGAAAGGGCCATCGTGTCGATAGATTGTGTGTGATAGATAGAACACATCGCCGGCTATACCGATCGTGCTCGCATCGGTTTGCCTATTCGACACAAGGCCTCTTTATAAACCTTTCCCACCCCTTTGAAGTGACGACACATGTTGTCGTGCCCCTTATCTTTCAGAACGTCCGTCACGCGTAAAGCGCACTCTCTCTATTGCCTGCCTCACAGACGAACGTCTACGAAATGGGAAGATTTATAAGGCTCTGATTCTACGTTCGAGGAACATGCACCCCGAAAAGACTCTGCCAGCTGAGCCCAACAACGGCACTGACGATTCTATTTTCCGAGCACACCCCGCGCCCAGCCCGGGCTCTGCCTCCCAGCGATCGAATCCCTTCATCTGGGTGAGCTGGCTGTCCAAGCACATGGCCGGCGAGAAGCAGTGCGAATGGGCCTCCTGGTTCCGCTCTCACTATGTCTGGGAGAAGCTCCCCAGCGGCCTGGACCTGGCCAAGTGGACCGCTGCTCACGCCCAGTTGCTCCGCACCCGCAAAGCCGAACTCGAAGCTGACGGGTTCACGGTCTACACGGAAGATCAGAACTCCTTCACTCTTATGGGCAAGACCGGAATCGAGGTATCCGGTAAGCCGGATATCGTCGCCATTCGGGGAGATCAGGCATACGTCGAAGACTGCAAGACCGGAACGCCCCGCCATTCGGATCACTTCCAGGTCCTGGTATACATGTTGGCGCTGCCCCATGTCGATGGTCCATGGACTGGCCTGAAGATCGATGGCCGTCTGATCTACAGCAACACGGTTGCGGACGTCCCGTCATCGCGGATGGATGCCGAACTGAAGGAGTTGTTCCGCAGCGCCGTCCTGCGAATCGGCGGATCTGAACCCGCCCGCAAGATCCCCAGTTGGGGCGAATGCCGGTACTGCGATATCTCACGATCCGATTGTCCCGAACGGGTAGAAATGGGCCACAAGGCAGTGAACGGGCATGACCTTTTCTAATGCACCGCAAGCCCTCTGAACACACGCGAGACTGAGTCCCTATTGTCTTGTTCGACACCCATTGCGTATCATCGTTGGTCTATATCGTTCTGGGTACTAAGATTAGGACGACACTGATGCTGCCAATAGAGAAGACCATGCGGCTGCGCACCGGGCATCTCAGAATGGGCACGTGTTCGTGGAAATACGACTCGTGGAAGGGGTTGATCTACGATCCCGACAGGGAGTATGGACCCAACGACTATCTGTCCGACTATGCACGGTACTTCAACACGGTTGAGATCGATCAATGGTTCTGGAGCCTCTTTGGCGGGGGAGTCAAGCTGCCCGACCGGGATGTCGTGAAGCAGTATGCCGACAGCGTTCCAGACGATTTCGCGTTCAGCATCAAGGTCCCTAATTGCATCACCCTGACCCATCACTATTCCAAGCAGCCGAAGGGTTCCGAGGGCCTCGCCGACCAACCGAACCAGCACTTCCTGGATGTCGAGCTGTTCAATCGCTTCATCGAAACGCTTGGCTCCATGCATGACAAGCTTGGACCAGTCATGCTCCAATTTGAGTACCTGAACAAGAAGAAGATGCCCTCCCTGGTGGCTTTTCTGGAGCGAATTGATGCCTTCTTTGAGCGCGTGCCCCGGGGGTTCATGTATGCTATCGAGACGCGCAATCCGAACTACTTACAGAAGGAGTTCATCGACTTTCTGCGAAGCCGTACCATCGGTTTCATCCTGCTGGACGGGTACTACATGCCGCCACTGTCCGAGGTCACCAGTCGCTTCGACGTGCGAACAGCCGGGTTCTCTGTCGTCAGATTACATGGCCCAGACCGCGCCGGAATCGAGGAGCAAACCGGCGGCAATTGGAGCCAGATTGTCGATCCTAAGGACGCTGGCTTGGCGACGACGGTCGATCTCGTCCGGGCCAATGAACGTGCCGGCGCCACCACTTTCGTCAATGTCAATAATCACTACGAAGGGTGCGCCCCGCTGACCATTCAGAGGCTCGCAGAATTGTACTGATCCAGTCCATCGTACCGCCCCGCTGGTGCTCTGGCGGACTGTCTGCAACTGTAGAACTTGTCCATCCTCGCGGTGAGAACACTTTCGATCTCCGCCATGATGCGGGTGGGCCAATCTCCTTTGAACGACTCTTCAGTCAGGAAGATCCCATCGATGCCGTTGTCTCGGTATACCTGCATCTTGTGTTCCGACCGCCGCCGATACCCCGGATCGTTGTTCAAACCGAAATACTCGATGATCATTCCGTAGCGGGAAAGGGAGAAGTCCGGGTACCAGATCTTCGTGTTGCCCCGGTCAATCACCGCCAGAGGATGCTCGTACCGAAATGCCATACCTTCGCGGTCGAGCAGCCTGGCTATCTGAATTTCGCCCTTGCTTTTGCAGGGAGGCTCACTGCTGATAGGTTTGCCGTCATGGTACATGAACAGACTATGGTGTCACGCCTTTTTAAGCCTTCCGGTCGATCGTGTAGCCGCTCGAAGTACGGCCCATGATCGCTTTTCAGGGCATAATTGCTGCTGTTCCGCTCCAGAATGTTAACATCGGTAATTTGAGAAACTAAGTCTCTGAAAATACGTGACTTACTGTCAGAGCTGTTGTTCCCGTTCCGGGGGTATTCACTCCCATTCCACCCGGAACAACAGCAAAACCTACATATTCCCACCAGCCAATTCTCATCCCTCAATAATCACCGTCATCTCTCTCGCCTTCAAGCCTCAGAGATCCACATACTCCCCACAGAACGCCCTTCAGGGCGGGGTGTCACAAGGGGGGGCCTCCAACCCAACGTCACCCACCACGAACCGCAAAGCAACCACCTTGCCACTCCAACGCCCCCGGGGCGGGGGGTGTCACAAGGGGTTTCACTCAGCCACAACATAACCAACAAGCCGAACCCGCAATACAACTTCACATTCGCCTGCCTGCAGCCACGCCTCCATCACCCCACGGGCGGGGGGTGTCCAGAGGCTGTAACTAACTCAACGTCCATAATCCATCGCAGCGCCAGCGTCCGTCTCTCGAAGGCCGCCGCTCATTGACGCCGTGCCGAGATATCCACTCCGTGTCGAGGTATGATCTCGGCGGCCTTCTACTCCGCGCCGCTAATGGCCGCGGCCCCATCCTCCGCGTCGCAACAATAGACTCCGTGCCGAAGTACTATCCCCGCGGCCAGTTCATCATCGACCGCACCCCTAACGCCGCAACGTGATACGAATAGCCGCTACGCAATTATCCATCGGCGGTCGATGTACTCCGTGCCGCCTGCCACCTTGCCGAAGGCAAGACCTTGTTGAGTCATTCTTCAATTCAATCTCAACGCCGATCTTAGAACGATCATCATCCCGCTACCGTCGCTGATTCTTCGCAAACCAGCCCAATAATAGTTCCATCCGCTTCGTCGGCGTCGTCACCACCCTGTGATCATTCGGATCGGGGCCGTGCTCCACGCTCCAGCCATCCCACTCCCGAAACGCATGATACGACCAGTCCCATTTGTACTCCTCGAACAAGTCGATCACGTCCCGCAGATAGTTGTAGCCGCTGTCCCCAGGCGCCCACCGAACCGCGCTGAATTCACCGACATAGATCTGCACATTGAACGCCTTCTGAAACTCAATCGCAGGCAGCATCTCCTCCCGCAGCCGCTCTTTGTCCCAAACCTCGCCATTGATCCGACCAGGATACGCCATCCGCGTTCGACCGTTGTCCACGCCCTGATGCGTGAAGCTGTGGGGCTGATACATGTGAAAGCTGTAGATCACGCCCTCGACATCCAGCGGCTCCAACGTATCGAAGCCATCAGCACCTCCCCAAGGGCTTGGCTCAAACACAACTGCCCTTCCTGCATCGATCGCCCGTATCGTCTTGGCTGCCTTTGTCGCCAGATCCCGCCAGTTCAAAAGACCCTCGCTCATCGTTCCTTCGACAGCCTCATTGAGCAGGTCATACGCATACACGATCTCGCGGCTTTTGTACCGCCGTGCGATCTTATCCCAGACCTCGATCAGCTTGTCCTGATATCGCTTCTCCTGAAACATCCGACACACCCCGCCACCCGCTCTGCCACCCGGCGGAGTGTGCAGATCGACCAGCACCTTGATCTTGTACTTCTCGCACGCCGCCAGAGCCTTGTCGCACTCAGCCAGTGCTCCATCGAGCCAGCGATCGTACGCATCCAAGTCCTTCGCCCAGTCCTCAGCCTCTTTCATCGGCGTCCAGTTCAACTGCCAGCGAATCTGATTCGCTTTCCACTTCGCGGCCAGTTCCCCGATATCGCTTTCCCGGAACACCGGTCCATACATCACGCCCCGCAATCGCTCCAGGTCATGCCCCTTGAACAGTATTTCGCTGCGATGGCCTGTCCTCTGGGACCGGCCCACCACGACTTCCAGATTGTCAAACCACGCTCGTCCACTCACTTCTTCCAGTCCGACGAGTAGCGTAGCGACCTTGATATCCTTCGGCAGCCGTATCGTCTGCGACACCTGCCTCCAATCGAATGTGCCCGCAGGCATCTGTATCTGGGGATACTGCTTGGAGCCATCCGCCAATTCCAGAATGAGCATCACCTTGATACCATTCCACGACTTCGGAGGCTCTGACACATTCTCAGCCCTCACCATCGCCCGCAGCGTCGCAACCCGATCATCGAATCGCTCCGCTGCAATCGTGTACCGCCGGTTGTATGAACCCCGCTCCGTTCGCTCCGTCAGTAGAGACTGGCTGCCCTGGTAGCCGACCACGAGTCGGCCTTCACTGCTGCCGGAAGGATTCACCCCATCGAAGTCGCACCGAAAGACAACCTTCTCCTGGGCCCAAGCGGGGTACGACAGCAGCACACAAACCAGCATCGCATGTCGATTCATTGTTCCTGCCATCTTCTTCATTCCGTTCCAGTGCCTCAGTCCCTGCGTGATCACGCCCGCTCACTCATCCATCCCACGATGGGATGTGGCTTCTTCATCCACCCAATTTTCCTCTTCCCAGGTCATGCCTTTCCGGCCAGGCACCTTCCGCGTCGGCCCTGCCTTGTACGACGTGCAGGACTTCGGCCCATAGCAAAACGCCTCGCTGCGGTACCGCCTCACCGATGGATTCCACTGGTCGATGATCATCTCGACCGGCATCCTGCAACCCCACACGCAACAGCCGCACTTGGCCTCGTAGGTCCTGGCGTCCAGTCGCCGATGACCTCTTGCCCTGTAGATCTCAAGCTCCGGCGGAATACCCAGCCAAGGCGGCGGCGCCACCTGCTTATCCGCCCGCTCCAGCACTTTCAACGCGCTGGTCTTATAGAACTCTGCTGGCTCTATCTCCGCGTCGATCGCAGACACACTCGCGCCGCAGATGACATCACCGGCACGGAACTGGTGCTTGGCGTGAGCAGCTTTGCCCACCCCGATAAGGAACTCTCT
>CAYQXM010000003.1:111618-155185 GCA_964421295.1 uncultured Pirellulales bacterium
CCAGCAATCACTCCTTGAATGCGGAGCGTGTAGCCCAGATAGGTGTGGCTGCGTTCATCAAACGACCGCGTTAATCGGATGCGCGGCTGCACCGCAATGACTTTGCCCTGCCATGACAATTTCTCTGACATCGTTGCACCTCAACTGCTCGGAGCACACCGGCGACGTACTGCACCTCTGCTAAACAATCCCTCCACCTCCGCCATCGTCTGATTCTTCAGAGCAACTCCTCCCGGATCAAGTGCTCATACAGCTTCTGCTCCAGCGTCGACACCAGACGCAGTTCATCCCGCTCATAGATATCCGCGATGTTCAAACAGACGATCTTGGCGGCGTTCTGCCCGTACTCCTCCACCATCTCAGCCGCCATGTATTGCTCCATGACAAAGATCCTGTCAGCCAGATCCGCGATCTCTTTTGTCACAGGTCGATACGCTCCGCGTGACATCCCGGCCGAACTAGCCTCGATGTCCAAGCCATTCTCCTGGGCAATCCTGCGACATACTGCCTCAGCTGTCGGGCTCCTGTCCGCATTCGCATAGCAGATGAACAAATAGTGTCGCCGTTCTGCCATCCCGATACCTTTCCATCTTCGCCGGCATCACCGCCCGGACACACCCGCAGTATAGCCTGGAACACAGTCCTCCGCGACGCTGCAGTTGTGCCCCTTGGCCAGCATCACAAGGAATAGCACCGTTTCAGTCGCCCCGCTCGACCGACAGCCCTATAAGGTTAGCTGAGCATCGAGCGTAGCGGGCGAAGCGCCTTATACGGCTGGCGTGTCCTACCCATGGTCGGCGAAGCCCTGACACCTGAACCCTGTTCAGGTCAGAAACGTGAGAGGCCAACTCCCAAACACAGAAGCCTTTGACGTTTCTGAGGGATGAGCACTCTCTTTCAGCCCTACGGGGATCGGGGGCCCCAAGACCAGAACATATGAAGGATTGCCCGACTAACGACCACAAAGCAATCTTCATGTGTTTGGGTCAGCCGCATGGCCCCCGGCCCCGTGGCATACGCACAATCGGCGAAGC
The DNA here is from genome assembly GCA_964421295.1 of uncultured Pirellulales bacterium. Lineage (GTDB taxonomy): Bacteria > Planctomycetota > Phycisphaerae > Sedimentisphaerales > Anaerobacaceae > PLanc-01. The sequence continues at coordinate 112,653 of CAYQXM010000003.1, forward strand.
CCCGGCTCCTGAACGAAGGGAAGGCGAAAGGCGTGAAAGGCAGCCTTCCTGTCGCCCGCTGCCTCTTACGCCTTTAGGGGCGAAGCACTCTCTTATCTGGCATGGCCTGACTTGGCCTGCCAGCGGCAGCCTTTGGCTGCCAGACCCCAAAGCATGAATGCTGTTGAGCCCAAGCGAAGCGGCGAAGCAGGATTCTTGCTTTCGGGTCGTACCTCTTATCCCGAGCCCCCAAGCCAACGGCGAAAGCTCTATAAGGTTAGCTGAGCATGAGCGATAGCGGCGAAGTGCCTTATACAGCTTTCCGGGGGCGAGACTCTTGAACTCCGCGCCGCCGGCCGCTCGTACCCTACGTGTAGCCACTTCCCAGTGGCACCGCCTCCGACAGACCATGTCGAGCCCAATTATAGCAAGCATTTCGCAGCACATGGCCTTGACTGAAAGTCAGCATTACGGGTATAATTCTACTTGGATAGTCGGATATGCGATTTGTCGAGATGTGAGCTCGAGAGATTTCTCAGATGATGGCGTCGTTTCCCATTCTGGCTCAGCCCTTGGCTCCAGACAACTTCTGGCTGGCCCTGCTGCTTGTGGCATTTCTGGCCGCGATGCACCATCCGGGCTTCCTGCGCAGCCACATGGCCGGACACCAACACCCAGGGAACCACCTGCACGGAGTAGCCCACAGGCTGCACCAATTGATATCCCATAGCCACCGATAGAGTCCACAAGCCCCCGCGTAAGTCTCGCTTCCTCTCCCTCCGCACCGCGGGGGCTTCTTCTATTATGGCGAGGGCTGTCATTCAGCCCCTTCGCCACTGCAGCTGACCACCTTCGGCCCGCTGCCATCCTCTATCTTCACCAGGGGACACCGACACCAGGCCTCCTCAGGCACCTTCCACAATGGTTCGCCCATATCCAGCAGCGCCTCCTCAGCGAGATGCTGGAACTCCGCCAACATCGGCGGCTTGAAGCAGCGCACATACCCAAACAGGAATACCTGGCCTTCCTTCTCCAGCCTCTTGGTCACATACCAGCACCGAGCGTTGCGAGCCTCATAGATGTCCACCACTGGCTTGCCCACTATCGTTACGCGATTTGTCATTTGAATTCACCTCCATGAACATGATGGCCACCCCTCCGCGCTTCACGCGTCGCCACTTCCCAGTGGCACCCACCTGGCAGGCCAGAGGGCAGGCGGGGAACCTGCCCCCTGCTCTTCAGTTGCCGTCGTTGCCATTCTTTCCCAGCTCTTCATCGAGCAAGGCCGACGCCTCCAGCTTGGTCACATTGGCGGGGTACTTGAGGCCGAGTTTCCTCATGAATTCCTTCTGCTTCTTCGTCGCCGGTTCGCTGCCTTTGGCATCCTGGCCTTCCTGCGTCTGCGTCGCTCTCTTGTCACTTCGCACATCCTTGGCGACCTCCTGGAACAGCGCCAGGGCAACCTGCTCGTTGTTGATCTTCGCCTTTATGGCATCGAAGAGCTCCAGGTACTCGCTCATCTTCTGTCTTGTGGTTTCGTCCATTTTCTCATCCACCTCCTTACACGGGTTTGAATATGAATAGCGAGGACCGCGGGCAACAGGTCCCAGGAAGGTGGCACCCTCACATCGTGATGCCACGCACGCTTCCTCCATGATTTCATCAACGATCCCCCCGCCGTAATGCCGATCCTCGTATCGGCGCCAGTCCACCAACTCTGCCTCCCAGTCCGCCATCCAGAGACCCTCGTCAATAACCAAAACGCCCCCTATCCACGCGCCAGCACCATTCGGCTCGGCTGCTGTCCTGGTTGAATTAGTTGGTTCCAGCCACACCATGTTTGTCACCCCCTTTCCGCAGGTGCCAGGACGATGCATCGCCAAACCATCTGCTCATCTCCTCCGGCGTAGCCTCAAGATCGTGAAGGTCGGAGCCAGATAGAAGTGCCCGGACCAGTTCTTGCCACTCCTTCACAAATCGATCCAGCTTGGCTTCGGCCAGCAAGACCAGGGCTTCGGGCCTTGTGATGGGGGGGACCTTGTTACTGAGGAATATCCCATGTTTCAGCAGGCTCAGGCTGATCTCCCTGTCCAGCACGTTGCTGATGTTCCTCTTTCCATGCCCGGCCTCATCCGCCTGCCCGGAGGCTGGCTGCAGGACGCACATCCCGCAGCCCTTTGTCCCTACAGGGTTCGACTCCCCTGCTACTTCTATCATCTCGACCCCAGGACAGATGGCCCAGTCTCGCCTGTCCACCTTCCAGACCTTCCGGCCCAGCTGCTGAAGCTTGGCCTGGGAGAAGTATCCAAATGCCCCGGATTGCGGACTGTGTGACAGTCTCACATATCCGTAGAATATCTGGTCGCTCTTGTATATCCTGCCGCCAATGAGGCTGTCCTGCTTCCAGGCCTTCTCGGTCACATACCAATAGCTGCCGTCAAAGCTCTCATAAACCTCGACGATGGGCTTGCCCTTGATTGTTTCAGTTCTTTTCATCTTCACCACCTCCACAGGGTGGGCGTGACCTCGCTTCTCGTGGTCCACGCCTTACAGTAAGTAAGACATACTTATATATAAAGATTGTGGTGCTGGAATATATGTATTGCATGACAACAATACTTATATACCTATGTCACGTTGTCAGGTTGATGCCAACGATAACCATCTATCTGACGAATGACCTGTACGACAAGGTACGGGATGCACCCAGCAAGGTAGTCCGAGCGGCCCTGGAGTATTACTTCAAAAGTGACGACACAAATGAGCCGGCCGCAGAGGCCGAAGACACAAAGCCAGCCACGCCACAACACGGCAAGACGCACGCTCCCACCGCACCCCATTAGCCCTGCCCATGTGTGCTCCCTCTGGTCTTCACCCTCTGCCCTTTTGTACCTTGCCCCGCTTCTGCTCCCGCCGAACCCAGCTCGTAGATATCCAGTCATGATTCCAAAACCCATTGTTCAGCAGGGAAAGCGACGGCAGGAGCGGCTGCTGAACCAGTGTGTCTGTACTATCTCGAATCCCGTGCCTGAACAGGCCAAAGCCCTATATGGTTAGGTGAGCCTCAGGCGATAGCGGCGAACCGCCTTATACGGCTTTGAGGGATGAGTGTCTTTGTCGAACGGAGATTACCCCAGGGAACGACTCCGTGTCCTGGTACGACCCGAAAGGAGATTTTGCAGTTCACAGGATGTTTCGCCGTGCTACTATGCTGTATCATGCTTTGTGCAGTTTGGGACCACGCGGCTCAAGGCGGACCCATAGGAGAAACATATGCCCAATATCGCATCAGTGCTCAAACAAGAGATCGTGCGGCTCGCCCGCAAAGAGGCCCGGCAACAGACCACTGTCCTCAAGAGGGCGTCGGCCCAGTACCGCAGGGACATTGCCGAACTGAAGCGCCGGCTGTCTGATCTTCAACGCAAGGTCGGCCCCCTGCAGAAGCAGATTCTCAAGAGTACGCCAAGTCAGACTACTGAACCTGAGGGCGAACATGTCCGATTCACCGCGAAAGGTCTGCGTTCACAACGAAGACGCCTCGGACTCTCCGCGGTCAATTTTGGCAAGCTCATCGGTGTAACCGCTCAGACGATCTACAGTTGGGAGCAAGAGACATCCCGGCCTCGTCCGCCCCAGGTCACACGCCTTGCCTCCCTTCGCCACATCGGCAAGCGCGACACCCAAACTCACCTGGAGCAGCTGGCTCGACACAGTCGGAAGAGATCAAAGTAGAGATCCCCTGCATACGGTATGGCAATATAGCCCAACAGGAGGAGCTGCCCCCTATACTCGAAGCGAGGTAGCTAGCCCCCCGCTGGTCACCATGTGCAGAGATGAGACCCCTTTCCGGTTGCAGTTCCCTCCCCCGAGGGTCGGAATGTGATCTTGGGAGGGACTCAAAGGGCGCATCGTTCTTGTTGTACGTTGCCCCGGTCTGTAAGTCCTTATGAGAAGAACGTTAATGATGGCCGAATAAGAAGTTGTGAAATCAGGCGTGGGCCAGCCGAAGATGATGGACGATCGGATGCTGGGACATTCACAGGGAGTCTGGGGCTCATCAGCGGTTCTCCATGAAGTCGGTTTGGCCGGGTCACCCGGATGGGCCCTTCGACAGGCCACCCATCCCATCAGACTCGCCGGCTGCCGCTGACCATAACCCTTCAACCAAGCTTCTCTATGCAGGCTTGCGGCAAGGACACGTAGTGTATTGGCTGAACGTTTGCTCCCTTTGTGGAACTGGCCCTTCGGCCGTGCTGGAAGTGACGGAGCAGACCACGACACTCAGGGATTCCGGAATCATGTACGGTCTCGCCCCTGGTTGGACCGGATCAAGCGGTTCCGCGAAGCTCGACCACGGACATCTCCGAGATAATCTGCTTTGAGGTGTGGCTGTAGTTGGTCAACCCTTGTCGCCTTCGCCGTCGAGTAGGTATTCGACCCAACTCAGCCCCTCCCGTAGCAGACCTGCCCAAGAGAATTCCAACAAGGCACCATCCGTGGCGCCAAAGACCAGATACCACCCGTTGTCACGATGTGAAACACGAGCATCTGCCTTCTGCATTGTTGATGCGACTGTCTGCTCATCCATGAAATGCCACACTTGTTCCGCCACCAAGGGGCTGATCAAGTAGATTACATCCATGGTCCACCAGACGCTCAGGAGGGCATGTTCTGGGTCACCGGGCGGTACTGCTTTTAATACGTTCATTAAGTGATCTGCCAACTTCTCCTTTTCCACCCATCCGCAGATGTCATACGCAACATTCCGGTCAGCCTGGCTGAAGTCATTCAAGACAGTGCCAGCCCATCGAACGTTCTGAGGCGAAGTGAGACTGACGGCCACTTTGTGGATGTCCAGCCGGCTGCTAGCCGCCTTTCCCATGCCTCTGTCGCGCCCGTACATCTCCACCAGTCTGGACGAGATATCCAATAACGTATGCAAGTCATAGGTAGACCCTGCTTCAGTGCTACCGAGGGACTCCATCGCCTCCAAAGCTTCGATGTCTGTTTGGTCTCCGCCCGTGGTTTCCCGATACCCATTGAACAGGTCTTCTATCTCTTTCTTATCCAGGTACCTGTTCTCTTCACAGCTGAGACACGCAAGCCAATATCCAAAAGATATCCCGCCTTTCGGACCGCGTGGGATCAGTAGTCTGGTCTTGGTAGACCTGAAGGGTTCAAACTCCGCCGAGAATTCGGCGAGGAATTCGTTGAGTTTGACAGCCGCGTGCCAAACCGTTCCTTCGTCTCTTCCGGCATCTTCGCCAAAGTCTCCGCCAGGAACAGGCATATCACAGGCGAGCAACCTCCTGCATAGGGCCTGCGCCAGTCTGTTGCTCGGGCCTTCGGTCAGTTCACGGTAGAAGAACTGGTGACAGAACTTCGCCAGAGTCCTATGGGAGACCATCGCGAAGGCTTTTGGCGGTCTTCCTCTCGGCGTTTGCGGGGCGCTCTCTGCCATTTACGTTTTCTCCTGTGCGCTCATCGGACAGCTTGCCATTTTATTCAAATCATGTGTACTTTCCAATGCGAATTGCTGCCGCCACCATGATGATTGCAGAGCCGACGATCACCCTTGTCTACGAACTCACCTATCCAGGCGTTTATGGCAATCGCCTCTTCGACTATCGGACTTCGACCACCAACGCAACAGCTTCGCCTGCAGGGTGCAGGACCCAAGAATGCTGAGGCCCGTGGTGTAGAAGATCCGCTTTGTCAACAGATCATCATTGCGATGACCATCACCTGCGGTCTCGCTCCCGACTGAGTATCAGGCCATCTCGATCGTGAAGCCTCCGCTGGGCCGTGCCAGGCAGAGGCGCCTAAATGTCCGTGTCGGGGATGGCCGTGGATAGCCGTGGGACAGCCCGGTGTTTGCCGCGTGGGCAGATGCTCGACGCGTCCAGCGCCGTTAGCCAGATCAGCTGCGTGGCTTCCAAGAGCCTCCGCTGCCGTACCTTCGGGGAATCTCTGTCTAACGAACACGTATAGTCCTGGGTCCGAAGGTGCAGCAAATCGCGCGTAACGGTACACAAAAAAATTTCTCAGATTTCTTCATACTAGAAGCAGTCTAACGATGCGGTGCCTCCCGCCTTGTCGAGTTTTCCCCCGAGTACGCTGTTCTTCTCCAACATCCGCAGCCAGAGGATCTTATGACTGGGCGTTCTGGAGAGATGCCCGAGTCCGGTATGGTTCACACGCAGTAGCCGCGATCTCCGCGAAGGAAGCTATTGTAGTCCGTGCGAACTGGGGCCGTGATCTTATAACATCCGATTGACATATCTCCCAGACGAGGAACGACTTATGACAATGCGACCTCTATCCACGGTCGATCAGTTCACAGACGAAATTCGCTTCAGCATGCCCTGCTACTGCTACGCGGAGTCCGTGCCGCTATTGTGCATGATATCCGCCGGAAGCCACGCGGTCTGTCGTGTGCAGCCAGTGCGATCGGCGGAGAGACAGAATTGCAGGTTCGTCGTGAGCGTGCTGAAACGGGTCCTCATTCGAAAGGTACTGACAATGAAACCAAGGGCGAAACAAGAAGCGATGGACTGGCACAGTCAACTCCAGCAACTTTCGCAGCGGTGCGACGCCGTATCGGAGCTGTGGCCGGAACTGGATCGGCGACTCCATGGAGGCGGCGATATAAGGTCACTACTGGCTCGGATTCGGGACGAGATGGGACAGATTACGAAAGAGACGCATGATCTTCACGAGACTATGGTGATCCGCCCCATTAGACGCATGTTCTCGCCCGACCGCCTCAACGTGACCGAACAGCAGTACCTGTTGGCACGTGCAGCCGGTTTCAACAGCTTCACCACGAAATCGCTCGGCGTTAGCCCGATCAGTGACTACGAGGCCTACCGGTTGTGCGTCTATGAGGACGACGAGATCGTTTGGTTCTGGCACCCTGACCAGACTCCGCCAGGGCCGGACCGGCATGAAGGGAACATTGTGGTGGTCCGTGGCAAAGCCGCGCTATCGCCGGAGGAAATCGATACGGCGCATCTGCGACCAGAACAACTGGAGTTCATTAGGAAGCATCGTCCCGACATCCTTCCCCGCCTCGGTCTGCTGAAGCAGAACCGGCGCGCGCAACCGGTCCTGGAGGGGCGGCTTCGCCACAAGGGCGCGAATAGCGAAGAGAAGCCGGGGCAATGCCTGAACAGTCACTTGCCCGGAATAGATGCTTGAAAATGCGGCCCATGACTTGACAACCAAATACACATGATGGGGGCCAGCTTGCCCTGGAAAAGACCGGCTGGCCCCCACAACCGACAGCACGGTAGTGCAGCGGTCCATTTCATTATGGTGATCCCGCCGCACACAGTCAACCGTCATGCCGTCTGTCCAGACATGAAGGAGCAGTACCATGACACGACAGAAACGCGCCGGCCTGCCGCAAGGCCACGGAAGGGACTTAGTCGAATCAACACAGCAAGTGCCCTGCCCGCGCCGGCATTGCCGGTGGGTCATCCACAATCTGAAGGATGCGATTCGGTGTCCCGTCAACAAGGGACGCGCCGAAATCGCCCGCGAGATACTCAAGAAGATCGAGGTTGTTCCTCGGGCGTTTCGTAGCCCCAGGCGAAACGCTCAACGATCGGTCCCCAGCCAACCTCAGACACCGGCAGCCCCGGTACAGGGACCCTCGCGACCGATATCGCACCCGTGGCAGCATCTCAGGTCAATGGCCAGCCGCGGTGTTCATGCGGTCAAAGGTTGGATCGGGCGTATACGCCGTTACATTCCGGGCTGAGCATGAACAGGTGGTAACGTGAGGGTCAAGGCCGCCAAACAAGCATGGCGGGAGAAACAGGCGATGGAACCAGATAAACAAGACATCCCGGCCGGCATAGTTGGCCAGTGGGACATAACTGTGTTGAATGACGGACGCATCAAGCTGCCAGCCGACGTCCTACGCATGCTGCGATCCACTGGACTACCTGGGGTCAGACTCTGCCCGGGGCGAATCCCCCTGGTAAAGGCCCTAGTCCTTTGTCCCGAGCCCTGGTGGGATCGTTGGAAGGAGACGCTGTTGTCACGGTACCCGTCGCTCAAGACGCACCGTGGCGCCTCTGCTTATCTCAATCCGTTCAAGAACATCCAGTGTGACACGCATGGACGCATGTCGTTGCCTAGTCCCGCCTGTTATTACGCCGGGATCACGGAAGGTCTTCCCCTCATCCTGGTCGGAAGGGTCTATCGCATGGAACTATGGCCCGAAGAGGAATTCATGAAGGCCTTCAAAGACTGTGAAGCCGCCTTGGCAGAGGCTGACCGACAACAACCGAACAGCAACGACCGTGAGGACGACTACCGTGCGCGAACGCCAGGAGGTGATGCGTGACGATCGTCAGATTGGTCATAACCGTCGGCGGCCTCGGTCCGGGTCGGTCCACTTCGGACCGTAGGGTGCCAGAAGATGCCGGTCTCGTACCTTGGTTCGTTACGACACAAACTGTTTGATGGAGTAGGTCCTCGGGGCTGTTGCCCCTCGACGTCGAGGCGGTGGACGGCACGGACAGTTGGGCATCGTCAGTAGCCTGGGGACCAGTGATTGAGTGGCACCGTGTTCAGTGTGTGACATGGTAACAGAAGTTCAGAACGGCCAAGATGCTTAAGGATCTCTTTGACACGATCGCGGATGGCCTCAAGGCCGCCATCTGCGGCTCGCTGCTCATCGCAGGCGCCGCCGCAGCGGTGACTTTTGCCTATGCAACACTCCTGACCTGTTGGCGTCTGGTCGGCAGTCTGTGGGCTCATCTGTTCTCACGGCCATGGCCTTAAGGAGTAACTCACATGAGAATTCGTGACGTCATCAGGCGACTCGCCCGGTTGTTCAGAAGAAGGCAGCCGCCAGCGGTCCAACACCAGGTGGCTGAGCCGGAAGACCCACAGTTCACAGGCGGCCTGCCGCCCGGCTATATTCCTATAGAGACGCAGATTTCCGGCCAGCACATAGATGGAACTAGCCGATGGGTAGGAGAGGATGCACGGGTAGTCCAAGCCCCCAGTAGTGAGATCATTACATGCACGCGACTGCGCACCGTGAGAACTGGCTGTGACCATTTCCCCTATTCCGTCCAAGAGAGAATCACAGAGACAGGTATCATAGCAGGGATAGGAGGCCGGTGTTCCGACTGCGCGTCCGAGGCGGACGAACTTCTCCATCGGAATGCCATCTCGGCGAGTCAAGCTGAAGCCTTGGCTCTGTATTGCACGCAATGTGCCAGCCATTGCGACGGGTGCGGCCGGCAGAATCTGTGTAAGAGACATACGACGTTGTTCACGGATGCCGACGGTCGGCAGAGGCTGCTCTGCCCCGACTGCCTGAAAAAGGCGGATCGCAAGAAGTTCTTCACACAGACTGTCACGTTCTTCAATTGGCTATTGGCCGAAGACGATAGCCCTTCACAGCCGAAGCAACAGGGGGACCGGTATGGCTATTGAAAGACTGCTCCAACCCCCCATTCGTATCTTGATCTTCGTCTTGGCTGGCTTTCTCAGGGCACAGACCTCCACCGCGCCTTGTCCGCCGCATGTATCCGAGTGGCCGTGCGTTCAAGGCAGCCAACCCTCTTCCTTTCAAAGGACTCCGCCCATGGCAAACGCAGACAGCGATCCGCACCCCTCCCGTGGGGATGCTCGTATTCAGACATCTCGGTTCAAGGTACTGCAGTGCGATCCCCTCCTGCTGAAGCTCGAGCAGGCCCTCAAACGGATCAATAAATGGGAGGACCCTCTCGTGCAGCAGCAATTCCGCCTGGCACGATTCGGCACCGAAGCGGGAAAGGCAAGAGCCATCGCTCAACTTGTATCGGTTATAGAGGACTACGAAGCTCGTACCGTAGCCTATGAAGACCCTTTCATGCCCTATGCTACGGCCCAACAGATCAACAACGGCGGCCAGGGCATACATGTCCTCAATCAGGTTAACAATGGTATTCCATTGTACATCGACGAGGACGCGCTTCTCCTCGGTGCCTTGGTGCTTGGCCGTCAGGGGGGCGGCAAGAGCTCTGCTGTCCATTACATCGTCAACCAGACCTCCAAGCCCTTGCTTATCATCGACCCCAAAGACACTTGGCGTTATGCCGCAGCATCTATCCGGGCCGAGACCATAGATGTCACGGCCATCGACCTGACCCCTCCTTCAGGAGTGGAGTGGGAAGAATGGTTGTTCAAAACCATGGAAGGCGCCGCCCAGACTACGGGACTCCAGTTTGGGCTGGACTTATTGGTTGAGGCCAGCCAAATCGCCCTTCGGCAGCGTCAACAATACGTCGAAACGGCCGGCAAGGATACGTCACTGTCCCTGAAGGATATCAAGGCGGCCCTCCCGCTCTGTAAATCACTGGTCGGCAAACGAATCGACTACCGCGTCAGTGCTGAAACAGCGTTGAGTCTGTTGATCGGCTCAGAGAAGTGCATGCTCTTTGCCTCCAGACGAGGTCTGCCCCTCGACCAAGTCCTACGCAGTCGCTACATCATGCCGTGTCCTTACATAAATGCTGTCCAATCCCGATTCCTCGGATACTATCTCTTCCTCTACATGCGGCACTCCGCTCAGAATTGCGAGACGACTCACCTACGCCACCTGACTGTCATTGACGACGCCGGCAGTTTCGTTGGTAAGCCGACGAGCATCTTCAGTTCCGGGCCGACATTCGGACCGTGGATGAACATCCTCAAGACCCTCCGTAGCTCGGGCTATGGCGCCATGTTCATCGATCAGCTTCCGGAAAGCGTTCAAGACGATATTAGGCAACTTTGCCATTGCTGGCTTGTCGTAGGGAGCATTCAAGGCCGAGGCAATCAGAATGCTGTGGCCGCCGCCATGTCATTGCACGAACAGCAGAAACAGATGCTCAGCCGCCTTCAGACCCGTGAATGCGTGTTCTACGGCCCTGCAGGACACCCCAAGTACCCGTTTCCGATCCACGGGCTCATTCCGGAAGTGCAGCGGCCGTCCCAGGAGGATCTATGATGCCCAGATCTGATGAACGCATCGCTAGTTTTGACATAGAGAAGTGGCAGCCCCTCACCGACCTGCCTGGGCAGGCAGCCCTCACAAAAAGCACGGCGGGGACCATGGCAACCGCCACTGCCCCCAAGGCCAACCAGGACAAAACAAGGCCGCACAACGGCGATCACTCGATGCTGGTGGGTGTCAATCCCACTTTGGCCAAGCTCCTCTACGATCTGATGGTCTACTTATACTCGTCCGTGACAGTCCTAATCAAGCGCCTCGGCATTTCCGCACGAGCGTTTGAGACCGCCAAACTGGAGGGCTGCGAAAAGCGCTTCATTCTCGAGTCGGCAGCCGGGGCGACCACCTACCTGATCCCGACACCGAAGGCCTTTGAGGCGATGGGTTTTCCATGCCCGTACGATCTGACTTCGATCGAGCACAGCTACTATCAGGGACTATGCGGGTTCCTGCTGGAAAAGGACCCGGCCAATAGAAGCGTGCACACTGAGCTCAAGGTCGGTGATTCGGGCAGCACGGCCGACATCGTCACGGTTGCTCACGACGGCGCGCGGCGTGCGTATGAAGTGACCCTCTCCACGGGCAACATCTTACGCCACGCGGCGCAATATGCCCAAGCCGACTTCGTTCAAATCGTGTTTCTTTGTCGGGACTACCGCTTGCGGGAAGCTGTCAGGGCTTGCTGCCGCGAGGGGGGCTTGAATCCCGATCTGCTGGCGAAGCTCGACTATTGGCAATTCAGCACGTTGCTGCGCCGGCAACACACACCCTCACACCATTGAAAAGGAGACCAAAATGCGACCTATCAGTTCCAAGAAGATCCTCATCATCCTCCTTGTTTTGTCCACAATGGTCCTATGGGACAAAGTCATGGCAATGGGATCAGCAACCTGCCGGTACTTCTCTGATGCGCTCGAACCGCTCCGCGACAGCCCTCCCCAAGGACGGCTCGTCGTGGCGATGCTCATACTCGCACTACTGTACATTACGATCTTCAAGTTGCTCTACAACAGAAATGAAAGGAGGTGAAGAACATGACTGAATGGGATACTCATCGCTCCGACCGCCAAAGCGAACCCGTGGTGGCCTATCCGATCGTAAACGGGCGTGGAAGAGACGATATCGCTGACGCAGACGATGGCATCGAGGTTATCGATTTGGACTCGGGCCGACACGATATAAAACCCACTACGTGGTTCTAATCAGCAGGAGAACGGCCGGGCTGGGCAGCTTGCGTCCTGCCCAGCCCATGGAGAACACTATGAAATGGTATGAATCCAACCCCGAAAGGTTCGAGATCGAGAAGCGTTTGCTCGCCCGACACCATCGCGGTTCAACACTCATCATCCAAGGCGGCGAGGTAAAACTCGCCAAACGAGTCACCACCCAAAGAGGTACGTATGACGTCGAGGGCGTATTCGCAGATGGTCATCCCTACACTCCGATGTGCTTCTTCATCCGCTATCCGCGTTTAAGAGGGTCACCTCCGCATCGGTACGACGATGGGAGGCTTTGCCTGCATGAGCCTGGCCAGGCGGGACCAGAAACCACGGCCAAAGTGTACCTGGACTGGACCATTCAGTGGATCCGGATCTACGAGAGGTGGCTGGACGGCACGCCTTGGCCTGAAACGAATGCTGGTTGTTCTTCTTGAAAGGAACCCTATGAGACCAGAAACGTTGATCACTTTTGCGGCCAGCCGCACGATCATCAAACAGTCGCGTCTCTGCGACGTGGAGACGGGCGGCATCCTGGCCGGGACTCTGAAGCCACTGACCATCGTCATAGCTGGAAACCCCGGCCCCAATGCCACCCACCGGCCCGCCCAGTTTACTTCCGACCCGGTTGCGGATCAGGCGTGCCTAACAGAGGCCAGGCGGCAATATGGAGAACAGATCACCGTCTGTGGGTGGTGGCACAAACACCCCGCTGGCATGACGACTCCCAGTGTAGGCGATTGCCATCAAGCGCGGCAACTCATGAACGAATACGCTGATGGGCAGCCGGTACTGATCGGTATTGTCAATCACGAGCCGGGTCTCACACGGAACAGAACAACGCTGTATATGTACGGTGCCAACGCTATGGGCACGTTCACCGAACATCCGTGGAAGCTCGTGGGCGGCGCTGACCAGCAGTTCCAGGATGCTATGAAGAAAGCCCCCCGCCAGCCTTCCTTGAAGGCAACCGATTATTGGCACGATAGGAACTTCCAATCATACCTCAACCCTATCGGCCGAGATCGGATCAATTGCGAGATCCATCGATTGAGGGAGGCTAATTGGAGAGTTCAGATTGGTCGGCGCACTCTCGATCAGTCTCTGGTAATTGACCTCAAGAACGACTCGACCAGCCTCAGATTCTTGGTGCCACCCGAGTTTCCCCTTAATCCCGTGGTGGTCTTGACAAGCCACGGGCAGCGACTCGCAAAGCTGCTCACCATCTGGGGATGGAATTCTCAGGGCTGTTTGCTCGATGTGGCGACCGAAGCGGCGGAGATTCTGCACCGCACACGCGGCCGCATGCGATGCATCACGCCCAAGGAGGCAACCCAATGAACAGAGTAGAAACCATGCGCCTGCGCCGGTGCGTGCTTTATCTGAACAATCCGAATGATCGGGCTCTGCTGCAACCTGGGACTCGCCTGTTCGGTGAATTCGCTCCGGGTATTGGCATGATCTTCGCGACCCCTTATCGGCCGCCCACGCCGAGCCCACGTATTATTGGCACTGTGGGCGGGCCGCCGGCATCAAGACGAAGGAGTGCCGGCATGTTGTCGCTCTGGGCGAGGGACGACTCGTTCATGGCCGAGTGGTTCGTCAACGGCCGACAGGCGTCGCTGCCCGTGGAGATCGTCTACGAGCCCACCTGCTATGCCCGCACGCCATTCTCACCTGCCGAAGTGCAGACACTCTGGAACCAAACCGTCACGGTGTTGGGTTGCGGCGCCGGAGGCGGCAAGATCGCCGTAGAACTGGCTCGAGCCGGCGTGGGCCACTTCAAGCTGGGCGATCCACAGCGGCTGGAGTTCGCCAACGCACTCCGGCATGAAGGTGGCCGCTTCGACGTCGGCAAACCCAAGCCCCAGGTGGTCGCAGAGCGTATCTACAGGATCAATCCCGCGATCCGGATAGAGACCTATTTCGAGGATATCTTCGAGCGAGATCTCGCCGAGGTCCGGGAGATCCTGGATGCTGATCTGGTCGTGGCCGCCACCGACAAGACGGGGACGCAGTTGCTGATCAACGAACTGACCCGGCGATTCCAGACGGCGTGCGTGTTCGGCGGCTGTTACGAGCAGGCCCTCGGCGGCGAGGTCTTCTATACTTTGCCCGGCGAACAGATGCCATGCCTGGCATGCCTACGAGCAGGGCTGGAACAACCGAAGACCGATGTTCATATCGACTACGGCAAGGCGTCCAGTTCCAGCGACTACGAGGGGGAACCGGGGCTCCACGCTGCGATTGATTTCGTCAGTGATATCCAGGCGCAAATCTGCCTGGGCATCCTGCTCCGCAAGGTTCCGACTTCAAAGCTAGCGCAGATCATTGATCCTCGTCGTAACTTCCTCCTTGTCGGGGGTGCCTTGGCATCGGGGTTCTACCGTTTCAAGAGACCGTTTCACGTCTTCTTTCAGCCCCTCAAAGGGCAACGGCGTGATTGCCCGGTCTGTGGGGGTCTGGATCGACTCCTCGGGGATCCGGTTGGTGCTGAGGAGGATAAGAACAACCATGATCAACATCTTGAAAAGAAGGACAGTTGAACCATGTTCCCGTCTAAATCGTTCTTCGATAAGTTGCTGTACGGCGACAGAACGCCACCACCTGCGGCCCGCCGAGTAGTCTCTCGCTCGACTCAGCAGGAGAGACGCGTGCTCATAAGACGCGGCGGCCGCGCGAGAACCTATAGAGTCAATAAATACGGCGAGGTCTTTGAGGAGAAATAGACGAGTTCGCCTGAACTGAGCCTACGAGCTGTCAAGATCGCCTCGATAACCGCCCTAATGATCGCGGCCTTCAGCATGCCGAGGTGATCGCTGTGGGGTCCCGGAGTCTGTCATCCGCCTTCCCGACCCGAATGCCACCCACACAGAGCAGGCGCGACCTCAACCTCTTGGACACATGAAAAAGGAGAATAGGATGGCTTTGCTTGTCAGTCTCTTGAGCGACGCTCTCTGCCTCACAATCACGGGCATGGATGTGCTGTGCTTCTTCATCGTGGTCCGGCTGCTTGCACGCCATCTGAGCCTCCCCGGGCTAACCGCTTTTGACAACGTCGGCCGCCCTCTGGTCAGATGGTTCATTGCCCATGTCGAACGGGGCCTCAATCGCATTAGCCCACGAAATCGTTCAGAGCAGGCGGTTCTGGCCTGTGGCCTCGCCAGCGTGGCCATGTTGCGATTCTGCTTCGCGGTGATAGCCACTGTCCTGAGTAGAGTATGAAACCTATGAACACTCAATACCTGACCTACAATCAATTGCGAATCTCGGCAGGGTTTGCGCACTCCCCCGCCTCCCGGCCCCATTGGACCCATCGTGGGGGAGTTGACCACGGTTCCGGACACTGCGGCCATGTCGACCTTGCTGTCCTAACGGTGGCAAGGTGCACGAGCGGTGACGGGGGCGATGGGAACGCCAACGACGGCGGCAGGAACCGGGACGCCCATCATCATGATCGGCCTCGCCACAGCGGTGAGCGTCAAGACACCGCGGCCACGTCACCGCTCAACACTCAGAAACATCGTGTCACGACCACAGCACTCAACAAAAATCGGAACATCCACGCAAGTAAGGATTAGCAAAATGACTGCAGAATACATTCCTGCTTGGATCGTAGGCATAGCCGATCTGCTGCTTGTGGTAATTGTGGTACTCGGTAACCACCTGAGCAAATCCGAACTCAAGGGTGTACCCCGTCGGCTCGTGAATTTCATCATCGCAGTGTCTTTCATTATTGGGCTGATGGTGTTCCTCAACATTTGCCTGACCCTGGAGGAGTTCACCAAGTACCGCAAGGATAGTCCGCCCGCCGCCAAAGAGAGTCCGCTCGGCGTCAGTGAAGGAGCACCTTCAGGACTTCATCACCTCGCCTCTGGCCCTGACCATATCGCCGAATTGGTCCGCATGTGGCGGCCCGGCGACCTACGATTCACGAATCTGCTAGGGAGAGGTGCGATTCTCTCCCGCCCGTTTCAACCATGTGCTTCCATCATGAAAGGAAAACATCATGCCACGCCGTAGGAAAAACAGCATTACCATAGAGCCTTGGCCGCCGTTGCGGTCCGACGGACTCTACGAAGGGGTCATTCGCTCTTTCTATCTGGATGATGCATCAAGCGCGCTTCACGTAAGGATCGTGAACTTGGACCCCGAACAGGGGGGACGGATTCACACGGTCGATCTTCCTCTCCCGGTTCGACCCGGGAACCACACAAGCGAGTTTCTCATGGCGTGTGGTCTCAACGCCACCAAGGTCGGCACGACCCTTGATCTTGATAAGATCGTGAACCGTTCCGTCGGCCTCCTGCCCCGCCACCAGACCGATGACGGATCTGACTTGTTCGACTTCGTACAAATGCCGCAGGGCCCGACTGCCGAGACCGCCGTCCCAGCAACGGGCAGGTCCGAAGTGGAGAGATCAGAGAAGAGACACGCAGGGCCCGACTCGGAAACTCCCGGTCGAAAAACATGAAACGATCACAAACACCACTGGAATCACTCGTAAAGGAGCAGAACATGGCTGAGAAAAGAGAAAGGCCCATCAAGGACTACCGCTCGGGCAACGTAAGGGGCAGTATCTGGCGCAAAAAGATCCAGAAAGACGGCCGGACCAGAACCCGCTATTCCGTTTGTCTGAAGAAGCAGATTCGTAAACAGGACGGCAGCTACGAAGACACGTCCTATTTCTTCCCCGATGAGCTGCCGCGTTTGATCACTGTCGCAGAATCCTGTTACAGGTACACCGTCATCAGTGAAAGCAAGGATCTGGAGGAGTTCGTGCCGGCGTAATATGGGGTGCTCGCCACCGTGAGAGCCCGCCCCCTGTGGGGCGGGCTCCTTATCGTATCGCCACTGTGATTATCCACCTTTGTTCTCGGAGCCTCAGCCACTGTTTTACGCAGGTGCGCAAAGCGTGTCGCGGAGGCACTGACAAGACAAGAGCAAGTAGAGAAAGGGTATCAAGATGAACACGACTTCTTTGATTTCCAATGGGGTGATCGGCGCACTGATCGTGGCGACGCTGGTCGTGGTGTTCCTGACAGTGTACCGGACGATGCTGGCCGCCTTCAGCTATAGGACCGCCGTCGTCCTGGCCGTGGGTGTGACGATCCTGGCGACCATCGGTACGGCCCAGATCGTCTTCCTTACGCCGTCGGCGAAGGAATCTCCGCCACTCTCCTTGCCTGCCGGCGGGGCCTTGGTGTTCGGTTTCATCAGCTTGGCGGTGGCCGAACTGATCGTGAACCTGCTCGTCGCAGCTCTCGGAAATTTGCCGGCGACGACGCCCTCCGTGCGAGAGGACGACGGCGCGCTCGGACAAGTCAGCCCTCAGGCCGTGTCAACGAACGAAGACATGCCTCCCGCGAAACGGCACGGAAAATGGAGCAGGCAATCACCGGAATTGCCCGGGCAAAATCACCCGAACGATCTCAGCAAGCCGGAGGCGCCGAAACAACCGCCGGCAACCGGCCTGGAAACGCCGACGAGGCAATCCGCCGCCAAGGCCGTGCCCTGACAATGACGGCATCGACGGACGAGTCTCCGGCAGAAGACGTGAAGAAGCGGGCTGGTGGCCAGCCGCCAGCCTGCCCTCGCTGACAGAGAAATGCATCCACTTAACGAAGGAAACAAGATTATGGAAAGCATGACCGAGGCCATCGAGAATCTCTTGAAGCGCGAAGACATCGAGTATGAGCCGACCGAGTTTGCCGGGGTCTTCAAGATCGGATTCGCGGGCAAGAACGGCTTCTTCCCCGGCTGCATAGAGGCCAATGAAGAGCGACGCTCCATCCTGGTCCAGATGCTTGCCCCTGCAAGATACCTGAGAAGCAGAAGGCCACAAGTCGTTGATCTTCTGACGAGGATCAATCAGCGTTTGATCATCGGCAGTTTCGACCTGGGTGTTGACGGTGGCAGCATCGCCTTCAGGACAAGTGTTGTTCTTGGCCAGGGCGACATAGATCATGACATCATCAAGCACCTAGTCTTTGCGAACTGGTCCACCCTAGACCGGTGGTTTCCCGCCATCAATGCTGTTGTCTTCGCCGGGGTTTCCCCTAAGGAGGCAATCAGCATGGGTCGGCGGCGAAGACCACGATCGGACGCGCCACAGCAGGAAAAGCCAGACGAATCTGTGCAGCGACGGCTCCGGGACATTTTGGACGGCTCGGAGAATTGAGCTCAGAGGCCATGCCGAACCGGAGCCATATAACAGATGCCGAACAAGAGCAACAATCCGAGCAGACGGCAGTCTCCACAAAATGGAGCTGACGCATGGACCCCGCCCGAGGAGTTCAGAGCGGTGAGCCTGAAGGCCATCGCAGATCTGCTCGACACGACGCGGTCATCCGTCCGCCGTTGGCTGAGAGAAGCCGGCATCCAGCCCATTTCACTCGGCCGTGGTGTGAAGGGCGCCATTCGGTATCGCTGGACTGAAGTTGAAGCCTGGCTCAAGTCACGACAATACGTTGAGTAAAACCTGTCCCTGCAGCCTAGCTGCCTACCCCGCGGTCAAACTGACAGAAGACAGGTCCGAGCCCCCGGCCGTCCGGGGGCTCTTTTCTTTCCGCCCAATCCCACCCTGACCTCAAACGAGTCACTGTGGCTCATCACTACGAAGTTACCTCTGCTACGGCAGTCCGAATGAGTCGCAGTTGTTGCACCGCTGGCTCATGCCCCTGCTGCCGAAGAACGTCCAGAATTTGCTTCAACATGACTTCGTTCTTGTCCACCTTGGAGGGACCATTCGGATTGAATTCTACAACGTCGTGCATTTTCTCCGGCATGAGTGCAGCATAATGCCGACGACACACCTCCGGAGAGTTGCCCATGAGCTCGGAAATCTGGAACAACGATCGGCCGCTCTGCGCGAGGATGCTGCCGAACGTATGCCGAAAGTGCCAGCACGACCAGTCCAGCCCGTGCAGCCTATTGATTTCCCGGAGTTCCTGCGAGAAGTTGTCCGGATCCCATCGCTTGCCATGAGGGGAAGGAAAGAACCAGGAATCTGTCCGCTGCGGTGAATAGGCTGCCATAATCCCATGCAATGCCTCACTGATCGGTACAGCCCGGTTTCGTTTTGTCTTTGGCTGCCATCGCTCATTGTTGACGATCTTAGCGCGAACGTAGATCATTCGCCTGACGAGGTCAACATCATCGATCGTCAACCATAATGCCTCTTCACGGCGGAGCCCTGCATAGATAAGCGTAGCCACCAGCGCCTTCAAGACAGGTTCATCGTGAAGAGCCTGGAGTTGCTCTGCAATCTGATCCATGTCCAAGTAGCGTATGTTGTGAGCAGGCTCCGCTCGGCGTTCCACCATTGCAGCGGGATTCGGGTTCCGCCTGTCGGGAGGCACGAAGCCCCAGTATTTTGTGGCGTACCCGAACATGCGATGAAGCACCTCCCGGTATCGGTTCGCTGTTTTCGCCGCGATCCCATCTTCGCGCAGACGTCGAGAGACAAAGCCCTCGATTAGAGACCCTGTGATTTCTTCCAGGTGGCCAGCCTTCACATGGTGGCGTCCCATCCTGTCCTCCACCGGTCTGCCACCTCGTGTCACCCAGCGTTTATTGACGCAACTACCGGGGACGAGTGAGGGACATATCGGGCCAAAGAAGATGCGGAGGATAGATACATCGGAGGAGTAGGACTTCTTCGTACGCTTCGTTGAAAGGAATTTGCAGAAGTCCTCGATGAATGCTGGCAGCGGTGTTCTGGATGGAGCCAGCAGTTCTCCCTTAGCCTCTTCTCCCTCGACCTGACGTTTGATTTGCTTGGCGACTCGGGCGTCTTTGGTGCCGAGCGAGTAGTAGACCTGGTGGCCATTCGCATAATACTTGATCCACCAAGCTCCGCCTTTCCTTCGTTGAAAGATCGATGCCATGGCAACACCTCACAAGTGCCCCAACCTGTCTTGGCCTGCCCGATTCCTGGGGCGATCCGGTCAGATTTAGTTGCATTTTAGTTGCACGCCAATCTGGCCAAATAAAAAAGGACAGGCGTAAGTACCTGTCCCTAAAGGTGTTACCTCATTAGCGGGGGGAGGATTCGAACCTCCGACCTCCGGGTTATGGGCCCGACGAGCTACCAGGCTGCTCTACCCCGCGATCATTTTGTCAAAGATCCTGCGACCACCATTGGATGATCACAGCATCGTTTCTATCAAATCGTGCCCGAAGAATACCAGATACTCAACGACCGGTCAAGAAAAACTCACGCGCCGATCAATTTGTCGCCAATCTTCGCGGCCAGTTCCTCGATTCGGCCCTTCTCGTACTTGCGGGTCGGCCACTCCGTAAACACGCCATCGCCGGAACGACGCGGAATAATGTGGAAGTGCAGATGATCGACCACCTGCCCGGCCGCCCGGCCGTTGTTACACAGAACATTGTAGCCATCCGCGTTCATCGCGCCGGCTACCGCTCCCGCCACGCGTCCCAGCCGCGATGCCACCTGCGCCAAGAGCTCAGGCCTGCATTCATGGATTTGGGCGACGTGTTGCTTCGGGATCAGGAGCGTGTGACCATCGCTGAGCGGGCCGATATCGAGGAATGCCAACACGGCCTCGTCTTCGTAGACCCTGGCTACCGGAATCTTCCCCGCCACCATGGCACAAAACACGCAGCCTTCCATGCCGGTCCCTCACCACTCCCGTAATCAGGATTTCCTTACGCCTGCTTTTCGGCTTCCGGAGCCTCCGCAGCCTGCGTGGTGCTCTGCTCGGGGGCCTTCTGTTCTTTCTGAGCCGCTTTCTTTGCTTCTTTCGCGGCTTTGGCCCGGGCCGTTTCCTTGCGTTTTCTGTCGGCACTGCGTTTCGTCACGACTTTACCTTCGCGCTTCACCGGCTCGTCGGCTCCCAGGAGTTGCAGCAAGACCAACTCGCCGTTGTCGCCGAGCCGACGCTGCGCCAGATGAATGATGCGGGTATAACCGCCGGCCCGATTCAAGTAGCGCGGTCCCAGATCGCTGAACAGCTTGCCCACCACGGTTCCTTTGCGGGTCGGCTCGCCTTCTTCGATCTTGACGATGTCCCGATTTCCCAACAGGCTGATGGCCCGTCGGCGGTGCTCCAGCTTTCCCCTTTTGGCCAGGGTAATGAGCTTCTCGACGAACGGCTTGATCTCTTTGGCTTTCTGAATCGTGGTCGAGATCGTTTCGTGCTCGATCAGCGATTGGGCCATGTTCCGCCGCAACGCGATTCGATGCTCACTCGTCCTACTCAGTTCACGCCCTGCTACTCGATGACGCATATACTAGAACACCTTTCTGGAAATCTCAAATTTCAGATCTGAGATCTCAAATCCCCGCGGAGCGGGATTTACTGTCCTTCAGCCTTCATTCCCAGCTCAAGGCCGATGTCGGCCAGTTTTCGTTTGATCTCACGCAGCGAGGTCTTGCCAAAGCTGCGAATCTTCAGCAGGTCCGCTTCGGTCATGGCGACGAGCTGACGCACGGTCTCGACCTTGACCGATTCGAGGCAGTTGCTGGCCCGCACCGACAACTCCAGTTCCTGAATCGGAGTGTTGAACCTGGCCTCCATCTCTTCGTCGACCTTCTTCTCCGGGGCTTCCGGCGCCAACGCTCCCCGGACGGTTTCCTCGCCCAGCTCGAAATACTGGACGAAGGGGTTGATATGCTTGCGCAGAATCTTGGCCGCCTCGACCAATGCCATTTCGGGCGCCACGGTTCCGTTGGTCCAAATCTCGAGGATGAGCCGATCGTAATTCGTTCTCTGGCCGACGCGGGTGTTCTCCGTGGTATAACGCACGCGTGTCACCGGGGAGTACACCGCGTCCAAGAAGATCCGACCGATTTCCTGCTCGAACCGGTCCGAGTCGGCAATCCGCTCGGCGACCGGAACGTACCCACGCCCGCTCTCGACGATCATTTCCATCTCGAACGAGATATCCTGGGTCAGGGTGGCCAGGACGACGTCTTTGTTGAAGACCTCGATGGCGGGATCCGCCACGATGTCGGCCGCCGTCACTTTGCCGACCTTGTTGGCCGTGACCTTCATGGTCTTGGGGCCTTCGCCCGTCAGGCGCACGACCAGGCTCTTGACGTTCAACACGATATCCGTCGTGTCTTCCAGCACTCCGGTGATGGAGGTGAACTCATGATCCACTCCGGCGATCTTCACGGAAGTCACGGCGCTGCCTTCCAGCGAGGAGAGCAACACGCGTCTGAGGCTATTGCCGACCGTCGTACCGAAACCTCGTTCGAACGGCTCGATGAAAAACCGACCGTATTTGTCGGTCGAAACCACGGCGTCTTTTTCGACACGAGTCGGCAACTCCAAACCACGCCATGTCACTCGCATACACAGGCCTCCGATCTAATTATCATCCGTAAACCATACAGCTATGGGCGGCGTACCCCGGCTTTGCCTGCGGTGCCGGCGGATGCCGCTTTTCCTGCTTTTCGAGACTACCTCGAACAGAATTCCACGATCAGGTGCTCTTCGACCGGGATTTGCACATCTTCCCGTGTCGGCAGAGCGACGACGGTCGCCACCGGCTTTTCCCGATCCAACTGCAGCCACGTCTGCGTGGAGAAGTTCGGGTTGCTCTCGAGCTGTTGCTTTACCTTCTTGAGGCTCTTTTCCGAATCTTTGATCTCGATCTTGTCACCGACATTGGCCGTGAACGCGGGGGTATCCACGCGTCGGCCGTTGACGTGCACCAGACCATGGGTGATCAGCTGGCGTGCGGCTTTGCGCGAGGCGGCAAAGTTCAGTTTGTAGACGACGTTGTCCAGACGTCTCTCGAGCAGTTGCAGCAGCGTCTCCCCGGTGTTGCCGGTGAGGCGCTCGGCCTCTTCGAACAGCTTCATGAACTGTGCTTCGTACACGCCGTAATAACGCTTGATCTTCTGCTTTTCGCGCAGCCGGACGCCGTACTCGCTGAGCCGGCCCTTGCGCCAGCCGTGCTGACCGGGCGCCAAGCTCTTCTGGCGGCGTTCAATCTGACACTTGGCCGTTTCGCATTTGGGTCCCTTGAGGAACAGCTTCATTCCTTCGCGACGGCACAACCTGCAAGATGGACCTAGATAACGTCCCATTTTATACGAATCTCCTTTGAATCTCCGGGAGTCTGATGATTACACTCTTCTGCGTTTCGGCGGTCTGCACCCGTTGTGCGGCAGCGGCGTCACGTCCTCGATCGAGGCGATCCGCAAACCGGCTGCCTGCAGAGCGGAGATAGCCGACTCGCGACCCGAGCCGGGTCCCTTGACCTTGATTTCCACTTCGCGTACGCCGCTCCGCATCGCCGTGCTGGCACACCGGGCCGCCGCCTGTTGCGCGGCGAACGGCGTGCTCTTGCGGGATCCCTTGAATCCCACGCAGCCTGCGGAACTCGTACAGATGACATCCCCGTCCATATCCGCAATCGTGACCAGCGTGTTGTTGAACGTGGCCTTGATGTTGACGATTGCCCGAACGACGTTCTTCCGAATTTTGCGTTTTGCGCCTTTTGCCATGGTCTTATCCTAGCCCCTCGCCTCTTTCACGCCCTTCTTGCCGGCGACGGTCTTACGCGGACCCTTTCGCGTCCGGGCATTGGTTTGCGTATGCTGTCCGCGCACGGGCAGCCCCCTGCGGTGCCGCATGCCGCGATAGCACCCGATGTCCCTGAGGCGGGCGATGTTCTGCGACACCTGCCGGCGGAGCTGACCTCCGACGACATAGTTGCGGTCGATGATCTGCGTGACCCGGCTCAGTTCGTCTTCGCTGAGCTTGCTCGCCTTCATCGTCGTCTCGACTCCGGCTTCTTTCAGGATCAGCTCAGCCGTGTGCCGGCCAATTCCCGGCACGTAGGTCAACGAGACCCAAATGGCCTTGTTGTCTGGGATATCAACACCAACAATACGCGGCATATCGGTTTCCTCTTAACACCCGTTCCCAATCGTCCGTCGGTTCATCCGCGGGCCCTGGGCGATTCTTCTTTGTCCTTAGCCTTGCCTCTGCTTGTGACGCTTGTTCGAGCAAATGATCCGCACCACACCGCGGCGGCGGACAACCTTGCAATTCTCACAGATGCGTTTGACTGAGCTTCTAACCTTCATATTTTATTCCACGTTCTATGGGCGGCCGCCCTTCCGGACACCGCCGTTCCATGCGTCAGTGCCGCAATACGATACGGCCCCGATTCAAATCATAAGGCGACATTTCAATAGTCACCACGTCGCCGGCCAGAATCCGAATGAAATTCATTCGCATCTTGCCGGACACGTGGGCCAGTATCTTGTGACCGCCCTCCAGCTCCACCCGAAACATGGCGTTCGGCAGAGCTTCGATCACCTTGGCCTGAAGCCGTATTGCGTCCTTTTTTGCCATGAATTTCTCTATACCGACGAAACCGGGCTCGACCTCCCGTCGTGCCCCTTTTAACGCCGCTTCACCAGCCGGCGGTTATTGCCGAATGTCACTCACCCTGCCCCGTTGGCGACCTTAGCGTCAGCACTTCGCAGCCGCCCTTGACGAGCGCGATGGTGTGCTCGAAGTGAGCTGAACAGCGCCCATCCCGAGTCACCACGGTCCAGCCGTTAGCCAGCGTGCGGACCGCATAGGTACCGGCGTTGACCATCGGCTCGACGGCCAAGATCATGCCTTCCGTCAGGAAGATATCATCCAGCACCAGGTCGTCGCTCACGAAGTTCGGGACCTTCGGGTCCTCATGCATCTTCGTGCCGATGCCGTGTCCGACGAAGTCCCGGACCACGCCAAAGCCAGCCGACTCGACATACCGCTGCATCGCCCCGGCGACCGTGCTCCAACGTACCCCCGGTCGGGCCTGCCCGATCGCCAGGTTCAACGCTCCTTCGGTCACTTCGATGAGCTTGCGGTTCTCGGCCGAGATCTCACCGATCGGCACCGTAAGCGCCGCGTCGCCGCAATACCCGTTGAGCCGAACTCCAAAGTCGATGCTCAGGACATCGCCCGGCCGCAGGGCCGTGTCATCCGAGGGAATCCCATGCACGACCTCTTCGTTGATCGAAGCACAGATGGCCCCCGGAAAGGGCCTTTTGCCGGCCGGATGGCGCACGCCCTTGAACAGGGCTTCCGCCCCGGCCTCGTGCGTCAACCGCAGCGCCAGGGCATCCAGATGACCTGTCGTCACCCCTGGCTTTGCCGCCTTCTGTAGTTCTGAAAGAACATCGGCCACAACAGCCCCGGCGCGACGCATCAACTCAATCTCTCTGCGGCTCCGAAGCGTTATAGCCATTGACCCAACTTCTTTATCGCGTGGTGCGTAGTTCACCGCCCCTTGTGGGCGTCCAGCATCTTGAACAGCAGAGCTGCCACACGGTCAGCATCACCGTCGGCGTCCACATCATTCACTGTTCGTTTGGCCTTGTAGTAATCCACCACAGGCTTGGTCTGCTGATAATACGTCGCCAAGCGATTCTTCACAACATCCACCGTGTCATCCGGCCGCTGCACCAACCTGGTTCCATCGTTGTCGCAGACGTCGGCCTTCTTCGGCGGCATATTCTTGACGTGGTAGACCGCCCCACACTTCGGGCAGCTGCGTCGACCGGTAATCCGTTCGACGACCACATTATCGCTGACGGTCAGATCGATGACAACATCAATACCGAGACCGTTGGCCACCAGCGACTCATCGAGAGCCTCGGCCTGCTTGACGGTCCGCGGAAACCCATCCAGCACGTAACCGGCTTTCCCGGCTGCCTTTACGGCCTGGCTCATCATTTTCACGATCAGGTCATCAGGGACCAGAGCCCCTTTGTCCATATAGCTCTGGGCCTTCTTGCCCAATTCCGTACCCTCGGCGCGCTCCCGACGAAGGATATCACCGCTGGAAAGGTGGAGGACGCCATAGCGGTCCACGATTCGCTTGCAGTGAGTTCCCTTACCTGCGCCCGGCGCTCCAAGCAGCACGATTCTCATGCGTAGGCCCCCTTGATGCGGCCGGTCGAGCTGAAGCCTTCATACTGACGCATCAGCAGGTTGGCTTCGATCTTCTGGACCAGATCCAACGACACGCTGACGACGATCAGCAGGCCGGTACCCCCGAGGAACATCGTGATTCTGGGGTTGATGCCCAGCGTATCCGACACCACCTTCGGAATAACAGCGATCGCGGAAAGGAATGCCGCACCGTAGTAGGTGATCCGGATCATGACCGTTTCAAGATACTCAGCGGTCCTGCGTCCGGGCCGCAGACCCGGAATGAAGCTGCCGGAGTCCCGCAGGTTCTTCGCCATTTCCTTGGGCTGGAACTGGACTGTCACCCAGAAGTAGGAGAACAGGAAGATCAGGACAACATACAGCAGGTTATAGGCATACCCATCCCAGTTCAGGGACTGGCGAATCGTGAACGTGATCGGGTGGGGAACCACGCGGTACACCCAATCCATGATGATCGGGAGGAACATCATGAAGCTGGACGCAAAGATGATGGGCATCACGCCGCCGTGGTTGACCCGCAGAGGCATGTAATGCCGCTGGCCGCCATACATCCGGCGTCCCCGCATCTGCTTGGCCTGCTGGATCGGAATGCGCCGCTGCCCCTGAGTGATCAGGATCGCCCCGGCGACGACAAACACGAAGGCCGCAATAAGGAACAGGGCTTTGGGCAAGCCGATCGCGTCGCTGGCCGCTGTCGTCCTGACATCCAGGTTCCGGATCACATCCCAAATCGCCCAAGGCGTTCGCGCGATGATGCCGGCCATAATAATCAAGCTGATTCCATTGCCGATCCCGTACTCATCGATCTGTTCGCCGAGCCACATCATGAAGATGGTGCCGGCCGTCATGCCGATCATGCCGAAGAGGATCGCCTGCCTCTCCAGGCCGGGATAGATCAGACTGGCATCCCCGCCCATCCAGCGCAGATACATCATCGACTGGACAATGCAGATGAGTACCGTCAGATACCGCGTATACTCCTGTATCTTCTTGTGGCCCGTCTGTCCTTCCTGCCGCAGCTTCTTCAGGGAAGGAATCACTTCGCCCAAGAGCATCAGGATAATCGAGGCGGTGATGTACGGCATGATGCCGAGCCCAAACAGGGTACTCTGGCTCAGGTTGCCCCCCGTGAAGATCTGCATGTAGTCGGCCGCCTGCCCCAGCGGATTGCTGCTGGAGTCATCGGTGCCGGCCGCCTTGTTGATCGCCGCGGGATTGAAACAAGGATTCGGGATGTGGTATCCCAAACGGTAGATCAGCAGCAAAGCCACCGTGAACAGCAGCTTGTTGCGAAGATCTCGAATCCGAAATATATTGACAATCGTTCCTATCACGTGTCCGCTCTCCACAAGCCTACACGAAACTCATCGGCCTTAGGCCTTCTTTCGCCGAACATACTTCTCCGACTTCGGACGCATCACCGTCACGGTGCCGCCGCAGCCGACAATCTTCTCCTCGGCGCTCTTGCTGAACTTATGAGCGATCACCTGCAGCTTCTTGGTCAGTTCCCCGTCCCCGAGGATCTTGACCTTCGCCTCGCCGCCCAGAATCAGGCCGGCACGCGACAACTGCTCTACTCCCACCTCAGCCCCGTCGTCGAACTGCTCGAGTTCCGAAACGTTCACGACTTCGAACCGTCGCGTGAACAGTTTGTTGTTGAACCCACGCTTCGGCAACCGACGATACAGCGGGACCGCACCGCCCTCGCGGAGGGAGTACCGTATGCCGCCGGATCGGCTCCGGCTGCCCTTGGTGCCCCGGCCGGCTGTCATGCCTTGACCCGAGCCCCGACCGCGTCCAATACGTTTGCGGGCTTTGTGCTTGCCCACTACACAAGTTATTTCATGACTCAGCATTAGATCACCCAAAGGGCCAGCGTTTCAGCTTCAGGACAGGGAAACGCCGCGTAGCGACTCAATCGTTTCCTTGCTTCTCAGCTTCATCAGGCCATCTAGCGTGGCTTTGACAACGTTCTTCGCCGAAGTGCTGCCGTACACCTTTGTCAGCACGTTCTGCACCCCGGCAAACTCAAGCACCGCACGCGCACTAGACCCGGCGATCACGCCCGTTCCCGGACTGGCCGGCACCATCGTGATCGTCGTCGCCCGGAACTTTCCCATGACCTGGTGCGGGAGCGTTCCGCCGACGAGCGGTATCGTGTACAGTGTTTTCTTGGCGTCTTTCATGCCCTTCTCGACCGCCTGCGGGACTTCGTTGGCCTTGCCGTAGCCGACCCCAACATTCCCATTGCGGTCGCCCACAACCACCAGGGCTGCGAAGCTGAATCGACGCCCGCCTTTAACGACCTTGGCGCACCGATAGATCTTGACCACTGTATCTTCCAGGGCCTTCTCTTCTTCGTGCTCAGGTCTTCTTACCGGTTCTGTAGCCAATTTCGTCTCCCAGTGCTTAGGCCCTTGTTAAAAGGCCAGACCAGCCTTCCTTGCCGCATCGGCCAAGGACTTGACCCGCCCATGATACTTAAAGCGGTTTCGATCAAAACAGACACACTTGATGCCAACGTCAAGGGCCTTCTTCGCGAGCGTATCACCGACCGCCTCGGCCGCCTTCTTGTTGCCCGTTTTGGCCACCAATTCCCGCACGACTTTCAACTGCGTGCTGGCCGCCACGAGCGTGACACCGGCGGTGTCGTCGATGATCTGGGCGTAGATGTGCCGGTTCGAACGAAAGACCGACAGGCGCGGACGTTCCCGCGTCCCCTGGACCGTTTTCCGTACATGATTCCGGCGTCGTTCCGCCGCTCGTTTGTTCTTTACCGTCTTCATAAAGCCGATTTCTCTATATTAGGCCCCACCGCCTGAAGCAAACGCCTTGCCGACCTTGCGCTCGATCCGCTCATCGGCGTACCGGATACCTTTGCCCTTGTAGGGCTCCGGCGGCCGCACTTTGCGGATGGCTGCCGCCAGTTGCCCGACGGTGCAGCGATCCGCGCCCGACACACCGAACTTGGCCGGCACTTCGTTGCCGCGGGTGGCCGCCACTTCGATCGTGACCTTCACGCCCTTCGGCACGGCGACGTCGACCGGGTTGCAGTAACCCACCTGCAGCGTGATCTTGCCGCCCTGTTCCTTGACACTGTAGCCCGTGCCGTAGATCTCGAACTTCTTCTCGAAACCCTTGGTCACGCCGGTGATCATGTTCGCCAGCAGGGCCCGGGTCGTGCCGTGCATTTCCCGGCACGTCCGATCCTCGCCCTTCGGGTTCACAATGTCAATCTGACCGGCGGTCGCATCGATCTTCACCTGCAACTCCCGGTAGCACTCCAACTCCAGCGATCCCACGGGTCCAGAGATCTTGACCACTTGGCCCTTCTGCTCGACCTTCACACCCTTCGGGATGGCAATCGGTTTTTTTCCAATCCGGCTCATTTAGCTTACCATGCACAAAACTTCGCCGCCGATCTTGTTCGCGCGGCAGCCTCGATCACTGACGATTCCCTTGCTTGTCGACACGACCGTGATGCCCATGCCCCCCATCACCTTCGGGAGCGACCCGACGCCGAAGTAGATTCTCCGGCCCGGCTTGCTCACCCGGCGGATCTCGGTAATCGCCGGCTTGCCGTCCGGATCGTAACGCAGCGTGATCCGCAGAATACCCTGCGTGGCGTCCTCGATCCGCTCGACGTTATCGATGTAGCCTTCGCTCTTCAGCACTGTCGCGATGCCCTCGCAGATTTTGGACGCCTTTACCGTCACCTGCGTCTTCCGCGAGCGCGATCCGTTACGGATTCGCGTCAGCATGTCAGCTATTGGGTCACTCCAACTCATAGTCCCTATCCTGAATAGCCCGGCATTAACGCCGGCTTCTTGGGGTCGGCCTTACCAACTGGCCTTCTTCACGCCCGGAATCTTGCCTTCGTTTGCCAAGATTCGGAAACAGATCCGGCACACCTTGAACTTGCGATACACCGCGTGCGACCTGCCGCAGATCTGGCAGCGGGTGTAACCCCGGACCCGAAACTTCGGTTTCTGTCTTTGCTTGAACACTAACGCTTTGGTCGACATTTTTGTGCTCCTGACCCATCACGGCCATCGCCGCCAGACACCTACTTCGTCGGGGCCGCCGTCTGACTGCGGAACGGCATGCCGAACAACGACAGCATGGCCCGCGATTCCTCGTCCGTTTTGGCCGTCGTGACGAAGGTGATGTTCATGCCCTGCTGGGCCTCCACCTTGGCCACGTTGATTTCCGGAAATACTGACTGTTCCGCCAAGCCCATCGAATAGTTCCCGCGTCCGTCGAAACCGTTCGGATTCAGACCGCGAAAGTCGCGGACCCGGGGGATGGCCAGACTGATCAGCCGGTCCATGAACTCGTACATGCGCACGCCGCGGAGCGTCACCTTCAAACCGGTTTCCTGCCCCTGGCGCACCTTGAAGTTCGACACGCTCTTCTTGGCCTTGCACACGGCCGGCGCCTGTCCGGTGATCGCCGTCAGATCTTTCTTGGCCAGCTCGATGTACTTCTTGTCCTGGGCGGCTTTACCCACGCCCATCGACACGACCACCTTCTCCACCTTGGGGACGGCCATGATGTTCGGGTAGCTGAACATCTTCGTCAGCTCCGGAACCACTTTCGATTTGTACAGGTCTTTCAAACGTGCCATCTTGTTCCATTCTTCCCGCTGTGCCCGCACGGGGCCTTGGCTTCAAAAACTCATCCTCGACTACGCCTTCGGCTTGGCCACCACACCGATCTCACTGCCGTCGATCGCCACGCGCTTCTTGCTGCCGCCTTTGCCCGCCTTGAACCGGACCCGCGTGCCCTTGGAGGTCTTCGGGTTCACCGGCAGGACGTTGCTGATGTGGATCGGTTGCTCCACGCCGATGCGTCCGCCCTGGGGATTCCGGCGTGACGGCCGCACGTGTTTCTTGGCGATATTCTGACCCTGCACCACCACTTTCCCCTCGACGGGGTAGACGTGCAGAACCTTACCCGTGGCGCCCTTGTGGTCGCCGCTGATGATCTGAACGGTATCACCTTTTTTTACATGACAGGCCATATGCTCTTCTGCCTCAATACCCAAGCCTCAGATTCACGCTTTGCGTGTCACACCACCTCGCTGGCCAGCGAGATGATTTTCATATAGTTCTTGTCCCGCAGCTCGCGCGGGACGGCGCCGAAGATTCTCGTCCCGACCGGGTTGCCTTCGCCGTCGATCATCACCGCGGCGTTGCGGTCGAACCGGACATAGCTCCCGTCCGCCCGGCGGATCGCGCTGCTCGTGCGGATGATCACGCATTTATGGACCTTCTTGTCGTCCAACTGGCAGGTCGGCAGTGACTTCTTGATCGCGACGGAACAGATGTCGCCGACCGAACCCGTCGCACGGCGGAATTGACCCCGCGTGCTGCCTTTGCCGAGGACCCGGATGCACATAGCCTCTTTAACTCCGGAGTTATCGGCGATATCCAACATTCCTTCTGGTTGAACCATGGTTCGTATCTCGATCTACGTTAGGATTCTCGCGCCTTCTGCAACACTCGCACGACGCGCCAACTTTTCGCCTTACTGTACGGCCGGCACTCGACCACTTCCACCAGATCACCCACGCCACTCTGATCCAGCTCGTCGTGCACCGCCACGCGACTCTGCTTTCGCAGGTATTTGCCGTACTTCGGGTGCTTGACCACGAAGTCGACCTTGATCCGTCTGCTCTTCTTGCCGCTGTTGCTGATGACCACGCCGGTCAATGATTTGCCTTTAGTTTCCATAGTTTCCCAAGACCTTTAAAACGGCCGCGTCACGCCTTCTTCTCTTGCTGGTGCAACAACGTCTTTATCCGGGCGATGTCACGCCGGGCGTTGATTACCGCCTTCGTGTTTTCCAGCTTCTCCGTGACCGCCTGCGACCGCAGCTCGAACAGACGCTTTTCCAGATCGGCCAGCATGCCGTTCAGATCATCACGACTCATTTCTCTCAACTGCTTTGCCTTCACCGTCGTGTCCTTATCACTTAGGCAGTGTGTCTGCGTCTAACAAACCGGCACTTCACCGGCATCTTGCGCGCCACGCGTGACAGCGCCTGCTTGGCGACCTCTTCCGACACGCCACCGACCTCGAAGCAAATCATACCCTTGCGTACCCGCGAGACCCAGAATGACGGTTCGCCCTTGCCCTTGCCCATACGGGTTTCCAGGGGCTTCGAGCTGATCGGCTTGTGCGGGAAGATACGGATATACACTCTGCCTTCACGGTGCAGATAGTGGTTGGCGGCCACGCGCCCCGCCTCGATGCACTTGGCGGCGATCCAACTGGTCTCCAGAGCCTGCAAACCGTACTCGCCGAACGCGACGTAATTGCAGCGCCGCGCTGCTCCACGCATTTTCCCGCGCTGGCTCTTACGGTATTTGACTCTTTTCGGCATTACAGCCATTGCTTCAGACCTTTCTCAAAACAGCTCGACCAATTCCCGGTGAGCTCAGGCACCCGTCGGCGCCGTGGTTGCAGTACCCGATTGATCCGTCCTGGCCTCAGGCTCCGGAGCCGGACCTGTCGGCCGCCCCTCACCCGCCCCCGGGCCACCCGGCCCGCCGAACGGACCCCGTCGCATCGGACGGCGTCGCGGCCTGTCGGTCGGAGGCACTCTCTCTTCGCCGAACTTGCCGCGGTAGATCCACACCTTGATGCCGATCGCGCCGTAGGTCGTTCGTGCCGTCGCCACGCCGTAATCCACATCGGCATCGAGCGTGTGCAGCGGGATGCTGCCCATCTTCTGTGTCTCGCGACGGGCCATTTCCGAACCGGCCAGACGCCCCGAGCACATCACCTTCACGCCCCTGGCTCCGGCATTCATCGCCGCTTCGCAGAACTGCTTCATGCTCCGGCGGAACGACGCGCGCTTGACCAGCTGCTCGGCGATCCCCTCGGCCGTCAGCACCGCGCTAAGTTCAGGCTCCTTGATCTCGATCACGTTGACGGCGACCTTGCGCCCGACCACGGCCTCGAGATCCTCACGCAACTTGTCGACTTCGCCGCCGCGGGGACCGATGACCACGCCCGGCCGGCCGCTGTGCAGCGTCACGTTCACTTCGTTTCTCGTCCGGATGATCTCGACCTTGGCGATCGCGCCCTTCGGCATCTGCCGATTGAAGCGCTGGTCGATGTACCGGCGAATCTTCTGATCTTCCACCAGGAAGTCACCGTAGTTGCCCTTGCCGGCGAACCACGTGCTCTGCCACCCGAGTGTGACTCCTGTCCTCAGCCCTATTGGTGATGTCTTTTGACCCATAGTACGCTTCTCAGTACTGGTTCCTGACTGCCCTGGCTTACCTTTGCGTCAAGGTCAGATGTATATGACAGGCGCGCTGCTTGATTTCGTAGGCCCGACCGCGGTCCTTCTCTTCGAACCGCTTCGTTCCCAGCCGGATCCCGGCGTCATCCACACGCGCCTCTCGGATGTACAGCCGATCCACGTCCGCCTGCTGCTCGTCCGCGTCGGCGATGGCCGCCTTGAGCACCTGGTTGACCATCGTCGCCGCTCGTTTTCTCGTGAACTTCAGAACGTCCAGCGCTTCCTGCACGTCCCGGCCGGAGACCAGATCCGCCACCAGCCGCACCTTCCGAGCCGACATCGGAGCATAGCGATAACACGAATGCCAGTCCGTCAACTCGTTGGCCTCGACGCCCAGCGCCTCGGCGAGCTTCTGCACGTCTTCCTTCCGGGGCAACGGCCGCATGAGCCCGCGCTGCCAGTTCTTGATGGCCGCCTCGGCCTTCGCCGCGCTGAGACCCCCACGCGTAATCTTCTGCGCCAGATCTCGCGCCGACGTCCGGTTTTCTTTGCACACTTCTTTGAGCTTTTGTGAACTTATCATATTTGACGCCTCGTACCCGCTGCGTTACACCCGCGTTCCGCGGTACGTCACTCCACCTTCAGCTTCTTGCTGGAATGTCCTCGGAACGTTCGCGTGGGCGAGAACTCACCCAGCTTGTGCCCGACCATATCTTCCGTCACGAAGACTTTGTGGAACATCTTGCCGTTGTGGACCATGAACGTGAAGCCGACGAACTCCGGCACGATCGTACACCGCCGCGCCCACGTCTTGATCGGCTCGCGTGACCCCTGGGCCTGCAGCTTGCTGACCTTGGCCACCACCTTCTCGTCTACGAACGGTCCTTTTTTGAGAGATCTTCCCATCTATCACCTCATTACAGCACGGCGAAGCCCTGCTTGTTTCTGCGACGCCGAATGATTCTGCTATTGCTGGGCTTGCGGGGATTCCGCGTCTTGCCGCCCTTGGCCAGGACGCCCGTCGGCGAGCACGGATGGCGTCCACCGTTGGACCGGCCTTCACCGCCGCCCATCGGATGTGACACCGGGTTCTGGCACTTGCCCCGCACGTGCGGGCGTTTGCCCATGTGACGCATGCGCCCGGCCTTGCCGATCGAAACGTTCTGCCAGTCGCCATTGCTCAGCCTGCCGATCGTCGCGCGGCATTCCTTGCGGACCATACGCATTTCGCCGCTCGGCATGACCAGTGTCACCCAGTCGCCTTCTTTCGCGACGATACGCGCGACGTTGCCGGCGCTACGAACGAGCTTGCCGCCCTGGCCGGCGTTTAACTCGACGTTATGCACTTCCAACCCGGCCGGGATCGCTCCCAGCGGCATCGCGTTGCCCACCTTCGGCTCGACCGTCGCGCCGCTCTCGACCGCGTCACCCACCTTCAGCCCCTCGGGCGTCAGGATGTAGCGCTTCTCACCGTCGCTGTAGGTCACCAGCGAGATGAAGCACTTCCGGTTCGGGTCGTACTCGATCGTACCGACCTTGCCGACCACGCCGTCCTTGTTCCGCTTGAAGTCGATCACGCGGTAAATCTTTCGCGCGCCGCCGCCGCGGAACCGAACCATCACCATGCCGCTGTGATTCCGGCCGCCCTTTTTGGGGAGCCGCATGCACAGGCTTCGCTCGGGCCGGTCCGCGGTCAGCTCCGCACGGTAATCGATCACCGAGCTGTTCCGCCGCCCTGGAC
Source organism: uncultured Pirellulales bacterium (assembly GCA_964421295.1). GTDB lineage: Bacteria > Planctomycetota > Phycisphaerae > Sedimentisphaerales > Anaerobacaceae > PLanc-01. Next base: position 147,780 of record CAYQXM010000003.1, read on the forward strand.
TGGTTCGTTTATAGATCTTGATAGCCATGATTCTATCTCTCTAACTCGTCGTCCTAGAACAGGTCGATGTGATTGTCCGGCTTCAGGTAGACGACCGCTTTCTTCCAACTCGGCGTCATGCCCATCCGTCGGCCGCGGCGTCGCAGCTTGCCCTTGCGGTTCGCCGTGTGAACCTTCTCGACCTTCACCTTGTAGATCTTCTCGACGGCGCCTTTAATCTGGCTCTTGTTCGCGGTGCGCATCACCTCGAACGAATACGCGCCTTTGGCGTTGGCCATGTGCATCCCTTGTTCCGTCACCAAGGGCCGAATGATCACATCATATTCATCCATTGCTCAACCGCTCTCAATCGCTGAGTTAATTCTCTGATCCAGCCGGCCGGCTGATCAGCGCCACCAGCGCCTCTTTCGTAAACAACATCTTCTGATGCGTGCAGATCGCACCGGCGTTCAGCTCGGCCACCGGGGCCACTTCCACCTTCTGAACATTCCGGGCCGACTTGTACACGTTCTCGTTGTACTCCTTGATCGCCACCACGCAGCTGCGGTCGATCTTCAGGTTCTTCAGCAGGCCCGCAAATTCCTTGGTCGACGGCTTCTCGAACGACAGCCCGTCCACGACGACCACCTGGTTTTTGCGGAGCTTGGCGAGGATGGCCGAATCGCGGGCCAGCCGGCGCTGCTTCTTCGGCATCTCCTGGCTGAAGTCACGCGGATCTTTGCGGAAGATCATACCGCCACCGACGCGCTTACCGGTGCGTTTCGTACCCGCACGGGCGTTGCCGGTGCCCTTCTGCCGGAAGATCTTCTTGGTCGAACCGGCCACCATACCGCGGCTTTGCGTCGCCGCCGTTCCGACGTACCGATTCAGGTGGTACATCACGATGGCCTGCTTCAGCAGTGCGTACCTGACCGCTCCACCCAGCACGGACTCATCCACGCTGAGCTTTTCCACTTCCTTACCGCTGCGGTTATAGACACTCAACTCGATCATCGCTGGCACACTTCTTCAATTACTGAGGCTTCTTTGCCGTCTTAACCACACAATAGCCGCCCGCCGGACCGGGAACGGTTCCCTTGATGACCAGCAGGTTCTTATCCTGATCGATACTGATCAGGGGATGGTTCTTGCTCGTGACACGGGCGTTGCCCAACTGGCCGCCCATCTTCTTGCCGCGTTTGATACCCGCGCCCATACCGGCGTTGCTGCACAAGCTCGCCTGTGAGCCCGGGGCCCGGTGCTTGCGCTCGGTGCCGTGGGTGTCCGGGAAGCCCTTGAAGTGCCAACGCTTCATCGGTCCCGCGAAACCTTTGCCCTTGCTCGTGCTGACGATATCCACGGCCTTGACCTCGGCGAACACCGAGACCGTCACCGTGTCACCCAGCTTCAACTCCGGAGCCGCTCCCTTCGGCAGACGCCACTCCCGCACAAACTTCTTCGGGTCGGTACCGGCCTTGGCATAATGGCCGATCTCCGGAGCGGTCTGCCGCGACGCCTTGGCATTCTCGAAGCCCATCTGAATGGCATCGTAGCCGTCCGTCTCGGCGGTCTTGACCTGCGTCACGGTGCAAGGTCCGGCCTGAATGACCGTCACCGGGACGATCTTTCCCGATGCGTCGTACACCCGGGTCATTCCAATCTTTCTTCCAAGCAGCATGGCCATGATATCACTATTCCTTGCTCTTACGCTTTGATCTTCACAAAGACACCCGCCGGGACAACCAGACGGTTCAGCACCTCGGCCGTGCGGGCGTTGGCCTCGTGAATGTCGATCAATCGTTTATGGGTCCTTAATTCAAACTGCTCACGCGACTTCTTGTGGACGTGGGGGCTTCGCAACACCGTATAGCGCTCAATCCGCGTCGGCAGCGGCACAGGACCACTCACCCGAGCATTGGTGCGACGCGCGTGCTCGACGATCTCCTTGGCGGAGGTGTCAAGCGTCCGATGGTCGTAAGCTTCCATCCGTATCCGTATGCGTTCACTTTCGGCAGCCATAACGTTCCTCTGGACCACCACGACCGGCGTCGTGGATCTTCGACAAAGTACCCATCTTTTCCAACACGGCTACGGTCAACGTTGTCCGTACTACCTGCACTACCTTGGCGTTTCGTCTGGAGCGGATACGATCCATCCCCAAACGATCAATGCCAAGTTGCTTGATCTTGAGGCAGGAAAGGCTTCAGTGGCCTTCCTTAATGACTAGGGCGACAACTCCCAACTCATTCGTGCCCTGCCGTTGCCGGCCGACACCGCCCTACACTTACCAGAACACCTTTTGCGCCATCCTTGATGGCATTCACAGATATGCCACAGCGTAACTACGTATCGCAACGTCAACCCTGACGATGCTCGCTACAGCTGGAAAACGGATAAAATATCAGTAATCGTTCGAACCGTCAACAGGCTGGGCAAGAAATCTTGGAAGAATTTCCAAAAAAATCGCCCCCCTGTCAATAGACAATCTGCCGGGCCAACTGGTCCGGCACTCTTTCGTAGCTGAGAGGCTCCATCGTGAAGCTCCCGCGGCCTGCGGTCAGGCTGCGAATATCGCTGGAATAGCCAAAAAGCTCCACCAGGGGCACTTTCGCGTCCAAGACCCGGGTCGTACCATGGACGCGGCAGTCCGTGATAACGCCTCTCTTGGCGAGAATATCCGCTTGGACAGCCCCAAAATAGGATTCCGGCACGACTGCCTGGACCCGCATCACCGGCTCCAGCAGCACCGGACCGGCGTTTTTCATGGCATCCTCAAGGCCCATCGACGCGGCCTGCTCGAAGGCCAATTCCGTCGAATCGACCGAGTGGAACGAACCACCGACCAGCGTCGCCTTGACGCCGACCACGGGATAACCACCCAGAACTCCGTTTCCCGTGGCTTCTCTGACGCCCCTCTCGACCGCCGGGACGAACTGATACGGCACCTCTTCCGAGGACGCCGTACAGTGAAATTCCAGTTTCGAGGCGTAGTGGCCGTCTTCCTTGTACAAGGGCTCGACTTCCAGGATGACGTGCCCGTACTGGCCTTTTCCACCGGACTGATGGACGAACTTGGCCTCTCCGCGCCCCACCTGGCTGATCGCCTCCTTGTAGGCCACTCTGGGCTTGCCCACCCTGACATCGACCCTCTTTTCCTTGACCAGCTTGTGCTGGAGGATTTCCAGGTGCAGCTCGCCCATGCCGCTGATGACCGTTTCCCCGGTATCCGGATCGATTTTGTACTCGAAAGTCGGGTCTTCCCGCCGCAGGGATTCGAGGGCCAGGGACAGCTTCGCCCTTTCCGCCGTGGTCTTCGGCTCGATGGACATCGTGATGACCGTCTGCGGGAATGTGATGCTCGGCAGCATCACCGGCTTCTTCGGATCGCACAGGGTGTCCCCCGTGAGGGTTTCCTTGAGACCCAGGACCGCCACGATGCTGCCCGCCGACGCCTCTTCGACAACATTGCGTTCGTTGGCGTGCATTTCGAAAACCCGCGTGACATTCTCTTTCTTCTCGCGGTTCGGATTCAGAACACGCGTCCCCGACTTCAACGTCCCCTGATAGACTCTGACGTAGCTCAGGTCACCGTGACTGTCGGACGTGATTTTGAACGCCAGCCCGACGAAGCTCCCCGTCGGGTCGCACTTGATCTTCACTTCCTTCTTGTCTTCGTCCGGCTTATGTCCGATAAGATCTGGCTTATCCAGCGGCGAAGGCAGATAATCCACCACGCCGTCGAGAAGCCGCTGAATACCGACGTATTTCAGGGCCGACCCCACGAATACGGGGTGCAGCTTGTTGGCGATCGTTCCTTTGCGAATCGCTTTGCGGATCATCTCCGCCGGAGCCGGCTGGTCGTGGACGAACTGGTCCATGAGCTCTTCGCTGTGCTCGGCGGCCATCTCGATCAGTTGGGCCCGGTACTCGTCCGCTCTCTCCTGGTACTCGGCGGGGATGTCACCCTCGCGAAACACGGCCCCCATCTTTTCGGGCTCGTGATAGACCGCCTTCATCGCGATCAGGTCGATGATCCCCTCGAAGCGGTCCTCGGCGCCGATCGGTATTTCCAGTACGACGGGTTTGGCCACCAGCTTCTCGCGAACGCTCTCGACACTCATCTCGAAGTCGGCGCCGATCTTGTCCATCTTGTTGATGAAGCACAGGCACGGCAGGCTGTACTTCTGCCCCTGCCGCCAGACCGTTTCGCTCTGGGCCTGAACCCCTTCGCTGGCATCGAACACCGCCACCGCCCCATCGAGCACCCGCAGCGACCGCTCCACCTCCGCGGTGAAGTCGATGTGCCCAGGAGTATCGATCAGATTAATATCGGACCCGTGCCAGGGGCACTTCGTCGCGGCCGCAGTGATCGTGATGCCGCGTTTCTGCTCTTCCTCCAGGTAATCCATGACGGCCGTGCCATCGTGGACTTCGCCCATTTTGTAGGTCTTGCCCGTGTAGTACAGGATGCGCTCGGAGACGGTCGTCTTCCCGGCGTCGATATGCGCCATGATGCCGATATTGCGCGTGTTTTCGAGTTTTCCCATACGACACCACACCCCGAGTCATCCCTACTGTTATCGATGACTCCTGTCACTCCATAAAAAAAGCCACGGCTTCCCAAGGAACCACCGTGGCTTGGACACTCCAGAATCTTACCAGGCGAAGTGCGCGAACGCCTTGTTGGCTTCCGCCATACGATGCACGTTTTCGCGCGTCGTCATGGCGCCGCCCTGCTTGTTGTAGGCATCGCTCAGCTCGGCGGCCAGACGCTCAGCCATGGGCTTGCCCTTCTTCGAGCGTGCCGACAGCAGAATCCAGCGGAACGCCAGCGACTGCTGCCGTCTCGGGCTCACCTGCATGGGCACCTGATAGCTGGCACCGCCGACGCGTTTGCTGCGAACCTCCAGCACCGGCTTGACGTTGTTGATCGCCGTCTCGAAGATTTCGAGAGGTGGCACGTCCTTGATCTTGCCGACGACCACATCCATGGCATCGTAGAACATCTGCTGGGCGGTGCTCTTCTTGCCCTGCCACATCATGCAGTTGATGAACTTCGCCACCAGTTTGCTGTTGAACTTCGGATCCGGCTTCAATGTTTCGCTGGATGCTGTGAACTTCTTGGCCATAACGCTATTCGCCTCAAATTTCCGTCACATTCCCAATACGACGGTTCGTTTACTTGCCAGCCTTGGCACCGTACTTGCTTCTGCCCTGCTTACGACCGGTGACCCCGGCGCAGTCGAGCACGCCGCGAACGATATGGTACCGCACGCCGGGCAAGTCTCTCACGCGGCCTCCCCGGATCAGCACCGTGCTGTGTTCCTGGAGGTTGTGATCGACGCCCGGAATGTACGCGGTCACTTCCTTACCGCCGGTCAATCGCACGCGGGCGACCTTTCGCAAAGCCGAGTTCGGCTTCTTCGGTGTCTGCGTCCTGACGATCAGGCAGACGCCTCGTTTCTGAGGTGATCCGCTGATATCGGAGACGCGTTTCTTGCCCTTGGACTTCGCCCGGGGGCTCCGGCATAACTGATTGATCGTCGGCATAGTTAAAAATCCCGATTAAATTGACTCTTTTACTGCTTCGATGCCCAGTTGTTCTCTCATCTTCGACTCGGCCCTGGCTTCTCTGCTTTCCTTGCTCTCGGGTTCCTTACTTTCTGCAGCCGGCGCCAGTTCCTTTGGCATCGGGGCCTCGGCCAGATGTTTGACTCTCATTTCCAGATGCGGCTTGAAGGCCGTCCCGGCCGGGATCAGGTGGCCGAGGATCACGTTCTCCTTCAGACCGTGTAATTCGTCGATCTTACCCGCCAGCGCGGCTTCCGTCAACACCTTTGTCGTTTCCTGGAAGCTCGCCGCGGCGATAAAGCTATCCGACCACAAGGACGCCTTGGTGATACCCAGCAGCAGCGTCTTGGCCGTGGCCGGCTTGGGCTTGCGTCCCTTGGCGGCTTTGCCACCCAGGGCCTCGACCTTCTCATTGGCCTGGGCCAAGTCCTTCTTATCGAGAACCTGGCCTTCGGCCAACCCGGTCACGTCACCGGGGGTAACGACCTTCATGCTGTTCGCCAGCCGGTCGTTCTCCTTGCGGAAGACGAACTTGTCGACCACTTCGCCCGGCAGGAACGTGCTGTCGCCGACCGAGTCGATCTCGACCTTACGCATCATCTGCGACAGGGTGATCTCGACGTGCTTGTCGTTGATGTTCACGTTCTGGGAACGGTAGACGTTCTGCACTTCGCCGATCAGGTACCGTTGCAGGGCCTCTTCGCCCTTGATGCGGAGGATGTCGTGCGGCACCAGCGGTCCGTCCGTCAGAGCGTCACCGGCCTCGACCTGGTCGCCCGTATGGACGTTCAGGTGCCGATCGCGCGGCACGTGGTGTTCCTTTTCCATACCGCTTTCGCTGCGGATGGTGATCGTCATCTTGCCCTTACGCTTATCGCTGCGGAGTTCGACGCGGCCGGAAATCTCGGCCATGGCCGCCGGGTCCTTGGGCTTGCGTGCTTCGAACACTTCGGTGACGCGCGGCAGACCGCCGGTAATATCCTGCGTGCCGCCCGTCGCCCGGGGCTGATGCGCCAGCAACTGGCCGGCCTGAACGCTCTGGCCTTCGGTCACTTCGATGCGGGCCCCGGCCGGCAGATAGTGCACGTCCAGAATCTTGCCCTTGGCATCCTCGATGATGATCTGCGGGTGCTTGTCGCCCTTGTGCTCGATGACCACGGGCTTTTCCATGACCTTGGCCGTGGCATCGATCTCCTTTTCTTTGCCCTTGCCCTTGCCACCCTTGGCCCGGGCCTCTTCGGTCTGGACCGTTTCGCCTTCGATGATATCGACGAACCGGATCTGTCCGCCGATTTCGGCCAGAATGGGCGTACGGTGCGGGTCCCACTGGAACAGGGTCAGGCCGGCTTTCACCTCCTGGCCGTTCTCGACCATGATGATACCGCCGTACGGGACCTTGAATTTATCGAGTTCGCGATCCTTCTCGTCGACCAGGGCGATTTCGCCGTTGCGTTTGAGCGCGACGACCGCCTTGGTGTCGTCTTCGCGCGTCAGCGTCACGGCGTTGATGTCGCGATACTGCACCTTCGCCGAGTGCGTGGCTTTCTGTTCGCGTTCGAGAATGGCGCGGGAAGCCACACCGCCGGTGTGGAAGGTTCGCAGGGTCAACTGGGTGCCCGGCTCGCCGATCGACTGGGCGGCGATGATACCCACCGCCGTGCCTTCCTCGACGAGCTGGCCGTTGCTCATGTCCCAGCCGTAGCACTTGGCGCACACGCCGAACGAGCTGTCGCACGTCAGCGGGCTGCGAACGCGAATCGCATCCAATCCGAGCGCTTCGATCTTGGCCGCAATTTCCGGCGAGATCACTTCGTTTTCCCGCACGATCATCTCGTCGGTAATCGGGTTGCGGATGT
>CAYQXM010000004.1:0-71468 GCA_964421295.1 uncultured Pirellulales bacterium
GTCGTATTCGATGGCGTACGCGTAATGGACGATGCGGGCGTTCTCGGTTCCCACCATCAGCTTGAGCATCTGCTCCTGCACATCCTTCGGCAGCGACGTGCTGATCCCGTTGCAGTAGATGGTCGTCCGCGCCTCGTCCTCGGGCTCCAGAAACACCTGGTGCCTGTCCTTGTCGGCGAACCGCACGATCTTGGTTTCTATGCTGGGACAGTACCGGGGTCCGGTCGAGGCGATCTGCCCCGTGTACAGCGGCGCCCGGCTGAGATTGTCACGAATGAGCTGATGGATGCGCTCGTTCGTGTACGTGATCCAGCACGGCGTCTGCGCCCGCTCGATCCGGTCCGTCATGAATGAGAACGGAACCGGATTCTCGTCGCCGGGCTGAAGCTCCAGGCGGTCGAGGTCGCAGGTGGCCGTGTCGAGCCGCACGGGCGTACCCGTCTTGAGCCGCAGCAGCTTGAGGCCGAGCCGTTCGAGACTAAGTGACAGTTCGTTCGCGGGCGGTTCGCCCAGCCGCCCGCCCGGGAACTGCTCCGAGCCCACGTGCATCAGGCCCCGCAGGAACGTCCCGGTAGTCACGATCACGGTCGCAGCGGAGAACGTGCGACCATCCCGACAAGTCACGCCGCAGATCTGCCGATTCTGGGACAGAATCTCGCTCGCCATCCCCTCCACGATCGTCAGATGCGCCGTCTGTTCGAGCTGCTCCCGCATGAACCGCTGGTACTGGTACTTGTCGGTCTGGGCACGCGGGGCGCGCACCGCCGGGCCCTTCGAGCGGTTCAGCAGGCGGAATTGAATCCCGGTCGCATCGGTGGCCAATCCCATCAGGCCGCCGAGAGCATCGACCTCGCGGGCGATCTGCCCCTTGCCGAGCCCGCCGATGGCGGGGTTGCAGCTCATTTTGGCGATGGTGTCCCGGCTGAGCGTGATCAGACAGGTCCGCGCCCTCATGGTCGCAGCCGCATGGGCCGCCTCGATGCCGGCGTGACCGGCCCCGATTACGATGCAGTCGAAGTCATGGACCATAAATGGATTTCGGATTGCGGATTGTAGATTTCGGATTAGTGATCCTCATATCCAATCCGCAATCTGCAATCATCAATCCGCAATCGGCGTTTCGCTCCCGACGAGGGCAACGGCCGAGGCCATAGCGAAATCCGCTGTGTGCGTGATGCTCAAGGTTATCTGTTTGATGCCCAGGCGTTGGGCGATTTGCTGGACCTCCCCCGACAGGAACACCTCGGGCCGGCCCAGCGCATCGTTGCGCACTTCGATGTCCGTCCACGCGATCTGCCCTCGCCAGCCCGTACCCACGAGTTTGAGCACCGCCTCCTTGGCGGCAAAACGTCCCGCGTACCGTTCGACGGGCCGGCGGTGCTTCCTGGCGTATTCCTGCTCCGCCACCGTGAAGACGCGGTCGAGGAACCGATCGCCGTGCCGTTCGATCATCCGCTCGATGCGGGGAAAGTCCACCAGATCTATGCCGTGTGCGAGGAGTTCCATGACTATGCGCCGGTCTGTGCCCTTGCCTCTTTGTAGATACGCTCCAGGCAGCGATCGATGAAGGCGTTGGTATCGACCTGAGCCGCCTGGGTGGCGATCTCGGCGTCGAGTTGACGGAGAGACGCGTCGCGGCGGTCATCGGTGATCTTGTCTTCCAACTGTTTCTGCACTTCCGGCAGCGGCCGATACCCCCGGGCCTGCTTCTGTTCGAGCTTGAGGATGAAGAAGTGTCCGTCCACGTCCAGCGGCCCGGCGATTCGCCCCACCTCCAGCTCCATCGCCTTCGCCGCTACGATATCGTACGGTGCCAGGAAGGCATTGGGGTCGCGGGGGGGCCACAATCCGCCGACCTCCCGGCGCAGGCCATGCGAACTCTGCTCCGCCAGCATGGCGAAGTTCGCCCCCTCCTTGAGGCGTTGGACCAGCTCTTCCGCAAAGGCGCGCGCCTTGGCCACCCGGTTCTCGTTGGGGTCTTTCAACTCCATCTTCTCGGGCTGGATATCGATCAGCCGGAACTGCACGCTCGGCGGCAGGCCAAACTCGGTCTTCATCTGCTCGTAACAGGCTACCAGTTCATTGTGAGTGATGGGCCTTTCGTCGAGCATCTTCAGCGCGTACCGCGCCAGCATCAACCGTTTCGTCTGCTCCTTGAACGTTGTGCGGTTCATCCCCCTTTTCCTGAGGACTTCGTCCGCCGTGGCCTCGCTGCCCGCCCCTCGATCCAGGACGAAACGCCGCCATTCCTTTTCCACCATCTTCTGCAGCGCGTCGTCGGCCTGGTCGCCCAGCTCCCGCTTGGCCTTCTTGTAGAGGACCGTATTGGAGATGTTGTTGTTCAGGCGCTGCCGCATGTACGGCCGGGTGAGTTCCAGGAATTGATCGAGCGGCATTTCCTTGGCCGCGGCCGTGAGCTTATCCTTGAACGTCACGTTCGGCGTATTCTGGTCGACCGGCTCCATGAGGATATCGTCACTCGTGATGTTCTCGCCACTGACGTGCAACGTGTCGAGGCGCTCCGGCCTGGGCGCGAAGGCACGCTGCTGAACCTCGTTCGGGTCCAGCGCCGACTTCTTCCACTTCGGGTCCTCACATCCGGCCAACGTGACGACCGCCAGAATCCAGTACGCGTATTTGACGTGCTTCATGCCGTTTCGCCCTTCAGGCCGATCTGATCGGCCGCTTCCCTCATACCCATGATCGCGTCGTTGATCAACTCGTCCACCTCCACGCCGAGCATGGCGGCCCCCTTCTCGATGACCTGCCGATTGACGCCCGCCGCGAACGATTTCTCTTTCCATTTCTTCTTGACCGACTTGACGTTCATATCCAGCACGCTGCGGCTCGGACGCACCATCGCCGTCGCGGCGACCAGCCCGGTCAGCTCGTCGATCGCGTAGAGCGTCTTCTCCAGGTCGCTCCTGGGCTCGACGTCCGTGCAGATCCCCCAGCCGTGCGAGAGCACCGCTCGGATGTACTCCTCGGGCCAGCCCCGCTCACGCAGGATCTCTTCGCTCTTGTGGCAATGCTTCTCGGGAAACTTCTCGTAATCCAGATCGTGAACGAGCCCGACGAGGCCCCACATCTCCTCGTCCTGCCCCCGCTTGCGGGCCGAGTAGCGCATGACCGCCTCGACCGCCAGTGCATGACGGATCAACGCCTCGTTCTGGTTGTACTCTTGGAGGAGCACGAGCGCACTATCACGTGTCGGTTTGTTCTCTGCCATCTATAGCATCCTTGACAATCGTTCCTGACTACGAAGGCCCAATTATCCGTCATCGATCATCAATTATCAATCCTCTTTATGCCTGGCTTGCCCATCCAGAATCGGTGCCACCTGCGGCGACTTCCACACCCGGCACACCGGTTCTTTCGAACGGCCCCACCCTTCCCGCTTCAATTCGGGGTCCGTGGAGTACAAATGCCGGTCTGAGTCCGTCTGCCGGTATTGATAGAGCGGCACGATACACGGGTTATTCCCATCCGACGTACTGCTGGGCAGACCGCGGAAGCCATCCACCGGCACCGCCCCTTGACGTGGCCTGTTTGGTTCCAGTGCATAGAACGGTACGGACTCCACCTTGTCCCAAGCGCCGGCCCTCTCGACGTCCTCGCGCAGCATGTACCTGCCTTGCACGAGGTACACGGGCACGGGCAGAGCCAGCCGCGGATCGTCCAGGTTCAGCCGGTACATGATCTGATTGTAGTCGTAGCGCGGCGTCGCGGCCTCGGGCGTGCCGGAGAAAGTATGGGAGTACGTGCCCTCGAAGAAGATGGTGCGGCCGCCGTTCCCGTCGAAGTACGGGTGCTGCTTGGGATTGTAGAACGAGTACTTGTTGTGCGTCGCCACTTTGCGGGCGTAGGTCCAGGGCCCCACGGGCGTATCCGCCTCCGCGTACCAGACCTCGCCCAGGAACGAAGTCTCCCCGCCGGACTGCACGAAGATCGACACCCATCGCTGCCGATAAGCGTTGAAGTAGACGCTCCCGCCGTGGGGCGAGATCTCCTTGCCTGATTCGATGTCGTAGAACCGCGTGCTTTCTCTTTCCTTCTTCAGGGATTCGATCACCTTCGCGGGATCGCCGCGAGCCAGCTCTCTGAATGCCACCCACCGACAGCTTTTCGACGAATCCGCCAGGGCCGTGAGCACTTCATAGCAATTCGGATCGAGCACATCATCCCAACGGGCCTTCACGCGCATGCGGACCGCCAGCGGAAACGGCACGGCGAAGTAGTAGTACGATTGGCCACCCACATCCACCTTAAGAGGATGCCCCGACTCGTCGCAGGGCAGGAAATGCTCCCCGCCCCGCCTGATCGGCTCGAACTTACCGCTCGCGTCGTTGAAGACCACCAGTCCCCGTTCGAGCACTTCCCCCAGGCTCTTGACGCGGGCATACTTGGCCACCATACGCTGCCGCCCCTGCTCGTCCGCGACGACCAGAAATCCGTCGAGCCAGATCATCCCCGGCTCCTTGAACGGACTCATCGGCCCGCTGAACCCATCCTCGCCGACGAAATATTCGAGATTCACGCCTACGGAAGGGTCCAACCCGTCCCGCCCCGGCAAATCGCTCACCGCCCCCGCCATGGCGAAATGCCCGAGTGGATAGGACGGCCGCGCCGTATCGCCCCACGTCCAGAAGATCTTGCCGTTGTAGATGCACGTGGCCACCGAATCCTGCCCGAACACCTGCCCATTCAGCACCGGATTGGCCAGCGGCGGCTTGCCGCCCGTCAGTATCGTGTCCCTGTAGATCCCTCCGCCCGTGACACGATAAAGCCGCTCCGCAATATTGAGCCGGTCGATCTTGACGACCGCGCTCGCTCCCGCCACCACCTTGAGCCGCACCCCCCGAAATCCGAACCCGTCTTTTGGATATTCGTACCCGTGACTCTCGACGAAGAAGAACACGTCCTGGCTCATCAACCCCGGCTCGTTGAACGCGACGACTCCGTTACTGTCCGCAAAGTACCGGATGTTGTTCGTCGTCCGCAGTTCCACCAGCGGCACCCCCCGCCCCGTCGCCCGATCCACCACCCGAATGACGAAGTACTTGTCGGCCGCCGTTGCCTGTGTGGCAGCCTCAAGCGAAGCTTGGGGATGGCTCACCCTGGTGCCGGACTGCCCATCCCCAAGGGCCGCGCCCTTGAGGCTGCCACCCAGTATTGAGCCAATGCTTAATACGAGCCAAATCGCCGTCACGAGGCACCTCCCTTAGTGTTCTCCACCAGAACCTTGCGCAGGAAGCTGACCAGGGTTTGGGGCTCGAAGTAACTGGGGCGGAGGCGCAGGGCGATGGTCTTCGGGTCGGGGACGCGGATTTCGGCCTGGACGCCGGAGAAGAGCGATTTGGCTTTCTTGCCGGGGTCAGTCTTGAAGGTGAAGGCCAGGCCCCCGGTGACATTCCAGGGTTGGGCGAAGGGGTCCGACGGGGGCTGGGCCACAATCGTGCGGATGCCCAGGCGGTCCGCGGCGATGCGCAGGCCGCCGATTTCGATCAGCCGCTTCACGTCCTCGGGCGGCGGACCGTAGACGTCGGTCAGGTCGCCCTGAATCCGGACCAGGTCCTGGGGCGTCCGGGCCGTGGAAATCTTGCGGTAAGCGTCCATGCGCTGGCGATCGATGGGGATGTAGTTCTTCGGGATGAAGGCCGGGACACCCAGGTCGATGGTCGCCGTGGGCAGCGGCTCGATCTTCTCTTGCTTGAGCTCATGCACCGCGTTGGCGAGCAGGTCACAGTACATCTGGTAACCCACCATCTGGATGTGGCCCGACTGCTCGGGACCGAGGATATTGCCGGCGCCGCGGATTTCCAGGTCGCGGAGCGCGATGCGGAAGCCCGCGCCGAGGTGCGAGTACTCCTCGATGGCCTTGAGGCGCTTCGCCGCGATGGGCGAGATCGGGCGATTGTTGGGCAGGAGCATGTAAGCGTAGGCCCGATGCTTGTAGCGGCCCACACGTCCGCGGAGCTGGTGCATCTCGGCCAGGCCGAACCGGTCGGCGTCGTTGATGAAGATCGTGTTGGCGTTCGGGATGTCCAGGCCCGATTCGATGATCGTCGTGCAGACCAAGACATCGGTCCGGCCCAGCACGAAGTTCACCATCGCGTCCTCCAGCTCGCGCTTCGCCATCTGGCCGTGCGCGATGTCGATCCGAGCATCCTTGGCCAACTGCTGAATGTCGTAGGCTTTCCGCTCGATGGACTGCACGCGGTTGTGCAGGAAGAACACCTGGCCCTGGCGGTTCAGCTCGCGGTAGATCGCCTTGCGGATCAACTCGTCGTTGTACGTCGTGACGCTCGTCACGATACTGCGTCGGTCCAAAGGCGGCGTGGTCAGCGAGCTGATGTCCCGCAGGCCAAGCATCGCCATGTGCAGCGTGCGCGGGATGGGCGTCGCCGTCATCGTGAGGATGTCCACGTTCACCCGCATCTGCTTGAGCCGCTCCTTGTGCTCGACGCCGAAGCGTTGCTCCTCGTCGATGATCAGCAGGCCCAGGTCCTTGAATGCGACGTCCTTGCTGAGGAGCCGGTGGGTGCCGATGACGATATCCACCGCCCCCGCCTTGGCGCGGGTCACGATGTCCTTCGCCTGGCGGGCCGTCTTGAAGCGGTTGAGCACCTCGACCGTGACGGGGAAATCCGCGAAGCGCTCCGCGAACGTACGGGCGTGCTGCACGGACAGCACCGTCGTCGGCACAAGCACCGCCACCTGCCGGCCGCTTTCGACGACCTTGAACGCCGCCCGCATGGCCAGCTCGGTCTTGCCGTAGCCGACGTCGCCGCAGAGGAGCCGATCCATCGCCACCGGTTCCTGCATATCGTCCTTGATCTCGCGGATCGCCCGTTCCTGGTCCGGCGTTTCCTGGTACGGAAACGACTCCTCGAATTCCATCTGCCAGTTCGTGTCGGGGTCGTAGGCGATGCCGCCCAGCGCCTGGCGTTTGGCCTGGACTTCCAGCAGTTCCGCGGCGAGGTCCCGTACGGATTGCGCGACCTTCTCCTTCTGCTTCTGCCAGCGTTTGGAGCCGACCTTGCTGAGGCTGGGGCGTTTGGGGCTGGTGCCGATGTACTTTTGAATCAGGCCGATGTTCTGCACGGAGACCTGGATCTTCACGCTATCGGCGTACTCGATCGTCAGGTACTCGGCCCGGCCGCCCTTCTCCTCGATCGTCTCGGTGCCGAGGAACTTGCCGATACCGTAGGAAGTGTGGACGACGTAGTCCCCTTCCTGCAGGTCGGCCAGCGTGTCGACGGGGGCCGTGGCCCGCATGGGCCGCTCGCGCCGGCGCAGGGTGTACTGTCCGAACAATTCGTGATGGCTGACGACGATTTCCTTCAGGGAGTCGAGCGCGAAGCCCTGGTGGACGTAACCTGACAGCAGCTCGAATTTGGGCGGAATCTGGCCCGCGATCTCCTTGACGATCTCGCCCACCCGCTGGATCTCGGCGGGACTGTCACAATAGAGCGTGACATGGTAGCCTTCCTTCGTGCGCTCGATCAGGTCTTCCAGCGCCGCTTTGTGTCCCGCCCAGAGCGAAGTCGCCTTGCGCTCAAACTGCTGCACGCTTTTGACCTGCAGCGACGCAAGATTCTGCGTCTCTACCCCCGGCGTCGCGCCAAACCGCGAGATGTGCAGTTGGGCGAACCGGCCGGTGGATTCGTGGATGTCCGTCCAGGAATAGAGGCGTTGCGCGTTCTCCGCCCGGGCGAGGTAGGTGTGCGTCACTTCCTCCACATCCGCCGGCTCCTCGAAGACGAGGATCGCATCGGCCGGCAGGATGTTCGGGAACAGCTCCCGTTGGTCGGGCAGCGCCCCGCACGTAGCGGCCATGATGCTCAGGCTCTTCATCTCCTCCGTCGAGCGTTGCGTGTCCAGGTCGATCTGACGGATGCTCTCGATGGTGTCGCCGAAGAATTCGAGACGAAGGGCCTCGGAGGATTGCGGATTGCGAATTGCGGATTGCGGATTCGATTTCGCAGCGGCCTTCTGCAGAACCCTGGCGCTCGTCAGCGGGGCATAGATGTCGATGATACCGCCGCGGCGGGCGAACTGGCCGGGCAGGTCGATCGCGTCCACCCGCTCGAAGCTGTTGTTCACCAGCCACTCGACAATCGCCTCCGGGTCCATCGTCCCATCGGCCTGCAGATTGAGCTGGCACGCCCGCATGGCGGTCGGCTTGGCCACCGGTTGGCAGAGCGCCTGGGCGGGGGCCGTAATAACCAGTCCGGACGGAACCGCGCCATCGCTGAGCAGCGAAACGATACGCAGCCGCTCCGAGCGCGTCTCATCGGTCGCGTCCGCCAGTTCCTCTTCGCCTTCCCAGGCCGGCAGAAGTTCGACTTTGCCTACGCCGAAAGTCTTGAGATCGTCGAACGCTTTGTCGGCGCCGTCGATGTGGGCACAGATATGGAGGACCGGACGCTTGAGAGTGCTCGAGATATGGGCGGTCAGCAGACGCGCATAGGATCCCCACGTCCCCTCGGCCAAAACCACCCCCCTATCGGGTGATCCCAGCCGGGAGATGATCTGCGAAACCACCTTGTCCTTCGCAAGGTTCATAACCGGGAGAATCCAAAATCAGAATATCGAAATCCGAAACAGATTCAAATGACCAAAATCCAAAATTCCAAACGGCTGCCGCCACGCGACAGCCGTTTAGGTCATTGAGTCATTTGAATTTCGTGCCTGTTTCGAGTTTCGAAATTCGGATTTCGAATTTCCCGTTGGCTATTCTTCCTCGGCCTTGAGCTTCTGGAGCAGGCCCTTGGCGGAGGCGACCACGTTTTCGGCGGTGATGCCGAATTCCTTGTAGCACACCTTGGCCGGGGCCGAGGAGCCGTAGCCCTTCATGCCGATGAAGACGCCGTTGTCGCCGAGGTACTTGTGCCAGCCCATCTCGATGCCGGCTTCGATACCGATCCGAGCCTTCACATCCGGCGGGATCACCGAGTTCTTGTACTTCTCATCCTGCTTATCGAACAATTCCCAGCACGGCATGCTGACGACCTGCGTCGCGATCCCCGCGCCGTCGAGCTGCTTGGCGGCTTCGAGGGCGATCGACACTTCCGATCCGGTGGCCAGCAGAATTACGTCGGGCTTGCCCCGGCTGGTGAGAATATACGCGCCGCGCACCAGGTTGGCCGCGGAGGCATTCTTGTTCTGATCGATCACGGGCACGCCCTGCCGGGTCAGCAGCAGCGCCACCGGCCCCTCGCGATGCTCCAGGGCATACTTCCACGCCTGGGCGGTCTCGTTGGCGTCGGCCGGACGCATGACCAGCAGGTTCGGAATCGCCCGCAGAGCGGCGAAGTGCTCGACCGGCTGATGCGTCGGGCCGTCCTCGCCCAAGCCGATGCTGTCGTGCGTCCAGACGAAGATCGAAGGATACTTCGACAACGCCGCGACGCGCACCGCACCGCGCATGTAGTCGGAGAACACCAGGAAGGTGCCGCCGTAGGCACGCATCTGCCGGGAGATGTTGATGCCGTTGAGGATGGCGCCCATCGCGTGCTCGCGGATACCGAACCGCAGGTAGCGGCCGTTGAAGGCGTTCTTCTGGAAGTCGGTCGCGCCTTTGAACCGCGTATTGTTCGACGGCGTCAGGTCAGCCGAGCCACCGATCACCAGCGGCAGTTGCGGCATCAGGGCGTCCAGCACTTTGCCCGAGGCCTGGCGCGTCGCCACGGCGGTGCCGGCTTCGAATTTCGGCAGCAGCCCATCCACTTTCACCGGCAGCTTGCCTTCGAGCGCGTCGTTGAACGCCTTGGCCAGATCGGGATATTGCTTGGCGTAGGCGGTGAACATCTTCTTCCACTCCGCCTCCGCCTCTTTGCCGCGATCGACGGCGGTGCGCATGTGGTTCAGGACTTCATCCGATACGACGAAACTCTTGTCCGGGTCGAAGCCGAAACCTTCCTTGATCAGGCGAATCTCGTTCTCGCCGAGCGGTGAGCCATGCGCCTCGGCCGTGTCGTGCATGTTCGGGCTGCCGTACGCGATGTGCGTGCGCAGCTTGATGATCGAGGGCCGCTGCACTTCGCTCTTGGCGTTGATGAGCGCCCGCTCGAACGTCTTCATATCGTTGCCGTCGCCGCCGACTTCCTGGACGTACCAGCCGTAGGATTCGTAACGCTTGGCCCGGTCCTCCGTGAACGACAGCTCGGTGGGACCATCGATGCTGATGTGGTTATCGTCGTAGACCACCACGAGGTTGTCGAGTCCCAGGTGACCGGCCAGCGAGCTGGCTTCGCCCGAGATACCCTCTTCGAGGTCACCGTCGCCGGCGAAGACGAAGATCTTGTAGTCGACGATCGGGAATCCCTCGCGGTTGAAATGGCTGGCCAGGTACTTCTGCGCGATGGCCATGCCGACCGCGTTCGAGATGCCCTGTCCCAGCGGGCCGGTGGTCGCTTCGACGCCCATCTCCGGATGGTACTCCGGATGTCCCGGCGTCTTGCTGCCCCACTGGCGGAAGCTCTTCATGTCGTCCAGGCTGTAGTCAAAACCGGTCAGGTACAGCATCGAGTAGAGCAGCATGCTGCCGTGTCCGCCGGAGAGGATGAACCGGTCGCGGTTGGGCCACTTGGGATTGGCGGGATTGAACCGCATCTGCCGGGTCCAGAGGACATACGCCGCGGGAGCGAGGCCCATCGGCATGCCCGGATGTCCGGCGTTGGCCTTCTGCACCGCTTCGACGGCCAACAGACGAATCGTATTGACGCACAGTTCATCAAGCTCTGACAAACCTGGATGACTCATTTCCCTTTTCCTGTAATCTAGGTTGCTGTTGCCGTTGGTTAAACGAAGTTGACAGCATATCAGCCGCTCCCGGCCATGACAAGTCTTTTAAAAAAGATACCGCCCCCGCCCGGATTCCCTCGTTTGACAATTCCCATCGCTCCCCGGATAATGCCCGACGTGACGAATCGAGGGTGGCAGCGGCAAGCTGGCGCTTGCCGCTGCCACCCTGCCGTGGATTCACTCAGCAGGAGACTCAGGAGAAGCCAGGATGGTTGAGCCGCACACATCGACGAAGCCCACCTACGATATTTCGATCATCCGTCCCCAACTGCGCAGCGAGGACATCAAGCTCAAGGGCGCAGGTTTCCCGCCGGCCCGACTGGCCGCCATCAAGAAGGGACTGCGCACCTTCCACACACTGGAGCTGATGGCCCAGACGATCTATCGCTTCCAGATCACGAACAAGCCCACCGAAACGAATCGCCAGGTCATCGCCGCCATGTGCAACGAGATGGGCCACTATCAGGACGACCAGGTCGCGCTGTACGAATACGGCTTCCGCCCGAGCCCGTTGCGGTTCGCGTTTTGGCTCGTGGGCATCGCCTTCGGCCTGGGCTCGCGTCTGTTGGGTGAGAAAGCCATCTTCCGGGTCGGCATCTGGGTCGAGTCCAAAGCCGTGCGTCACTACGCCGAGCTGCTCAAGACCATTGACTGGGACGACGACACCCGCCGCACCCTCGAAAAGGACCATGCCGACGAACAAGGCCACATCCTCCGCTGGACCAGCCTGCTTCACGCAGCTGCCGCCCAGCCCATCAGAGACATGGCATAGCCGGGGCGATCTTGACGGGTACTGTCTGTAACTCCGCCGCCAGCTTCTCGACCTTGGCGGCCAGCGTCGCCGCCATCGTGTACTTGAGCTGTCGATAGCGGAACTCCTTGGGCTTGCCCGGCCGGTCCACCAGATTGAGCAGCCGTTCGATCCGCTCCATGCGGTGGGCGTAGCAGGTGACGATCAGGGTCTGCGTCTCGGCGATGGGCGATACCGCCACGCTGAGCTTCATCGCCTCCAGCAGGTTCACGGCGCTGGCCGTATTGACGTACTGGAGATCGAACGCCCGCGTCACGACCATGTCCCCGGTTTCGAGGGACTGGCCCTCGGCATCGAGCAACGTGGGGTCCACCTGCAATGCCTCGGCCAATGGCACGATGGTCACGAGATTGCCGTTGTGGCGGGTCATGGCAAAGCCCTTGAACTTCAGCACCGATTCGAGCAACGGATACAGCTCCCGCACCTGGATCTTGCCCTGGAGCTTGCCGTGCAGCCGCAGCGACACGGACTGGCCCCGAATCTTCTCCGCGTCATAGAGATAGTCGAGCTTCAAGTATTCCGTCGCCAGATCCAGCAGCTGGATCAGGTCGAGTTTGTCCGGCAGGTCCAGCTCCAGCGTATCGTCGCCATTGGCGATTACCGCGGGCTTATACTCCGTGACCGTCCGAGCCGGTTGGACTGCCATGCGTGACGACCGCACCGTCACCGCGTTCGATTCGCTCACCGGTTCGCCCGGCGGAACTACCGCCGCTTCCACCAGCCGCGCAGGCTCCTTAGCCGCGACTGCCGCCGCGGGTTTGTCCTCCACCAGGTTCGGCTCTGTCGGCACCGGCATGGGTTGAGACAGCGGTATCCGGATCGGCGTTTCCGCCTTCGCGGCGGTGATGGCCGCGGGCCCATTCGGCTCGCCTGGTATGGGTTCCCTGGCTTCAACTCCGATCGGCGCAATCGTCGCGTGCCGGACGTCTGCATTCCTGGCCGGCCGCAGGTCGGCAGGATGGGCATGGACGATCTGAGCCGCCTGCCGCTGTAAACGGGCCGGCAGGATCGCCACGACCGATTCGCCGCAAACGTCGATGAGGCCCCGCGCCCGAGGGCCCGCTTGGGGCGGATTGCTGAAGGTGCCGATCGCGATAGCCCCCAATGCCTCCGCGATACGGTCGTTGCCTGGAATATCCCTCGACATCGAAACCGGCGCCAGAATCTCCACCGCGTACGGCTCATTCACATCGACCAGCTCCAGCACGATCCCCGCTTTGCGCTGCACGCTCGCCGACCCCGCCACGGCGACGGCGTTGCGTCCCGGCACGAGCGCCACCTTCCCCAACCCTGCCTCCGTCAGCAGCACCGCCGCCTGCTGCGGGAAGATCGTCTGCAATTCGAAGACCCTCGCCTGCTCCTCTTGCGACGGAGTCTGAGAAGCCTGTGGTGGATTCCGCCGGGCCGTCGTGGTATGAGCGCAGCCGCACAGGGCGAGTGCCGCCAGCACTGCGACGGTTTGGACTATGAAAGTGATCTTCTCCCGAACCATAGGTGCCTCACGCAAATGCTGAGCCCCCAAACTCGAAATCCGAAACCCGAAATCCGAGACAAATCCGAAATGCAAAACTCAAATGATCGAAACACGGCTCTGCGTGCCGCTTGGAGCATTCTCTATTGGGTCATTTGATATTGTTTCGGATTTCGATATTCGAATTTCGGATTTCACCCGTTATTCGGATTTCACTCGTTACTGTCAGTAACGAGTGCCTTGGCTTGGCTCGCCGCCGGCCGGATTTCTTTGACGAGGTTGCGTTGAATCGCCGTGCGCGCGACGGCCAGCTCCCGGATGTTGTCACCATCTCGAAGCACGACGACGCCCTGGCGAATCTCATGCACCGTGAAGTGCCCCACCTGAGTCCCTTCCCGAACCCACCGCCCGGTATCTCCGTTACCGGGCTCCGACAATAGCGCCATCGACCTATCCGGCCGGCCCTCATAGTAGCTCGTCGCCACCAGCTTGAAACCGGCCGTCGAGAAGATCGGCCGACTCCCCGGCTTCGCCTCCGGCGGAGTTGACACCGCCAACGCCACCGGCGGCTTGACTGTCGCCTCCGGCCCCGCCGGGGGAGGATTCAGATACCTGCCGAATTCCTGCGCCTGTGCCACCAAAGGCGACACCGTCTGATCCCCGACCCTTGATCCCTGGCCCCCGTCCCTACCGAATCGCTCCACCACGCCGGGGCCATGCAGAATCGCCTCGACCTTAGGATCGAGGCGATTCCGTCCATTCAACGAGAGGCCCAAGATAGTGCAGGCAGCCGAGACAACGCAGACGCTAAAGATGTAGAGCAATCGTGTCATCTGCCACCATTCTCTGTGGCTTCCATCTCTATCCACGCAACGCCACGACAAGAGACCAGTCCATTATGATTTTGAGCTGGGAGCGACCGTACTGGAAACGGTGGGCGACTGAAAGAACACGCGAAGGGGCACCGTCACTTCCCGCCCGTCCTTCAGCTTGACAACCAGTTGGTCCTTCGCGAACGCTTCGTTCCCCTTGCCCTTGGCTGGCCAGATCACCAAATTCAGTTCGCAACCGGCTTTCTTTGGAGTGACGGTCCGAAGTTCAACGCGGCTGCCGTTCATAGCTGTCACAGCTTCGATCAACACAGGAGAGCCAATGTTCGGATCAGCCTGGTTGTCCTGAACTCCGACTACTTTGGCAATCGAGTCGCCTTCTCTGGCATCAAAGACCAGGATTTGAGCCGGGGTGGCCTGCACGGGCGGCACCACATCGAAAGGCACCTTGATTGTCTTATAGTCGGGGTGATCGAGGCTTATCGCAAGACTGCCTGTTGAAGTTGCCGATGCGTTCAGCTTCGCCATATCTACCTCAGGTTTGAGCGTGAGCTGGGCGGCCCTTTGGTTTGGGTCAAAGTTAGCCGTGATTATCTGACCCGTTGCCACGACCCCCTTAACTGAAAAGACGGTACCATCAAGGCTCTTGATGGAGATTTCCGGGCACTTGACGTTGCTTTCGTGCGACGAGAGACTGAATCGTGCCGGAGTCCAGGCAAGTGTTTGGACCATCTCAGCTGTGACCGTCAATTCTGTCAGTGGGTTCGTCGGATCGTTCGAGACAATGCGGATTTTCTTGGCAATCGTCCCCACCCCTTGCGCCACGCGGTATTCCACGGTCAGTACCCCTGTCTCACCAGGAGCAAGCTTCTTCTTCTCCAGCTTGATGACCGCCCCACAGCACTTCTTCACGTCGGTTATCTGCAGAGGGCTGCCCCCATCGTTCGTCAGGTGGAAGACAGCTATACTTGCCGTATTGGGCTTGATCTCGCCCAGGTCGTAGGCAAGCCTGTCAACTGCAAGACGCGGAGTCACTTGAGCCGGTTGCCTGGGCCCCGTGTCGCTAAGTGCTCTGATTGCCGCACCCTCATGTGTACCAGACGAACATCCCAAGCCCGTGCTGAGGACCAGCGCCAGCCACATCACTGTGACAAGTCGAGCGACATGCTCGCGGGAAGCGATTCTCACAGAGCCAACCGAATGATGCTCTACAATACGCAACATGTTGTTTGTCTCCTTTGATGAACGGGGCACCAGCACAGACTGGTCCCAGACAATAGGCACACATATCACAATCCGTCCGTCGAATCGACTAAGAGCCCAGCCACTTGAGTCTATCTATCGCTCAATGCAGAACCCTGTAGCAGAGGTCGCAGAATGGGGTCCACAAACAGCTTGGTGTTCTTCAGGAAGTGATGAATAGACTCGTTGTAGTTGAGGTTGGTGAGCTTCAGTTTTCCGTCATTGGGGTCACGTACAACATCATCGAATTGCAGACTTCCGGTGCCGCCTTTTGATTTCCGGTAGAACACAAAGAAGAACGGATCTGCATCAAGTATGAAGACGACCGTTCGTCCCCCTTTGATCAGGCCATCGTAGTATTTCGTGATGTATGATGACCCCCGATCCATCAGCCACTTGTTGTACTTCTGACGACTGCTGGCCGTGTAAAACTCCGCCAGACTCTCCGGCGAACCATTCTTGATCGTCTGATACGCCTTCTGGTAGAACGCCAGGACTTCGTCCCCCGAGGCGACCTGATCTCCGAACACTTCGAACTCGTACTTCCTCCCGTTAAACTCCAAGAACACGGGGTTCGCGTCGGTTGACCCAGGGATTGTTGATTGGTAGGTATAAGTGAGCTCTGTGCGGGCAGACGGACTTGAGGCGACGCCTCTCTGCGCCGCCACATCCCTAAGAAGCACCGAGGCATCATCAGGGCGTCCAGCCACGGGCCGCCAACGAAACTGACCGTTCGAACTATTCTCAAATTCCAGCGAGATCGGAGTCCCCGCATTCTCCACGCCCGCGGACGGCCTGATCCTACCGACAAAGATGCCTCTGTTGCCAAACCACAGTTGCCTTTCAACATCAAGGCCCTGCAGATCGTTACCGGCAACTGCCGGAGCCAAGAGCTTATTGTAGGCATCCACCACCAGCGGAATCTGCGTTGGCTGTCTGGCACCACGCCCATCCACGGCTTCGGCAACAAGATCTTTGCAGCTATCAAGATTCTTCTGTTGAAGGGCCGCCAGTATGCGGCCCAAAGCCAACTCCCTTTGGCCGTTGTGTTCTGAGACGAAGCGAGGAAACGGCACTTCATACTTGGTTGTCTGACACCTGACACACAATGACGATGTGACAGGAGCGCCGAAGTCGACACGAATGACTACGGGAAACCTCTCAAACTGCTTGCTTGCCACCACAGCCGAAAGCAGCGGTTGCACCATCCCCAGAAACCATAATGTGACGAGCCACGTCGTGAACGTCACATGAGTCGCCTTCTTGACATCTTTGCACATTTCTGCGAACATCATACTGTCACCTCCACTAAATACACTGGCGTCAGAATACGCATGGGTCAAGGCATTTCAATTGTATACGAGAGTGTGCAACCTACAAGACTGCCAATCTTGGCAGTAGCCTCAAAGGTAATGTCTCCCATAGACAAACTGCCACCAATAGCAGGGTCTGTGGGACCATCGGGAGAGTTGTACGTTACTTCCCCAGCGATCGACGAGCTTGCCGATGCGCTAACCTCAATACTCCCGCATTTTTCCCACCAGAGAAGCTCAAGACAGTAGGACATCTCACACTCAGGTTCGAGGGTCAGAGCGATGTCGGCACCAAAGGATCCATATGTCCAATCAGTATCGGCGCAATCGTCCCATCCGTGCCCAACCGTACCTTCCACGGTCGCGTCCACGCTAAGCTCAATCCCAAGCTCAAATGTCACACTGGCCTTGAGCACACCATCTATGTAAAACTCATCATCCACATCCGGTAGCCCCCAGATGTCCACTTCATCAAGTTCAAACGACAGGGAGAGAGTGCCCTCCTTTATACGCACTCCATCTGCAAAGTACCACCCCCCGATACAGCAGTCTTTGCTCTTGCCCGAATACGACGCTGTAGCCTCATCTATCTCCACTTCACCAACGTTCGGGATGGCCTCCAAGATAAATCTGGGGACACCATACCTATTTGTCTGGTTTGGGTTTGCGTCCCGCCTTGTGCGGGCGGACGATTCGTCCGAGTTTTTTCTCGATCCGGTCCAGGAACAACGTGTGTCCCAAGGGACGACCCGTCCGTTCGTGACTTCGCAGTGTCTCCACATCGTTCGTCTCCAGTCCCTCACTCAGAAACGTCCGCCAGTCGCCCGCACGTTCCAGCAGCGGCTTCACCTGCACCAAGGCATCGTCCCGGCCCGCGACGTGAGCCGCCGCGCTCGACCACGGCCACCGCCAGGGCGCCCGGCACAACTTCGCCCGAACCGGATTCAGCTCCACATAACGCGCCGCCCGCATCAGGTAACGATTGTCCATCGCAAACGAGGCGAATCGTCCCTGCCACAGGTGTCCGCGCCAGCCTTCGCGGAAGTTGACTCGACGCGTATACCGCCGATGCGCTTCGCCCAGCGCGTGACGTAATCCCTCCTCCGATTCCGGCACCGCGATCAGATGGACGTGGTTGGGCATCAGGCAATACGCCCATATCTCCACGCCACACTGTGGACACCATTCCGCCAGCAGGGACACATACGCGGCATAGTCCTCCTCGCTGAAGAACGTCGTCAGCCGCCGATTGCCCCGCTGCGTGACATGGTGTGGAATCCCTGCAACCACTACTCGTGCCAGCCGTGCCATGTCCGTACTCTATGGCCGCCTCCAGATCCTGTCAATTGACTTCCTGTCCCACAGATAGGCGGGTGTCCCTCCATTCCCTGCCCCGCTGAAAACCGTGGCGGACGCGGGCATCGGATTTGCCATGTGCGACCGGACGCAGGGCGCGGCCGGGACGGAGTGGAGAAATCCGCTCCCTAATGGGCCCGCCCTCGCGCCACCGAAACGCACGGTCGGCTCAGGTCCGGGTGCGGCGAGCTGACTTGGCCTGGGGCAGATTCCTCCACTCCGCTCCGGTCGAAATGACACGTGTGTTGAGGGCAGGTACGGCTCCATTCCTCAATGGCGAATCTCGGTTTTGAGGCGAACCGCGGAGGCTTGGGCGATGTATCACAGGTACGGCGCAGGCCGGTTTTGAAGGAGAAAAAGGCATGAAAGTGCGAATCACCGAGGATTGCATCAGTTGCCAGCATTGCGTGGAAGTGTGTCCGGCGGTTTTCGAGATGGGTGAGACGCTCGCCCAGGTGAAGGTCAGTCCGGTACCGAAGGACCAGGAAGCGTTGACTCAACAGGCGGCGGATGAATGCCCGACGTCGGCCATCATCGTCGAATGAGGCACCCGTGAGTGTCACGTGGCGTCGATGGAGCCCGGGTTGTAGGAGTGGGTGCCGCGCGGAATCCAGACACGTTCGAAAAGGGTCGACAGGTGTTTCTGGATGCCCTTGCGAATCTTCTCGACCGCCATCGGAGCCGTCCGGGGCGAGCCGGTGAGAATCTCGGAAGCCAGGGCCCGGTAGTCGGCGGTGCCTTTGCTGCGCGGCGCGTAGCAGAGAATCGACTGGGACGCACCCGGCGCCTCGGCCAGGCGATTGTCCCGGTGAATGACGGTGTCCAAAACGAGAGCGCCGAAAATGTCACGCAGTTGCTGCTGGATCTTCCGGCAGAACGCAGCGCGTTCCTCCACGAAGGTCAGCAACAGGCGGATATTCTCCATCGAGTACGGATGAAACCGCTGGCGAATGAACCCGACGGTTTCCAGCAGCCGCTTGAGTCCCTCCAGAGCGTAATAGTGCACCTGGACCGGCACGACGACGTCCGAGCTGGTGACCAGGGCATTCAATGTCAGCAATCCCACCGAGGCGGGGCTGTCAATGACGCACACATCGTAGGCATCCCGCACCCGCCGCAGGACGCGTGCCAGACGCAGGTCCCTGTCAGGCACCAGCGAAAGCTCCAGCTCGGCGCTGGCCAGCATGACGTTGGCCGGCACGAGGTCCACGTGCTCGGCGTCGCGATGAACGATAATCCCCGGCAGAGGCGTCTCCGGATCGATGAGACAGTCATAGATGGTGTGTTCGAGGCTGTCGGGGTCGCTGCCCAACCCGATGGTCGCATGGGCTTGCGGATCGAGGTCCACCAGGAGGACGCGCTTGCCCAACTCTGCGAAGGCAGCAGCCATATTGACGGCTGTCGTGGTCTTGCCGCAGCCGCCCTTTTGATTCACCACCGCGATGGTTCGCATTCGGGATACTCCTCCAAGGATTAACCCCATTCAGTCCATTTATTATACCCGAATACGAAGGAGGTGTCAAATTAGGTAATCTTCACAATATAGCAAAGAGCAGGTAGCACGGCCGACAATTGGGTAGGGCCGACCTTGCGGCCGGCCCTCGTGAGAATGTCCCTCAAGCCTGATGCTATCACCCGATCAGATCGGGTTGCCGTTTAACGTTTTGGGCTTTTCCGGCGGCTTTGACGAGTTCTGAGCCGCACTGTTCGGCTCGGGCGTAGCCGGCGTGATTTTCTCGGACCTCCCCGGCGTTCCGAGATGGTTCTCCATCTGCTCCAGACGCCGCTGGACTCTGTCGAGCTTGCTCTGCAGTTCCTCGATGAGGCGATCACGGCGATCCGCCAGACCGTTTGAATCGAATCCCCGAGGCATCATGTTATCGAAATACTGGCGATACATTTGTGCATCCGGCGGCTCCGGGAAGGCAAACCGGCCCCCCAGACGCACCCGCTGCGAAGCGCTCTTGCGGGCGTTCTCCACCGACTCGCGGGCCGCCGCCCGATACTTCTCCGGCAGGCTATCGATCGTGCCGACGGTGGTCTTGTAGTCGGCCGCGCCGGACTGCACCACGATCGGGGTGTTGTCATCCTTCGGATCGCCCTTTATCTCGATGGTATAGTCCTCGCCATCGGTGACGTGATGATAGAGATATCGTTCGGAGAAGAACTGCTTGATCGAATTCTGCACGTCCGGCATGTTCTCGAACGGAATCTCCACCCAGTTGTCGCCGTTGGGAGCCAGCCGAAAGACACGCCCTGGTCCCCAGGAAAACTCCATCTGGGCCTCGACCGGGTACTTCCATTCCGTCTCCCCCTGGGCCAGGCCCAGCTCGAACTCGACCGTGCGGGACTTGCCGAGATGAATCACTTCCAATGTCACCCGGCTGCGCAGCGGCAGCTCGCGCACCGCGGCGACGAACGCGTCGGCCTCGCTCACCTTCTTGCCGTTCAGTTTCACGATGATGTCGTCGCGATCGAGCCCGACCTTGTCGGCGGGGCCGTCCTTACTGATATTCAGAATGCGGATGCCCTCGTTCGGGTCGAGTCCCAGGTGCTTGGTTAGCAGTTCCGGCAAGGGCGTCGGGTCCAGTTGCACCCCCATGAACCCGCGCGGTCCCTGCCCGAAGGATACGGCGCCCAGCGCCAGCACCGCCGCAGCGGCCACAACCCAACGAATAACTTTCATCGACATAACCATCGTCCTTTACCCAGCGATCTCAAATTTCAGATCTCGAATTTCAAATCTCAAATCTCAGATCCCCCCTCGCCCCCGACCCGGCTACAAGCTGTAAGCAGCGAGTCGGACATTCCCTTCGTGCCGTCGCTGCTGCTGCACACCCTGCTGAATCAGGTACGGATTGCCGTCCGCGTCCGTGATGATGTACGAATTGACGTTCCGGCTCTCCGAACGTCCGGCCGGTCCCCCCTGCTCGGGCGCTGCCGCCGCGAGCACTTCCGGCCGCACCACTTTCGCGCCCCCGGTTGTCGGGATGGATGTTTCCAGAGCCACATTCCTCGGCGAGACCGTCTGATTCGTGGTCCCATTCATCCAGACAAAATGCAGGAGCACGCCCAGCAGGAAGCCCGCGGCCACCCCCACGGCAAACCGCATGTGCCTCCGTGACCGGGCCAGGCGAAACCAGAGTACCCCCCGGGATCGCCGCCAGGCCTGCTCGAAGACCTCCTCCGGGCATGCTCCTTGTTCCACAAGCTTATCGACGACCAGACTCCGCCCCCACTCGTTCAACGTCTGCCAGTGCTCGAACATGGCTCGCGCCTGCGGATTCTGGTTGATTTCCTTTTCAAAGAGGTGACGTTCCATCGGCGTCGCCTGACCATCCAGGCATTTGCCGATCAGGATTTCCAGTTTGTCTTCAGTCAGACTCATTAGTCGTTTACCTTGCGTTCGCCCCGGGCGGCTTTCAATTCCGCCTCGGTAACTTGACTTTGGATCATTTTTCGCGCTCTCACCAGCCGGATCTGCATCGTCGTGATCGGGACGTTCAGCACCTCGGCCATCTGGGCATACGTCAGTTCGCCCGTCGCGGCCAGCAGAAACACCTCCCTGTACTTTTGCGGCAGCTCCTCGACGACGCCCTTCACCTTCTCGGCGAGTTCCTTTCGCTCGAGTCCCTCGATGGGTCCTTCGTCGGGCGATTCCAACTGCACGTCTTCGCCATCCACATCGACGTAGGCGCCCCCCCATTTCCGCCGGCAGTGCTTCAGGGCTTCTCTCCTGGCGACCATCGCCAGCCAACCTTTGAAGCACTGAGGATCACGCAGCGTGTGGATCCTCGTGATCACCCGCAGACAAATCTCCTGCATGACGTCGTCCAGGTCCTGGGTCCGGCCCAGCACGCCATAGGCGAGCCCCCTCAACCACACCCAGTTGGCCGTCAGCAGTGTCTGCAAAGCCTTCTTGTCGCCCGCCTGGGCGGCCTGAATCAGCGGCAGCTCGGGATCACCAGATGCTCTATCGTACATCTGGGGAAGGGAGCCCAGGACGAGGTCTTTAGGCGTCCTGGGGTCCCCGATCCCTTCATTTTCTTGGCTGTGCGGCTCATTCACTTTGGTTTCACCGTTCTCAGTTACCCGACGCGTTTTCGGGTTCCTACCTATACAGATGCACCCCGGCCCCTATGCATACATCGGCAATTCAGAAGAATGTCAGAAGTTTGATGTTTGATCTTTGATGGTCGATGGTCCCGAAATATCCAGCCCCCGCCAGCTCCAGGCGGAGCAAATTGGCTTCGTTTCGCACAATACCGAACCGACAGGGCCCAGGATTTGGGGCCAAGGCGCAGGGTTCGACGGGTGGCAGCCTCAAGGGCGAAGCCCTTGGGGATGGCGAATCGGGCCGTCCTTGCGGCCATCTCCAACCCCCGCCCACGCGCGGGTTGAGGCGGCCACCCGAACTGACCAAATTGGCTTCGTTTCGCACGATTCCCCCCGTTCCCCGTGTGAAGTTCGTAGGGGCAGGCCTCTGTGCCTGCCCAGTGAGGGCGACCACAGGGGCTCACCCCTACGCTCCCGACCTGCGTCCAAGCAACTCCGGCTTGTCTGTACAAACGAACCCAATTTCCTCCCCTCCCGCCACTGGCTTGGCTGTTCCGTCTACTTGATTTCATTGTGTGTTTACTTTTTATCATACATACAAGACGCTTTCGCCCGCCCCTTCGTTCCACGATTTATGTGTTTTCAACCATATTTTCTGCAAGACACAGTGGATACGAGACTTCCACACGAACAACGATCACGTCCGGCCAGCCACCGAGGGCATTATGGCTTTCCCTGTTGAAGTTTGGCGTCGAGATCGTCGATGCCGAATCCTTCGGCGGTGACGGTGTGATTCTCGTCGGCCAGGATCAGCCAGGGCAACCCCTTGACACCCCAGGAGAACATCACTTCGCGGCCGTCCCCTTTCACGAACCCTTTGCACATAGCGTCGGGTTGTTCCTTGAGCCACACCTTCCGTTCATCGGTGCCCGCCGCCCCCTGCTGAATGGCGACCACCATCACTCCCTTTTGGCGGAGCTCTGCCGCCTTCTTCCCCAGGGTCGTCACGATACTTCGTGAAGGCCGTTGACTGGCATCGAAGAAGCACAGCAACACTCTGTGATCCTTGTACGACTCCGGCCTGATCCCAAAGTCCTCGGTCGAGGGCAGAGGCTTGCCGATCAGGGAAGCCGGTTCCTCGTACGTGGGCTTCGCCGTCACCCCGCCGCGAACCGTGACCTTCGCGCCCGGCGGGAACCGGATGTCGAACAGGCTATCCGGAATGTCCTTCTTGTCAATCGAAACGCTGTTGACGTCCACGGTCCACTGGTTGGTTACTTCCGTCAGCGACCCGCCCCGCATCACAGACATTTTCGCGTTTCCTTCCACCGGAAGCCACCCGCCGTTCGGCAACTGATGGAACCTGGACGCCTCCTCCCAAAACGCCGGTGCCTCCCCTTTCACCTGGTCCTCCTCTGGTCTGCGTTCTTCCTGGCGCAGCACCACCCCCCGTTCGGGATCGATCCACGCCAGCGACAAGAACGTCCTTCCAGGATACCGGATCTCCACCACGGCAGCATCCCTCCCTCCCATCGTGACGCGGCCGGGACGGAGCGTGGCGAATTCGGACGTGAGGCAGTCACTCAGGAGAATATCATTCTGGAAGGGCCTGAAGGCAAAGCATATCGGAGGAATCATCCCCCATTGGAAGGACTTGGTCGGCTGGATCCATCCCTCCATTCGATCCGGCAGGATGGCGCTCTTGTAGACGTTGGCGTCGACGACCTGCACCCGGTAGAAGCCGCGTATTTCTCCCCGATAGGACGCTTCCGTCAAATGGTGGCGCCGGCCCTCCTGAGCATACATGAGTTGCGTATGAGTATACCGCTCCTCGGAAGAACCCCGCCGCGCCGCGGGGCGAGAAGGCCCGCCGTTTTTGTGCGCCACGAGTCGGCACTCCATGCGCAAGAGCGAAGCCTTCGCCTCGTTGGCCAGCACGCTCTGGCGCAGGGTCGCCAACGACAGGGTCGCGCCGTTGTTCTCCACGGCGGCAGAAGGGATGACGAGCAACAGAACCAGGAACAGCCACCAAGCCGGATGTGACACATTCTTCATGTCGGCCTCCAATGCACTTGCCGCATCGCCAACATCGTTAATTGTAGCCAGAGGGAGAAGAAGGGACAAGAAACAAGTGAGAAGGGACAGGCGAAGAGCCGCCCTACCACCCGTGTAAGGCCTGATTTGACAGGTAATTGCGTGACCAAGGCCGGCATGTCTCCCCGGCCCCCCTCCCCCCAGGGTCAGACGGAGGCGGGGTCCATCATCCGGCCGAGGAAAAGGATGAGGCTGGTGCTGCGGTCGCGGATCAGGTAGAGGAACGGGTGCTCGGCTTTGAACTCCTCGAACACGGTAGGACCGCCGCCGCCCGAGGCTCTGGTTGCCGTGAGGGCGGTAGCAGCTGCCGCCACGGTGCCCATCTCATCGACATCCACACAGGCTCTGTGGATCACGCCGGAGATGGATGCGCCGGACGTGATCATGGCGGACAGGTTCGCCCGACCGGAAAAGACGTCAGTCATGCCGAGAGACTCCAGGGCTGGAATCATATCGTAAGTCTCCGTCCCCTTGAACTTCGGAAGGGAAGCATGGACCTGCACCTCGCGGATTGAGCCCAGCCACTTCGTCAGAGCGTCGCCGGTCAACTGACTCTCCAGGCGGGCGATGCCGTCGTCCTCGTTGGGCAGGAGAATCACCATGGACAGGGTGCTGTCGGCATAGCAGAGTTCGAGAACCTTGATGTCTCCTGTCCGGGCGAAGCCGAGCGTCCCGGCATACTGCATCGTGGCAACCTCATGGGCAGCCTGGCCCGGCGACCTGAACGCCAGCGGCCCGGTCGACGTTTTCGGAAACGCTTTGAGCCAGCTTCCTTTGAAGTAGATCGCGTTGGTCAGGACGAGCGACGTGTCACGGCCGAGCGAGTTCGGGTCAATCAGGTTCGTGATCTGGCCTCGGGTCTGCTCCCCTACCCACGCGTTGATCTGGCCCGCCGCCTGAGCGGGCTGGGCGAAGTCGACACGGTCAAGCTTGCCACCGTACTCCGTCTCCACCAGCTTGAGGTAGTCCGGCACGAACGACTCCTTCATCTGTCCCCACAGGGCGTTGGCGATGGTCAATTCGTACTTGCCCCCCGCGCCGGCAGCGTTGAGATTCTTGATCAGGCCCCCGCACTGCTGGGCGAACGCGGTCGGTGACACCGGCTTGCGCGTGATGTCCAGTTTCTTGAGCCCTGCGGCGGACGTCGGCAGACTCATGGTCTGCGCCATCTGGTCCTGGGTGTTGCCGCGCGCCCCGGCGTAAGTCATGCCGAGGGCCGTGAACATGCTGTACGGCGAGAAGAACAGATTCTCGTCGCCGCGGCGTAGCTTCTGATACAGATCGAGGGCGAACTGGTTGTTGGCCTGGACTACCAGCGAAGAGTCACTCGGTACGGCAGATCCGCCTTGCCCTGTCAGGAACACCAAGGCATAGACGCCTGCCAGAACGACAAGGGCCGGCACCGTCAGTTTCAGGGTCTTCACTCCGCATCCTTTCAACCAAGGTGTCTCATTTTGTGCTGCCGGACGGTGAAATCAGGGGGACGATATAGACGTTCCGGAACTCGATGGGGCCGCCTTCGCTTTGGAGGGCGATGTAGCCGATCTGCGGGGTGGCGGCGGTGCCTTCGTTCTGGACGACGCCGTTCACCACGCAACGGAGGGAACTGCCCTCGCAATAGATATCGTAGCTGTTCCACTGGCCGGGGGATTTCTCGCTGCTCGGGGCTTTCTTGGCGATCATCACGAACTGCTTCGCCGCATCCTGTCGCGGCACGCCGTTGACGGAGAGGCCCGTGCCGTTCATGAGGATGAAGTCCCCGGCGCTGCCGGCCTGAAGCTGACATTCAATGCACGACGGCCAGACCCGGTCGGGCTCGGTCAGGTGGACGAACACGCCGCTGTTGGCGGGCTTGTCGGGCCAGCGCCACTCCACGTGGAGGCGGTAGTTGCCGTACTTCTTCTCCGTGCGGAGGTACCCGTTGGTCCGGCCGGAGCAGTAGATGACGCCGTCACGCACCTGCCAGATATCCTCGCCCGTGGCTGCGGGCTTGGCCAGCACCCGTTTCCACCCGCCCAAGTCCTTGCCGTTCCAGAGCGAGATACTGTTCGCCTCCGTCCGCTTCGAGGCGGTATGGCAACCAGACAAAAGAACACACGCCAGCGAAACCACCCATCCCACGCCCATCCATGTACGTTTCATGATTCGATCCTTGCCCGATGAGGATTCCGGATACGATAGCCATACGGAGCCAGTCGCTAGCTCCCTAACTAGCGCAGTCTATGTCGCGAGTCAACGGTAAAATGCCGGGGCCCCGACCATCATTCTCTGAGAAAAGGCCTGGACAACGGCCTGGGGAGAACCGTAGAATGTAATTGTCACAGTGAGATTGGGCGACAAAGGTGGGCCGGAACAACTTTATATCTTTTGCCATCATCATCTCCATATTCCGCGTCCCTTCATAACGCGCCGACCTTCGCCAGCCCGCAGAAAGGAGCTCTTGTGCCCGCGGCGCATGCACGGGCGGCGGTCATTATTCCATCATTCATCGAAGGGAGCAGAAACATGAAGCGGAAAAGCGACATCCCGAACGTGCTGGTCGTCGTGACTCTGGCCGTGGTCTGCCTGCATCTGGCGTGGGCCCAGTACGGCGGCGGCACGGGCGAACCGAACGACCCCTACCAGATCTGGACGGCCGAGCAGATGAACGCCATCGGTGCCGACCCCAACAGCCGGAACAAGTGCTTCGTACTCATGGCCGACCTCGACTTGTCGGCCTATGACGGGAAGGACGGCCGGCCGGCGTTCAACGCGATCGGTTCCTGGGGCTCCGGCACCACCGCCACCCGAGGAGGAGGAACTGGGTTCATCAGCGTCCGGTACGTCTTCGACGGCAACGGCCATACCCTCTCGAATCTGACCCTGAACCCAGGCCACGGACTTTTCACCAGCCTCTATGGCGACGGCGCGGAGATCAAAAACCTGACGCTGGTCCGCCCCACCATCACCGCCGCCACAGGACCGTGGACCGGCGCCCTCGTGGGCTCGCTCGGCAGTGGAAACGTCACGAACTGCCATGTGGTGGACGGGGTCGTCACGGGGACGGACTACGTCGGCGGGCTGGTGGGAGATTGCGGCTACCAGGGCAAGATCACTGACTGCCACGTAGCCGGAATCGTTATGGGTAACGACTATGTCGGCGGGCTGGTGGGAGATGGATCCGCCACACAATCGTTCGCCACGGCCACCGTCGTGGGCCGGTATTACGTGGGCGGTCTGGCAGGCAATGGCGGCGCCACGAACTGCTACGCCACAGGCACGATTATGGGTGACAACTACGTGGGCGGCTTGCTGGGAAGAAGCGGAGGATGCGTGAACTGTTACGCCACAGGCTTGATAGCCGCGCCCCCCTCTTCCGGAGGCAGCGCTGGTCGCGGTACCGTCACGAGCTCTTCCTATACGTATGCGGGCGGCCTATTGGGCTACAGCTACGCCGGCAGTGCCACGGCATCCTTCTGGGACATCGAAACGAGCGGGCAAGGGACGAGTGCGTATGGCATCGGCAAGACGACCGCCCAGATGCAGACGGTCGCCACCTTTCTCGACTGGGGCACCGGCACCAACGCGGGCGTCTGGACCATCGACGAAGGCAATGACTATCCGCGCCTGGCCTGGGAACAGCGTCCCGGCGTTGCCATCGGCGCCGTGCAGTTCTCCGACCTGGCCGTGGGGACCGGGACAGCCGACGATCCGTACCTGATCTCGACGCCCGTACAGTTGTATCTCCTCACGAAGGCCCCGGCCGAATGGAGCAAGTGCTTCAAGCTCACGGCCGACCTCAATATGGCCGACTACGCCGGCAAGGGCCTGGCCAGCATCGGCACGTTGGCGCAACCCTTCACCGGCTGTTTCGATGGCAACGGCCACACTATATCCAAATACGTCCATATCTCCACCGCAGGAGATTACGCTGGATTCTTCGGCTACATCAGGGAGCCCACCGAGTATCGGCATATACCGAACGGCGACGTGCTGATCACGAACCTGGGCTTGATAGACCCCACCGTCAGGAGTGGGACCGCGAAATTCGCTGGGGCGTTGGTCGCGTACTTGTCGGGCGGGACGATTTCAGGCTGCTGTGCCCAGGGGGGCCTCGTCCTGTGCGGCACGGCCACGGGCGGCGGCATAGCGGGATGCAATGGCGGCATCATCAAGGATTGCTTCGCCCGGACCCCTGTGGTGGGCGGTCTTTACGCCGGCGGTCTGGTGGGGGAAAATTATGGCACGGTCACGAACTGCTACTCCACC
Organism: uncultured Pirellulales bacterium; assembly: GCA_964421295.1. Taxonomy (GTDB): domain Bacteria; phylum Planctomycetota; class Phycisphaerae; order Sedimentisphaerales; family Anaerobacaceae; genus PLanc-01. Next base: position 28,231 of record CAYQXM010000004.1, read on the forward strand.
GGCCTCGTTGAGGGCGGCACCCATGTGGCCGGCCTGGTGAGCGCCAATTCGGGACACGTAACGGCGTCCTTCTGGGACAGTGAAACCAGTGGGCGACCCGCCATCATCATCGCGATATGCGACTATGATGCAGCCGGTTTGACCACAGTCCAGATGTACACGGCCGGCACGTTCCTCGACGCGGGCTGGGACTTCGTGGGCGAGACAGCCAACGGCACGGCGGATATCTGGTGGATCGATGAGGGCAAGGACTATCCGAAGCTGTGGTGGCAGGCAGGCCAGTGAGAGCCTGATGTTTGCGCGTTGATGGTGGATCTCAACTCATAACGCACCGACCTTCGTCGGTCCGAAGCAGGAGGTTTTGCACCTGCGGATGTCACGCAGGCGATAGCTATCATTCTTCTATCATCGAGCGAAGGGAGCAGAAACATGAAGCGGAACAGAGACATCCCGAGCGTCGGGGTTGTCGTGGCTCTGGCCGTGGTCTGCCTGCATCTGGCGTGGGCCCAGTATGGCGGCGGCACCGGTGAGCCGAACGACCCCTACCAGATCTGGACGGCCGAGCAGATGAACGCCATCGGCGCCGATCCCAACCAGTGGACCAAGTGCTTCATCCTCATGGCCGACCTCGACCTGTCCGGCTACGACGATCAGAACGGCCGACCCGCGTTCAACGTGATCGGGGCCAAAGGCTCCGTCACCATCGCGGGCAGAAGCAGCGGAGGTCCAACCGTCAGGTGCGTCTTCGACGGCAACGGCCATACCATTTCGAACCTCACCTTGAATTCCGAGCGGGGGCTTTTCGCGAGTCTCAATGACCCGAATGCATGCGTCAAGAACCTGACGCTCCTGCGGCCTACCATCAAGACGGGTACGGAATTCGCCACCGGTGCCCTCGTGGGTGCGCTTGACTCTGGGAGCGTCACAAACTGCCTTGTCGTGGAGGGGGCCATCAACGGAATTGACGACGTCGGCGGTCTCGTCGGATACTCCCACCGGGGCAAGATTTCCGACTGCAACATTACCGGCGTCGTCACGGGCAGGAACTCCGTCGGCGGGCTCATCGGAGGAATGGGAGAGGACTGGGCGATCCTTGGGAGCGTTACCAACTGCCATGCGGTGAACGGGGTCATCACGGGGACCGACTATGTCGGCGGCCTGGCGGGACGCTGCTCCGGAAGCACGATGACCCAATGCTCCGCTACCGGTGTCGTCACGGGCAGAGACTATGTCGGCGGGCTGGTCGGAACCGGGAGCACGATGGCAGAATGCTACTCTGCCGGCGTCGTCACCGGCAGAGACAATGTCGGCGGTTTGGTTGGAAGCGGATCTACAACGCGCTGCTTTGCCGCGGTGGCTGTTGTGGGTCGCCATGAGGTGGGCGGTCTGGCGGGCAGCGGCGGCGCCTGGAATTGCTACGCCACCGGGGCCGTCCTGGGCGACAACTTTGTGGGCGGTTTGATCGGAACGGGCGCAACTGTCACGAATTGCTGTGCCACAGGCCTCGTCGCCCTTCGTCCTTCCACGGACAGCCCTCTCTACATCGGAGGGCTGGTGGCGAACCGCTACGCCGGAACCGTAACCGCATCCTTCTGGAACATCGAAACCAGCGGGCAAGGCGTAAGCGGGTATGGTGAAGGCAAGACGACTGCTCAGATGCAGACGACCGCCACGTTTCTCGACTGGGGCAAGGGCAATAACGCCGGGGTCTGGACCATTGACGAAGGTCACGACTATCCGCACCTGGCCTGGGAGCAGCGTCCCGGCATGGCCATAGGTCCCCTGCAGTTCTCCGATCTGGCCGTGGGGACGGGAACGTCCGATGATCCGTATCTGATCTCAACGGTCACGCAGTTGTACTTCCTGACACAAGCCCCGGCCGAATGGAGCAAGTGCTTCAAACTCACCGCCGATCTCGACCTGGGCGGATACACGAACTTGGGCTTTTCCACCATCGGGACTTGGGAGCATCCTTTCACCGGCTTCTTCGACGGCAACGGCCACACCATATCAAGGTACGTCAACGCGTGCCCGAGTGACCATCCCTATGATGCCGGCTTGTTCGGGCGCGTCCGGGATCCCAACCAGGTTCGGCACGCACCATCCAGCAATGTCGTCATGATCAAGAACCTGGGTCTGATCAACCCACTAGTCACGGGCCAGGCGGGATACGACACGGGTGCCTTGGTCGGGTACCTCGCCAATGGGGTAATCACGGGCTGTTATGTCGAGGGCGGTCTCGTCTTCCAAAGCGGCTCGGCTTGCGACGCCGGTGGTGGCCTGGTGGGATACAGTCACGGCACGGTCAGGGATTGCTTCGCGAGCATCAAAGTGGTCAGCGGCGGTGAGGCCGGCGGGCTCGTGGGGTACAACGAGGGTGCCATCACGAACTGCTACTCCACCGGCCTGGTCTACGGGGCTCTGGACACAGGCGGCCTGGCGGGTCTCGACGCGGGAAGCATCACCGCGTCCTTCTGGGACATCGAAACCAGTCAGCTTACGGAGAATACCTACAAGAGGCTGGACGGCAAGGCCAGCGGAACCGGTCTAACGACAGCCCAGATGCACGCGGGCAGCACGTTCCTCATCGCAGGTTGGGACTTCGTGGGGGAGACGGCCAACGGGACCGCGGATATCTGGCGGATCGAAGAGGGCAAGGGCTATCCGAGGCTGTGGTGGCAGAAGGACTGATGAGAGTTTGATGGTTGATGTTTGGTTCTCACTTCAAACATCAACCATCAAACATCCTACTTCTTTTTTGCCAGAATCGCTTCGATTTCGTCCATCGTGCGATTCATGGCGGCCATCGTCTTCTTGAAGGGCGCGGGCGTTGTCATGTCGGCGCCGGCTTTCTTCAGGATCGGGATGGGGTAGTCGGAGCCGCCGGCCGAGATGAAGTCCAGATAGCGCTGGACCGCGCCGGGGGCGCCGCCGAAGACGTCCTCGGCGATCGACGTCGCGGCGGTGAAGGACGTGGCGTACTGGTAGACGTAGAAATTGTAGTAGAAGTGCGGGACATACGCCCACTCGACCGCGTAGAGGTCGTCGATCTGGCAGACGCCTTTGTCCTGGCCGTAGTAGGCCTTGATGATGTCACCATAGAGCTTCGTGAGCGTGTCGCCCGTGAGGGGCTCGCGCCGCTCGGCCATTTCGTGCATCCGCAGCTCGAACTCGGCAAACTGCGTCTGGCGGAAGACCGTGCCCTTGATGCCGTCGAGGTAGTTCATCAGCAGGGAGAGACGCGTGTCGTCGTCCTTGATCTCCGCGAGCATTTTGTGCATGAGCAGAGCTTCGTTGAACGTCGAGGCGACCTCGGCGACGAACGTCGCGTAATCGGCGGTCGGGTACGGCTGGTTCCTGTTGCTGTAGTAGCTGTGCAGGGCGTGACCCATTTCGTGGGCCATCGTGCTGACATCGTCGTAGAGGCCGTTGTAGTTCAGCAGCATGTACGGGTGCACGTCATAGGCACTGCCGTTGGAGTACGCGCCGGACCTCTTGCCGGGCGTCGGATAGACGTCGATCCAGCGGTCGTCGAGGGCCTTGCGAACGACGTCCTGGTACTCTTTGCCCATCGGTTTGACGGCGTCGATATAGAGGGTCTTGGCCTGGTCGAACGTGTAGTGCAGGTTCACGTCCTTGACGGCCGGGGCGTAGATGTCGGAGTACTTGAGGGTGTCGACGGCCAACATGCGTTTCTTCAGACGCAGGTAGCGGTGGAACGTGTCGAGGTTGCCGCGGACGTTCGCCACGAGCGACTGGTAGACCTCGACCGGGATGTTGTCACCATCGAGCGCCGCCTGGAGCGACGAATCGTAGTGCCGGGCCCGCGCGTAGAACAGGTGGCTCTGCAAATGGGAGTACAGCTCGACGCCGAAGGTCTGCTTGAACTTGCCGATGGCCGTCCAGAACGCCTGGAAGACGGCCTCGCGATCCTGGCGGTTCGGCGTACTGCGATAAAGGCCATATCCCGACTTGTCGAGCCGGGCCTTGGTGCCGTCGCTGAGGGTAATCTCGGGATAGGGCATCTCCGCGTTGCTGAGGATCGAGTAGATCGAGCCGGGGGAGCCCGCCATCAGTCCCGCCTCCGCCAGGAGCTTCTCCTCCTTTTCCGAAAGCTTGTGGGCCTTGCGCCGGAGGATGTCGAACAGCCGCATCCGATAGACCTTGAGTCCGCTCTCGGCGGCGAGGAGCTTTTCCACCGTCGGCGCATCCAGGGCCGCGATCTCCGGCTCGATGAACGACGCCTTGCTGCCGTACTCGGTGGCGAGCTGCTCGGCCTGTTGCCGCAAAGCCAGGTACTTCGATTCCCGCGTGTCCTGGTCCGATTTCATCGAGGCGTAGCTGAAGAGCCGGCCGAAGGTCTTGGAGATGTCACTATCCAGTTGCAGGCAGGCCAGGAGCGACTTGGCCTCGGACAACTTACCTTTGAACTTCAGTATCCCGTCGAGCCTCCCGGCCAGTTCGGCTTTCGCCTTGTCCCAGTCCGCATCGGACGCGTAGAGGTCCTCCAGCCGCCACTGGTACTGCGGCGCCACTTCGGCCCGCTCGCGCGTCTGGGCCGAGACCGCTTTCGACAGACAGAAAACCAGAACGGGGGATAACGCAATCGCTGCACTGAGCCGACTCATGAGCTCTCCTTGCACAAACCCGACCTTCTCTGAACAGGACGGCAGCCACCGCCGTCACGCCGGTATCGTATCCCAAAAAGAAAGAGCCGGCAACTCATCGCTGCCGGCTCGGTAGACTTTGTAGGATGAAACGCCCGGGGAGCCGTGGCGGCCCGCCGGCGCGGTCAAGACTGTGCGGCGACCTTCTGCAACTCCTCGAGCAGACGCTTGGCCTCCGCGACATCGGTCGGCGACAACCCGCCGGCGCGGTTCTGTTGATCCAGGGCCTCCTGCGCCTTCACGGCTTCCGTGATCTCCTTGACGGCTTCCGTGCGCCGCCCCATCCGGGCATACGTCCGCCCCAGATGGTACCGCGACTGCACGATCAGCGGCCGCCCCGCCGGACACTTCTTGATGCAGTCCAGCAGGACCTCCACCGCCTCTTTGTAGTTGCCCGTCCGGTAGAGCACGACGCCCAGCGTGTCGATCAGATCGCAGTATTCGGGCGCCGCCTTGTAGCCCTTGCGGGCCAGGTCCAGCGCCTCGGCGATCTGCTTGGCGTCGCCACTCTCCGCCAGCAGCCAGGCCAGGTTGTTCATGACGATGACGTTGTTTGGATCGATCGTCAGGGCCTGACGGTTCAAGCGGACCGCCTCATCGTTCTGGCCCTTCATCTGGTTGAGGACCGCCAGAAGGTAAAGGGCATAGTCATACTTCGGATTGCGCTCGAGCGTCAGTTTGAGCAGCGACTCGGCCATGTCCCTCGCTTCCGGGGTGTTCTGTGTTTGGGACAACCACTCAGCGACAGTGGTCGCCACGCCCAGATCGCGGGGGTGCGCCTTGGTCCAGTCCGTCGTCACCTGCTGAAGCTCGGCCCAGCGTTTGTCCGCAGCCAGCAGCCGGGCAAACGTCAGAACCGGCGACGGATCGTTCGGATCCGACCGCATCAGAGCCATGAACTGCTTCGTGGCCGGCTCCATCTGACTGTCGCGATAGAGGGATGAAGCCAGGGCGATCTCACAGCGCCGGCGGTTCAGCCCTTTGAGGCTGGTGATGCGCGGCTGCAGCAGTGTCACGGCTTTGTCGGCCTCATTGGCCTGGACGTACACGTCCGCCAGTTGCAGGACGACATCGACGTCGTTCGGATCCTGATCGACGAGCGCCTGGAGCGTCGGCACCGCCTGAATGGGCGACGACCGCGCCGCTTCTCCCTGCGCCTTGAGCAACAGCAGGCGCTTCTCGCGGGGGTTGTGCCGCAAACCTTCCAGGGCGACTTCGATGGCCTTGCCGGGCTGGCTGTCGCGCAGCTCCATCACCCCCAACTGCTCCCAGACCTCCGGCGAGCGCGGGCGCTTGCCGGTGATCTCGGTGAGCAACTGCCGGGCCAGGGCATTATCCGGAGCAGTGCCTTTCAGGAGCAGCAGGCGCGCCCGGGAGAACTTCAGATCCAGATCATCCGGATGACCGGCCAGCGCGCGGTCGACGATGGCGCGGGCCTGGTTCTGCAGCACGCGACTGCCGGAGCTGACGAACAGGGAAGCCGCCAGCTGCACGGTCGGCAGGTCATTGGCGTCCTTGGCCAGGGCCCGCTGCACATCACCTATCGCCAGGTCCTGACGACCCAGCAGCGAGTAGACACGGGCCCGCATCCGGTAGGCCGAGGCGTCACCCGCGGCGGCAATGGCATCGTTGCACATTTTGAGAGCCGCCTCGACGTCGCCCCGCTCCACATACAGGCGGGCCTGAACGTCTGCGAACTCAGGTGTCTTGCCGGCTTTCAGACGCAGTCGGTCGAGAATCGCCTGCGCATCCTCATGGCGTTTCTGCCGGACGAACGTGGAAGCCAGCGTCAGGTTGACCGCGATATCGTTCGGATCGTCCAACGCCAGTTGCTCCAGCACTTTCGAGGCGGAATCCCACTCACCCAGTTGTTTCTTATTCTCGTACTCCAGGCGTTGCAGGATCGAGCTGGAGGCCTTGCGGTCGCCGACGCGATCGAGAATGTCCTGGGCCTTCGCAGCGTTCCCCGTCCGGTTCAGCACCGAGACCAGTCGCACGATGACATTCAGATCATCCGGAGCGCGATCGAGCACCTCCTGGTAAGCGGTGATCGCCAATTGCGATTCACCGTGCCGCTCGTAGGCCATCGCCAGCAGCAGCCGACTCGCATGATTGGCCGGCTGGTTGGCTTTCAGCAACTTCACGATCTCGGCGTAGCGCGACTCGAACTCCTTCGAGATGAACCAGATCCGGGCCTGCTCATACCGCCATTGCCAGCCCTTCTCGCCTTCGATGGCCTTGATCTGGTCGACGAGTTTCTGCGATTCGACCGCGTCGCGCGAGATGCGATCCAGGCTGATCAGACGCCGTCGCACCTGAATGTCCTCGGGACTCTGCGCGGCCAGCTCGGACAGGAGCTTCTCGGCCTGATCGGGCTTGCCCCACGACATGACGAGGTCGGACAGCAGCAGCGTGAACCGACGGCGCACCGACGGTTCCGTCGTCCCTTCGATCCGGCTCTTGACCAATTCCTCGCACTCTTGCTGCCTGCCCTGCTGGCGGAGCAATGTCGCCAGATTCCGGACCGGCTCGAACTCCTGCGGGAACTTCACGATGGTCTTCTGCAACAGGGCAACAGCCTCCGGCTCTTTCTTCTGAGCGGTCAGCAACTGTGCCCGCAGCAGATTGACAGCGAGTTCCGAGAAGCCGGTAGCCTGGAGCTCATCGAGCAGACCGGAAGCTTCGGCCAGTTTCGTCTGCAGCACCGCGGCCTGGGCACGCAGGAGTTTTATGCGTGGGGCCCCCTTGTTCTCGGCGTCGAGCTGCGCCAGGCGCTGTTCGATCGTCTTCCAGGCAGCATCGTCGGCCGCGGCATCGCCCGACGCCGCCAGCATTTGGATGCGGGCCTGCAACTCCATGAGCACGGCCTCTCCATTGCGGGGGTCCAACTGCCGGACCATGCCGCACTGTTCCAGCACGCCGGACCAGTCTCGTGCCTGGACCAGCACGGAAATCAAGGCTTGTCGAGCCCTCAGATTCTCCGGATTCTCGGCAATCAGGATGCGGACCTGCTCGGCCGCCGACTGCAAATCGCCCATCAGCGACAGAACGCCCGCCAGTTCAAACCGCAATCGCATCGGGTCACGGTACCCCCGGGCGAGGGCTTCCTCCCACGACGCGACCGCTCTGGAGGGCATGCCACGTTTCTGATACAGAAGCCCCTGCAGATAGGCCTCGTCCGCCGGAGCCACATTCTTCTCACGCATCCGGTTGAGGCAGCTCTCGGCTTCCTGCAACTGGCCGGCCCCAATGTAGAGATCCACCGCGGTCGCCAGAAAGTCCGGCAGGTTGCTGGTCAGCTCTTCCTGGCCCGTCTTGGCGATCTTCTGCATCTCTTCGGTGGACCCGGACCGCATCGCCCACTCGGCCAGATACTGCCAGACAATGACCTCCTTGGGCAACTCGATCACCTCCTGCCAGACCAGCTCGTCTTTCGGGAGCTTGGCTTTCAGGATGTCCAGGTGCTCTTTGGCCTTGTCCAGCATCCGGGCGTTGAGCAACTCTCTGATGACGCGCAGGTGAATGGCCGTGTCGGACAGATCCAGCGTGAGGGCTTTGGTCAAATCCGCTTGGGCGCCATTGAGGTCCTTGGGGACACCATTGGGGTCCTTCACCAGGCGCGCCGACGCGCGCACGGCGCAGGCCAGGGCCGACGTCGGATTCCGCCTGATGGCTTCATCCACCCACTTGGTCGCCGGCAGATTGACGTCCTCCCTGCGTCTCTGGGCCAGCCCCTCCATGACTTCATAGGCGAGCACCTCGTCGGGATGGTCCGTAATGAGCTGCATCAGCACGGCGGCCCCCTCCGCGAACTTGCGTTGACCGAGGAGGGCGATTCCGCGAAAACGCCGCAGCGAGGGATTGTCCTTCTTGACGGCCAGGTACTCGACCACGCGCTGGTTGGCATCGACGGGCCGCCACATATCGGGACGGAGGCAAAGCCGCACCAGGCGATTCGCCGCGTCGTCATTGCCCTTATTCAGGCGGAGGACCGTGGTATACGCCTGAGCGGCGTGCGCCAGGTTGTTCGGCTTGAGGGGGCGTATTCTCAGGTGCGAATCGGCGTACTTCATCCAGACGGGAATGCTGTCGCCATACCGGTTCAGGTACGTGCCAAAAGAATCGGCCGCCTTCTCCCATTCTCCGCGGGCATACGCCTGATCGCCCAGCGGCAGCGCCCGCTCGGCCTGCGTGCTCTTCTGCCACTCGTGCAGCAGGAACGCGGAGGTTCCGAAGACGCCCGTCGCCACGACCAGGATGATGACGAGTTTCCAATTGACGTATTGTGTTGCCATCCGTTTCCCTCTCTGAATTATCCGTGTCGTCCTTTGCCGCGACGACGTCAGTCATGCTACATGAAGATTCCGGGCGCTGTTCAACAGATAGCCCAGGTGACCCGCTCCGGCCCATGCCACGTTGGGAAGCCCGCCGCAAAGGAGCCGACCGGTACGAAGGTACCCGTCACTATAAACTCCCACCAGCGATCCGGCACGCAAATTCCGCCCGGTGCCGCGGGCGCGCGGCCGTGACGCAGCTGTCGTCAGAACTGCTCCACGAAGCTCCCGAACAGATGCCGGAAGGTCCGTACGCAGATCCGCACGTCGTTCCACAGCGACAGCTCCCGGACGTATTTCGTATCATAGTAGATCCATTCCTGGAAGTCCTTGAAGGGTTGTCGCGTTCTGCAGACCTGCCACAGGCCGGTGATGCCGGGCCGGACCGACAGTCGGGCGTCGCGCCAGGAGGGGCATTGCGTGTTCTCGGCCTCGGGTGAAGGCCGCGGCCCAATGACGCTCATCTGGCCGGCCAGCACGTTGAAGAACTGCGGGATCTCATCGATGGACGTCTCACGCAGAAAACGGCCTACGCCGCTGATGCGCGGATCGTCGTTGATCTTGAATTGCGGACCGTCCACTTCGCTGACGAACCGCAGCTTGTCCTGAATCGCGGCGGCGCCCACCCGCATGGTTCGGAACTTGATACAGTGGAACGGACGACCGTGCAGACCCTGGCGACGGTCCTTGTAGAAGATCGGCCCTGGGGAGTTGATCCGAATGGCCAACGCGACAAATGGAATGATCGGCGCAAAAAGGAGAAGTACGAAGAGCGCCATGATGATGTCGCCCACACGCTTGAGGCAGCGTGCATAGGAGAACCGCGACCAGGTTCGGAACTCGCTGCGTGACCGTGGAGCCACGACGAAGTGTTCGCACGCGACGTCCAGCTCTCGCGCGGGTTCCTCCTCCGGCGTCATCAGGCAGACCCCGGCGAGCCTGCGGTCGCGTTCGACAGCGATGCCTTCTCCGATGATGGAGGCATCCACCAAGGCCTGTGAATGGATCGTGCTGCCGCTGCACAGAACCGCGGGCCCTATCACGACCGCGCCAGGCTCCACTCGCGCCCCTCGGCCCACCAGAACCGGGCCGATCATGCGTGCATCCGGCGCGACCCCGTCGCTTCCTCGAACGCGATCGCAAAGAAGCGCCGAAACGGCGGACGATACTTGTCCCTCGCTCAGTATCCAGCCGCACAATGTCAACAGACCTCGCGACGACGCCAGATCGACGCAGGTCCCCGCCAGCGCAAACGATCGAATCTTCAGATCCAGCGTGCGGCACCGGGCCCACACCTCGTCCAGGCTCCGGAGCGAGCCGCCTTGGAGAAGCCGTGCCACACAGGCGGGTTCTATGAACAGGTGATGCGGCGTCTCCACGGGCGGCGGCACCGGCTCGGCCACATCCCGATATAGACGACGGCATCCGACCAGATCTCCCTCGGAGGTCAAACGGATACGTTCCTGGTGCGCCCGCAGTCGAGGATCGACCTGAATCGCCACGACGTCGGCGTGATCTTCAGACAGCGCTCCCTCCAGCAGCGACGGATCGACCTGGGTGGCGAAACAGCCATGGGACAGGACCAGCCGTGCGTCCCGCGGGAGGCCTTGGTCCACCTGCTGCTGGATCGCCTGCCCCGGTTCGGCACGGAGGATCTGTTCTCCACCTGCGGACACCGATACCTTCCATTGCGGAGGAATGACCCACGCAATGTCCGATGGAACAGGTTCCGACGCACCGACGGCGCAGAAGGTCCGACGGGCCGCCTCCATCATGAGGAGGTTCAAAGGCTGAGCCGACAGCGCCTGCTTCAGCCGCGCCGGTTCGGCAGGGTTATCCCCCTGGGCTATGTCTGGAATTACGATCAGCCGCATGGCGAATCCCCATGTGTGTCGCGATGCGTCACCAAGACAACCGTCTCAGACGCCGGGCTCACGCATCCTTCGGGGTGGCTTTATCCTGACTACTCTGCGCCGGCAGCAGCAACCGACGATGCTTGCGTGCTTTTCGCATCGTCGCCCCGCGGTTGGCATAGCCGTAGTTGTAGCGATACAGGCTCTGCTCGGCGCGCACGTTGCTGAGGATCGCCCCCAGGACCTTGACGCGGATCCGGGTGAACCGCTCTTTGGCTTCCTTCAGATCGGTCGAAGTCGTCTGCCCGGCAAATCCTACCAGAATGACGGCATCGGTCAGTTTTGCCCAGACGAGCGCGTCGGGGAACGCCAGAGCCGGAGGCGTGTCCACGATCAGATGATCGTATTCGCGTCCGAGTCTCTCGATCTGTTCGGCCGCCGTCGAGGACGTCAGCAATTCATAGACATCGGCCAGATTGCGCGAGTTCGCCACCAGGACGTGCAACCCGCTGCCCGGCACGTTGCGAATGATCTGGCTGGGATCTTCTCCAAGCAGGACTTCCTGCACGCCGGCGGTTCCGTTCTGCAGATTCAGCATGTACCGGACGTCCGGCTTGCGCAGGTCGCCGTCGATCAGGAGAACTTTCTTGCCGGCCTTGGCCAGACTGGTGGCCAGGTTGACGGCGAAGGTGGTTTTGCCCTCGCGCGTGCCGGCACTGCTGACCGCCAGGCGTCGCGGCATGCCGCCGCTGGTGGCCAGGCCCAAATTCGTGCGAATGGTTTGATAGTCACCGGCGATCTGCTCGGCAAACAGCTCCGGCCGAACCGTGCGCGAGCTGGTGGTCGTCCCCAACAGGGGCAGACCGATCTGACGCGACACGTCATCCGGATTCTGGAGCGTCTTGTCCGCTTTGTCACGCAGGACGGCCAGGGAGCAGCCGCAGAACAGCGAGAAGAAGGCCAGCGCCGCCATGTACTTGATGCGCTTGTCCTCGATCTTGTCGGTTTCGGCCGAGCGTGCCAGAGAGATGCGGGGCCGCCGTTCCTGTTCCATTTGTAGCGTCTTGAGCCGCCGCGAGACCTCTTCATAGAAACCGTTGTTCAGACTCAGATCGAACTCGATGTTCTCCATGTCAACGCTGTCCCGCTGCATCTTCTGCGTCTTGATTTCCTGGGCACTGAGCCGTTCATCGATCTTCCCCAAATGCACGAGGATCAGCTCATATTCATTCTGGATTTCCTTCAGCCGCTGCGCCGCCGTTTCTTCCAGCCTGCGGGTCAATCCCTCGTTGAATTCCTTCTCCAACTCCTTCTTCCGGTCGTCCAGCGTCTTCTTGAAGGAGGCCAGCGCCGACTCACGTTTCTTCAGGTCGGGGTTGACATTGGTCACGCTCGTACGCGCGATGGTCAGCTCCTTTTCCATGTCGACGATAGTCGTGGAAAGGGCTTTCACCGTGGGATCGGCATCCACGTGTTCACGCATCGCGGCTATCGCCTGCTCGGGCGCCAGAGACGCCGTCTTGTTCTGTTTCAGCAGGTCGATCGCGGTCTCCAGGCCGATCTTCTTGACCTCCAGGTTCGTACGCTCGCCCAGCAGCTTCGTCTGCACCTCGAGTTCCATCTTCTGGCGTGCCGTCAATTCGGGCGTGCCGTAGGAGTCCGTCAGGTTCTTCTTCTGCTCGCGCAAATCCTTCATCTTGGTGATCAGGTCCGTCCGGTTCTTCTCCAGAGAAGCCAGATCGGCGTTCTCCCGCTGGAGCGCTTCGGTTCCGTACATCGTTTCATAGTTCAGCAGGAACGAATCCACGATCTGCCGGGCCTCGTCGGCATTCTCATTCTTCATGGTGACGGCCACCAGGGTCGTCAGCGGCAGCGGCCCCGCCATGATGACGTTGTTGGTAATGGCCGTCTTCAGGATCGTCACCGGGTCGGGGCTGCCGCGGGGAATGCCCAGCATGACCTTGATCCGGTCGAGCCTCGTCCGGGGCGCGGCGCTGAAGAAAGCCAGGTTGCGCCCCGCCAGATCGTCGGCGATTCTCTGCAGCGTCGGACCGCTGATCAGCATCTGGACCTGCGTATTGACGAACTCGCGATAGCCGCCCACATCCTCGTAACTGGTCTTGCCCGTCAAGACATCCCGCACCCCGGGAGCCACGTGCATCGTGCCCGTGACCACGTACTTGGGCTCGACCAGCAGCCAGACGGCCGGGAGAGTGATCGCGCAGAGGGCCAGCGTCACGAAGAAGGCGACATACCAGCGTCGCAGAATCGCCTGCATGATGCTGGATCGGGGCGTCTGAAACGACGGCACCGGCGCCTCGTAGACGACCGGCTTCTGCTCGATGACCTGATCCAGGTACTTCTCAAGATTATTCATGTCAACATTCTCCCAATGACAGGAAAAGCCTATCTTATTCTACAGTCTCCGCCGGGCAATTACAATACGCTTGGCCTGAGCCGGTGACGTTGTGAGCTGCGTCAACATCCAAAATTCCCCCACCACCAGCCCCAGGGCGAGTGGCATCATGGCATAGCCGCCGAAGTCATGGAACATTTTGGTCCAATAATCTCCTTTAAGGACCGTAAATGCGAGGGCTGTCGCCGTCAATCTCAAGGTGTTGCAGAGCATGGCGATCGGCAGACTCGAGGCGAACACCAGAATTTTTTCCCACCAGGTCCGCTCCACCAAAAGTACCACCAGACCACTGATCACGAAGAACGCCGTGATCATGCGCAGACCATTGCACGCTTCCGCGACCGCGACACTGGCATCGCCGATGTTGATGACGTTGCCTTCCCGCTCGACGGTCTTGCCCAGCAGTTCGAGACAGAACACGGCGGAGCCCGTGGCCCAATTCTGCAGCGGCACACCGATTCGCGATTGAATGGTGTTGGGCCACGGCAGCATCAAACACAGAAACAGCAGGATCGTGGCCATCTTCCGAAAGACCGCCCAGCCGCACCATAGCACAATGATGGCCGCCACGGAGAGAATCATCGACAGCCTCTCTCCCGATCCATACACGTAGCACAGCCCGACACTCCGGCCGAGCTGGGCCACGACAAAGAGAACGATTCCAGCGACGATGGCGGGTCGGATCCGGGCGTGTCCAATCTCCCGGCGGCGCAGCCAGACCACGTATAGAGCGAGAAACGGAACCAGCAGCCCGGCCGAGTCCTCGTAGCTCTTGTTCCAGATCTCCCATAGATCGATGACCGTGGGCCAATAGGACCACATGAACGCGGCCACTGCGGCCGCGATGGAGAAAACGAGAGCCGGCTGCTTCAGACGCCCGCGCCAGAGAGCATCCAGGCCCCCTTCGACGGGTTCCGCAATCTCCGCCCGTGCGTGCGTTCCCGGCTTGGCAGTAGTGACCCCATGATCGACGAAGACCGCCCCGTCGGGAATGGCGACCTGATGATCCACCACACACTCACGGACTTCACATCGGTCGCCGATCGACACGTGGTCCCATAACACACTCCGGACCACGACACTGCCGCGTCCGACGATCGACTCGCTCCCGACGACCGCCGGTCCAACGACCAGAGCATCGTCGAGGATTTTCGCGCGCTCGGCAATGATCACGGGCCCGCAGATCTTCGCGGTAGGATGAATCGACGCACCGGGCGCTGCTCCGGCGGTCCACCGGGCATGACCCTTCTCGGTCGTATCCATCACGGCAACATTTCCGTGACGGGCCAGACGCGTGAGCAACGCATTCAGATAGCTGTCGCGATCGTGGAAATTGCCAACCTCTTCCGTCAACGACGCCGGTCGGATCGTTCCGCCGGCGCTCAGGATGGCGGGGATCAGCCCTTCTTTGATATCCGAGTAGCCGCCGCGCGGGATGTACGACAGCACCTCGGGTTTGCACAAATAGATTTCCGCGGGCTGGCCTGGAGTCTTGTCCTCGGCATGGCCCGGGTTGAAGACCATGGTCATCGTCGCCCCGCTCGCCAGGTGAGCCTCGATCAGCTCCCGGATCGGCGGCGCCGACACCATGCTGCCCGAGAAGACGAGGATGACATCGCCGGGATCGTCGTTTCTGGCATCGCGAAGGCACCCGGCCGTTCCTGCCGCCAGATCCTCCGTCAGCAGCCTGACACCAGAGCCAAACCGTTTGCAGACGGGTTCGACGGTGGCCAAGACCTCGCGGCCGCAACACACGACAACGTCGCGCACCCCTTCCGTCGCCAGTCGCTCAAGGAGAAGCTCCAGCGCCGTCTCGTTCAGCACCGGCCACAACGCGGTGGGCGAATGCGCCGCCAGCGCACAGCGACCGAAGTCGGGTCTGCCGACGAGAACGACGGCCTGAACGGTCAGGCTATTTGTCGCGATGTCCTGTGGCATGCGTGTCTGCCTGCTTCATCTGTCCCCGGACCACCTCCAAACCCCAAGTCCACGTCGGCTCCGCTCCAGGGAGGCTCGGGGCTTCGTTGCCATCTGCCCCTGGTGGTCTGCGGGAACAGAAACATAGAAGATTATCGTCAATCTCGTGCGCCAAATGCAGTGCCAACTCTCCGAAACCTGCTCTCAAGGCCGAAATTGGCCCGTTTTTATGTACCCAACCTCAGATAAGAAACAGGTTCACAAACGGAAAAACCGGATCGACCTGTCGAGGCCGATGTCCTTCCTTACGCAGGCAGAAGATTTGCAGATATCAGGAAAACGCCCATATCTGCATTTTCGCGTCCCATAACACCCTTGGGCCAGTCCCAAAGGTGGTAGCGACAGCGTGCAACCCGTGGATCATTTGACGCCACGGTCGCCGTTGAGGAGTTCCAGGAATCGCCCGATGCGGCGGGTGACGGCGTTGCTGTCGGCCCTTCGCGGCTCAGGAACGAATGCTCTGAGCTCGGGGAACTTCACGGCCAACTGGCTCTCATCCCGGGCCAGAAGGATGTGGCCTAGGGCCTCGAACTTCTCCGCGAGAGGTCCCTGGTGATCGCTGACCACTTCGCGGTACTTCTTGAGCCGCGGCATAGCCAGAAGCGACTTGCCGTGGTCGAGGGCCATCGTGATGGTCCCCATCCCGGCATGGCTGATGAACGCCGAGGCCTGCTGGACCCGCCGGTCGAACGCCGCTTTGTCGAGCGATACCACCGCTTCGAAGTGCCGCGGCCGGTAGGAGCTTTCACCGATTTGAGCAAAGACCTCCTCGCCGAAGGAATCGTGATCGAGCCAGTCATCAACCGCCCGAACGAGCCGGTCGAACGGGAATTGCGTGCCGACCGTCAGAAAGATCATATAACCTCCCCGACGTATTCGACATTGCGGTACTTGTTGGTCAACTCGGGCCATTGAACGAGGAACAGATCCGCGAAGGGCCGGACCATGCGGCCGGACAGCGACAGATGCTCCACGTTCGTGATGCTATCCATCCACACGACCTTGGCGCCTCTGAGTTTGCCCAGGAAGACGGCGAGGCAACCGGGCGCCGCGCCGGTGCTGATGACCACGTCGGGTTTTTCTCTGAAGATCGCCCGCAGGCAACGGAAGAACACCAACGCCACTCGTCCCAGGTGCTCGCGATTGCATTCTCCCACCACGTAGACGGTCCCCTCCCCGCCGAGCGTTTTGCGTACGACGTCCGTCGAGGTGATCCAGAACGTCGAGTACCCCGCCCATGCTTGGGCCACCCGACGTAATTGTGTCAGGTGCCCCCCCGCCGAGGCAACCAGGCAAATCTTCAATGGCCCTTTGGCCTTCATGTCATCACCGTCGTATGTGCGAATCGCTTCTGGGCCACCGAGACTGGATGGTTGCAGAAGATGTCCGCCCAGATCGCCAGTCCCAGCAGAGTCCAGATCTGCAGCCAGTTGTCCTTGCGACCGCTGCAATGATCGTCCAGCACCTTCTGCAACTGGCCTCGGTCCAGCACCTGCGCCAGCAGGCCGTCGGCCGCACAGATCCGGTCATAGCACATCTGCCGCAGCCGGCCCCGGAACCACTGGCTCAGCGGTAGACGGAAGCCCACCTTGGCCCGATCGATGATGGTGCCCGGCACATACTTTCGCGCGATCTGTCGGATCTGCCACTTGCGGGTGAACCCCCGAACCTTCACATCCGCCGGGAGGCTGAAAGCGTACTCGACCAGCTCGTGATCGAGAAACGGCACGCGTCCCTCCACCGAAGCCGCCATGGTCATGCGGTCGCCGCGGTCGAGTAGATTGTCGGGCAGCCACAGCTTGCAGTCGGCATACAACATCGCGTCAAGCGGGCTGCAAGCCGTGCAGCGATTCACGTATTCCTCCGTCGGGTTCGGCCAGTAGTTGGCCGAGGGCATCAACAGCGTCTTCTCCTGAGGAGTGAACGGCGAGAACCACTGCGCCCAGCGCTGCGCCGGGTCGCGATAAGAAAGGCTCCGCAGTGCCACTCCGACCCGTCGCATCCGGCCGGGCAGAGCAGAGCCAACGCCCCGAATCCAACTGGACGGGAAGCGGCTGATCCACGGTGCGAAGCGATCGTAGCCGAACTTAGGATAGCCGCCGAAGAGTTCATCGCTGCCCTCGCCCGAAAGTAGAACTTTGACATCCTGCCGGGCCATCTTCGAGAGCAGATAGAGCGGCACATCCGCCGGCTCGCTGAGCGGGCTGTCCCGAATCCACGTCAGCTTCTCCAGGTGATCGGCGAAACAGTCCTCTTCCAGAACCAGCTCGTGATGATCGGTGTGATACTGATCCGCAACGATCTTCGCATAGGGCAGCTCCGACGAGGGGAAGTTGCGGAAGCCCACGGAGTACGTCCGAACCGGGGCGTTGGTCAGCGTGCTCATCAGGGCCACGATCAGACTCGAATCGACGCCGCCGCTGAGGAACGCGCCGAGCGGCACATCGCTGATGAGGCGGCGTTGGACGGACGTCTTCAGCAGCGACTCCACTCGCTCTTCGATCTGCCGCGGGTCGTGATCAAGACTCGATTCGACCTTCTCCTTCGGCTGGAACGGAATGTCCCAATAGCACCGGTCATCGACGCCCTTGTTGCTCACGGTCACGCAATGTCCGGGGCGGACCTTGATGAGCCCCTCGAACAGCGTTGCCGGCGAGGGGACCGAACGGTACGTCAGGTAGTGCCAGAGCCCTTCGGCGCTCGGCCGCGGCTGAATCCGCGGGTGCTGGAAGAAAGCTTTCAGCTCCGAGGCGAAGACGAAATCGCCGCCGCACTGGGAGTAGTACAGCGGCTTGATCCCCATGCGATCACGGGCCAGGAAGAGCTGCCGGCGTCTGACGTCCCAGATCGCGAAGGCAAACATGCCGATGAGGTGATCGACCATCCCGGCCCCGTACTCTTCGTAAAGATGAACGAGGGTTTCGGTGTCGCCTTGCGTCCTCAAGCGGTGGCCCTTGGCCGCGAGTTCATCGCGCAGACCGCGGTAGTTGTAGATCTCGCCGTTGAAGACCACCCAGATCGTTTCGTCCTCGTTGGCCAGCGGCTGCTTGCTGCCGGCAACGTCGATAATACTCAGACGCACGTGGCCCAGAACGGCGTGAGGTCCGGCGTGGACGCCGTCGCCGTCCGGTCCGCGATGGCGCATCACGTCCATCATGCCCTCGACGATGCGACGGTCGATCGGCTCCGCGGAGAAATTAACGATGCCGGCTATTCCGCACATGCCTGTAGTCGATCTCCATTCTCCAACTGCACCGGCTGCCACAGGGGCGGGCCGATATGAACGCAGGCCAGTAAACGCCGCAACTGCTCTGTGCGTACGTAACACCTGGCCTCCCGGGGAAGCTGCCTTTCCGCGCGGGCCAGGAAGCCATAGGTGAAACCCGCCAGCCGCGCCAACCCGGAAAGGACGTATGGTTTTTCCGTCAGGCACCTCCTCACACATTTGGCCATCATAAAGACCGGGTGCGTGGCCAGGCAGTAGTCGGCCAATCCCTGTCGGAACCGCGCGTGCAGCACCCTCTGGGCGGCTCCCGTCCCCACCGGGCGCTGATGCACAACCTGAACGTCCTGGAAGGACCATGTGCGCCAGCCGTACATGCGGGCCAGGATCTCGGCACAGGTATCCTCCCCGCCGTGCCGGCAGGGTATGTAGCCCCCTACTTTCTCGTAGCAGGCCCGGCGGAAAACCTGCAGCGCCTTCGGCGTGGAGTACCGGTCGAAATCCAGCTCCTTCAAATGCCCGTCTATGGGTTCAAACAGCGTGCCGGTCGCAATGCCGAGGTCCCGGTTCGCCTCGAAACGCTCGAATATCCGCTCATAGTAGCGGGGACCGAGGATGATGTCCGCATCGAGGGTCGCGACAAAATCGAAGGACAGGTTCTTCACCTGTTCGTAGCCCGCCTGCAGTGCGTACACATTACTCGCATAGTAGGTGTGGCTCGGGTCCTTCGACCGACGCAAGCAGAATATCCACGCATATTGCCGGGCATACTGTTGAATGATCTGCGCCGTCTGGTCTGTCGAGCCATCATCGACAATCACCCAGCGCTGCGGCAGAATCGTCTGGCGCGTCACACTTTCAATGGTCTTCTCGATGTACCGAGCTTCATTGAAGGCGGGCGTCACGATGACATATCTGGGTGTGGGATTCAACATCGTCAGGAGCTGCTCTACTTCAATGCCAGCGAGCGCCACCCGCACAGGGCTCGGATCGCGCCGCCTGCGTACACCTTCGCCGTCTGCCAATCCGTCGAGCGTGTTCGGGCGGAGAGACCTGCCTTGAGGAGCCAGAACGGGACCCGGATCGTGAAGAACAGGCTGACGGCCATGCTGGCCAGAATGTAGGCGAGCCAGCCGCGGTGCCGCTTGATGAATAGGAGAATGCTGGCCGACAATTGCAGCCGCATCGGCAATCTCACCTGGCTGCTGCTGCTGCCACCCAGGTGGATGATCTCGGCGTCGGGCATATAGAGCACTTTCCACCCGGCCCGCCCAAATCGATAGCACCAGTCGGTCTCTTCGCAATAGATGAAGTAACTCTCGTCCAGCTTGCCCACCTGGTCGATGGCCTCCCGCCGGACCAGCATGAAGCATCCGCTGACCACGTCGACCGGCCGGCTGTCATTCGAGTCCCACCACGTCATCCGGTCCCGCCCGAAGAAGCGGCTGCGGGGAAAGAGCCGATCCAGATAGGTGGCGAGCAGAAACAGATTCAGCGCCGACGGAAACTTGAAGCAGGAGCGTTGCAGCGTGCGGTCTGCATTGAGAACCCGGCAGCCCACCACCGCCGCTTCCGGTTGGTGATCCGCGAAGGCTATTGCCTTGTCGATGGCGCCCTCCAGCACGATCGTGTCCGGGTTCAACAGCAGCAGGTACCGGCCCGTCGCCCTGTCGATGCCCTGATTGTTCGCGGCGGCGAATCCTCTGTTGTCAGGATTGGCCACGAGCACCGCCTGCGGAAACTCACGACGGACCATGTCGGCCGAGCCATCGCTGGAGGCATTATCGATGACGATAACTTCGAACGAAACATCCCGCGTCTCGGCGTAGACGGACCGGAGACAGTCACGCAGGATGTCCCGCGTGTTCCAGCTCACGACGATGATTGAAGCGTCCATCTTAGCTTCTGCTACCGTCCCGCATCAGCTCGGAAAACGTCATCACCTTCAACTGGTTCTCGCCGGCGGCCTTGAGAATTTCGCTCACGGCATTCAGAACGGCCTGGTGCATCCCGGGAGTCCGACGATCGAAGTCGTGTACGAGAATGACGCCGCATTTGTTCCGTCGAACCGATTCGGCCGCCCGCCGCCAGTCCATCGCCGCTACGTCCCACGTGTCCGAGGAGTCCTCGGTCCAGAGGCCCACCCGGATGCGGGCAAGCCGGAGGTAGATCAACGTCGTCAGATCCAGCTTGCCATAAGGAGGACGGAAGAGATACTTGCCGCCCTGGGAACCGAGGGCCGCATCGATGGCCAGCCGGCCTTGCACGATGTCCTTGACAGCTTTCCAGGGAACGGTCTGCCATATGTGGGTGTGCGAGTAGCCGTGCGAGGCGATCTCATGTCCCTGGTCACGAATCTGCCGCACAAGCGCTTCGTTACCCGGGATGTTCTGGCCCAGCACGAAGAAAGTTGCCTTGGCTTTGTGCTCCGCCAGAAGGTGCAGGACCGCAGGCGTCAACTGAGCTCCCGGCCCATCGTCAAACGTCAGGACCACCGCCTTGGCCTTTTGCGCCCGCCGATAGAGGTCCCGCCGCAACCAGTACCCCCAGGCGAACGGAATCCCGAAGTTGACTCCCGCCAGAGCGACTGCGACTAGTATGACGATTTCCAGCGTACTCAACGGGCACACGTCCTGCAATGGCCCACGACCGGTTCGCCGTCCGAGCCACGCACGGGTTGAAGCGGCTGACGCAGCTTTCGAACCCAGACCCGGCGAACCGTCCCGAGCAAAGACCGCACTTTCTGTCCAACCGGCAGCCGCAACCAGTTACCCAACAACGGAAAGTCATTATACCATGGGACAGGCACGCCCATCATCGACATAATTGACAATCTTCCCCACAATTGTCGTCGCTTTTCGCGCAGGGAGAGCTGTGACGCGGGAAGAATCTTCGGATCGGCCTGCTCCAGATGCACGTAGCCCGCACGCATCGCCTCCCGGACGATCTGTCGGCCGCGCTCCGTGCGAACCAGAACCAGCGAGCGGCCCGGGTCCGAACCATCGGACGTGCGGTACCACGGATCGCCGCACGAGATGTCGGCGAAATGTCCCGTCGCGTCCGGACACAGTCGGCAGCGGAGACAGACGTAGCCGGTCAGGATTTCGCCCCAGGCCTTGGCGTAAGTCATGCGTCGTTCTCCGCCGGGGGGACTTTTCAGCGTGGCGGCCGCCTCTCCGGGCCAGCCGCACCCACGATAACGGAAGGCGGCCACGTCCTCACGACGCGTGCCGAGGGTCTCAAGGATCTTCCGGGTCCCCCGCGTGCTGGGCGTGCCGGCGCAGAAGATGGAGATCGTCAGTCCGATATGGTTCTGCGCACCAAATTCCGAGTGGTGCCATTTGTGAAGGGCCGCCACGTCACACGGCTTGCCGGCAAAGACATAGGGCTTTTCGGATGCTTCGAGCAGCGCCACACCCGCACAGGGAGCGGCGGGAGCATAGCGGGAACCGACCCGCGTCAGCAGCTCCTCCCGGCTCCGGCTGATGCCGGGCACGTTAGTCAACGGCCGGTCCGCCGCCGGGCCGATGTGCAACACTCCCCCGAAATCCTGCCTCTCCAGACAGAACAAGGATAGCGCCGTGGCGACGCCGCCCGAGGACCCTTCGAAGCGAATCTGGTCATCCGCGGCGTAGCCTTCCCAAACTTCCAGGACCGGCCCCCACTCATCGGCGAGTTCAGCAATGGCCTGGGCCGGAAACGCGTCGGCGGCCAGCCCGACCCCGGGACAGACGGCCAGACAGCGGCCGCACTGCCGACACGCCGCAGAGTCCACCGCAGGTCGCAGGCCCTGGTCTTCGATATCGACCAGTTGCACCGCCCCGTTCGGACACGACGGCACACACATGCCGCAGCCGCAGCACAGGCGCCATTTCGCCACGTCGGCAATCGTCTGGATGCGGGGTGTCCCCATTTATGCAAACACCTCCGCGATCGCTTTCTGCGCCTCGGGAACCGTCCGACGCAGACGCTGAACATACGTCTGTCGCTCGGGCAGCACCTTCTCGACGAACGCGACCACCTGGTCGGCGTCTTTCGTGCGCAGATCCACGACCAGGTCGGAGACACCGACCGATTCGAACACGCCGGTGAATTTCTTGCTGTAGGCCATGCCTACGGCCGGGACCGCCTGCGATAGAGCCGCGACACACGAGTGCATCCGCGCGCCGATGAACAGGTCGCACATGCCGATGACGCTCTTGATCTGGGCCTGGTCGTACTGCCCCCCCGCCACGAACAGGCGATTCGGATGCGCGGGGGCAAACTGCTCGTAGATCTGCGCACAGGCGCCGATGTCGCTCTCGACATCCCCCGGCGGCGTGACCACGTGCGGCACGAGCAGCACCAGCGTATTCGGCCGAGCCAGGAGAGACTCGACCAGCCGTTCCACCGTCCGCCGGTAGTCGTCCTTCAGGCCGAACATATTGCGCCGCGTGTAGCCGCCGCTGAACAACAGGCCGCTGACGTTCACACCGACAACGACCGAGCCGTTCGTGCGCACCGACGGCAACGCGCCGATATCCACCGTCACCGGCTTGCGCGGGTCCATGCCGAAAGCGATCTCCGGCACGAAGCGGACCTTCGTCCGGTGCACGCGTGCCCCGAGGAGCTTCGTGACGAACTCGACCCCTTCTTTGTCCCGGCTGTACACGACCTGGCAGCGTGACAGCACGTATCGGGCCAGCACCTGCGCCAGCCGGCTCTTGTAGGGCCCATACGTCTGCGGCAGCATGACGAACGGCCGCTTCAATGCCAATGGCAGCCACTTGATCAGGAAACCCTGAATGAATCGGGTCATGCCGTAGATGTCGCTGAAGCTGTCCCCGCCCGTGATGTCGACGCACAGGTCGGTCTCGGCCAGCAGCCGGAAATACCGGTTGCGTCCGCAGGCCCAATTCCGGACGGCCCGGAACGGCAGGAGGCGGGTCAGCAGCGTATACGTCGCCAGCCGGCTGAAATGATTGGGCAGAAAGACGTTCTTGCTGAATCGTATGGGGATGTCGGTCACTGTGACCTCGCGGCCGAGCAGCGTCAGATGGTGCTGTTTCTCCACCCGGCTGCCGGCCAGCAGGATGACTTCCGCGTCGGGCCACCGGTTCACGATGCACCGGATGCTGGACTCCGCCAGGGCACCGACGCCGAGGTTGTTCGTATCGAACGATGCTCCCAGTATGCACACTCTCATTTGGATCCACCGTCAAGAGATTGGAGTGCTTTTTCCAGCAAGTCTATCGAGTTCTTCCAGCTGAACCGCTCGACCGCCGGCCGGGCACCGGCCACCATGCGCTCACGCGTGGCCGGGTAGTTCAGCAGCAGTTGGATGCGGTCCACCATGCGCTCGACGTCGCCGACGGGAACGAGAAAACCGTTCTCGCCATCGACGATGGCGTCCCGGGGTCCGCCGCAATCGGTGGCCACGACGGCACAGCCGCAGGCCATCGCTTCGAGGATCGGGGCGGGAAACCCCTCGGAGCGGCTGCCCAGAAACCACACGAGGCTCCGACTGTACAGACGCCGCGCCGCCGCGACGGAGGGAAGTCGCACGTACGTCCCGGCGGACAGTTGTGCCGGTCGAGGATCGGCGCCAAAGACGACCTGCGGCACGTTCGGACAGACACGGCTCAGCTTCTCGAGAATCGCCGTCACGGTCTCGGGGTCCTTGTGCCGACCGCTGCCGAAGACCGTGCCGACCGCCGTGCGTGCGCTGCCATCAACATCCGGAAAGTACTCAGCGGTATCGATCCCGTTGGGAATCACGGCATGGACCTTCTGGCCGCACAGTTCCTGGACCAGGCCATCCAGATACGAGGCGACCGCAATCTTGGGAACCGGCTCCCCCCAGGCCGCTTTCATCGCCGGCCGATCCCACGGCACTTCGCCGTGAAGATAATGCACTTTGCGCACGCCGGGCTGATCCACCTGACGAATCTCACGGCAGGACCATGTCCCGGCTCCAATGACGAACTCTCCCGGCTCGAAGCGACACGCGCGAATATCACTGAAGAGCTCCGCCGTCCCCTGGAACGAGGACAGCCAGCTTCGGCCGCCGCCGGGATAGCGCAGGCCGATCCACTGGTTCCGCAGCCAGTCCACCGAACCCAGGCGTTCCCGCCGGGAGACGATGCGCACCGTGTGGCCCCGCTCGATCAGATGATTGCCGGCGATGACCGTACACCTGACGCCGCCGGTCCGGCCGCCGCCGGGCAAGACAAAAGTAATCTTCATGTGGAGCGCCCCCCTTCTCCGCCGTGCCTGGCGTTTCCGCCATCGATGACCAGGAGCGCCTTCTCCAGCAGGTCCACCGAGCGCCTCCAGGAGAATTGCTCCGCCGTCCGCCGACCTGCGGCAGCGAGGCGTTCTCTCGTCGCGTTGTCGCGGAGAAGTTGCTTGATTCTGTCGACCATTTGCTCCACGTCATCCACGGGCACGAGATAGCCGTTCTTACCGTCCACGACAATGTCACGAGGACCGCCGCAATCGGTGGCCACCACGGCACAGCCGCAGGCCATCGCTTCAAGGATGGGACTGCCGAATCCTTCGGATCGGCTGCCCAGCAACCATACCAGGCTGCGGCTATAAAGCTCCCGGGCCTTGGCCACGGAAGGAAACCGCACATAGTCCCGGCCGCGCAGTGCCGGGGTGCGCGTGTTGACGCCGAACAGAACCTGGGGAACACTCGGACAATCCTGCGCCAGTCGATCCATCACCCCCAACACGATCTCAGGAGATTTGAACCGGTCCGTGCTGAAGACAGAGCCCACCGCCGTGCGCTGTACGCCGTTGAGCGAGGGGTAGTACTCGGTCATATCAACGCCATTGGGGACAAGGGCCTGCACCCGCTGCCCGACCAATTCCTCCGCGAGGTTCGCCAAATGCGAGGACACGGCCAGCTTCGGCGCCTTCTCACTCCAGGCGGCCTTGACGTAGGAGCGATTCCACGGCATCTCGCCGTGCAGATAGTGCACCTTGCGCACGCCGGGCTGCTCGATGCGGTTCATTTCATGACAGGCCCACAACCCCGCGCCAATCACCAGCTCGTCCGGCTCGAACCGACACTGTCGAATGTCCCCGAACGAAGTGACCGGTCCCTTGAAGGTCCTCAGCCAACTGGCACCGCCGGCGGGATAGCGCAGGGCGACCCATCGATTCCGGAACCACTCGTCCGAACCCAACCGCTCCCGCTGATAGGCGATGCGCACGGCGTGCCCGCGCTCGAGCAGACCATTGGCCGGAACGACCGTGCAGCGCACGCCTCCCGCCCGGCCGCCCCCCGGCAGAATGAAGACGATCTTCATCGGGTTCACTTCAGACCGCTCCTCTAGTCAACGGCACTCCAACCACGCTTGCGATGCGTCACACGCGAAAACCGGCCTCGGCCTGCGCCTGCCACCGATGCAGGAATCGGTTCGCCACGACCCGGGGCATGACCGTGATCCCGTACTTGATGGCCGTCTTGACATTCGGACAGAGTTGCAGGGAACGCCGGAAGCTTCCGCGTGCTTCCGCCGGCTGGCCGGCCTCCCGTTGACAAAGCCCCAACCGGAAGAGCCACTGGCTCAAAGCGCGATTGAGGCGTTCCGTCTCGGTCCGGGTCAGCCGGGGATCCGTGCGCATCTTCTCGTACACGTAGATCGCGACTTCCGCCAGCTTATGCTGGTCGGCCCGGAAGCGGCGGGTGAGGCTCAGGCCATCGGGACGCCGGTAATACATGACCAGGTCGTCGCCGCTGTAGCCCCAGGGTCCGCCGAGGGCGACCCGCATGAGCAGATCGCGATCTTCGGCCACGTGCAGCCGGGGATCGAAGAGCCCTGCCTCCAGCAGGACCTCCCGTCGGGCCATGAATGCGGAGAGAACAACGATCTCGTCATCAAGCACGTGAACCAAAGGCCGGTCGAGGACTTTTTCGGATCGGCTCTCAGGGTCGAAGCCGCGTACCTGGAAGAGGCGCGCCGGCGCGCGATCCGGGACGACAAACTGCAGGTTCGTGAAATGGGCACACAACTCGGGACGCCGTGTGACGTCGGTCATCTGCACGGCCAATTTCTGCGGCAGCCACTCGTCGTCGGAATCGAGAAACGCGACCCACCGCCCCCGCGCGGCCTGAATGCCCGTGTTGCGGGCGGCGCTGGGGCCGGCGTTCTCCTGACGAATAACACGGAGGCGACCAACGTACGCTTCCAGGACGCTCCTCGTGTCGTCCGTCGAGCCGTCATCCACGACGATAATCTCGTAGTCCGTGTAGGTCTGCGCCAAGACGCTTTGAATGGCTTTGGTGACGTACTGGGCACGATCATACGTGGGGATGACCACACTGACCTGGCAGGCGCCGTCCATGGCCCATTGACCTCCTTGCACAACCGTTCATCACGAACTCCGTTCCGCGGCAACCATCCGCCTCTTCACTGCCCTGAGCGGCCGAAACAAAAGCTGCTGCATCAGAAGGAAAGGAGTATACCCGGAAATGGCCCAGGCTTCACGAAATATCCGGACGTTTTGCCTGAACGGGATGCGGGTCCCCTTCAGGGTGACGACAAAGTCGGTCCATCTGCGAATGTGCTCCACCAAGGCGTCGTGGGCGGTCTTCGCGTCCACCGGGCAGTTCTCGATGATGTACCGGACGACGCGAAGATCCTCATAAAAGACCCGGCCATCGTAAGCTCTCAGGAATCGGGCCCGGGCGGAATCCGCATGAACTTCCCGCCACAGACTCAGCGGTTGGGCGACGTAGGCGAAATCGCTGCGGCCCAGAATGCGAACCCAGGTCATCCAGTCCCCTGCCATTTTGAATGTTTCGTCCGCCCACCCGGCGTCCATGTAAGTGCTTTTCCGTACGAGAGCTGCGCTGGCGTTGAATATCGAGATCCCCGACTTCAACTGCTCGACGCAATCGGCCATCCCCGGCATCACGAACGGCCGGCTCCAGTCGCGTTGCACCAGGATGCTCTCGACGATTTCGCGTTTGGCCCCATCAATATCGATACGCCGGCTCTGGCACTTGGCGACCCCGACCGTCGGATGAGCTTCCAGGGCCGGGACCATGACCGCCAGGAAGTCCGGCTCGGCCACGTCGTCGGATTCGGCAAACCAAAGGTACTCGCCGCGTGCCAGGCGCACGCCCTTGTTCCACTGCTTGAATGTGCTGCCCGAGTTCCGCTCATTGAAAACCGTGTGCCGGACCAGCGGATGATTCCGGTACCTCTCGATAACCTGCCGACTGTTGTCTTGCGAACAATCGTCAAGAAGAATGACCTCGAAATCCCTGTACGTCTGTTCCAGGACCGAGTCGATTCTTTCGGCGAGGAATTTCTCGTGATTGTAGTTGGGAATGATGACAGAGACCTTGGGCGTTGTCATACCTCCTCCTTGAGCGACAACTCCACTGTATCTATCCTCTATCGATCTCTTCGCTATCGATCACATGACACGACTTCTGAGCGAGGACTCCTGGCGCAGGCCTGATCCGGCGGAACACGCGTACGGCGTCGGCCCGATCCTGCGCCTGCATCCCGCATACGGCGACCGCCCCCACATAGGACAAGGCCCCCACCGCCAGGCAGGTCAACAGACTCGGCCACGAGGCCGGACGCACCAGGCGATTCAACACAACGCAAATGCCCCCGGCCGCCAGCGCCGGGACGACCGCCGGTACCACGGTCTGCCGGAGCCACACGCCGGGACGAATGCCCGTCATGCGAAAGGCCAACGGATACATCAGCAGCGGTACGCCGATCACGTTGGCAATGGCGGTTCCGAGTGCCGAGCCCCACATCCCCAGGTGCAGGACCGCTATCAGGTACAGCGTCAGAGCAAGGTTGCAGCATTGAATGACCAAGTTGCGCCAGGCCAGAGGCCTCATCTGGGCACTCGCCACGCAAATCAACGGGAGCATCACATGCCCGTACCAGACCGGCGCCGACGCGAGCAGCAAAACGATGACTCCGGCCGTGTCAGTATACTCCGGCCCGACGTAGAGGTTCACGATTTCGTGGCGAAAGACCACGACGGGAATGATGACCAGAAACGTCAGCCACAACCCAAACCGCCCAACACGCAGATAGGCGTTCCGCAGGCCTTCCTTGTCGCCTTTGACGTACATCGCCGTCAGCGGAGGCTGCAGCGGCGTAACCGCGTACCCCATGCCGTTCTCGAACTGACGCAACACGAGATTGGCCAGGTTGAAGCAGGTGACATTGAAGGAGGCCGCCGGGCCGGCCAGCCGGTTGAGAATGAGCAGATCGGAGGAATTGCGAATCGAATTGGCGATGTTGCTCACGAAATTCCAGGAGCCGAACGTGAGCAGCGGCCGGGCCAGGGGCCATCGGACCTCCGCGGCGCGGAATCGTAGCGATGGCACGAGCCGGCGGGAAACGAGAACGTTGACCACCAGCGTTGTGATCTGGGCGGCGACGGAGGCGACCACGACCCACAGGGCTCTCGTGCTGACCCCCAGCAGGAGGCCCAGCAGGAGCGTGCACCGCAGCAGTTCACTGCCCACATTGATTACATTGGAGAGGACGAACTTCTGGCGGGCATACAGGCCCACATTGAAAGGAGTCAGAGCCAGAGTGACGGCAAACCCCAGCACCAGCAGTGCCATCATCAGCCGGGCATCCCACAGGTAGGTCGCAGGAATCGACAGCACGCGATCGACCTGCCAGGCCAGGGTCAAACCGAGAGCCAGAAACACGGAGCCCGCCCCGAGCAGAACGACGAACATCGTCGAGGTGATCTGAGTGACCCGGCGTTCGTCGTCCTGGGCGCACGCCTCCACCACGTATCGGCCCAGCCCGGACGTGAGGACCGTCGTCACCAGGGGAATGATGAAGACGATGACGCTCATGATAACCGCGTAGACGGCGTACTCGTCGTTCGGGATCCGGCGGATCAGGTGCTGCTGGAGCCAGACCAGGACCGACAGATTGAGGACATGGGCCGCCATGCCGCTGGCGGAATTGACCGCCACCAACCGCTTGTTGATCTCAACTGTGCTCACAGTGGACTCGTTACCCTTCAACTACTTGGGCGGTGCGGGGATTCTCAGGAGAGAGTAGATCTCACTCCGAATTCTGTCGGCCGCCTGACCGGGATATGGATGGACAGACTGGGCCAGATCATGAAGCCGGCCGAACGGGTAGTTCTGGATTGTATCACGCAAGCATTGGTGGAGCGTCCGCGCGTCTCTCAGGATCGGTGCGAACTGGCGGACCTTTGCAGTTATGGACCCTTGCCATATGACCTCCTCCGGCACCGGGGTGAGGAGGATACGCTTTCGCAGCAGAACCGCCGCCTGAACAAGATTCGTATAATCCGACAAGACCATGTCACTCGCAACCAGGTAGGGTATCCAGCTTTCGGAAGGCTCACGCACGATGAAGCCGTACTGCTTCTGTGAACGAAGGTACTCCCCCCACACTCTCTCCCCGTTCGGCTTGGCGCGGTACTCGTGAGGATGGGCACTGAGGACGAATCGGAATGATCCGATCGGCTTGCGGAATTCCTCGAGCAATGCATCACCCATGGTATGCCAGAGGCAGTGCTCTCCCCAGGTGCTCAGGACGAACACGACCGTATCTGTCGGCTGGAACCCAAAGGCTTGGCGGAATTCCGCTCTCCGCGCATCCTGTTCCAGGACCCTGTCGTTCTCCAGGTTCCCCACAACGGCCACAATGTCTTTCAGATGCGGATCCCCGGCGATGGCCCGCGCCGCATCCACGTCACGCCCGACAAAAATCCGCTGGTAGATGAGCCGGCCTTCGGCATCATGTGCGGCTTTGCCGAAAGCATATTCGGTGGTCTCGCCCGGCACGGCTTTTCCCGGAGCCCCATGCCCGATGAGAATCACAGGAGACCTGAGACACACATCCAGACAATGGTCGGCGCACACGACCAGATCCCACGCCCGGGCCCACGCCCAACGAGGGCTCACCGTCGGGAAAGGAAGACGCTCGTGCATGTAGCGAATGCGATCTTCCGTCAGTTTCACGGACGTGGCTACCGGATAGGTGACATAGACCCGCAGACGCGGATCGTGGCGGAACAACTCCCAGAACGGCACGAGGTAGTCGATCATCAAAGGGTCATTGCAGCACAGGAGTACCGTGCGACGATCGGAGCCCGCCAGCCGGCTGTAACCCCTCGTGGAGGCGTATACCAGAGAACGAAATATCCACCTGCCTATGGGGTGCAAGTCGAGTCTCCTAAGCGAACTACAGACCGAAAGCTTCCAGGATCCGCGCTTCGTCGATCTTCCTCACATCGATCACGGATCCGGTGATCGCACTGGCCATGACATTGAGACACTGGATGGCCACCGTTTCCGCTCTCAGCAGCGACCCCTCGTCTTCGTGACCGAAGTTCTGTTGTCGCATAGGCGTGGCGGTGCGCTCGGGGTTGATGCAGTTGACCTTGATGTCATAGTCGCTCATCTCATCGCTGAAGCCTTGAGCGAAATTGACTACGGCGGCTTTGGACGCGCTGTAGGCCGTGTACCCTTCGCGTCCGCGCGTGTAGGAGCTGGACGTAAAGAGAATCACGTGACCGCCGGTGGCGCGAAGAAAACCGATGGACGCTTTGCAGACGTTCACACTGCCCAACAGATTGACCCCGATCTGCTCGGACAACAGTTTTACGTCGGAACGCTCAACGTGTGCCATGCGCAACAGTCCGGCGGCGTTGACCACGTGGTCAATCCGCCCCGTTTTTTCAAACAGCGACTGCAGCGACCGTTGCACCACGTCATAGTCCTGAACGTTCACATCCCGGCCCCAGCCATGCACCTGCATGCCGAGTGTTTCGGCAACGTTCGCTATGGCACGGCCGATCCCTCCCTGAATCCCAAACACGGCGAGAACCCGCGCGCCCAGCACGGCGCGCAGTTGATCACGGCTCTTCTGGCCGATTTCGTGCGTGCGAATCTGGAACAACTTGTCGGCGATGAACGAGTCAATCGGATGGGTGATCTTGATATTGGCTTCGGCGCCGGGAACGAGACGGACACGCCCCAATTTGTAGCGAAGGATCAGGCTGCAATCGTCCGGTGCCCCGTCGTACCCTTCCTCCCGTGCGAGTTCATGCGCTCGTTTGATGACGTCGAACCGGAATCCCTGCGGCGACTGCCCCCTGAAGAGTACCGACCGGTCCGGAATCGTCTCGATGAACGCCAGCGCGGGATCAGCCCGTATGATCGTGTCCGCCGTCTTGATGACGGGATCGGTGCTTTCCGCGTCTGCGAGCCCTTCCACGACGTCCTTGATGATCTGTCTGGTGACAAACGGTCGAGCCGCGTCGTGAATCAGGACGCGAGAAGTGTCACTCGAGCAGGCCAGCAACCCCTGCCACGAGGATTGCTGCCGGGTGTCTCCACCGATGACGATTTTGACCACTTTGGCGAGCCTGTTCTTCCGGACCAACTCGTGCACCAGATCGATGTGTTCTTTGTGTGACACGACCACGATCTCGCGTACGCATTCGCTCGCCTCGATCTCCGCCAGTGTGTGTTCGATCACGCGTCGGCCGGCGATCTTCAGGAATTGCTTGGGCACGCCATTTCCAAAACGCTCTCCCGTACCACCGGCCAAGACGATGACCGTGACGATGTTTCCCCCCGATTGAGCCATAGGAATCACTCCTCCAAACGCCCCTTGGTCAACAGAAGCTTCACCGCAGCAGGTTTTCCCTTCGAGACCACCATCGCACAGGCGAAGACGTACGCCGCCGTCATTCCCACGCCGCCGCCGATCAGGAGGCCCGGCCCGCGGTACTCGCGTGTCACCACGCCCAGAGCCAGGCCGGCCAGCGTCAACAACGCTCCGACCATGCACGCCGGCATCATCGGCTTGACGTAATCCAATACGGAAAGCCCGGCAAGGCGGGAGACATAGATCGGCATGACCAGAATCTTGATGATCAGCATCGAGATCAGGCTGGCCGTAGCCACGCCGAGGATACCGTAGTGCGACACCAGGATGATGCTGAGCGTCAGATTGGCGACGCCCTCGACGATCGTGGCCAGCGCGTAGAAGTAATGCTTGTTCAAAGCGTACATGAATCCGATGGCCGGATTTTGCGCCAGAGCGAAGGCAACTCCCGTCGCCAGGATCCAGAGGATGGGGACGGAATCGGCAAAATCCGGCCCCATCCACCACAAAATGAATTGCCTGCCGAACACGATCGCCAGCATCGAGGCGCCGAACGCCAAGACGCTCGACACGCCCAAGGCCTTGACAAGAAGTCTTCTGGCCCCGTCATGGTCGCCGCAACCATCGAGCGCGGCGAACCGGGGTGTCAACACACCTAATCCGGCCGTCACCAACTGAACCATGTACTTCACGATCTTCGTCCCCGCCAGCCCGTAGACGCCCACCGCGGCCATATCGACACACTTGCCGATCACGACCGAATTGAGTTCCGAACGCATCAAGTCCGCGACGACGATTATGGTCGTGACACCGCCATAGGCGATGAGCGTACGCAGCATCCGCCAGCGTGCCCGCGCGAACCGGATCCGCACATGCGGGGTCAGGTACCGGCACAGGATCAGGTTCGCCGTCAGCGTCGTCGACTCGGCCACAACCGCGGCGACCGCCACGCCGGACAAGCCCCAGCCCCGTACGAGCAGAACAACCGAGACTCCCGCCCCCAGCAACGTCGACAAAACGGAGGCACAATTGGACGCAACGAAGCGTTCGTGGGCACGGATGATCGTCCCCAGTACGTTGCCCGGGAAGCTGATGGCCGTGGCCAGACCGATGATCCGCACCACCCGCCGGAAATCGTTGAAGTGCTCGGGTTTGACTTCAAAGAACCGAGCGAGCGGCTCGGCGATGAAATACGACACCAGCACCGCCAAGACGCCGGTGCAGCAGAACATCGTCATCGCCGTGCTGGTCGTCTCGTTCAGGGATTCCTCGTCGCCTTGCCCGGCGTAGCGGGCGACGTAGCGGGTGATCGCCGAGCCGACGCCCAGGTTCAACAGGCCGTAGTACCCGGTGAAAGATCCGACGAGTGTCCAGATGCCGAATCCCGGCTTGTCCAGATGCTGGTAGACAAACGGCGTCAGACAGAAACCGACGACAACGTTGATGCACAGCGTCGTCCAGTTGCTCAATGCATTGAGCTTGAGCGAACGCTTGGGAACAAGTGGCCGTGCGAAAGTCTTCGTCTCAGGATGACCCGTCATGGTGTTTGACTCTCGATATCTCCCCCGCAGCGATGATGAGGCACGGCCGTTATCTCTGTGCCAGGAGCAGCGCCCTGCGAGGTGGAGGATAGCCCTCCAGAATGAACGCCGGCATCGCCCCGGCAAATGCGACCAGCATATAGTACGTGGTGGTCGGCGGACCAAACAGGGACACGGAGAAGAACGCCCCGGCCAGGCCGAATAGTCCGGCGGCCAGGGTCCAGGCCATCCACTGATCGGCCTGGCACAGCGCGTGTTTCCCGGCCCAAAGCAGAGACCGGGCCGCTTCCCAGTTCATGATAGCGAAGGGAACAAAACCCGCCAGGCCGTAATAGACCAGAATGAGGATGTAGTGGTTCACAATATCCGTGTGGCCGCGGCCGTCGATATCGGGGCCCCAGCCGGGGTCGATCGTCCCGAAGCCGAGGAGCCAATGATTGGACATGCCTCCTTCGGAAATCGCCACGTCGATGAGGCGGCTGCGATACCACGCCGTCTCCGGCTGCAGCGTCAGCCCGCCCAGAACATCGTAGAAGTGCCGGTTGCTGGCGATCTCAATGCCCCCGCACAACAGGACCGTCACGGCCAGAGCCAGTTTCCACTCATGCTTCCAGCGGTACAGACACATGAAAGCCCCGGCCATGAGCAGAGCCAGGATCGGGCCGCTGGAACTGGATGATATGGTGCCGACGGCCATAAGGATCAGCGCTACAACATAGATCCACTTGTTGTGCGTGACAAAACGCAACAACCCGGCGCACGCAGCCCCCAGCGCGACGAAGTACAATCCCAACATGATCGAGACTTCGAACGTCAATTCGGCGCGGTAGCCGATGCTGCGCGGCTTCGGACTGTACGCCCTCATGAAACCGATGGGGTTGCCACCCGTCAGGAACTGGTAGAAGGCCAGCACGGCAAAAGGCGCACTGATGGCCAGAATGCCCCGCAGAAGCGTAATATAGGATTCCTTCTTCACCAGAATCAGACGCACCGCGAAGTACGGCAGCAACATATCGAACATCTGTCCGCTCTGGTACTCCAGGAACGGCCCCGCATCCGGCGATGTCCACAGACCCGCCAGCGTCTCGCAGGTGAACAGGGCAATCACGAGCTTGTCCAAGCGTATCAGTTTGAACTGGCTGACAAGATCGCGATCCAGCAGTACCCTGGCCAGAAGCGCCAGAATCACGATGCGACGGACAGTCCAGTCGATCGTCCCCATCGGCACGGTGTAATGAGAAGGATACCAGATCACCGAGGCCAGATACGCCGTGAGCGCGTGGGCCGGCGACAGGACAAACACCAGCACGCTGAACATGCACCCAACAACCAGAGTTATCGCTGGACTGTTCATGCTTCGTTATCTCGTTTCACCACCCGGCGTCTCGTCCCAACCGGTGAGTCCCTGAAGACATCAGGGCTCACTCCATCGTGTGACGAATGGCCGACAGCATCCGTAAGAGTCATACCCCCTATATACGGCTTTTCCCGCTCAGTGGATGACCTCTAAAACACAGTTTTGTCCCGCTTCAGATGAAACGGCGGCAACTCCCCGGTCGCCACGCGGGCATACTCCGCCTGCGTGGGTTACACCAGACAACTGCGTATAACCCCTGTCCTTGCAAGCTCTTATGACAATTGAAGACTTTGTGCCGCTTTGCGGGCCATCACGGGGTCATTGGGACCCGTTCTTTTGTGGTCCGGCGTCCGTTTCCGCGCCGACCGGGCCGCTCGTATTCGGCAGAAAACTCAGGATCGTGTCGGTCATATCGCGAGCCAACGCTCGAGCCGCGGGCTCGCTTAACGAGGCCACTTGAACTTGGGCAACGTATCGAGCCGGGTCGCCGGCAATGTTTGGCGTTCGCGCCAAAAAGCCAGAGAAATCCCTCTCTTTGACACTGATGAGACCGTTCACAACATAAAAGTTCACGACCACGATCTCCTGGTACACGGGGGTGGCTTTATGGAATCGATGGACGAGACAATCCACCGTGCGAGAAGAGTGCGTGACGATTCGCGAAGGCGTCGTCCCCTCCAATGTCCATCCGTTGCCCGGATAGCAGTATGTGGGGTTATGACCGATAATACCGCCTGGCTGTGACGAACAATAGACAACGTAAAGATCGGCCCACTGTCCGGTGCCGCTACTTATATAGTGGCGGCTGATGTAATCGTCCGCGAAATGCGTCCGCATGTACTCCAGAGTACTCGCCTGAATGGGCACATCCGCGCCGGTCCATCCGTACAGCATCTGCGGGAACTGGGGAAGCGGCACCGGCAAGGCAATGGGTTCATCGAAGATGTGGCGGTATCCCTTCGCCAGCAACCGGTAGGCGACTCCGGAGGTGATCAACAACGTCATAACCAGGACCCACACGAGGGAGAGAGAGGCCTTGCCCGCAACTCGACAAGACCTCAGGCACGCCTGCACAGGTTCAGACTGATCTGGGTCCACCTTCGTCATAATAGTACGCCACCGGAATCCAATAGAGGACTTCGCAGAACCACCAGATACCTTTCCAACCCGCGGCCTGCACCTGTAAGAGGATGCCGGTAAACCTCCCCATCGAAGCATCTTGCTTGGTCCAGCCAAACGGGCCATATTCTAAGCCTTTCATCGGTTTTCTGTCAACTTTGCTCAAAGAAAATCCTGTCGACCGGACCTCTTGGCCGATGGACCATTTATTCATAGACTTTGGATCGGAACGGGAGCGGCATAACGCCCCCCCTTCAGGGATATAGAGTCATAAGGAAAATGGTAAATGGATCATGTTTCACGAGTACGATTGTCGCCCCCACATGGTTTCCATCGAGATGCATTGTCCCGCATTTTGGGCATATGCATTGCCGCCGTGACCTGTTGGGGCGTGGACGCCGCCACATTATCGGCCTCTACGTATTACGTCGCGCCCAGCGGCAGCGACACGAACGCCGGTACGTTGGAGGCACCGTGGAAGACCATCGGGAAAGCCTTTGGCACGGCGAAAGCCGGGGATACGGTGCTGATCCGCGGCGGCGTCTATCAGGAATCCATCACTGTCACCAACAATGGCACATCCGGAAGTCCCATAACATTCAAGAACTACCCTAACGAGTCCCCTATTATCGAGGGCAGTCTGCCCGTAACGGGATGGACTGTCTGTCAGGCCGGTGATTCGGGTCTGACTGTCAAGGGCACCACCAATCCGCATTACGGGAGTATCTACGTCGCCACCGTCAGCAAATCCGTGGCGAACAGTGCCGTGGAATTGGTCCTCTACGAGAATCACGACCGTCTGCAACTGGCCTGCGACCCCGCCCACAGTAACCCGATCTACGATGAAGTCAGCGAGTTCCGTGCCTTGTCGAATGAAGGTGGGAACTGGGGTCAGGCCGCTTACTTGGTCGACACCGATTTTCTGACTCAGTCCGATGATTACTGGAACGGCGCCGGAGTTCGCGTCTGGTCGCACAACGCCTCCAACTGGGTCCTCAGCACGACGGTGGGTGATTTCATCCGCAGTCAGCACAAGATCGTCTTCGGCACGGCACTGCCTAATACCCTGGGTGAAGGCTCTCAGCCCGACGCCTATCTGCTCGTAAACCACCCGATGATTCTGGATCAGCCGGGGGAGTACTACGTCAAGGCGGATGGCACCAACTATCGCATCTATCTCTGGCCCAGGAGCACAGCCCATCTCGCCGGCGGCATCAGCGTACTGGACAACCAGAAACCGTCGGCCGTCTTTCTCGCGTCGAACACCGCTTACGGCAACTACCTGACCATCGATGGCTTGACCATCCGCAACTCCAAGACGGCGTTTGAATGGGTACGCTGGAACGGTTCGTCCACGTTCAAAGGCCTCACCATCAAGAACTGCACGATTCAATCCATCTCCGGTTCCGGCTTCTACATGCAGTACCATGATGGAACGATCGTCGACCACTGCCAGATCACCAACGTCACCGGCGATTACGGCATCATGTTCGGTCTGTCCAGCAATGTCATCATTCGCAACAACATTCTGGACATGATCGAGAAGACGGCCATCTATTTCGGCGGCAACCACGTGAGTCAGATCGTCAAGAACCGCGTGGGCAACACCGGCACTCATGGAAACGGCATCACCACGTATGACCAATGCGCGGATATTCTGATCGCCAACAACGTCGTGACAACGCCGCGTGTGTGCATCACCCTGCAGAATTCGTCGAATTTGACCTACTTCAACAACATTCTTTATAACAGCGGCGGCGGCGCCAAGATCGCCAACTGGGGCGGCATCACCGGCCGGGTCGTCGTCGCCAACAATGTCATGCTCGGCGGCAGCGGTCTGTGGGGCGATGTGAGCGGCCATGAACGCCTGGTCTTCAACAACATCCTCGAAGGCACGACCTTCAACGCCACCACCCACAACAACAACATTTTCGTCAGCGCCAGTCCGGCACCCTACAACTCCAAGGAAACGCTGGAAACGAGCCTGACGAAGCTCTTTGTTGATCCGGCCAACCGGAACTATCACCTGGCCGCGAACAGTCCGGCCCGCGGCTTCGGAACGAACGTCATGTCCTATCTGCCGACGAGCACCTTCCCGAGCTTTGATTTCGCGCTCGATGCGGCCGGCACGACACGTACCGGAACCCCGGATGCCGGGGCCTACCAGGACAGCTCGACCGGCTCCGCCCACGCCCCCGTGCTCAATGCCATCGGCGACAAGACGGTCGCCGCGGGTTCGACGCTGTCGATCGCGTTGGGCGCCACCGATGCAGATGGCGGCACGCTGAGCTACCATGCCTACGCGCTGCCGACCGGCGCCACTCTCTCGGGACAGACGTTTGCCTGGACCCCGACGAGCGCTCAGGCCGGCACCTACGACGTGACTTTCGAAGTCTCGGATAGCCAGCTCGACGATTCCGAAGTGGTCACGATTACCGTGACCGCCCCGCCGGCGAACCGCGTGCCCGTGCTGCAGACCATCAGCAACAGGACGGTCGCCGAGAATGCGGCGCTGACGCTCACGCTTCAGGCCACGGACGGCGACGGAGACGCCATCACGTACTCCGCCTCCGGCCTGCCCAGCGGCGCCAGCCTGTCGGGATCGACGTTCAGTTGGACGCCGACATACAGCCAGGCGGGAAACTACACCGTTACGTTCTCGGCCAGCGACGGCGAAAGCCAGGACACGCAGGCCGTGACCATCCGGGTGACCAACGTCAACCGGCCGCCTCATCTGACCCGCGTCGGGATCCAGGCGGTGGCCGCCGGGACCGCCCTGTCGCTGG
The DNA here is from genome assembly GCA_964421295.1 of uncultured Pirellulales bacterium. GTDB lineage: Bacteria > Planctomycetota > Phycisphaerae > Sedimentisphaerales > Anaerobacaceae > PLanc-01. Next base: position 67,141 of record CAYQXM010000004.1, read on the forward strand.
AGTTGTCGGCGACGGACGCGGATGGCGATGCCCTGACGTACACGGCGACGCCCATACCCACCGGCGCCGGCCTGAGCGGCGCCACGCTGTCCTGGACACCGAGTGCCAGCCAGGTGGGGTTGTATGATGTCACGTTCACGGTCAGCGACGGACAGGATCAGGATACCTCGGCCGGCGTGATCGTGGTGACCAGCAGCGCGTCGGATGCGACGCCGCCGCAGGTGACGAAACAGTCGCCCGCCGCGGGGGACATCCAGGTGCCGCGGAACCATATCATCACGCTATCTCTCGCCGACCTGGGCCAGGGCATCGATCCGGCCTCTGTCGTCATTCGGGTGAGCGATACGATCGTCTATCAGGGCGATGTCGCCACCTACGACAGCGCGACCGGCCGGGCGCAACGGTCCGGGATGAAGAACCTGTACCGCTATATGTATCAGGCGAACGATCCGATGTTCTTCGACGAAACGGTAACCGTGCAGGTCGCGGCCTCCGATCGCGCCGGCAATCCGATGACCACCTCCACGTACACGTTTGTCACGGAAATGCTGGCCTTTGCGGATGGCCAAGCGCTCAGCACCGCTACCGGCGTGCGGCCCGACAGTAAACCGGCCACCGTCAGCAATGGACACGGCATCATCTGGGCCATCTGGCAGGCCGGCGCGGAAGGCCAGCGGCATCTCTATACCGCCTGTCTGCCCGTAGGAGCCGATACGTTTCGCACGCCGGTCCGCGTGACCGGCTACGACTCCGATCAGTGCAATCCCGACATCGCGTGCGGCGCCGACGGCCGGCTCTACGCGGTGTGGCAGGACAATCAACGCGGCAACTGGGACATCTATCTGTCGATCTCCAGCGACGGCTCGACCTGGTCGCAGCCGGTGCGGGTGAGCAATTCAGACAAGAACGAAACGCGCCCCGCGCTCGTCGTCGACCGGGACACGCCGAGCCATGTGTATGTTGTCTGGGAAGACGATCGGAACGGCAACAGTGACATTTATCTGGCCGATTCGTCCGACGGCTTCACTCAGAAGACGACCACGCAGGTGACCACCCATACGGCGGCGCAGCTGGACCCGGACATCGCCCTCAACGGCAACGGTACCATCGTCGTCGTCTGGACCGATGCCCGCAACGGTGAGGCCGACATTCACGGCGCCTCGTCCGATCAGAGTTGGGCCAACGTGCCTCTGGTGACCAGGACCGGCGTCCAGACGGCCCCGGCTCTGGCCGGTGCGATAAGCGGTACGACGATGCACCTGCTCTGGGTCGATCAAGCCTCGGGCGACAGCGACGTCTATTACGCCTCGTTCGACGGCATGCCGGGTACGCCGCTGACCGGAGTCGCGGTGGCGGACGACACATCCGGCGCCGAGCAGGTGGCCCCGGCTCTTCTGTGTACGAGCGACGCGAAAGTCTTCGCCTGCTGGCAGGACGCCCGCCATGCGGCGCAGCACCGGGGCGACACGGATCTCTTCGTGAGTGAAGTGACCTCCGGCACGCCGAAGACGAATGTCGTCGTCCCCGACGATGACACGAACTCGGCGCAGAGCGATCCGGCGGTGGGCGTCGATGCTTACGGCAACCTTTACGTGGTCTGGACCGACGCGCGCCGTGGGCAAAGCGAGATCTATTACGCCGCCACCACGTTCGCCAACCCGGACCCGGTAAACTCGGTGCTGGTCGATGCCGCCACGGGAGGCACGGTCGGAACCGATCCGGCGGCGATTGCCTCGCTCGATGATGTCTCCATCGTCGTGCCGGCCAACGCCTGCCCCGACAGCGTGCAGTTCACGATCGCCAAGATCGTGAATCCGAAGGCCAGCGCTTCCACCACGCTGGGCAGCTACGATTTCGGCCCCAGTGGCCTGACCTTCGACGAACCGGTGACGATCACGATTCCCTACCGCGTGGTCAGCGACGCCGGCTCGATCAAGCCCTATTGGTATGACGCGCTCACGGGCGGCTTCAGCCAGCAGGGAATCACGGACATCCGGGACGTGACCATCTCGTCGACGCTGCACGCTCTGCAGTTCAAGACGACGCACTTCACGCCCTACTACGTCCTGTCCGGCGACGCCGTCGTGGCCGCGGATTCCTCGTCCGGCGGTGGCGGCGGTTGCTCGCTCTCGGCGACCCGCACCGGTTCGCCCGCCGAACTGATCGTGCCCTTCCTGCTGGTGGCTCTGGCCATTGGCGCCATGAGAAAATGGGACGCGCGGGAGCGATCCGATGATCGAACCTGATTCCTCGGACGCGATAGCTGCATCGACTCTTGCGAAACCGCGATCTATCTGCGACGGACAGGGTGATCTTCACCCAGTCCGTCTCCTCATAGAAACCTTGGCAGTGACAATTCTGGCCGTCGGCGCCGTGCGCTGGCTTCAGGCACAGCACGTCCTGCAGCCGCAGTGGCTGCTGATTCCTCTGGTCCTGCTGCTCGCCGCCCTTCTGCCCAGTTGGTTCGGCGGGCGGGATTTTCCCCGCCTCGGGCTGAACACTAGCTCTATCCGATCCATGTGGATACCGCTGGCCTGGGTCTGCGGCGGTGCCCTGGCCGTGATGGTCGCGGGGTTGTGGTTGATCATACCTCTGCACCTGCCGATTCCGCTAGCCCCCGTGATCGCCGACCGGTCGGACTGGCTCGGTTGGCTGCTCTATCAGTTCCTGTATGTCGCCGTCGCCGAAGAAGTATTCTTCCGGGGCTATGTCCAGCACAATGTCACGAGATTGTGCGATGGGGCTTCCTGGCGCCCGTCGGTGCGGCTGGCGATCACGCTGGTCGTTTCCGCCGGGTGCTTTGCGGTGGCGCATGCGGCGGTCCAGAGCTCCGCGTTGTCTCTCCTGACGTTCTTTCCCGGCCTGCTGATGGCCTGGCTGTTCTTCCGCACGCGCTCGCTGATGGCCCCGATCCTCTTCCACGGGCTGGCCAACACGGCCTATGGCCTCGCCGCAAGCCTTCTGTCTTGAGCGGCGACGACTTGTGATTTATCGGACACTGTGGCCCTTCTCGGCCCCTACTGCCCGATAATCAGGCAACGTCTTATATCCTTCTGCCCCGCCCCGCAAGATTGCCTCCCTTGTGCCCTTCCGGCATGAAGTCCAAAGGTGGACCGGACGATAGTGGGGTTGAGAGTTCGTGTGGCTTTAGAGAAGAAGGCATGCAATGAACAAGACACAGTTGTCCAAAGTGTTCTGGGCGGTCAAGCTCCTGCTCGTGGTCATGATTGTCTACGTGGCCGCCGGTGCGCTGGTGGCACCGATTCGGCTGGGAGAGACCTTCAAGCCCGCCCCGGCTTCCGGCCGCGAACCGGTCAAGATCGCAGAGAGCGCAACGCCGGAGTCCGAGACGGCTCCCGACTATGCGGCCGTGGCCGACAGTCATCTGTTCGGCGACGCCGAACCCGCTCCTGCGGACGCGCCGACGACACCGAAGGCAACGCTCCTGCCGGTCAAAGAAGAAGAACTCAACCTGAGGCTCATCGGCACGGTCGTTGGCACTCCCGATATTTCTCATGCGATCATTGAAGACAGCAAGGTCAAGAAGCAGGACCTCTACAAGATCGGGGAGACGGTCGCCTCGGCCACCGTCGAGTCCATCGAACCCGATAGAGTGACATTGCGCTATCACGGGCAAACGCGGATTCTGGCGTTGAAGACCGATGCGACCGTAACGGTCGGCCGATCGGTCGAACCGAACAGCACGCGGCCCACATCCGTTGCGGGTACGGTGACGCCCGTTCAGTTGCCCGCTTCGTCTTCCAGCCGCCTGGCGCAGGTGGAGGCACTGTTCCACAAAGCCACGATCGAGCCGTACGTCCAGAACGGCGAGGCCGAGGGACTTCGGCTTACCGGCCTGGAGAACATCCCCATCGCGCTCGCCGTCGGCCTGCGCAACGGCGATGTCATTCGCACGGTCAACGGGCAGACGCTCACCAGCAAACAGAAGGCCTTTCAGGTGCTTCAGAAGGCCAGGGCGCAGTCGAAGATCGACATGCAGCTGCTGCGCGCAGGCAAGGTGACCGATCTGTCTTTCAACACGCGTTAGGGAGAAGAATATTGAACACCGGACACAACAATATGGCACGATTCTCGCATCCTTCCGGCCTGCTGCACCTGCTGATCGCCGCGGCCACCGTGTGGGGCTGCCTCGGCACAGGCTGCAGCACGACCCGACCCGCTCCCGACGGACCGGGCAATCGTGCCGCTTTCAGGTCGAACGAGCGCTCCACGAACGATCTCCGCCGCCTCCCCCGACGCCTCAACGCGTGGCGCTGCCAGCACCGCCAGCAGGTTCCGATCCGGAACCTCCACCGGCAACCCATAGC